>MPMX01000047.1 GCA_002238725.1 Rhodospirillaceae bacterium bin65
TGCTGCCGGTCGCCGTAGCCGCCGCCCGATCCGCCGCCCGATCCGCCGCCGCGGCCGCCGGATTCGTAGGAGCCGCCCCGGTCGTAGCTTTCACTCATGCCGCCGCCGTCGCGCCGGCTGTCCAGCATGGTCATCTCGCCGCGATAGGGGCGGATCACGACTTCGGTGGTAAAGCGCTCCTGGCCGGTCTGGTTGTCTTCCCATTTGCGGGTCTGGAGCTGGCCTTCGATATAGACCTTCGAGCCCTTGCGCAGATATTGCTCAGCGATTTCGGCGGTGCGCCCGAAGATGACCACGCGGTGCCACTCGGTGCGTTCCTGCATCTCGCCGCTGTTGCGGTCCTTCCAGCGTTCGGAGGTTGCGACGGAGAAGTTGGCGACCTTGTCACCGCTCTGCATCGTGCGGACTTCGGGATCGCGCCCCAGGTTGCCGACGATGATGACCTTGTTGACGCTGCCTGCCATGATGTTCCCCGTTCGTTCGACCGTCGGCCGCTTATAAATCGCCTAGCCCGCGTCAGCAAGCCGTTTATAACCTGCCCCTGCCCCGAACCGGAAGACCGGAAGGCCCGAACCGGAAAGTTTCGCCATGCTCCTCGAAGGCTCCTGCCATTGCCGCGCCGTGACGTTCAGCGTCGAGAGCCGCACGCCCTACCCGTTCAACTACTGCTACTGCTCGATCTGCCGCAAGACGGCCGGCGGCGGCGGATACGCCATCAACATCATGGGCGATACGCCCAGCCTGCGCATCGAGGGCGGCGGGAACCTCGCCGTCTACCAGGCGACGATCGACGGCCGGACGAGCACGGCGATGCGGCATTTCTGCAAGCGCTGCGGCAGCCATCTCTGGCTGTGGGATCCGCGCTGGCCGGATCTGGTCCACCCGCTGGCTTCGGCCATCGACACCGAACTGCCGGCGACGCCCGAGCGCGTCCACCTGATGCTCGGCTCCAAACCCGGCTGGTGCCCGGTTCCCGAAGCCTCGGCGGAGGAGCGCCACTTCGAGGTCTACCCGGAGGAAGCGATCGAGGACTGGCACCGGACGCGGGGGTTGTTGGCGGACTGAGGCGGCTTCTCGTTTTTGGAAAAATTTTTTGAGAAACGCCGGGGGTGTGACGGTGTGCCCCTGCACGGATTTCCGAGATGTCGTACCGGTGACCGTAATTTCTCCTCCGTCCAAGCGCGCGCCCCAATTCAAGGAGCTTTGAATGCATCCTGCGGTTCAGGCCAGACTCGACAGAACATTAGGCCAGGCCGCTCAGCGCCACAGGGCGCCCGTGGTGCGCGGCTTCGGCGCCTTTCTCTGGGACAAGCGCTGGTTCTTCGTTGCGCTGGCGATCGGCGCCGTGCTGATGAGCTTTTCGCCGCCGGAGGGGCTGGACCGTCGCGGCCTCATCCTTATTGCGATGTCCGTCGTCGCGATCATCCTGTTCGTCACCGAGCCGGTGCCGCTGCCCACGGTCGCCCTGATGATCATTCTCGGTCAGGTCGTGCTTCTCGGCATCGATTCGACCTCCGTAGCCGAAAGCCTGATGAGCGATTCCGTCCTGTTCATCATGGGATCGCTGATGCTGGCGGTCGCGGTCGTCAAGCAAAAGCTGGACAAGCGGATCGCCTACTGGATCGTCCGCATGACCGGCACCCGCACGGTAAACGTCTGCGTCGGCATTTCGATCGTTTCGGGCATTCTCGCCTCTTTCATCGGCGAGCATACCGTGGCCGCGATGATGCTGCCCGTCGCCATCACGCTCATAACGCTGACATCGGAAGATTCGCGGAAAGTGCGCGGCCTTGCCGCGGTGCTGCTGTTTTCGATTTCCTACGGCTGCTCGATCGCCGGAATCGGGACGCCGTCCGGCGGCGCCCGCAACGCGATCATGATCGGCTACTGGAAGGAATTCTTCTTCGATCCGACAAATCCGGAAACGGCCAAGTTCCTCGTCGATTACCTGACATGGATGCTCTATTGCTATCCGATATTCCTGATCCAGCTCCCCTTCGTTACGCTGGTCCTGTTTTACACCTTCAAGCCGGAGCATCGGAACATCTCCCGGGCCGTCGTCAAGCTGCGGGAGCAGATCAGGGCCGAGGGGCCGATGAAATCGGCCGACTGGGTCTCGATCGCGGCTTTTGCGGCTGTCCTGTCCGGCTGGCTGACCTTTTCCGATACGCTCGGGCTCGGCACCGTCGCGATATTCGGCGCGGTCGCCTTTCTGGTCATCGGGCTGGTGCGCTGGGAGGATCTGAACTCCGGCGTCAACTGGGGCGTCGTGCTCCTCTACGCAGCAGCCATTTCGCTTGGCGTCCAGATGAAGGACAGCGGCGCGGCGCTCTGGGTCGCCAACAACTTCCTCGACCTGCTGTCCCCCCTGGGCATCGAAGGCGGCATACCGCTCTGGACGGCGATATCGGCGCTGACGACCGGCGTGACCAACACCATGTCCAACGGCGCCGCCGTCGCGGTCATCGGACCCATTACCCTGAAGATGGCGGCGGCTTCCGGCGAAAGTCCGCTTCTCATCGGCTTCATCACCGCCATTTCCTCCGCCTTCGCCTATCTCACGGTCATCGGAACGCCAGCCTGCACCATCGTCTACGCATCCGGCTATCTGAAGACCACGGATTTTCTCCGCGTTGGATACCGCATGGTCATCGTGTCGACGGTTCTGCTGATTGCCTGGGCTTCCCTTTTCTGGCCCCTGATCGGGTTGTAGGATGGCGGGCGGAGCATCGCGGAAGACTCCGGAAACCGGGGAGCCGGCACTGCGCGATTCGGAAAGCCCGAAGGACGTTCCCGCAACCGGCGGCCCGCCGCGGTTCAGCATTCTCGTCTGCATCGACGGCACCGACGCCTCCTACCGGGCACTGCGCCATGCCGTGCGCATCGGCTCGGGAACGGACGCCGACCTCACGCTGCTCTATGTCCGGCCCATCGACCAGGACCTGCGGACCGGCGGCATGCAAATCTCGGTCGTGCGCGAAAACATTCTCGACTGGGGCCTTGAATTGCCGGGCGGCACGGCCCTGCGCCGCGGCCGCGAACTGCTCGTCGAACTCGGATGGCTGAACAAGGACTGGCAGACGGAGTTCGCCCATGTCGACGTGCAGGGCGATCCGCTCGGCGACAACGCAATCGTCTATTCCAGCCCGAAAGGCCGCTCGGTCGTGCTGCGGCTCCTGATTGCCCCGTCCGTCGCGGCCGGAATTCTCGACGAGGCGAAGCTCGGCGGGTTCGACCTGCTGGTCGTCGGGATGCCGGAAGGAGAAAAAGGCTCCGGACCGGGTTACGTTTCACGCAAGATTGCACGACGGGTTGCCCGGGAGCATACCGGCGCCGTTCTCGTCACGAGGGCGCGGGAGGAAGGCGACGGCCATCTCGTCTGCATCGCCAACTACGAGGGCTCCATCGTCGCGGCGCAAAAGCATGCAGAGATTGCAAACCGCTGCGCCTCCCCGATCTTCCTGCTGTCGGTCGCGCGGACAGTGGAATTTATTCCGGATTCGAGGAAGACCGTCGCGACCGCCAAAGAGCGGATCGAAAAGGCGGGGATCCCTGTATCCGGCACGACGGCGCTGGTCGGAGAACCCGTTCCCCTGATCGTGGACCAGGGCCGGCCGCACGCCGTCATCGTCGTATCGCGGTTCCAGAAACGGACCGGCTGGCGCCAGATCTTCTCCAACAGCATCGCTTTCAAAGTGCTGAAACGCGCCGAAAACTCGGTCATGATCACCCGATAGAGCCCGCCGAACCCCGAAGCCCGACGACCGCGCGGCGCCAACGGTCTGCCATCGCTCGCCCGAGACAGGCGCCGAATGGTCCCGGACGCCGGGCCGAAAGAGCGGCACTTCGACGGCTACCCGGAGGAAGCCATCGAGGACTGGCACCGGAAGCGGGGGTTGTTGGCGGACTGAGGCGCCGGAGCACAAACGAAAACCGTAACCGCGCCCGTCAAATCCACCGGAGCGAAACGGAGAGCCTGACCTGTGCCTGCCGAAGGGATCGCGGAGTGGAGATTATGTTCCGGCACGGTGCCTGAAACAAACCGCCGTGCGCGAAAGATTTTTCCGCTTCGCGCCGGTCCGCGCTTCGGCCGAAATGCCGGCGATGCCGGTAGGCCGGGCGCCGGCCGGAGGCGGATGGAGGCCCCTACGGCACCGCCGCCAGCAGCGCCTTGGTGTAGTCGTGCTGCGGCGCGCGGAAGACCTCTTCCGTCGGCCCCTGCTCGACGATCCGGCCCCGGTTCATGATCGCCACCCGGTTGCACAGGTAGCGCACGACCGAGAGGTCGTGGCTGATGAAGAGCATGGAGATATGCATCCGGGCGCGCATGTCGAGCAGCAGGTTGAGGATCTGGGCCTGCACCGACACGTCGAGGCCCGAGACGATCTCGTCGGCGACCAGCACCCTGGGCGCGGTGCACAGCGCCCGGGCGATGTTGACCCGCTGGCGCTGGCCGCCGGAGACCTGCACCGGATAGCGGCCGATCGTATCCTCCGGCAGGCCGGTCTGGCCGAGCAGGTCGCGCGCGCGCTCCAGCCGCTCCGGCCAGCTCGCCGGCGGGCGGCGCACCTCCATCGATTGCGTCACCAGCCGGCCGATGCGCTGGCGCGGGTTGAGCGCCGATTGCGGGTCCTGGAAAATCATCTGGATCAGGGCGATGCGCTGCTTGGCGGTGCGCTGGAACGGGCCGGTGATGTCCTGCCCGTCGACGACGATCCGGCCGTCGTCCGGCGTTTCCAGGCCGAGCAGCAGGCGCGCGACGGTGGACTTCCCGCTGCCGCTCTCGCCGACCAGCCCGACGAATTCGCCCGGCGCGATATCGAGACTGACGCCGTCGACCGCCACGACCGGCGCGCGGCGGCGGCCGAGCCAGTCGCGGCCGGAGCGGAAGGTCTTGCCCAGCCCGTCGACCGACAGGATCGGGTCGGCGGCCGAATCGAGCGTTACTGCCGTCAGAGCCGCCTGCTCCGTCGCGCCGGTCTTCACCTGCCGGCACGCGCCGCCGCTGCGGACGAACCGGCCCGGCGCAACCTCGGTGAGCGGCGAGCGGGCCGTCGCGCAAACCTCGTCGCGCACCGGGCAGCGCGGCGCGAAGCGGCAGCCCGGCAGGTCGGCGAATCCGCTCAGGCCCGGCATGTGGTCGGGCAGCGCCGCCAGCCGGCGGACCGGCCCATCGATGCCGGGATTGGCAGCAACCAGGCTGCGCGTATAGGGATGCAGCGGATCGCCGAGCAAGGCCGCCGCCGGGCCGGTCTCGACGATCTCGCCGGCATACATCACGGCGATGCGCTGGCAATGGCCCGCCGCGAGGCGCAGATCGTGGGTGATGAACAACAGGCCGGTCTCGCTGTCGCGCTGCAATTCGTCGATCAGTTCCATGACCCGCGCCTGGGTGATGACGTCGAGCGCCGTGGTCGGCTCGTCGGCGATAATCAGGTCCGGCTTGCCGGCGAAGGCCATGGCGATCAGCGCGCGCTGGCACTGGCCGCCGGACAGCTGGTGCGGAAAACGGCCGAGCAGGTCGGCCGGACGCGGCAGGTGCACGGAATCGAGCGCGGCGAGCGCCCGTTCGCGCCGCGCTGCCTTGCCATCCTGGCCGAGGCGTTTGAGATGCTCGTCGAACTGGGCGCCGAGCGACAGGACGGGATTGAGCGACGTCATCGGATGCTGGGGCACGAAGGCGATGGCGTCGCCGAGCAGGCCGGTCCGCTCGCGCGGCGGCATGGCGAGCAGGTCGCGGTCCCGGAAGGTCACACTGCCGCCGCTCGCCGCGAAACTTTTCGGCAACATACCGGCGATCAGCCGGCCGACCATCGACTTGCCGGCGCCGGATTCGCCGACCACGCCGACCAATTCGCCCCGGCCGACGGCGAGCGAAACATCGCGCAGCACGTCGACCTGCCGCCCGCCGGCCTCGGTCGTCACGGTGACATCGTTCAGGGCGAGCAGCGACACGAGCCCGCCCTCAGTGCTGCTGCAGCCGGGCGTCGAAGGTCCGGCGCAGGCCGTCGCCCAGCAGGTTGAACGCCAGCACGGTCGTCACAATGGCGAGGATCGGCAGGATCAGCCCCCAGGCCGACTGGTACATGTAGTTGCGCGCATCGGCGATCATGACGCCCCAGGCCGGGATGCTCGCCTCGACGCTCATGCCGACGAAGCTGAGAATTGCCTCGACGATCACGGCGATGCCCATCTCCAGGCTCATCAGGGTGATGATGAGCGGCGCGGCGGCCGGCAGCACCTCGCGCAGCATCGTGCGCAGGTGGGAAAAGCCGGAGAGACGGGCCGCATCGACGTAATTCTGCCGGCGGATCACCAGCACCTCGCTGCGCACGACGCGGCAGAATCGCGTCCAGTCGACCAGGATGATCGCCAGGATAACGTTGCCGATGCCGACGCCGAAACCGACGATCAGGATCAGCGACAGCACGACCGGGGGGAAGGACATCCACAGGTCCACGGCGCGCGAGATCAGCCAGTCGACAACGCCCCCGAAATAGCCGGCCAGCAGGGCCAGCGCGGTGCCGAACAGCATGGTGCCCACCGCAGCGCAGACGGCCACGAACAGGGCGACCCGCGTGCCGTAGATCAGCCGGGACAGGGTATCGCGGCCGAGATTGTCGGTGCCGAGCAAGAAGCCCGGCGCGGCGGTATCGGTCCAGAACGGCCCCTTGAGCGCGTTCAGCAGGTCCTGCTCATTGGGGTCGTAGGGCGCGATCAGCGGCGCGGCGACGGCGCAGAACAGCAGCACGAGCAGGATCGACCCGCCGACGGCGACGCGGCCCGAGCGCAGCGCCCGCCGCAGCGGATGTTCGCTGGCGACGCTTGCCGTACCCACTGCGCTAACCGGGCTCACCGAGCCCGCCGCAGCTTGGGATTGACGACGATGTAGACCACGTCGACGACCAGGTTGATGGTCAGCACGGCGAGCGCGAATACCAGCGCGGCGCCCTGGATGATCGGCAGGTCGGTGTTGCGCACCGCCTCGACCATCAGGTTGCCGAGGCCGGGATAGGAGTAGATGACCTCGACTAGCAGCGTGCCGCCGAACAGGAAGCCGAACTGGACGCCCATCAGCGAGAGGGTCGGCAGCAGGGCGTTGCGCAGGGCGTGCCGGTTGATCACCCGGCGCTCGGGCACGCCGCGCAGCCGCGCCATCGTGACGTAATCCTCGCCGATGACGTCGAGCAGGCTGGAACGCAGCAGGCGCATGATCAGCGGCACGGTGCCGAGCGCGAGCGCCAGCGCCGGCAGCAGCATGTGCCGGATCGCCTCGAGAAAGGCCGTGAGATTGCCGGTCAGCAGGCAGTCGAGCAGCAGGAAACCGGTGACCTTGGAAATCGTCATGTCCGGCGGCAGGCGGCCGGCGAAGGGCAGCAGGTTGAACGCGACGCCGAAGACCAGGATCAGGAACAGCGCCCAGAGGAATTCCGGGATCGACATCATGAGCGTGCTGCCGACATCGACAACCTGCTCCGACGGGCGGCCGCGCAGCCGGAACAGCAGAATGCCGCCGGGTAGGCCGATCGCCGTCGCGAACAGGGCGCCGAAGACCGCCAGCTCGATGGTCGCGGGCAGGGACTGGCCGATCAGGGTGAAAACCGGCTGCCCGAACGCGATCGACTTGCCCAGGTCCCCTTGCAGGATATGGCCGAGCCAGATCGCATACTGGTGCATGATCGGCAGGTGCAGGCCCATTTCGCGCCGCAGCGCCTCGATATCCTCGTTCGTCGCATTGGGCGGGACGGACATTGCCACAGGATCGGCCGGGATCAGCCGCAGCACGACGAAGACGAGGATCGAGACGAGCAGCATCAGCGGGATCGCAACCGCGATCCGGCGCAGCACGATGCCGAGGATTTCGCCGCTCATCGGGCAGACATAAGCCCCGCGCGCTTTCGCGCGCAAGCGGCGGTCGGTAAGCGAGGCAGGACCGGCAACGCGGCGGCCCGGTGGGCGACTATCCCACGGGCCGCGCGCATTGCCGGCAATTCAGGGCCTATTTCCAGGACCAGGTCTGGGGCAGCACCCAGCCGTTGTTGTACTGCACCACGCCGAGGTCGCTCTTGTGCACCCAGGTGGTCACGGACTGGAGCAGCGGCATGACGGCGCCCTGGCTCGCCGCATAGACGGCCACATCCCTGTAGCCCTAAATGCGCTTGTCATAGTCGATGACGCCGAACAGCTTCATCACCCGGCCGCCGACATCCATGTCCTTCCAGGCCGAGAAGGGCAGTTTCGGATGCATCAGGTAGCCGGTGAACATTTCCGGGTCGCCGACGGCGTTGTCCCAGCTGTAGAGGGTCGCCTCCGGCAGCTTGTTGCCGCGGTTGAGCTCGAAATATTTCGGCTGCTCGATGACCTGAAGGTTGGCCTCGATGCCGACCTTCTTCCACATGGAGACGATCGCCCGGGCGATGTCGTAATCGCCGGGGAAGACGCCGTTGAAGCTCGCCATGCCGATCTTGAGCGGCTTGTCCGTGCTGAAGCCGGATTTCGCCAGCAGCGCCTTCGATTTCGCCGGATCGTAGGGGAATTTGTAATCCGCGACATGGCCCGGCGTGCCCGGAGGTGCGACGATCGACAGCGGCACCGCCTTGCCGCCGTAGAGCGCCTGCGAGATCGCCTTCTTGTCGATCGCGTGATGCGCGGCCAGCCGGACATTCTTGTCGGCGAACGCCTTGTCGCTGCGGATCTGCAGCAGGATCACGCGCGAGATCGGGAAAATCCGGCCGCTCAGCGCCGCCATCTTGTCGAGCCGCGCGACTTCGCGGATCGGCACGTCCGGCGCGAAATCGACCCGGCCGGACTGGACCGCCGCCACGCGGGCCGACGAATCCTTCATGATCAGCACCGTCACCTTGCGGATTTTCGGCTTCGGGCCCCAGTATTTGTCGAAGGCCTCGAGCACGATGCGCGAGTTGCGCTGGTATTCCACGACCTTGTACGGCCCGCTGCCCATCGGCTTGCTGGAAAAGCCATCGACGCCGACCTTCTCGACATGGTGCATCGGCACCACGAAGTTGGCGAGGAACGCCAGCCACGGAATCGCCGTCGCCATCGGCTTGCTCAGCTTGATGACCGCGCGGGTCGGGGTCGGCGTCTCGACGTCGGCGACATTGCGCCAGATGCGCACGAGGTCGATCTTGTGGCCCGCCTTGCCGCGTTCGAGGAAGGTGTATTTGACATCGGCCGACGTCACCTTGGTGCCGTCGTGCCAGTAGGCGTTGTCCCTGATGTCCAGCGTCACGGTCTTGCCGTCGGCCGACTGGGACCATTTGGTGGCGAGCGACGCCTGAAGGCTCATGTCCGGCGCCTGCGTCAGCAACTGGTCGTAGACCATCTTGTAGAGCGATTGCAGGCCGGGATTGGTGCGCAGGTTGGGATCCCACGACGGGGGGTCGACCTGCCAGGCGATCACCACGCTGTCCTTCGCGGCCTGGGCCTGGGGCGCCAGCGACCCGGCAACGGCCAGAACGGCCGCGGCGCCGGCGGCCACGCCGGCAATCAAAGTGCGTCTACGCATTGAACCCTCCTCGATGTGCGATGACGTAAAATTTCGGCGACAGCGTACCAGCAACCGGCGTCGCAGTACAAATGCCGCGCTAGACGGATTTCCAGTCGACCGCCTGCTCGAAGGCGTGGGCGGCGCGATAGAGCGTCGATTCGTCGAAATGGCGCCCGGTCAGCATCAGGCCGACCGGCAGGCCGTCGCGCATCGCGCAGGGGATGCTGATCGACGGATGGCCGGTGCAGTCGATCGGCGCCGTGTTCGGGATCGGCGTGAAGCCCGGCACCATGTCTTCCTGGCGGGTCCGGTTTTCCGGCGGCAGTTTCGATCCCTTGATCGGCGAGGTCGGCGTCAGCAGGATATCGACCTCCTCCAGCGCCGCATCGTAGGCGGCGCGCAGCAGGCGGCTGAGATTCTGCGCCTTGGCGTAGTAGCGGCCGTGATGGACCGTGCGCATATGTTCGGCGCACAACATGCCCAGCTTGAAGATCTCCGAGAACATGTTCGACTTGGCCTGCCAGCCGTTGAGCTTTTCCAGCAGGCTCGGCACATAGGCGCCCTTCCAGTTGTGGCCGTTGCCCAGGCCCTTGAGGATCTGCTCGTAGGCGCCCTCGCAGGCGATCGGCACCCAGACCGACATGCCGAGTTCGCGATGGGCCGGCACCGAGATTTCGGTAACGCTTGCGCCGAGGCGGGCGAAGGTCTCGGCTGCAGCGCGCACGGCCTCGTCGACATCCGCCTCGCTGTCTTCGAAGCCGAAGCCCTCCGTCATGACGCCGATGCGCAAGCCTTCCGCAGACTGGCCCAGGGCCCGGGTGTAGCGCGCGGTGCGCGGCGCGTACTGGCGCGGATCGAGCCCGTCTTCCCCGGCGAGCACTTCCAGGTAGAGCGCGTTGTCTTCGACCGTCCGGCTCATCGGGCCGAGATGATCGAGCGTCATCTCGATCGACCCTGCACCGGTATAGGGCACCAGGCCCCAGGTCGGCTTCATGCCGACCAGGCCGCAGAAGGACGCCGGCTCGCGGATCGAGCCGCCCTGGTCGCTGCCGATGGCCAGATCGACCTCACCCGCCGCCAGCAAGGCCGCACAGCCGGACGAGGAGCCGCCGGGCGTGTATTCCGGATTCAGCGGGTTGAGCGTGGTCTTCTGGGCGTTCGTATGGCTGCTGCCGGAATAGCAGAAATACTCGCAATGGGCCTTGCCGAGGATGGTCCCGCCGGCATCGAGGGTGCGGGTCACCACCGTGGCGTCGACCTCCGGCACGTAGCCCTCGAGCACCGAAGCGCCGTTCATCATCGGCAGGCCGGCGACGCAGATATTGTCCTTGATCGCCACGGTCTTGCCGCGCAGCCGGCCGCGCTTGCTGCCTTCGATGGTCGATTTGACGTACCAGGCGCGCAACGGGTCTTCCTCGTCGCTCGGGAAATGACCGGGCGTGCGGGGGTATTTCACCGGCGGCAGGTTATCGGGCAGCCGGTCGAGCGGCCGGTAGTAGGTCTCCACGGTTCCGCGGACCATTTCCGTGAATTCGTCCAGGTCGGCGGGTTCGAGCGACAGTCCCAGCACATCCGCGGCGCGCGCGATCTGATCCCGTGTGGGCGGCTTGGCCGTCATTTGGCAGCATCCTCCGTTTCAACCGGTGCCTGTCTGGCATTGCGGCGGAAACCCATAGCACAGTCCGGCGCGGCTGTGCGCGATCCGCCATGCGGCCGAAATAGCCGATCGCGGATCGGCAACGCCGCCCGAATTCGCACGCCTCGGGATCGGCGCATGCGCGGTCCGGGCGGCACGAGGCCCGCCGCAACAGTTTTATCGCCGAAAAATCCGCGATTTGCGGTAAATTGCCGACCGGCATCTCCAGCGGTCGCGAGCCCATGACCCTCAGCGCCCAGGAAATCGAACGCCTGCACGCCCTGCCCCTGTTCGGCGGCTTGTCTTCGGGCAGCGTCGCGGACCTGCTGCGCGACGCCTCTGTCAGAATGCTCGAGAAACGCAGGACCCTGTTCGTTCAGGGCGATCGGGCGACCCATTTCTTCGTCGTCCTGTCCGGCTGGGTCAAACTGTACCGCCTGCGTTCCGACGGCGCCGAAGTCGTGGTTGAAATCTTCGGTCCGGGCGAATCCCTTGCCGAAGGCGCCATGCACATGCCGGGGGGCTATCCGGTCAGCGCCGAAATGGTCGAGACCGGCCGCCTGCTGGCCGTGCCGACGCAATCCTTCGGCGAACGGGTTCGGCAGAACCCGGACCTGGCGATCAGCATGCTGGCGTCGATGGCGATGCGGCTGAAGGGTTTCGTCAACCGTATCGAAAAGGCCGAGACCCAGACCGCCGCCCAGCGGGTCGCCGATTTTCTGCTCAAGTTCAGCCCGCCGGCCGATCCCGGCGCGACCGGCGTCGTCGTTCAGCTGCCCTACGACAAGCAGCTGATCGCCAACCGGCTGGGCATGAAGCCGGAAACTTTCTCGCGGGCACTGGCGACGCTCAAGAAGCAGGGTGTCCATGTGGGCGGGCCGAAGGCCGAAATCCGGAACATTGCCGCCTTGCGGCGTTTCACTGCACCGGAGTAGGCGCGGGATCGAGAGCAGGGCCGGACTCCACGCGCGGCCGGGTCAGGATCGGCAGATAGACGAGGAAAAAGAGGGCGAATGCCGCGCTCCAGCAGGCGGCGGAAAGGTGCAGGAGCGCTGCGCCGGACCCGGCGTCCAGCGCCGCGAGAACCCGGGTTATCGCGGACAGGGTAAGCAGCAGGTATGCGCCGACCATAGGCCGGGGCGCGACCAGGGCCCGGCCGGTATGGCCGAGGGCGGCGCGGCTGCTCACCGCCATCACCATCGTAGCGGCGGCCCCGACCGACAGGGCGTGGATGGCGGCGCTCTCGGGCGCCCCGCCATCGAGCAACGCCAGGCCGTAGAGCGCTAGACCGGCCGGCACCCAAAGCCAGGCCAGATGCAGGACCCAGAGCAGCGGGATATGGCGGACCTGCCAGCCGCGCCAGGCCGCGAGCCGCACTGCGGCGAGGCCGGCCGCCGCCAGAGCCGCCGGACCGGCCACAATCGGGGGCGCGTCCAGCACGATCAGGGCGCCGGCGGCCGCAACGGCGATATTTCCGAATGCTGCGAGCCCGGCGTGCGGCGGGTTTCCTGCAGGCCGGCCCGCTGCGACCAGGGCATTGCGGGTGAAGGCCGGCACGATGCGCCCGCCGATCAGGGAGACCAGGACGATCGCCGTGAGCAGGCCGAGCCGCGCCCCGGTCATGAGGCCGTCTGCCCACAGATCGAGCAGGGCTGCGTGGATCGCCGCATTGGCGAGGGCCAGTATCGACACCAGGACGATCACCGGCAGGTTGCGCCATTGACGGACCCGGACGATGCTGGCGCCGAGCGCGCAGCAGAGTGCCGGCAGGAAGGCGATGTCGATCGCCGCCACCAGCCAGCCGGGCACAGCGCCCGAGACGATCCAGGCGGCGCGCCCGGCCAGCCACAGCAAGACGAGCAGGGCGAGCGGTGCGCCGGCAATCGGTTTCGCGCCGGTCCATTGGGGCACGGCCGTCGTCAGAAATCCGGCCATTGCCGCCGCGACGAAACCGAACAGCGTTTCGTGGACATGCCAGGCAAGCGCGCCGCCGCGCAGCGGCAGATCGATGGCGCCGCTCACCAGCAGCACCCACAGCGGTATCGACAGCGCCGCGAAGGCCGCACCGAGAAGAAAGAACGGCCGGAGGCCTTCCGACCAGAAGGGATGCCGCATCGCGGTCTCCAGCACGCGCCGGAACGGGCGGGCAGGTGTTTCCGGCAACGGCGCCAAACGCCCTGCCCGTTCGCCGATCCTATCCGGAGCGGACCGGCATGCGTTTGACCGCGATCAAGGGCGGGCGCCGACAATCCGGCCGGCGATTGTCGAATTCTACGCCGGCTTGCGACGGTAAGCGTCCCGGCGATGTGCTATCCGTACGACCAGGACGATCAATTCATCGTTTCGGATTTCGTAAAGCACCCTGTGATCGCCGACCCGGAGCCGCCGCAGGCCGCGCAATTCGCCCTTGAGTGCGCTGCCGAGAAACGGATTGTCCGCAAGCCGATCGATCGTTCCGGCGATCCTGGCCCTTTCCGGTTTGGTGACGCGCCGCAGTTCCCTGGCCGCGCTGCCCTTAATCCGAATTGAGTAGGTCACGCCGAACCTGTTCCCAGTCCAGCACCGGATCCGTGGGGTCCCTGAGCCGTTCGACCGCAACGGACAGGTCGTCGAAATCTTCAAGATAGTGCTCGACCGCCTGACGGACGACCTCAGCGCGGCTTCGGCGCAACTGGCTGGCCGCCCGATCGAGGGCTTCAACGACCGAATCGGATAGGCGCGCAGTAATTTGCCGTGTCATTGGCGCCCGCTGCCGTTTAATGTCAGTGACATTAAATTACTGCAAAATGAAGCGCGCGTCAAACGGTCTTGCCAAAGGGTAGTGCATCACTTTGAATTGCGGTTTTTGTAGGGACCGCGCGGGCCGGGCTTCGGCGCACGTTCGTCCATGATGCGGACCAAATCATCCATGTCCCAAACGGTGTCGCTCAATCCGGCTTCCATGGCCGGGGTGACGCGGAGCGTTTTGTGGATGCGGATGAAATTGTACCAAACGGTATAGAGCGCGACCATGTGCATGTGGTTCTCGAATTTCTTAGAGAACGCATTGGTCAGCCGGGTGAACCGGCGCATGTGCATCCGCATGGTCAGGTTCTGGCGTTCAACGTAGGACGTGCTGACCGCGGCCGGGTCGGGGTTGCCTTCGATCCGCCGCTTGCGAGCACCAACGCAGGCAGCGGGGCTGTAGCGCTTCTGTGCTTCCGGAGCTTCGCCGTACAGCTTGATTAGCTGGGCATAGTCTACATCGCCGCCAAACGCGCCCTCAACGGCTTCCAGATATGCCTTGTGGCCATCCGTCGTAAGCTGAACCCGGTTCGCCAGCCGGCTGCGCAGATCGTCCATAAACTCAATTGCATATTCGCTGTCGCGGCCACCGACCAGCCATGACACGATCAGCTTGCTGTCGCTGTCCAGTGCGGTCCATGTCCATGTGTCGCCGGCTTCGGACGGCGCGGCCTTCGCACCGGCGACGTTTTTCTGCTTGGCGTAGGTGAACGACCAGATTTCGTCGCACTGGATACGGCTGGCCGTGACACCTTGCACCATTTCGTCATGTAAATCGGCACAGACCTTGCCCGCGTCGATCAGCAGCTTCGCGACCGTGTTAAAGCTCACGTCCGCCAGTCGTGCGGTTGCCCGCATGGACTGGCCTTCGCAGAGCATCTTGAGGATCAGCGAGCGGGTTTTGAGGGGCAGCTTGTTCATGCCTCTAATATATGAACAGGATTGCTTAGCGTCAAGTATTTTATTTCGTTTTGAGAAGGTGGACTCCTTGTTGAATTTCTTGGATGATCCTTGCGGCGCAATAGCTGTTGACATATATGTCAATCATCAATCGAATAGAAGATCTCGTCCGCGATGGTCGCTTGAGCCATATTGAGCCGCTCGACCACAGTCTGGCGGTGAAACGGAACCTGTTGGTGTCAGTTGGTATCCGAGAACTGATTGAGGGGCCATGGCAAAGCAAAACGGTCGAACGACGCGCATACCGCCTCCGTGCAGACTTGGAAGCATTCGCTGTCGGGCACGTTCTTGGGGTTTCAATGACTCCTTACCAACACAACAATGCGTATATGGGGTTGTTAAACCCTCCCGAACGAGGGTTTTGGGATATAAGGAGTCGTGACCCAAATCCTGGGCTAAGAGTCTTCGGGCACTTTGCCGCCGTGGATTTGTTTGTAGCTTTGGTATGGCACCCTCGTTCTTTAGAGGTCGATGGGCGCCTGCCATTGGGCGATAATCGAGGATTAAACTGGGAGATAGCCAAACTTCAATGTGAAGAAGCATGGAACAGCCTATTTCCAAACGACCTGCCAAAAATCGGGGAGAAAATCGGTGAATTCATCTCAGAAAACAGAATTCTGGTCTGAGATAGAAGACTTGGAGGCATGCATACCCGATGGGAAGCGGGAGTATCTTCGAGAGCGGCTTCGCAATGAACTATACGACTTCGTCCTTAGGAAGTACCTAGAGGAACATGAAAAGCGCGGCCTCACCAAAGCCAGTCTTGCGAGAAGGCTAGAATGCGATCCTGGTCGCCTGAATAAGCTGCTAGGAGCCCCTGGGAATTGGACCCTTGGGACGGTCAGTGACTTGCTTGTTGGCATTTGCGGAGAAGTGTTAGTTCCTCAATCCGCTAGAGTTCCGGGGGCCACCCCACGGAATATGAGTGCTCATGATCGATTGCTGTCCGAATCAGGTCTACATTTTCAGCCCAAGAGTGACAATTCGCCATCGACTAGTAGTGCGCCTACGATAACGGCTTGTGTCCAATGACCACTACTAAATCCGCTACAGTGAAAATTATATCCGCTGTTATATGTGACGATGTACGAACCGAGAAAAACGGAAAAGACTTGCTGATAGGAGTATACAGTGGGGCAATTATCGTCCACGCAATCCCAAGCCCACCCATGTCCTTACGATGTTGGACAAACCTCCAGATGGACGGGCCCGTAGAAGTTACGCTAAAATTTAGGGCTGTAGATCAAAACAATAGTCAGCTATTCTATTCACAAGCAAGTGTTGGCACAAAAGATGAGCATGGGCTAGGAAGTATTCCTTTGGGACCAATTCTATATACTCTGAAAGAGCCTGAGGGCTTCCTAAAAATTGACTATAAAGAGGGGCAACATGATTGGAAAAATATTATTATCAAGAGCACAAAATACCAAAGCAAATAACACTCAACAAGTCAATTGCTACCCCTTTCCATACCAACGTTTCGCTGCGGCCTTTTCCGCGATTTGCTTCCGTCTCTCTGGCGTGAGTTTTGCTGCCCGTGCTTTGCCGCCCTTCGCGCCTAATGCCTTCGCAGCTTTGTTCTTGCCGTCTTCGTCAAATTCTTCTTCTGCCTCGCCGGTCGCGATCTGCATGACGCGGACAGCGTTCCCGACCACATCGGCGGGGCGCTTCTGGCCCTTCGGTCCTTTAGGCATCGGACGGCTCATCCTGTGGTGCCGGGGCGCCGTTGTCGCGCAAGATTTTGGCCAGCTTCCTGAACAAGTTCGGATGACCGCGCTTCAGCTTCGCATCGGCCCGCACAGTGGTATGAAAGTCGACCACATCATTCGACGCGATGTGGATGCTGTCTTTGGCTTCGTCGTACCAGACACCTATCTCAAGGTAGATGCTGTTTCCCGGCTCGCTCTTGCGCATGGCCTCTCCTATGCTTCCCGCTAAGCATAGGACAGGATGGCCCGCGGTGACAGGCCAAATTCAAAGTGATGAACTACCTGCCAAAGCGTTCGGGAGTCATCGGACCTCAAAGACTATACCTTCCCCGCTCTCGATATCCATCCTTGCCCCACCGCGCTTCCGGCGCCAGTCCGCCCAGTCGACCGGGTCGGCTTCCAGCCTTTCAATCGCATCCAGGTCGCAATTCGCCGGGAAGACAACGAGGTTGTCGCTCGGGTGCCGGGCGTTCGGCACGCGCATCGCGCCGAATCCCAGGAACCCCACGGCCTCGCCGATCCGTTGCGTATCGCGATAAACGATTTCCCGGTACCGGGCCGGGTCCACGCCGAGCCGTTCCAGCAGGGCCATGTCGCTCAGGTCGATGACCTTGTCGAAACGGCCGCGCATCCGGTAGACCGTCGACCGGAGGCGGCTGGGAAAAACGGATTGCTGGCGGTTGACGTGAAAGTAAATTTCCGAGAGCGCGCCGTCCCGCTCCAGGGCGCAATACAGCACCTCGCTCTCGCGGACATTCCACCGGCCGGCGCCCTTCGATCCCTCGAGCGGCCCCCCCGCGCCCCCCCCGCGGGCCGCTCCTTGCCGCCCCGCCGGGGGCCGCCCGCGCGCCGTGAACCACGCGCCAGAATGTGCCGTCGAAAGCCGTCTCCGGAAGTTCGGCGAGCGCATCGAGGAGGCTGAGATCGTGGCCGGCGCGCCGACCCGCCATTCAGAGATAAACCCCGCTTTCCAGGCGGTCGATCACCTCCAGCACCTCGGCAGTCCGGCCGCCGTTGATCAGGTCGTAGGGCCGTTCGCCGTTCAATTGCGGATGGCCGGTCTGAAGCCAGAGACGCGCCTCGTCCGGCTCGTAGAAATCCGACAGGCGTTCGGCCACCCACCGGAGTTCGGCGATCACCTTCTGCTTTTCGATCGTCGGGCTGCCCCGGCCGCGGCTCCAGCGATGGACCGTCGGCGGAGAGACGCCGACGATGTTTGCAAGGTCGACGTTTTTCAGCCCGCTCAACCGGCGCAATTCGCCGACCATCCGGGAGACGGCCGTCGATTCCCGGGCGGCAACGGTCATGGATCACCTCCTGCTGTCGCGGCGCAGGTCCCTTACCTGCCGAGCTTGTCGAGCCCGGCGCCACCGTCGGATGCCCGAATTCCTGCAACCGATAATTTAGATTAAATTTCAACGTGTTCAATAAATGAAATTTTATTGTAATTTGCGATGCAGCAAGTCCAGCGGCCGGGACGGGCGCCGCCCTATTCGAACGGCGCCAGCGCGGCCTGGGCTTTCTTCGTCAGCCCGGAGCGCACCAGGCGGTAGGATTCGGCAAGCCGGTGACGCAGTTCCTCCTCGGGCAGGTCCCACGGGATGTTGATCCACGAGCGGTGGAAATAGGGCGCCTTGCGGCCGACGCCGAACTCGATCAGCATCTCGGCGGTCTCGATACTGTCGGTCTTGATCGAGACGCCCTGCGTCTTCGCGCCTATGGAGGCGAACATCTTGCCGCCGACCTTCCAGGCGTCGTGCCCGCCGCCCCAGGGATCGGACACTTCGGCGCCGGGAAAGGTCCGGCAGATCGCATTGACCGTATCGCGGCTCATCCTCGCTCCTCCTGTCGTCCGGTCTCCCGGCCGGGTTTTCCGGCACGGTTCGTAGCACGGCACGGCATCGCGCCCCGGTATCGCGCCCCGGTAACGCGAAGGGGCGTCACGACGGATAGATGTCGCGGCGCAGGACGCCGGCGATCGAGGCCACCGCCGGGCCGAAGGCCACGCGCTGCGCCGGGTCGGGCATGAATTCCCGGGCGGCCGCGTCGAGGCCGGCCAGTTGCGGCGGCACCGGCCGGCCGGTGACCCGGAGCGCCCGGACCGCGATCGGCACCAGGCTGGCCAGCGCCATGTCGAGGCACCGGCCGGCGCGGTCCTGCTTGGACCAGGCCAGGAAGACCGGGCTCGCCACGTCGTTCTGGCCGTAACCGCCGGATTCGCTGCCGGGGAGCAGCGTGGCCTGGGCGTAGAGCCGGGCTTCCTCCTCGTAGCCGGTCTGGGCCATCGGCAGGCAGCCCATATAGCCGCGCCCGTCATCCTCGCCGGCGTCGGGATCGATGAGCTGATCCGGCAGGAGCGAGACCTTGCCGTCGAGCAGCTTCGCGCCGTGGCGCTCGGCGATCACGCAGAGATTGGCGCAGGCCGCGCTCAACGCGTCCATGGCGAGCACGGCATGGGGATTGTGATAGCCGCCGGTCGAAACGAAGCGGCCGAACGGATGATCGGCGTTGGCATCTTCGATCCACACCGGGTTGTCCGTCACGGCCTGGAGCGATTCCGCGGCGACTTCGGCGGCCATCGACACGGCGCGCCGCGCCTGGCCGAGCATCCGCGGCAGGATGCGGTAGCTGACCGGCGCCTGGTAAGGGCGCCGTTCGCCGCCGCTGCCGCCCCCGTCGCAAACGGCCACCAGCTCCCGGAGCCGCCGCAGCGCCCATCCGTCGTGCGGGTTGTTCCAGTAGCCCTCCAGGGCCGCGTCGAGATGGTCGAGCGGCGCGTTGAAGGCCTCGAAGGACAAGGCGAAGACCCGCGCCGCGACCTCGAGCCGGCTCTCGGCGACAAGCGCGGCATCGGTCGCCAGCCCGGTCGCCGACGGCGATCCGTTGATCAGGCACATCACGTCCTTGGGCGCCGGCTTCGCCGTTTCCGCCAGATCGGTGAACAAGTGGCTCAGCGAGAGAATTTCGCCCGCCCCGCCGTGGCCCTGCGCCGGGACGACGGGCATGCTCTGCCCCTCCAGCATGGCGGCGACGCGCCGGGCGATCTCCGGCGATACCGCGGCATGGCCCTCCACGAAGTTGGTCAGCCGCGCCAGGACGATGGCCCTTACCACGCGCTCGGGCAGCGGATCGCCCCAGGAGGCCGCGGCGCGCGTCGGCGACATGCCGGCCCACTGCGCGCGTTGCTCGGCGGTCAGCTTCGTGCGGGCGAGCTGGCCCGGCCCCGTGGTTACGCCGTAGATCGTGACGTCGGGATCGCGCTCGAGGATACGGTCGAGCCGGTCCCGGCCCTGCGCCATGGCGGCGAGCGCCCGGGGGCCGAGTTCGACGCCTTCGCCGTCCCAGGCCACCCGTCGGGCGGTTTCGAGCGTGAGGTCGGCGCGGGAGTCCACAAGTATCGTCATGATCCAAAACCCTGTCCTAAGGAGTGCGCGGCGCCTTGGGGATGGCTGCCGCGGGGGAACGGCGCGGCGGCGTCAGGCGACCCGGCGCTGCCCGGCCGGCCGTTCGCCGAGCGCCTGGAGCGCCGGCATGACCCCCGCTGCGAAGCGGTCCATGTTGGCGTCGGTCAGCCCGGCGGGCAGCGTGCCGAACTGCAACAGCGCCATCAGGTTGCCGAAGCCCATTTCGGCGCGATACTCCAGCAGCCGGTCGCGCACCGTCGCGGCGCTGCCGCAGACCATCATGCCCATCTCGATCGCCGGCTCGATGGCGAGGTCGCCGAACATGCTCTTCTTGGCGGCGGCGACCCGCTTCATCGACCCGCGCGAGGTGTAGCCGGGCGGCAGCAGGAACTCGATCGGCATGCGGGCAAAGCAGTTGCGGAAATTCTCGAAATGCGGCCGGGCTTCGGCGATCGCGCTTTCGTCGGTCTCGCCGACATAGACCGGCACCGCCCAGCCGAGCTGGCTGTCGAGCGCCATGTAGCCGTATTCCTGCGCCCGCGCCCGGTAGAGATCGAGGTATTTCCTGACCGCGGCGGCCGGGCTGAAGGTTTGCAGATAGGTGTAGCGCCGGTCCGGATGACTGGCGAAGTCGATGGTTTCCTGGCTGCCCTGGGACGGGATCCAGATCGGCGGATGCGGCTGCTGATAGGGCCGCGGCCAGGTGTTCACATAGCGGTGCTTGTAGTGCTTGCCGGAGAATTCGAACGGCCCGGTCTCGGTCCAGGCGCGGACGATGAGGTCGTGGGCCTCGTGGAAGCGCTCGCGGCTCGTCGTCGGATCGACGCCGAAGACATGGTATTCCGCCCCGATGCCGCGCACGAAGCCGGTGATCAGCCGGCCGCGGGTCAGCGTATCGATCATCGCGTGCTCCTCGGCCAGGGTCAGCGGATGCTGGCGCAGCGGCAGCGCGCTGCCGAGGATGCAGATCTTCATCCTGTGGGTGCGCTGGGCGAGCGACGCGGCCATCACGATGGGCGACGGCATCATGCCGTAGGCGGTCTGGTGATGCTCGTTGACGCCGACGCCGTCGAAGCCCAGCGCTTCGGCCCGTTCGAGTTGGCCCAGATAGCGCTCGTAGAGCATCGCGCCCGTCTCCGGATCGTACAGCCGGTTCGACAGCTTGACCCAGCTTGTGCCGACCTTCCGGACTTCGTCGAGGTCGACGTCGGCATAGGGCATCAGGTGGAAGAAGAAGACCTTCATGGCTCAGCTGTCCCGGGTGTGGGCGTCGATGGCGGAGACCAGCGCGTCGGCCCGCTCGATATGCAGGAAATGGCCGGTGTCGGGAACGACGGTGACGCCGGCGCCGGGAATCATCGCCGCGATGGCCTCGGCATGGCCGGCGGAGAGGATGGTGTCGTCGGCGCCCCAGACGATCCGGGTCGGCACGTCGATCCGGTGCAGCCATTTCGGCAGGTGCGGATCGTGCATCCGCGGCTCCCAGGCCAGGCGCGCAAAGGACGACCGGTTCTTGAGCCAGGTATCGTCGGCCTCGACCGCTTCGGGCAGTTCTGCGATTGCAGCCGCCGCCAACGCCTGGTCGTGAAAGCCGTGCCGGCAGATTTCCTCCGGCGACCAGGCGAAGGGATCGCCGGTCGCGAGGCCCGGCACATGGATTCCGGCCGGGCAGGCCAGGGTCAGGCTGGCCAGCCGGGCCGTGCTGCGGACGGCGATCTCCATCGCGATCCAGCCGCCGAGCGACAGGCCGGCCAGATGGACGCCCGAGAGATCGAGATGTTTCAGGAAATCGAGATAGAAGTAGGCGACGTCGTGGATGTTGTCGAACCAGTCCGGCTCGTCCGATCCGCCGAAGCCCGGATGCTCCGGCGCGATCAGGTCGAAGCGTTCGGCAAGCCGGGCCATGAACGGCAGTTCGGCCCCGCCGCCCCCGGCGCCGTGCAGGAACAGCAGCGGCGGGCCGCTACCGCCGCGCAGCAGGCTGACGGTGCAACCGCGGACCGTCTCGGTCGAACGTGTCAGTCCGGGCATGCGCTGCATCCTTTTTCGAAGAAACCGGGAAAGGCGACGGGCGTTCCCGGCTGGCGGGCGCAACCTAATCCGGCGCCCGTGCGTTCACAATCCGCAACGCCGGATCGCCGCCATGCCGTTCGCGCAAGTCCGCCGGAGCCGCCGGCGACGGCGCGATCGCAGGTTCCTGCACCGGCGCGCCTCGAACCGCATCCGCCGGCCAGCCTGCCCGTCCGGGTTGCGGCAAAGCGGCCCGGTGGGTAAAACGGAAAGCGGGTTTGGCGTGCGAACCGGCTGGGAGAGGGACTATGAGACCGCATTTGAAAATCAGACGTGCCGGCGGCCGTATTGCGGCGGCGGCATTCGCGCTGTGTCTGGCGGCCGGTTTTGCAACCGGCGCGCAGGCGGCCGACGGGAACGAGGGCAAGTGGTATCTCGGCGTCAACGTCCCCGTGATGTTCATCGACAACACGAAGACCAATTTCCGGGGCACTTCACATACAGTAGCGGCGCCAACGGCAACCAGCCACTACAGGTCCAGCGCGGTCTCGAGCTACGGCCTGGGTTTCCGGGTCGGCGGTGTCGTGGGCTACTACGTCCTGCCCAATTTCCGCATCGAGGGCGAACTGTTCTACGGCTTTGCCCGGGTCAAGAAGACTGTCTACAACGGCCTCCAAGTTTCTCAACCGGGAACGACCGACCTGAATTCGATCCCGCTCAAGGTAACGCAGCCGATCAAGGGCAACGCCAAGATGCTCGGGGGCATGGCGAACGCCTGGTATGACATTCCGACCGGCTCGGACTGGAGCCCTTTCATCGGTGGGGGAATCGGCTTTTTCCAGGTCGATTTCGGCGACCTGAAATGGGATCTCAATCAGGTACAGCGAGAGATTGCAATCGCAGGTGCAATTGCGCTGGATCCAAACTTTGATCCTACGAATCCAACTCAGCTTAATCCACTGCTCCAAAATCTTACCCCGACGCCCAGGCCTGCCGACAAAGATCTGGTGTTCGCCTTCCAGGTCGGCGGTGGGGTCGGCTACCGGATCGACGATTCGCTTACCATCCAGATGAGCTACAAGTACCAGATGGCGCCCGGCCTGCAGTTCGACGGCAAGAACAGTTTCAACAACACCGTCAAGACGAAAACCTCCATGAGGATCCATCTCTTCGAGGTCGGCTTCCGCTATCATTTCTGACGCCGCCGGGCCGCGCCGCCCGTTGGCGGGGTCTTTCGAAATTCAGGATCGGCAGGAGCCTGAGCCTTCCGGGACTCCCGTATTGTAACGAGAGGGCCGCGCCGGACCCGATCCGGGGAGCGGGGGAGCCCGCGAAGGCCCGCGCCCGTGGCTCCGGGCCCCGGATCGCCGCAAGCGGCGGCTAGGGCAAGCGGGTGGCAGACCCTGCCATCCTGTCCGATGCGCCGGACCGCGCCGCAAGCGCAGTCCGCGACGAAGGCCGCCAGAGCGTATCCGTTTCTATCGGAACCGGCGATGCAACAGTGGCCGCCCCTTCGACAGGCTCAGGGTGAGGAGATTGTTTGAGCAATGAGCAACAATCCAAAGCACCTCATCCCGAGTAGCCCCGGACTTTATCCGGGGCGTATCGAGGGACGCCACGCCGCCATGGTTCTGTTCAAAACGGACAAGCTCCAGGCCCTGCTCAACGCGATAACGCGGGACCCGCGAGGCATCCGGGTTTCACGTTGCCGCCACGACTTTCAGCGCATTCGAATTCAGGCGGTCGTGGCAGGGGGGGGGGGGTAAACACCCCCCCCACCGCCGCCCGCGGTTTCCCACCCCCCCCCCGACAGCGGATTCAGGTCTCCGGCGCCTCCCGGGTCGAACCTGAACCCTGTCCCGTGCCGCCCCGGACAGAGCGAAGCGGCGATCCGGGGCCCAGAGCCAATGGCGGAAGCCTTTCGGGCCGGCCCTGGACCCGCCTCTCCCTTCGGTCGGCCACAGTGTCACCCAGGTTCCCCTGGATAAGCACCTGCGCTGCCGCGTAGGACCGGCCAACCGATCTGCCGGTATCGTTGACGGAACCCGGGCCGGCCCCTTATCCGGCGCGATCCCGCCGCTTCATCGGCCAGGTGTCGCTGAGGCGGTAGCCTTCGGGCCAGGGATCGTCCGGGTCGAGCGTGTGCCGGTGGTCGCCGGTGATCCAGGCCCGGCCGCCGATTTCGGGCACGATGGCCGGCCGGTCGCCGACCCGCGTTTCCTCCAGGATGCGCCCGGTGAAGGTCGAGCCGATGATCGAGGTAGCCGTGAAGCGGTCGCCCGGCTGCATCGCGCCGCGGGCGTGGAGCAGCGCCATGCGGGCGCTGACCCCGGTGCCGGTCGGCGAGCGGTCGATCTTGCCGGGCCGGATCGCGACGGCGGAGCGCGCCGACAGGCCCTCCGGACCACGCGCCAATGGCCCGGCAAACAGGCAGAAGGAGATGTGCCGCCAGTCCGGCAGCGCCGGGTGTTCGAAGCCGAGCTGTGCATTCGCAGCCTCGACGATGGCCATGCCCTGTTCGGCGAGGTCGCGCGCCTCGTCGGCTTCCAGCGCGAAACCGAGCGCGGCGGCGTCCACGACGACGAAACTGTCGCCGCCCCAGGCGGTATCGACGGTCAGGGCGCCGCCGCCGTCGAGTTCGAGCCGGGCGTCCAGAACCCCGGCGAAGGACGGGAGGTTGCGCAGGAAGATCCGTTCGGCCTTGCCGTTGCGGCACTCGGCGCGCACCCGGACCAGGCCGCCGGGCGCTTCCAGCACCAGTTCGGTGACCGGCTCTTCCATTGCGACCATACCGGTGTCGAGCAGGACGGTCGCGACGCAGATCGCATTGGAGCCGGACATCGGGGGGTTATCCTCCGGCTCCATGACGATGAAACCCGTCTGCGCGTCGGAATGCTTCGGCGGCACCAGCAGGTTGACGTGCCGGAACACCCCGCCGCGCGGCTCGTTGAGCAGGAAATTGCGTAGCGTGCCGTCCTGCGCGATCCAATTGCGCTGGTCCCACAGGGTTTCGCCCGGCGGCGGCTCGACCCCACCGACGATGACATCGGCGACCTCGCCCTCGGCGTGGCAGGAGACGACGTGAACGGTCTTGCTGCTGCGCATGGCGGCGCTCCCCCGGCTTTCGCGCTTTCGGAAGCGTAACCCGGATTTCTCCCGCGCGGCAGGTACGCCGGAGGTCCGGACGTCATCCGGGTCCTCCATATCAGGGGCTTGGGCTCTACGATTGCCGCCCCGGACGGAGCGAAGCCGAAGAGCCTGCCCTGAGCGAAGTCGAAGGAGCCTGCCCTGAGCGAAGTCGAAGGGGGCGTTCGGACAAATTCCAAAGAAATTACCGATTTTTTCGCTTTTTTCCTTGACGTAGAGATTTTTGTCTCCTATATCGGTTCCCGTCAACGCCCGAAATGCGCCCGGAGCGCCAGGCGGGCGTCTTTTCCATCCGATCCCGACCGCCGATCTCCCCGCGCCATCCCCGGATGGGGCGCCGTGGCCCGAATCGGCGAGAAAGGGCCGTTCCGGCGCATTTCCTGCCAAACGGGGTGCGCGCGCCGTGCAGGTCAGGGAAACCGGCCAACCCCCTGATTTTCCGGCCCATTCGCCGGAAACGGGCCGCCAAATACCGGGCAAAGGCTAAAGGATTATTATCCTTGAGTGCGGGATTTTGCGTCACAACCGCCATGACGCTCCGGGCCGCCGTTGTCCCGAAATGCGAGGCGGCGCAAGGCTTTGCCCGCACCGCCGCAGCGCTTCGGCCGGCCGTTCCGGCAATTTTTTGCAAAAGATGGAACGGTCTGTCCAGGTGAGGGAAACGGGTCAACCTCCTGTTTTTCCGGCCCGTTTGCCGGAATCGGATATTGAACGGCCCCTAAAAAATACTGGGCAAAAACGAAGAATGGCGATCCTGCCAGCATGACGGGCTCGGGGCATTGCCGGATTCTCGTCGCTTGTGATCCCGGACGGAGCGGCCGACCCCGGAAACCGGCTCGCCATCCGGTCGGCCGGGGTGACGTCAATCGGTCTTGATGGAGCAGCAGACAGATCGCGCGCCCGGATAGCGGATTGAATTGCCATCGCGGCGCCCAGCCCCGAAAATGGCTGCCGGTCCGCCCAGCCCCCGCCGACAGGTGCCCCATGAACCTCGCCGAATTCTGCCGCGCCATCCCGAAGACCGAACTGCACGTCCATTTCACCGGCGCCGTGCCGCTCGAAACCCTGCTGCGGCTCGCCGCGCGCAACGGGGTCGACCTGCCGCCGCACGAGAACCCAGAAGAACTCTACGCCCGCGGCGAGAATTTCGACCGGGTGCTCCGGACACTGAAGCTGGTCTGCCGGTCGCTGCGCACGCCGGAGGATTTCCGCGACGCGGTCTACGATACCCAGCACCATGCCGCGGACGCCGGCGTGCGCTATCGCGAGATGTTCTGGAACCCGACCGACCACTGGACCATCGGCGACATCGGCTACGAGGCCTCGGTCGACGGCATGATCGCCGGCCTGCGCGACGCCGAGGCGGATTTCGGCATCGTCGGCCGGCTGATCCCCTCCATCGACCGGGAATCGTCTCCCGAACTCGGCTTCGAGATGGTCGAGGCCGCGGTTGCCCATCCGCGGGACGAGACCGTCGGCATCGGCATGGACTACATGGAGACCGGCCATCCGCCGGAGAAATTCTGGAAGGCCTACCGGCTGGCCGGCGAAGGCGGCCTGAAACGCACCGCCCATGCCGGCGAGTTCGGCGAGCCGGCGCGCAACGTGGAGACCGCGCTCGACCTGCTCGGCTGCGACCGCATCGACCACGGCTACACCGTGCTCGACGCGCCGGACCTGCTGAAGCGCTGCGAGGACGAGGGCATCGTCTTCACCATCGTGCCCACCAATTCCTGGTACAATCGGACGCTTAAGGGGCAGGATTTCGCGAAGGTCCACCCGATCGCGGCGATGGCGCGGACCGGGCTCAAGATCATGCCGAACAGCGACGACCCGCCCCTGCACCACACCGATCCCGCCAACGCCCACGCCGAAATGGTGACGACCTTCGGCCTGCCGTTCGCGATGCTGCGCGATTTCGTGGCCAACGGCATCGACGGCGCATGGGTCGACGAGTCGGTGAAGCGCGCCTGGCGCGCGGAATGGCTGGCGGACTACGACCGGCTGGCGGCGACGGTTGAGGTGTGAGCTAGATTATCCTGCCCCTATATTACTCTCTGCCACCCCGGACGGAGCGAAGCGGAGATCCGGGGTCCAGGGCCGTGTGCAAAGGTCTTTCGGGTCGGCTCTGGTCCCCGGCTCTCCCTTCGGTCGGCCGGGGTGGCACAATCCGTTGAGGGCTTCCTGGGCGCTGCGGCCGGACCGTTTCGAATCGTACTGAGAAATCGCGGAAACTCCGCCCCTATACCTCCCCCTCTTCAGAGGGGGAGGTCAGGTGGGGGTGGCGCGGCGCCCGTATTCATTGCGGGCCGCGCAGCGCCGCATGGCGCTTCTCAGCGGTTCGTCACGGCACCCCCATCCCCTTCGCTGCGCTCAGGGACTTCCCCCTCTGAAGAGGGGGAAGTATCGAATCGACCGGCCTGCGGCGGTCGTGACTCAAGGAACCGGTCCAGCTGCGCGATCATCGCGGCCTTCTCATCCTCCGTCGCGAAGGAGCCGAGGAAGGCGTTGCGCATGAGGGTGGCGATCTCGGCGCGGCTGTAGCCGCCCTGGGCCTGCACCGCGCGCAGCAGGTTCGTCAGGTAGCCGCTGGCGAACAGGGCCGGGTCGTCGGTGTTGACCGTGACCCGGACGCCGGCGTCGAACAGCTGGCGCAGGCGGCGCAGGCGGCGCGGGCCGGGGTCGCCGGGGCGGAAGGTCGGGCACACGGTCAGGCAGATATCGCGCGCGATCAGGGCCTCGACGACGCGCGGATCCTCGACCGCGTTGACGCCGTGGTCGATGCGCTCCAGGCGCAGCAGATCCAGGCACTCGCGGATGTGGTCGATGGAATTTTCCTGGTCGACGTCGCAATGGGCGGTCAGGCGGTAGCCTTCGGCGCGCGCCCGCTCGAAAACCTCGGCGAACTTGCGCGGCGGGTTGCCGTGCTCCGCCGAATCCAGCCCGAAACCCACGATCCGGTCGCGCCAGGGCCGCAGGATGTCGAACAGGGGCCAGGCTTCGTCCAATGGCCGGTCGCGGTTCACGCACAGGATGAGATTGCTCGAAACGCCCCAGTCCCGGCGCGCCTCGTCGACCGCCGCGAGGATGCCGCCCATGAAGGCCTCTGCCGCGATGCCGCGCGCCAGATGCGGCTGCGGATCGAAGGAGAGCTCGGCATAGATCGTGTTTTCGTCCCGGCAGCGCCGCAGGTAGGTCGCCGCGAGATCGTAGAAATCCCGCTCCGTGCGCAGGACGTCCATCCCCGCGTAGTAGATGGCGAGGAAGTCCTCGAGGCTGGCATAGTCGTAGCCCTGGGTGTCGGCGTCGGGATCGACGTCCGGCACGGGCAGACCGTTGCGGCGGGCCAGCGCGACGCGCAGGGCGGGGCCGAGCGTTCCCTCGATATGCAGGTGCAGTTCCGCCTTCGGAATCGCGGCGATGAAATCCTCCGGCCCGGCCATGCTACCGGTCCGCGAACACGCCGAGCCCGACCGTGCGCTCGACCAGGAGGAAGAAGGCCAGGGTGATGACGATCATCAGGGAGGACACCGCCGCGGGAGTCGGGTCGGGCAGATATTCGATATGCGACATCAGTTCGACCGGCAGGGTGCGCGCCTCCCGGGCCGACAGGAAGGCGGAGATCGTCACGTCGTTGAAGGAGAAGGTGAAGGCGATGATAGCGCCGGCGACGATGCCGGGCACGATCAGCGGGAAGACGATCAGCCAGAAGGCGCTCCAGCGCGTCGCGCCCAGGCTCTGCGCCGCCTCTTCGAGGGAAAGGTCGTTGCCGGCCATGCTCGACCAGACCGAGCGCAGGGTGAACGGCGTCGTGACCATGGTGTGGCCGATGATCAGGTTGAGCAGTCCGGCGTCCTGGGTCTCGATCAGGACCGAGACGTTGAGCAGGGCGAAGCCGACCACGACGCCGGGAATGATGAGCGGGCTGAGCACCGCGTATTCGAACGCGCCGCGCCCATAGAAGCGGTGCCGCGCCAGCACCCGGGCGGCGGCGATGCCGAGCGCCACGGCGATCGCCGTCGACACGACCGCGATGACGACGCTGTTCCAGAAGGTCGACCAGACCCATTCGGACTCGAAGGCCGAGAGGTACCAGCGCACCGACCAGCCGGGCGGCGGAAAGGTCAGGTAGGTCGAACTCGTGAACGACGACGCCAGCGTGACGACGATCGGCGCGACCAGGAAGACCAGCCAGAAGACCGCCATGACCGTGACCAGGCCGCGGCCGGAGCGCAGGAAAAAGTCAGCCATAGCTGCGCATCCCCCGGCTCGAGACGAAGCGGTGGATCGTGACGAACAGGATGCCGAGGATCAGCAGGACGATGCCGATCGCCGCCGCCAGCCGCCAGTCGAACAGGGTGAAAGCGTAGTCGTAGAGCAGCGTGGTCAGGATCGGCGTGCGTCCGCCGCCGAGCAGGAAGGGCGTGGCGAAGGCGGTCATGGCCAGGCTGAACACCAGCAGCGTCCCGGTGAGCAGACCCGGCAGGGTGAGCGGGATGACGATGCGCCAGAACACGCTCACAGGCGAGGCGCCCAGGCTCTCCGCCGCGTGCCGGAGGTTCGGGTCGATGCGCTGGAGCACCGCCAGCAGCGACAGGATCATGTAGGGCATCAGCAGATGGGTCTCGCCCACGATGATGCCGATCTCGTTCTGGACCAGGGCGATCGGCCGTTCTATGAGGCCGAGCGCGATCAGCCCCTTGTTGGCGAGCCCCGAATCGCCGAGCAGGACCGTCCAGCCGAAGGCGCGGACGACGGCGGAAATCAGGAAGGGAAAGATCACGACGGCGAGCAGCAGGCCGCGCCAGCGGGGCCCGCAGCGGGAGATGAACAGCGCCACCGGATAGCCCGCCAGCATGCAGACTGCCGTGACGATGAGGCTGATCCGGATGGTGCGGTTGAGCGCCTGCTGGCCGATCTTGCTGTCGAACACGCCGAGGACGTTGGTAAAGTCCGGCCATTCGCCGGTCTCTGCGGTCGGCTCCAGCCCCTTGACCAGCAGCATGACGCAGGGCGCGACGATAAACACGGCGAACGCCAGAAGCACCGGCGTCGCCAGGCTGGCGGGAAAGCGGCCCGCTTTCACTTAAGGGCGCTCACAGGAAAGCGCTCACGGCCGGGCGTCGGACGCGCCGGCCGGCGCGTCCGGCCGCAGCAGCTTGATGGCGCCGGGCGGCAGATGCACGCGGACGCTGTCGCCGATAGCGAAGTCCTCCTGCGCGGTCGCGATCAGCGGTCCCGGCAGCGCGGGGCAATCGACCTGGTAGACGACCGCCGAGCCGACGTAGGTGAATTCGCGCACCGTTCCGTCCAGGGCGTTCGGACCGTCGGCTTCGTCGCCCGTCTCGCCGGCGCGCCACACGGCAATCTCCTCGGACCGGATGCCGAGCACGACGGTCCTGTCCTCCGGGCGCGCTGTCGCGACATGCAGAACCGCCTCGCCATCCTCCACCGAAACGGCGAGCGTCCCTTCGGTCGCCGCGCCGTCGCCGACCGTGCCCGGAAACAGGTTCTCGACGCCGAGGAAGTCGGCGACATAAGCCGATTCGGGCTGTTCCCAGATCGCCTTCGGTTGCGCCGCGCCGGCGACCGTGCCCAGGTTCATCACGACGATCTGGTCGGAGAGGGTGAGCGCCTCCTCCTGATCGTGGGTCACGAAGATTGAGGTGACGCCGGTCTCGCGCTGGATGCGCTTCAGCTCGAAACGCATCTCGGCGCGCAGCTTTGCGTCGAGATTGGACAGCGGCTCATCGAGCAGCAGCACGTCCGGCCGGATGACCAGAGCACGGGCCAAGGCCACCCGCTGCTGCTGGCCGCCCGAAAGCTGGCGCGGATAACGCTGGGCGAGATCGGGCAGGCCGACGAGATCGATCGCCTCGGCGACCCGCGCCGCCGTTTCGCTGCGCGCCACCTTGCGCCGCCGCAGGCCGAAGGCGACGTTGTCGAACACCGTCATGAACGGAAACAGGGCATAGTTCTGGAAGACGACGCCGAGATTGCGCCGCCAGGGCGGCAGGTCGTCGACCGGCTTCCCGCCGATGCGCACCTCGCCCTCGTCGAGCGCCGCGAAGCCGGCAATCAGGCGCAGGGTCGTCGTCTTGCCGCAACCGCTGGGGCCGAGCAGGCTGGTGAAGCTGCCGGCCGGGGCGGTGAAGCTGACGCCCTTCACCGCCCAGAGTTCGTCATACCGTTTCGATACGCCGGAAACCTCGACGTCGGACATCGCCCGATCCCGGAACGGATCCCGGCGCGGAACGGTACGGCGTTACGCGGCGCCTATTTCGCGACGATCTCTTCCTGGAACCGCTTGAGCCAGCCGCCGAGCTTCGCCGCAATCTTGGTCGCGTCGTAATGGTGCATCCGGGAGATCTGGTCCGGCGTCACCATGTTGTAGACGGTCCCCGACGGGATCGGCACCGTCTTGTTGACCGGAGAATCGCCGGCTTCCTTGGCGATCCGCGCCTGGTGTTCCGCCGACAGGTAGAAGTTCAGGAACTGCTCGGCCACCTTCTTGTTCTTGCTCGCCTTGGTCACGCAGGCAAGGTTGACGACGCCGACGCCGCCGTCCTTCGGCCAGGCGAAGCTCAGCGGCACCTTCGGGTCCTTCCTGACGAAGATGTTGAGCATCGGCGCGATCGAGGCGTCGCCCTGGTTGATCGCCTTCAGGATCTCGAAGATGCGGAACAGCTGCACCCGGTCCTTGATCGTCGCCAGCTTGGCCATGCCCTTGCCGATATCGTCGATGCCGCCGCCGTGCAGCTCGGCGATGCGGGTCATCACCAGCGGCGAATAGGACTGGCTGAGCACGGGATAGCCGGGGCGCCCCTTCAGATCCTTGCGGAACAGGTCGTTCCACGAGGTCGGCGGCGATTTAAAATGGTCCTTGTTATAGGCGAGGCCGACGCCGAGCACCGTGATCGCCGGGCACATGCCGCCGCCCAGCGGGTCCTTGGCGAAATCGTAGAGCTGCCCGATGTTGGGGACGTTCGCCTTGTCGACCGGAGCCAGGATGCCTTCGTCCCGCAGGATCGCCATCTGGTGCACGGTCAGGAAGACGACATCGGTGCCCTTGCCCTTGGTGGCCTTCACCTTGGACAGCCGCACCGCGGAACGGCCACCGTCGACCACCACCTTGTGGCCGGTCGCCTTCTCGAACGGCTCGGCTGCGTGCTTTTTCCACTTCGCGCCGTAGCCGCCGCCCCAGACCGAGACGGTAATCGTATCCGCCTGCGCGGCGCCGGCGCCCAGCCCGAGTCCCAGCGCCCCGAGCGCAATCCATCGCATCCCGCGCCGCGCCCACCGGCCGGCTGTTTCGTCGTTCCTGATCATGGCTTCCTCCTCATCTGCTGCATCGACCCGAAGCCGATGCCTCGCCGCCGCCATTCAATCGCAGGCAGGTGCAAATTGCCAGCGAAGTCTGATCCGGCATGCGAACGCCGCCAAACCGTCAGCCCACCATGCTGTAGCCGCCGCTGATGCTGAGGACCTGCCCTGTGATCCAGCCTGCGCCGCCCGACCCCAGAAAGACGATGGCGGGCGCGACGTCTTCCGGTTTGCCGATGCGCCGCATGGGATACTGCCGCACGATCTTCTCGCGGTTCTTTTCCAGCCAGTCCCGGTCGGTGTGGGCGGTTTCGACATAGCCGAGCGAGACCGCGTTGACGGTGACGCCCGACGGGCCGAATTCCTTCGCCAGGGATTTGGTGAGCGTGAGGACACCGCCGCGCGACGACGCCGTGATGGACAGGAACTTCTC
>MPMX01000006.1 GCA_002238725.1 Rhodospirillaceae bacterium bin65
CTGTCAATCGGCATTCAAAGTTGACCCGGAATCGGCGTGCAATATTGACCCTTCTGGGGGCTGGATGGAGGTTGTCCCGGTAGTCCATAGGGGGGACCCGCGCGGCTTCGCGTAGCGCTTTGCGCGACGCGGAGCGAAGCCGCGTGGGGGGTGCCTGTGGACCCACCGGGTCAACCGGGCCGCAGGCTCGCCCAGCGCCGGGTTACGAGCGGTGCTTGAAGCGCCAGCTCTCGTTGCCGGTCTCGACGATCTCGCAATGGTGGGTGAGGCGGTCGAGCAGGGCCGTGGTCATCTTGGGATCGCCAAAGACGGATGGCCATTCGCCGAAGGCGAGGTTGGTGGTGACGACGATCGAGGTGCGCTCGTAGAGCCGGCTCATGAGGTGGAACAACAGCTGGCCGCCGGCCTGGGCGAAGGGCAGATAGCCGAGTTCGTCGAGGATGACGAAGTCGCGCCGGGTGAGCTGGTCGGCGGTGCGGCCCTGGCGTCCGGAGCGGTGCTCGGCGTCGAGATGGTTGACCAGGTCGACAACATTGTAGCAGCGGCCGCGGGCGCCCTTGCGGATACAGGACCGGGCGACGGCGACGGCGAGATGGGTCTTGCCGGTCCCGGTGCCGCCGACCAGCACGATGTTGCGCTTGCCCTCCAGGAAGCCGCCGCCGGCGAGATCGCGGATCAGGGGCTCGTTGACCGGCGAGGCGGCGAAGTCGAAGTCGGCCAGCTCGTTGGCCGCCGGCAGCTTGGCGCTCGTCATCTGGTACTTGATCGAGCGCGCCGTCTTGTCGGCGATCTCGGCCTGGAGCAGCGCGCCGATAATCTGCTGCACCGGATGGCGCCGCTTGAGGCCGTCGGCGAGGAGCTCGTCATAGGCGGCGCGCATGCCCGACAGCTTGAGCGTCGTCATCATCGACAGCACGTCATGCCGCTCCATGGCCGGCCTCCCGCAGGCAGTCGTAGCGATGGCAGTCGGCAGTCGGCCGGCAGCGCAGCTGCAGGCTTTCCGGCGTCGGGATGTCCGGCACCGGCGCCGGCTGGCGCCACCGGGCGAGGATGTTGAGCACCACGTCGGCGCTGCATGCGCCGCTCTCGAGCGCCTCGGCGCAAGCCGCCTCGACCGCCTCCAGCCCGTCCTCCTGAACCGCCGCGAGAACCTTGACGAACTGCCGGTCGCCGTCGGCACGGCCGGCGACGCGGACCCGCAGACGGCCCAGCGCGGCGGGCAGATGCCAGTCCCTGAAGGGCGCGCCGTTGCGCAGCGCGCCCGGCTTTCTCTTCAGGATCGGCACATAGTGCCAGGGATCGTAGACGACCTGGCCGCGCGCGAAGCTCCGGGGATGCTCGGCGACGATCTCGCCGTCCTGGCGGATGACGATCTTCTCGGCATAGGCGCGCACGTCGACCGGCCGGCCGATGGCGCGGGCCGCCACGCTGTACTGGTTGTTGTCGAAGCGCACCAGGCAGGTCTTCGAGACCGCCGCCTCGGCGGCGTGGAAGCCGTCGAACGGACCGCGGTACGCCATCAGGAAAGGCTGTTCCTCCTCGAAGACCTGCCACACCGTCTTGCCCGGGATCGTCGGATGCGCCCGCCGTTTGGCGTCCCGGATACAGGCGTCCAGCAGCCACGCGTTGAGCTCGGCGTAGGACCGGCCCCGCGGCCGCGGCACGAACAGGCGGCTGCGCGCGTAGCCCACCTGGTTCTCGACCTGGCCCTTCTCCCATCCGGCTCCGGGGGTGCAGGCCACCGGCTCGACCAGATGGTGCGAACACATCTCCTGGAAGCGCCGGTTGTAGGCCCGCTCCTTGCCGACGAAGACCGTGCTCACCGCCGTCTTCATGTTGTCGTAGATGCCCCGCCGGCACACCCCGCCGAAGAACCCGAACCCCCGGTCGTGCGCCTCGAACACCATCTCCTGGCCCTCGCGCGGGAACAGCTGGACCAGCAGCATCCGGCTGTGGCACAGCCGCATGTGCGCCGCCTTCACCTTGGTCGTGACGCCCGACAGGATCGCGTATTCGTGGCTCCAGTCGAACTGGTAGGCCTCGCCCGGATCGAAGATCAGCGGCACATAGGCCTGTGTCGCCGGCTGCGCCTGGCGCCGGCGGCGCCAGTCCCGGGCATAGCGGCGCACCGCGTCGTAGCCGCCCTCATAGCCCAGCGCCGCCAGCTCTTCGTAAAGCCGCACGTAGGTCAGCCGGTCCCGGCGCTGCTTCTTCTCGTCCGCCTCCAGGCGCCGCTCCAGCTCACCGATCCAAAGACCCAGCTTCGGCCGCGGCTGAACCGTGCGGTCGTAGCCGAACGACGTCTCGTCGCTCCGCACCGCCTTGCGGATCGTGTTCCGCGCAACCTTCAGATCCCGGACCAGCTTCCGGATCGGCGTGCCCTTGCCCAGATGTTCCCGACGGATCCGTGCAATCGTCTCCACAACCAGCATCTCCCCCCACCTCGTACGTCCAAAAACGAGGTGCGTTCAAAAACCACGATATCCGGGGGGTCAATTTTGGACGCCGATCACCCCAGAAAGGGGGTCAATATTCCACGCCGAATGACACCTACCGAAGTTACACTGCCTTTTGGCCTCCACATCAATGCCGATTGGCTATTGAACATCTCGCGGGGCGATCTCCGGGAAATCGAGGACAATGCTTGGCAACGCGGTATCGTGGAGAGAGTTGCGAACTTGCTGGCAAGCTTCCTCGAATGGTCCGCTGACACCTTGTCCGAGCCTCGCGCCGTCAAGGCTGCATTCAAGGTTCTGGCGCCGCCTTTATCTGAAACGGACGGCCTCGAAGCGCTCTTTGCCGACGAGCGCTGGATGTCGAGATTACGGGGTCAACTTGAGAATGCTGCAGTATTCCCCGTGTGGACCGACGACAGCGATACGCTGGATCGCGCTAAGCCGGGCGATATCCTCGTTCCGCCCGCGCCGCTCGGGGAGGCATTCAGGAAACAACCGGAGTTGCGGCCGAGCGCTCTCCTTAAAGGGTCCGTGCTCAGGAGTGACCTGCTTGGCCTCGACGCTCTCAGGTTTCTTCGCCGAATTGGTCTATTCGCCGAAATGTCGCCGCAAGGTTTGGAGCACGCATGGGAAGGCGGCCTAGAGGATTGGTGGCGGACACTCCCCGGTGAGAAGGATAAACGCCGTCGCTTCCTTTTCCGCATATGGGCTGCGGTCGCCGAATTGACCTCCGAGAGCGAGTGGCTTGACATCGATCTTCCCTGCGTCCGCTCGGTCACCGGGCAATGGCTCATCGTGCAGGAAACGGCGTTTCTCAACGAGACGCTACCCGCCAAAAACGAACCCGGTGGCCCGGAAACCCTCCAGCTCATGCTGCCGGTCATCCCGGACGCGAACCGGTTGGACAGAAGATGGATTGCCGCCCTTCGCCAACGGAAACGGGAAGATACCGAATACACGCTTCTATCAAAAGCATGGAATTGGATTGAAGGATATGCCCAAAGCATCGGCCTGCGGGAGATCGTTGAAGATGCAGTGAACGCTCTGTTGTCATCGTCGAATCCGGACCGGTCGGTACTCGTCCCGTTTGGGTACTGGGCGAAGCACCGTGGTCGCCCTAAACTGCTGACTCATGTGCTCGCGGAATCGAAGGGAGAATTGCTGGGTTTGCCGGTCGGCGATGCGCTCTTGGCCGATCCTTATATAGAGAGCGGCCAAAGCCGCCGGCTGTTGTTTCCAGAAATCCCTGCAATCTCTGCGATCTACTTGAAAGGCGATCCAAAGAACAGTGGCGCTCACGAATGGCGCACGTTCTTTGAGAAGGCCGGTGCCAAGGGGATGCCCACAGTCAATACCATTGAAGCCAAAGCGAGTCGATGGTATCGTGCGACGGTCGCCGAATTTTTAGGCCTCAAGATTGGTCCGAGTAACGAATCGAATAATGATGGATACACTTTGTTGGACTTTGATATCGAGTTGGACGTTCCAGATCAAGATTCACCCCAAGATTACCGAAACGCATTCGCTAATTGGATTAACGATGGTTACGGCGTCCTAAAACACAAGGGTCGACGATTGTGTACCTTTCACTACTATAGTGAGCAAAGCATTAAGGGTAACTTCAAGAGCAAATGGGCGGCCAAGCTATCTGAGCGGGAATGGGTTCCGTGCATAGATGGTCAATTCCGGTGTCCGAAGGACTTGCTTCCTCGGGATGATCCGGCACGAGAAGACGCCCCTGTCGCGCGGCTGTCGTCCGATCTAGTATCTATGCTAGAGAACGAGGGCGTAGAATTTGGTACGGAGATTCCTGAAGCCACGTCGCTTCGCAAGCTGTCGGCGGTAGGCTCCCGACTCAATGCAGAGGCGCTTGCACGCCTACTTTCCGAATGCCGAGAACAGATAGAAACGGCTACGGATCGGGATATTTTCGGTCGAGCATTGCAAACGCTCACTGTGCCGTCGAGCGACGGACCACGTGTCACGCTCGACCGAATCGTTCAGAGGGCTGGAGGGCGCTCCCGCGGTGCGTTGGGAGGTTGGATCGTTTCGCTCAATGGTATCGACGAAATACTGAGATTGGAATTGACTCGTTCCGATTTTCCTTTTGAGTTTCCGGAAACGACTACGGGCGACCAAGCGCTGAACTACATTCACGATATCTGGAGGCGGTCCCGTTCTACACCAGAAGGACTGGCGACCGAGGTTCGCGACGTTCTTCCAACTGCCTATACATACTGCTTGGAAGATTGCGCCGAAAACGCTTTGCTCTCTAAACGATGGAATGACGCTGTAACGGAGGCGTCGGTTTTCGCCGAACGGGAATGGGTCGTCTTGACCGAAGCGGACGATATCCGCTTCGACGATATTGAAGACCGGAGGTTTCTCCCAAGTGAGATGCAGGGGAGAACAGTCACGGGCGGACACCTCGGTAATTCCCGATCCGAACAGCTTCGCACCGTGAGAGCATTAGGACTGCCGCTCCTGTCGTCGTTCATTGAACTGAATTGGCGTCGAGGAGACCGGATTTCTACCAGTACCAGCGATTGGGATTTCAATTTCGATCTAATTTGCGAACTTCTCCGAAGAGTTCGGGAAAACATTCCCGGTCACGAAGATGGAAATAAAACCGAACTTGGTGTGAGGCCGGCTTTGGTGCGTGTCGAATGGCTCGCCGTCGATGTTCGCGTCGACAACGGTTCTATAGAACATGTTCCGGTGAACGCCCGAATACACGATGGCGCTCTCACTGTTGCTGGCCGTCCAGTCCAGTTTAGCGCCGAGGCAGCCAAGGAACTCTTGCGAGAATTTTCATTTGGGCAACGCGGCGAGCTTGCTGCCGACCTTACCGGCATGTTGACCGCCATCGACGACGAACAGGATTTCGGCTTGGCTGCGGACAAGTTCCGGCGCTCCCATGCCCCCGAGTTCGAGTTGCCACGGCCGTTCCTATCCGCTCTGGATAATGGCGAGGCAGCCGGTTCGGGAGGCGGCGGATCGAGCCAAACCGCGGATGCAACAGAAATGATCACGGGACAGGAGGCGGGTGCAGGGCCGTCCGCGGATAGAACACTCACTCAATCCGCCGCTGAAATCGGCAGGCCTGATTTATCCGATGATGCCAATGCTCCGGCCGGTCAATCATCGAAATCCGAGACCAAGGAGTCGCAAGTAACAGGAGGATCCTACACTAAGGATAGGTCTCTCGCCCGTCAGAATGCCCTTGCGGAGCAATTGAAGAGTGCGCTGAAAGGTGAGCTCGTTCCGGAGCGCGAAGAAGAAAGTGCAACTGAGGCGGAAGCCAACAATGGAGATTCCATAGGTCGCCTAGGGGATGAAGAATATCGGAACGTCGCCGCGCAATATGAGAAGGAGGCCGGGCGCGAGCCACAGATTGGCGATCCCCATCAGTCGGGCTGGGACATTCGCAGCATCGATCCGAATACCGAGAGGGTTCGACTGATCGAAGTGAAAGGGAAGGGGTGCCCGTGGGACGAAGATGAAGTCGTGGAGCTAACTCGGGCGCAGATGCGCACGGCGTTTGAAGACGGAGACTTGTGGTATCTTTATGTCGTCGAGAGAACGGATGACGGCAGTTTCCGGGTGCTTCCTATTCAGAATCCGGCCAACCTTGCCGCCAAGTGGATTCTTCCCGGCAAATCTTGGCGCACGATAGCCGACGAACCCAAGCGGATTGCGGGTTCTCCGAATCGATCCAAAACGGATAGCGACAACTAGCTTCCCACGATTGATCTTCGGGGTCGCGCAAGCCGTTACCGGCTAACGGCGAATGATGCTATAAAGCCGCCCAACTTCCGGCTCTCACCCGCGTTCCGCGCCCGTCGGGAGGCTGCATGAACGTCACCGCCTATGCCGCATCGGTCGGCCACTCGGTCTGGTTCAGCCACGACCTGGGCGAGACGTGGAACCGCGCCTTCACACCGACCGGCGGCATCTACAACGAATCCCGCGCCTGGTGCGTGGCGACCCACCCGGCGCGGCGCGGCGACGTGCTGGCGGGCACCGATCTCGGCGTCTACCGCTGGACCGTGGCGGGCGACCGCTGGGAGCATCTGCCGTCCCCGATGGACGGGCTGCACATTCTGCAGATCGGCCAGTCGCCCCACGACCCGGATGTCGTCTTCGCCGGCACGCGCCCGGCGCAGCTCTACCGCTCGGCCGATGGCGGGCGGACCTGGCGGCGCTGCGATGTCGGCAACAGCGTCGAATGCGAATTCATCAACACGCCGCGGGTGACGTCGATCCATTTCGACCCGCGCGATGCCGACACGATCTGGATCACCATCGAGATGGATGGCATCTTCGTCAGCCGCGACGGCGGCGAGAGCTGGGAGAAATGCATCGAGGGGCTGAAGAGCCCGGACACCCACAATCTCGTCTTCTTCGACGACGAATTGGGAGACGGCCGCACCATCCTGTGCTCGACCGAGGAAGGCCTGCACCGCAGCCGCGACGAGGGCCGGAGCTGGCAGTTTGTCGAGGTGCCGGATGCGCCCTGGCCCTATTTTCGCTGCATCGCGAAGCGCACGGACGATTCGGGCGTGGTGTTCCTTTCGGTCGGCGACAAGCCGTCCGGCGAACGGGGCATGCTGTTCCGCAGCCGCGACAGGGGCGAGACCTGGGCAGTCGTCGACCTGCCGGAGCCGCCGAACACGACGATCTGGTGGATCGCGACCAATCCGGCGGATCCGGACCTGATCTTCTTCTGTACCATCTTCGGCCAGATCTTCCGCTCGACCGACGGCGGCGAGAACTGGCTCAAATTGCGCCGGGAGCTGGGCGAGCTGCGCATGATCGCCTGGCAGCCGGCAGCGTAGAGACAACTCGACCCCGGGGAGGGAAGCCATGCCGCACAATCTTGAAATGCCGCAATACGTCATCGACCGCATCATGGCCAAGCGCGGCAAGCTGGAGGTGTTCGACCGCTTCGATCCGGCCCGGACCGCGCTGGTCGTCATCGACATGCAGAATTTCTTCGTCGCCGAGGTCGAGACCGCGATCAGCATCGTGCCCAACATCAACCGGCTGGCCGATGTCGTGCGCGACCGAGGCGGGGTCGTCGCCTGGGTCCTGCTGACGGTGGCCGAGGAGATGGGCGGCGAGAGCCAGTGGCCGATCTATCACGACCATTTCTTCACCGAGGCCAAGATGCACGCCCACAAGGACGGCCTGACCGAGGGCAGCGAGGGCCACGCGCTGTATCCCGACCTGGTCGTGAAGAACGGCGACATTATCAGCCGCAAGAGCCGCTTCAGCGCCTTCATCCAGGGCGCGTCGGATCTGGACGGACAGCTCCGGGCGCGCGGCATCGAGAACCTGCTGGTCTGCGGCACGGCGACCAACATGTGCTGCGAATCGAGCGCGCGCGACGCCATGATGATCGGCTATCGCGCGGTCATGGTGCTCGACGGCAACGCGGCCCGTTTCGACGAGGACCATCTCGCCGGGCTGACCAGCTTCTGGCAGAGCTTCGGCGACGTGCGCACGACCGACGACGTGATCGACAATCTGCTGCACCCGCCCGCCGAGGCGCAGGCGGCGGAATAGCCGGCGGGCCGGGAAGGGGCGACGGCATGAGCGACATCCTGCGCATTCCGGGCAACGTGCCGAGCCGCTGCTGGGGCTCGGCCTACAAGGGCGTCGTCTGGGCGCTCGGCATGTCCGACGATTTTTCGCTGGATTTCGAGGAACAGGCCAAGCGCGCCTTCGCGGCCCTCGACCGCGGCCTCGCCGCCGCCGGCACCGACAAGACCCGGCTGATCAACGTGCAGGTCTATCTCTACGATATCGGGCGCAAGGGCGCGTTCGACCGCTGGTGGGCCGACTGGATCGGCGAGGATCCGCAGCACTGGCCGATGCGCTCCTGCGTCCAGGTCACCTTCGCCGGCAACAACAAGATCGAACTTATCGCCGTCGCCGCCCGGCCCGATCCGGACGAGAGCGGCGGCTAGCGCCGGCGACCGGGCGCATGTCCAGCCACTTCGTCTACCGGCCCCACGTCCGCTCCGGCGGCAAGGTTTACACGCCGGATCTGGTCATCGAACTGGCCTGGATTTCCTACGGCCAGGGCAAGGTCGTCGCGATCCCGGTCGACCGGCTGACGACGGCCGCCGCGATCCAGCAGCCCGGCGGCAGCCCGCACGGCATCGCGGCAATTGCCCTGGTCGCCGCCGGCGACGGGCCGCTGCTCACCGTCGCCTCCCTGCATTCGGCAAGTTTTTACGCGCCGGCGCTCCTGGCCTGCGCCAAGCCGCTCAGCCGGCAGGCCTGGCGGCTCCGGGATGTCGCGCCGCATCTCAACCGGCTTCGGTTGCGCAGCTGGCACCTGACCGGCGACGAGCGCCGCCCGTCGACGGAAGAACCTGCGAACCGCGTCGCTAACTTCGACGCTCTCGACGACCTGCCGCCCGAGCGTGTCCTGTTGTTCGCCGCCCGCCACGCAGGGCGGCCGCACGGCACGGCGGACGGCTTCGCCGTGGAACTGGAAGACCCGGTGCGCGGCGAGACGCTGAGCCTGAGCTATACCGCCGAAAATATCGAATAACACGGCGTAGGTTTGCGCGTCGGACTACCGCCCGGTTCGCCGGAGCGGCGGAAATCGGCCCCGGCGCTCCCGCATCCGCCGCCGCGCTTCGTTCAGTGCCGCCCCCGCGCCCCAGCCGGTTTCGCCGGACCGCTCCAGCGCCTCCAGGATGGCGATCAGGTTGTCGTCGCGGATGCGCTCCAGCTCGCGGATCGAGAGTCCGGCGGCCTGCGCGTCGGACTGGCCCGCGATGGTGTCCATGAGCGTATCGTCCAGTTCCGGGACGTCGGTAAGCTTCGACCACGGCCAGGCGAGGCAGGGGCCGAACTGTTCGAGGAAATGGCGCATCCCCGCTTCGCCGCCGGCCAGCCGGTAGGTCTGGAACACGCCCATCTGCGCCCAGCGCAGGCCGAAGCTGTAGCGCATGACGTCGTCGATCTCCTCGACCGTGGCGACGCCGTCACGGACCAGCCACAGCGCCTCGCGCCACAGGGCTTCCTGCAACCGGTCGCCGATAAAGGCGTCGATCTCCTTGCGCACGACGACCGGCTTCATGCCGAGCGAGGCATAGACTTCCGCGGCGTGTTCGACCGTTGCAGAGTCGGTGTCCTGCCCGGCGACGATCTCGACCAGGGGCAGCAGGTAGACCGGATTGAACGGATGGCCGACCAGCAGCCGGCCCGGATGTTCAAGGCCGCTTTGCATGTCGCTCGGCAACAGCCCCGAGGTGGACGAGGCGATGACGGTGCCGGCCGTTGCCGCTGCGTCGGTTTCAGCGAGGACGGCGCGCTTGAGATCGAGCCGTTCGGGCACGCTTTCCTGGACGAAGCCGGCACCGTCGACCGCGTCGGCGACGCTGCCTGCGAACCGCAGCGCGCCCGGCGCCGGCCGGTCGTCGCCGAACAGGCGGGCGAACGCGCGTTCGGCGTTTTCGAGCATGGCTTGCAACCTGCCTTCGGCGTTCGGGTCCGGATCGTGGATCGCGACGTCGATCCCGTTCAGGACGAACCGGGCGGCCCAGCCGCCGCCGATCACCCCGCCGCCGATGCAGGCGGCGCGTTCGATGCCGATTGTCATGGAACGCTCACTGTCGCGCCCGGCCCGGTTCTGGAGCTTGTCCATTTCAATTGAATTTGCCGACACGGCGGATTTACGGTCTTCGACGAGCTCAAGGCAGGCCCACCCTCTCCAAATTCCAACGAAATGTGCCGCCCCGGACGGAGCGCAGCGGAGAGCCGGGGACCAGGGCCGTGTGGCGCGGTCGTGCCGGGCGACTCTGGTCCCCGGCTCTCCCTCCGGTCGGCCGGGGCGGCACGGAAGGTATTTGGAACAGGATAAAGCCAATCCTCCGGGCGTAGGGGACGCCTTGCCGCCACGTTTCCATCTGCGACCGGTATGCGCTGACCGAACGGCGCGCCGGTCAGCGCTTGCGCAGCGCGAGTTTCTCGCGCACCGCGTCGGGGCCGAGCACCCGCACGCCCATATTCTCGGCGACGCCAACCGCCCGCTCCACCAGATCCGCATTGGTCGCGAGCACGCCCCGGTCGAGCCAGAGATTGTCCTCGAGCCCGACCCGGATGTTGCCGCCGGCGAGCAGCGTCAGCGCGACATAGGGCAACTGGTTGCGGCCGAGCGAGAAGGCCGAGAAGGTCCAGCCATCCGGCAGGTTGTTCACCATCGACATCAGCGTGCCGATATCGTCCGGCGCGCCCCACGGGATGCCCATGCAAAGCTGCACCATCACCGGATCGTCGATCAGGCCCTGTCCGGCCAGCCACTTGGCGAGCACGAGATGGCCGGTATCGAAAATCTCGATCTCGGGCCGGACGCCGAGCGCCTGCACGCGCTTCGCCAATTCCGCCAGCATGGCCGGCGTGTTGGTCATGATGTAGTCGCCCTCGCCGAAATTCATCGTGCCGCAGTCCAGGGTGCAGATCTCCGGCAGCAACTCGGCGACATGGGCCAGCCGTTCTTCGGCGCCCGCCATGTCGGTGCCGGCTTCGGAGGGCGGCAGCGGCCGATCGGCCGGGCCGAGGGTGAGGTCGCCGCCCATGCCGGCGGTGAGGTTGAGCACGACATCGACGCCGGACGCGCGGACCTGTTCGACGACCTCGCGATAGAGCGCCGGGTCGCGCGCCGGTGCGCCGGTCTCCGGATCGCGGACATGGACATGGAGGATCGCCGCGCCGGCCCGCGCCGCCTCGATTCCCGATTCGGCGATCTGCGCCGGCGTGACCGGCACCTTGTCCGACCGGCCGGTCGTATCGCCCGCGCCGGTCAGCGCGCAGGTGATAAAGGCTTCGCGGCTCGCGCTGAGCGCCATGGTCGGGGTCTCCCTGCTGTGGCTGCGGAGCTGTTGGCGGTTTACGCCGCGCCGGTTAACGCCGTGGCGGTCATTCTCCGGTCTCTGGCGGGACCAGCCGTTCGAGGAGCGGAATGAGGCTGGGAACATCGCGCTCTGCCGTTTCCCATACTCGCGCCAAATTGACATTGAAGTATTCGTGCACGAGTCGATGTCGCATACCGACAATTTCGGCCCACGGAATTTCGGGATGTGCATTCCTGGTGTCCGTGCTGACGCGGGACGCCGCCTCTCCGATGGTCTCCACCGCCTTCAGTATCGCCAGTTGCGACTTGCGGTCTCGCGAAAACGTCTCGAAGGTCAATCCATGCGCAAAATGCGCTGCCTCGCGGGAGGCCAGCAGCATGTCAAGCAGCAGAATATCGTCACGCCGCATGGATCGTCTCGGCCGCCTCCAATATGGCCTTGCGGCGCAGATAATTGCCGCTCTGTTCGATACCCGCGCGTTCGACCAGATCAACCTCGCGTCCGAAGATCGCTTCCAGTTCCTGTTCAATCCGAACCATGTCGAACAGGGAATGGCGCGCGCTATCCGCGAATGCGATCAGTACGTCGATATCGCTATTAGGCCCGAAATCGTCCCGCAGGACTGAGCCGAACAAAGCCAGCTTCGTCACCTGCCAGCGTTCGCAGAAAGCCGCAAGCGTTTCCGGCGGCACGCCGATCCGGGCCTGCAACCGCTCCCCGTTCCCGGTCTTCGCAGTTTCCGTTCCGGATAGCTCAGTCATCGTCCCGGCCCCCCGATCCTGCCTCTCTCGCCGCCTAAACGCCCGCTATTCGAACGGTAGCGCGGCGCTCCCGCACGAAGTGGCCCCTCACACCACCCAGGTAAAGGGCTTGCTCAGCATTATCCGGCGTTCCCTGGCGCCGTACCAGCCGGCCGGGCGGTGTTCATCGGTGTGCATGTAGCAGCGGATGCGGACCTCGCGGCTGCCCGGCGCGAAGGTCAGGACGCGGCTGTGCGGCATGGCGTGGTCCGCTACGAAATGGCGGGTCAGCGCCGCGGCGTTGACGAAGGTCGTGCCGCCGTAGCGGGTCTCGACATGGGATTTGCCGCCGCGCTCGTCGTCCGGATTGGTATGGGTATGGCCGCCGAACCACAGGTCGACCGCGCCGGGATTGTCTTTCAGGTAGCGCTCGAACCGTCCCGAATCCGCCGCGCCGCCGACCCAGTAGAGATAGGAGGCGCCGTTCGGCGTGCCCTCGGCGTAATAGCCGTGATAGTCCATCTGCCAGGCGCCGTCCGGTCCCTTCTTCATGCCCTCCCATTCGCCGCTCGCGACGGTGGTCTCCTTGAGGACGTAGTGGTGGACGGTCACGACGATCCGGTCGCCGCGGCTGCGCTCGACCATGTCGGCCCACCAGTCAAAAGTCTCCGCCGTCACCACGCCGCCGGGATTGCCGCCGAGCGGCCCCCGGCCGAGCGCCTGCGAGCGCTCGTTGACATCGCTCATCATCAGGAAACGGATGTTGCCGACGTCGAACCAATAGCGGTCCCAGCGGCCGTGGACCGGGTAGGGATAGCGGCTGCGGTCGACGCCCGAGGTCGCCGTATTCTCGCCCATCGGGTCGATCCATGTGCGGAACCAGCTTCCCTCCGGCTCGCTGAAGGGATCGCGGTCGTGGTTGCCGCACACGCTGTAGATCTGCTCGCGCCGGTGATCGCGCAGCGCGCCGAACTGGCGAACGATCTCGGCGCCCTCCTCGTCGTTCGGCGGGCCGAAGGCGGAGCTGTAGTCGCCCACGTTGATGCAGAGGTCCCAGTCGAACGGCGGCGCGCGTCCGTCTTCGGCCCTGTCTCCCGCCGCATCGCCGCCGCGTTCCGACTGGCGCAGGGCGTCGGCGAGGCTCTCCCGCCCGCACGTTTTGTCATGGAAGACATGGGCGCATCCCTGAGCCCACAGATGGAAGGACCGATCCCTTGCGCTCATTCGACAGGTCTCCTGCGCGGCCGGCGGCCGAACCAGAACGCCGCGCCGGCGCTGACGACCAGCATGGCGATCAGGAAGGGGTGGCCGAGAATGTCCGAGGCGTCCTCGAACAGGATTACGGTGTGGCGCAGCGAACGCTCCACCATCGGGCCGAGGATGAAGCCCAGGATGAAGGCGATAATCGAGAAATCCAGCTTGCGCATTAGGTAGCCCAGAACCCCGAACACCATCATCGTCGCCACGGCGAACAGTCCGCCGCCGGCGATGAACGATCCCGTAATGCATAACAATGCCACGGACGGCATGACAACGGTGCGCGGCGTGCGCACGGCAAGCGAGAACAGCCGCAGGCCGACGCTGCCGACCAGCAGGTTCATCAGGTTGGCGACGATCAGGCAGCCGAACATGCCGTAGACCAGCGCGGCATGGTCCTGGAAGATCAGCGGGCCGGGCGTGATCCCGTGGATCAGGAACGCGCCGGCGAGCAGGGCGGCGGCCACGTTGCCGGGAATTCCGAGGGTCAGCAGCGGGATCAGGTTGGAGCCGACGACGGCGCTGTTGGCGGCCTCGGTCGCGGCGACGCCTTCCAGCCGGCCCTTGCCGAATTCCTCCGGGTGCTTCGACGCCTTCATGGCGGCGCCGTAGCCGAGAAAGCCGGCCAGACTGGTGCCCAGGCCGGGAATCGCGCCGATCACGGTGCCGATGACGGCGGAGCGGGCGACCGTGCCGCGCACCTGCCGGAAATCGGCGCGGGTGAAGGCGTTGTCCTCCCGCACTTTCGAGAATTCGACCGAAGCTTCGCCGGCGCCATCTTCCGCCATGAAGGACCGTTCGATCTGCATGATCACCTCGGAGAAGGCAAGCAGGCCGATGGCGACGCCGGCGAAGGACAGCCCGTCCTCCAGTTCGAGCACGTCGAAGGTGAGCCGCGGGATGGCGGCCTCGGGATCGATGCCGATCAGGCTGAGCAGGACGCCCAGCGCCGCCGCAATCAGCCCCTTGATCATCGAGTTGCCGAGCAATGCCGTTACGAAGGTGAAGGCGAAGATCAGCACGCCGAGCAGTTCCGGCGGCCCCATCTTCAGGGCGATGACCGCCAGCGGCGCGGCGACCAGGATCAGCACGATGTCGCTGAACGTATCGCCGGCGACCGAGGAATAGAGCGCGGTCTTGAGCGCCTTGCCGGCCTTGCCCTGCTGCGCCAACGGATGGCCGTCGAGCGCCGTCGCCGCCGCTTCGGGCGTGCCCGGCGTGTTGAGCAGGATGGCGGAAATCGAGCCGCCGAACTCGCCGCCCTTGTTGACGCCGAGCAGGAAGGCGATCGCCGCCAGCGGCGTCATGTAGAAGGTGAGCGGCACCGCGATGGCGATCGCCATCGGGCTGCTCAGCCCCGGAATCGCGCCGACGGCGATGCCGAGCACGACGCCGAACAGCACGAAACCGAGGGTCAGCGGCGTAAAGGCCTGGGCCAGGCCGGCGAGGACGGCGTCCATCGCGCTACGGCAGCGGGATGGTGAGGAGTTGCCAGAACACCGCCCACAGGACGAGCGGGGCGGCGCAGGCGACGGCGGCGACGGTCAGGGGCCGGCGAATGCGCATCAGCAGCATCGCGCCGACAACTGCGGCGGCCCCGCCGACCAGGTAGCCGGCCCATGCGACGATGGCGATTACTGCCGCAAGCCACGCGGCGACCAGAAAAACGAACCCGGCATGCCGCCGGGTGAGCGCCGGTTCCCCTTCCGTCGGGTCCCCCGCTGGCCGGCGCAGGAGGCTGCGCACCGCCAGCAGGGCGGCGAGGCCGGTTAGCAGAATGGCGATAACCTGCGGCATGAAGGCCGGCGCGAGATCGTCCATGCCGGGATCCTCGACCGTCGCCGGAATGAACAGGAACAGCGTCGCCAGCCCGAAAGCCGCCAGCAGTGCGCCGGCCGCGCCGTCGAGGGCGCGCACGGGCGCTATCTCCGCAAGGCGGCCGGAACCGCCCGCGCCGCGCCCGCTACTTCTTCTTGAGGCCGGCCTTGACCTTGGCCCAGGCGGCGGCTTCGGCCTGGACTTCCTTCGTCAGGCCTTCTGTGCCCTGGTAGTTCGCCGCCAGCTTGCGGCGGGCGATGAAGGTCTGGACCGACTCGGAATTGATAGCCGCCTTGAGCGCGCCGTCGAGCTTCGCCTTGACGTCCGCCGGCAGGCCCTTGGGCGCCGCCATGATGTAGGCGCCGCAGAAGGAGATGTCGTAGCCCATATCCTTGAGCGTCGGCACCTTGTCGGACGGCGCGTTGAGCCTGCGGTCGTCGGTCGCCGCGATCACCCGCACGTCGCCCTTGCGCAGATAGGGAATGTGGTGGCCGCCGCTCCAGCCGAGGTCGACATGGCCGCCCAGGACCTGCTGGATCACGACCGGCGTGCCCTTGACGTTGATGACGCGCAGCTTGACGCCGTTCTTCCCGGCCAGATGGCGCAGCAGGAAGGTCGCCGGCGGGGCCGGCGAGGAGGCCGAGAGCGCCTTGCCGCCCTTGGCCGCGGCGAAGGCGTCCTTCAGCGATGTGTAGGGCGATTTCGCCCCGACGAAGATCACGCACTGGGCCCGGGCGATCGAGGCCAGCAGGGTCGCGTCGTTCACGCCGTAGCGCTTCTTGCGCGCGAACACGGGGTTGAACGACCAGGTGCTGGTGACGGCGATGCCGATGGTGTAGCCGTCGGGCTTCGCCTTGGCGAGCGCCGCGGCCAGAACACCGCCGCCGGCGCCGGCCTTGGCGGTCGGCACCACGGGCTGGCCGAGCGTGCCTTCCATATGCTTGGCGATCAGCCGCCCGACCGTATCGACCCCGCCACCGGCCCGGAAGCCGACGAGCATGGTGATCGGCTTGTCCGGATAGCCGGCCGCCAGGGCCGGCCCGGCGGCCAAGGTTGCGCCGGTCAGCGCGGCCAGTCCTGCCGCCAGAACCGCCGTCGCGCTTCGATTATTCCGTGTCATCGTGAAATTTCCTCCCAAAGCGCCGGAGACCGATGCGGCGCGTCGACCCTTCGTGGCTCCCGGCGCACCGCGACGCCGACGCGTCGTTGCCCCGCGTCGCAATTGCGGACAGTCAAAATTGTGTTCCGACCCGCTCGCCCTTTCAAGTGGCGAACGGGCCATGGCGCGCGCCCGCGCATCCGCCGATGTCAAGCCGCGCTGCCGGTCGGAGGCCGTTGTCCCGAAGGCCGCCCCGGTGGCAATCGGGCCACCTGGGCGACGGCGCGCCACCGCCGCCCTACCGCCGCGCCTCGGCGACGTCCGTGCCGGAATAGACCGCGCCGATCATCCGTTCCATCGCCGCCGCATGGGCGGCCAGGCCGCCTTCATCGAGGTCGGCGCAGGGCCGGGGTTCGAGTTCGAAATTGCCGTGGCGGTCCTCGCCGCGCACCAGCATGGCGGAATCGTCGATTTTCACCTGGCGGACGTAGGTCGGGATATAGCGCACCGCGAGGCCGATGCGCCGGTCGGGCGTCGTGTTGGGCTTCGAGCCGTGGACCAGCCGGATATGGTGCAACGAGAATTCGCCGGCCTTCAGCGGCACGTCCACGGCCTCGGCCTCGTCGACCGCCATCTCGATCTCCTGGCCGCGGGTCAGCAGGTTGTCGGCGGCATAGGTGTCGCGGTGGGCGATCTGCTCCAGCTTGTGCGATCCGGGCAGGAACTTCATCGCGCCGCTCTCGACCGGGGCGTCGGTGAACGCCACCCAGGCGGTAACGACATCGGCCGGGTCGAGGCCCCAGTAGGTCGAATCCTGGTGCCAGGAGACGAAGGCCGGATCGCGGGCCTCCTTGATGAAGAAATTGGTCGTCCAGCACAGCAGGTCCGGCCCGAGGATATCCTCGACGGCATCGAGGATGCGCGGATGGTGCACGATCTCGTCGGCCCAGCGGAACAGCAGATGCACCTTGTGGCGCATGTTCGAATGGATCGCGTCGCCGGTCCCCGCCTCGTAGGCTTCCAGCGCGTCGCGGTAGCCGCGCGCCTCTGCGGCGGAAAAGGCGCGCAACGGAAACAGATAACCGTCGCGCTCGAAGGTAGCGCACTGGGCTTCGGTCAGCATCTTGCCCATCGGGGTCTCACCTTCCTGAAATTCCAAAGAATGTACCGCCCACTTAACTCTCTCCAAACTCCAACAAACTGTGCCGCCCCGGACGGAGCGAAGCGGAGATCCGGGGCCCAGTGCCACGAGCATAGGCCGTGCCAGGCGACTCTGGTCCCCGGCTCTCCCTCCGGTCGGCCGGGGCGGCACATTTTGTATTTTGGGGCGATAGGCCATTTGACCCGGGTGGCAATTCGGCATTTCGGCGAGGAATGCGCGTCCGGCCGGTTTGTAGGGGCGGGTTTGAAACCCGCCCCTACGGTCCCGACGACCTCGCGGCGTTTGTGCAGCCGGCTCCGCCCCGAAGTTCCGACAATCGCGCCGGCGCCGTATCGAGAGCCTGCCCTGAGCTTGTCGAAGGGGCCGCTCAGTTCTTCGTCTCGCTGCCGGCGTGGAAGGCGAACACCGCGCCTTCCTTGATGCCCTCCGGCCAGCGCGTGGTCATGGTCTTGAGGCGGGTGTTGAAGCGGATGCCCTCCATGCCGTGCATGTAATGGTCGCCGAACAGCGAGCGCTTCCAGCCGCCGAAGGAATGGTAGGCGACCGGCACCGGGATCGGCACGTTGACGCCGACCATGCCGATCTTCGCGCGGGTGAAGAAGTCGCGCGCGGTGTCGCCGTCCCGGGTGAAGATGGCCGCGCCGTTGCCGTATTCGTGGTCGTTGACCATGCCGAGGGCGGCCTCGTAGCCGTCCGCACGCACGACCGAGAGCACCGGGCCGAAAATCTCCTGCGTGTAGATCGACATGTCGGTCGTCACCCGGTCGAACAGGCAGCCGCCGATGAAGAAGCCGTCCTCATAGCCCTGCAGCCGGATATCGCGCCCGTCGACGACAAGGTCAGCGCCGGCGTCGATGCCTTCGCCGATCAGACCCTTGATGCGCTCGAGGCTCTGGCGCGTGATGACCGGGCCCAGCTCTGACGACGGGTCGGTATAGGGGGCGACTTTGAGGCTCTCGACCCGCGGCTTCAGCGTGTCCACCAGCCGGTCCGCGGTCTCTTCGCCCACCGGGACGGCGACCGACACGGCCATGCAGCGCTCACCGGCCGAGCCGTAGGCCGAACCGATCAGCGCGTCGGCGACCTGGCCCATATCGGCGTCCGGCATCACGACGAGATGGTTCTTCGCTCCGCACAGCGCCTGCACCCGCTTTCCGGAGGCCGTGCCACGGGTGTAGATATACTGCCCGACCGCGGTCGAGCCGACGAAGCTGACGGCATCGATGTCCGGATGGTCGAGGATCGCGTCGACGGCCTCCTTGTCGCCGTTGACCACGTTGAACACGCCGTCAGGCAGCCCGGCTTCGGACAGCAGCCCGGCAATGCGCAGCACGACCGACGGATCGCGCTCCGACGGCTTGAGCACGAAGGCGTTGCCGCAGGCGAGCGCGACCGGATACATCCACAAGGGCACCATGGCCGGGAAGTTGAACGGCGTGATGCCGGCGACGACGCCGACCGGCTGGCGGATCGCGAAACTGTCGACGCCGCTCGCCACGCCTTCGGAATATTCACCCTTGAGGAGTTGGGGGATGCCGCAGGCGAACTCGACCACCTCGATGCCCCGGGCCATCTCGCCCATTGCATCCGGCAGGGTCTTGCCGTGCTCGGCCGACAGCATTTCGGCCAGTTCCTCAGCGTGCGCCTTGAGCAGGCTGCGGAAGGCGAACATGACCTCGGCGCGCTTGGCCGGCGGCGTTGCCCCCCAGGCCGGCTGTGCCGCCTTCGCCGCGGCGACCGCACGGTCGACATCCGCCGCGCTCGCCAGCGCGACCTGTGCGGTGACGGCGCCGGTCGCCGGGTTGTAGACATCGCCCAGCCGGTCCGAGGCGCCGGCCCAGATGTCGCCGGAAACAAAATGGCGAACGGTGTTCATCGCGCGATTCTCCCAGTAGGCCTATGGCGGCAGTCATTGACCGCCAGACAGCACCCCTGTTGCTTAAGTCCGGTTCTATCTCACAGCGCTATGTTTCGGTGCAATGCTCTCTCGAACGCTTGCGGCACCGCCTTGTCGGCGACGCGACGCATTTCCTTCATTGAAAGCCAAATTTCAAAGATATACAATATAGATACAAGAATCGGAGGTATTTCCATGGGCGCAAATCTGCATATCCGAAAGTGGGGCAGCAGTCTGGCGGTGCGCATCCCCAAGGCTATCGCCGAACAATGTGAGGTTTCGGAAGGTTCCGCCGTGGAGATGGATGCCCAGGACGGGCGGATCGTGCTGCGAAAAAAGTCGCACGACCTCGCCGACATGCTGAGCCGGATCACGGCGGACAATCTGCATGCCGAGCAGGACTTCGGCGAACCCGAGGGTAACGAGCAATGGTAGCCACGGGATATGTCCCGGATACAGGACATATCGTGTGGCTCCGGTTTTCGCCCCAGGCCGGACGCGCGCAGGCGGGACACCGGCCGGCCCTGGTCCTGAGCCCGCAGGGCTACAACGAAAAGACGAACCTGGCGCTGTTCTGCCCGATAACGTCCCGGGTCAAGGGCTATCCGTTCGAGGTCCGGCTACCCGATTCCGGCGCCGTCAGTGGCGTCATTCTCGCCGATCAGGTCCGGAGCCTGGACTGGCGGGTGCGCGGTGCGCGCTTCGAAGCCGAGGCGCCGACGCACCTGGTCGCGGAAGTCCGGGATAAGTTGGCTGTCCTGCTCGGATAGGGTCTTACCGGCCGCCGGATCTCACCCGGCCGCTACCCCAGCGGCGCCGGTTCGCCTTCGAAGACGGTGCCCCAGACCGGGATGTCCCTGAGGTCTTCCGGCGGCGTCTCGAAGGGGTCGGCGTCCAGCACAGTGAAATCGGCCTTCTTGCCGGCGCGGATGCTGCCGATCTCGTGCTCCATTCCGAGGACATAGGCGGCGTCGATGGTGATCGCGCGCATCGCCTGGTCGATTGTCAGCCGCTCCTCCGGCGCCATGACCGCCCCGCTCTCGCTCAGCCGGTTGACCGCGACCCAGGCCGAGGTCAGCGGCAGGGCCGGCGCCATGGTGAAATCGGTGTGCAGGGCGAAGGGGATGTTGTGGCGGGCCACGGTGCCCAGCCGCGCGATCTGCGACGCCCGCTCATGGCCGACGCTGTGGCGGTAGTAGGCGTCGGCCAGTTCGTGGACATAATAGACGTTGGCCGAGACCAGCGCGCCGAGGTCGGCGATCCGGCGCACCTGTTCCGGCGTGGAGACGCCGAAATGCTCGATGGTGAAGCGGTGGTTCACCCGCGGGCGCTCGAACTGGAGCTTCTCCAGAACGTCCAGCGCCAGCTCCAGGCCCATGTCGCCGGTGCAGTGGACGTGGATGCGGAAGCCCTCGTTCCAGAAGGCGCGGGCCAGCGCCTCGACCTGCTCCGGCGGCATCAGCCACTCGCCGCGATGGCCGTCGATGAAACCGGGCTCCTGCAATTGCATCAGCTCGGCGTAAAAACCGCCGTCGGTGAACAGCTTGACGCCGTTGCCGAACTGCAGCCGATGGGTGCCGCGCGCCGCCATGGCCCGGACCCGTGCGACTTCGGCCGCTTCGCCGCCCGGTGCGGCGCCCCGCTCGGTCGCCCGGGGGATCATCTGGCAGCGGAAGGGAGTCTCCGGCCGGTCCAGCACCTTGAGCAGCGCCGGCCATTCCATCTCCAGGTCGGCCAGCGGCACCGCCATGTCGCCGATGGTGGTGTGGCCGCCGGCATGGACCGCGCGGGCGACCTGCTCCAGCCCGCCGAGGAAACGCTCCGGGGCGTACAGGTATTCCTTCATCCCGTTGAGGGCGACCGAGAGGCCGGTTTCGTAGAAGCGCCCGGTTTCCGGGTCGATCTGCTCGTGGCGGGCGAGGTCGTCCCGGTCGAGGCCCATCCAGCCGATGGCGGCATCGTTGACGATGATTTCGTGGAACGAGCGCTGCCAGACGAAGATCGGCCGGTCCCGCGAGATGCCGTTGAGCGCCTGCCGGTCGACCGCGCCGTGCCAGATCTTGTGATACCCCCAGGTGACCAGCGGCTCGGACGGATCGGCCATCTGCGCATCGATTTCCGCCAGCCGGGCGAGATAGGCGTTGTGGCCCTTGACCGGCGCGGCCACCCGGCCGGGCAGCTTCCATTCCATCGCCGTAATGAAGTGGCAGGGCAGCAGGACCGCCGCCAGCGTGGGATGCAGATGCGGATCGATGAAGCCCGGCATCAGCACACGGTCGCGGAACGTATCGTCGATCCGGTGCGGGTGGGCATCCAGCCACGGGCGCAGCGTTTCGAGCGTGCCGACCTCGACGATGCGCTCGCCGCGCACCGCTACAGCCGTGGCAACAGGTAGCGACGGATTCATGGTGCGAATTGTCCGCGCCGTGTAGACGGTCAGATCGTTCATATGCTGATATCCCGCCGGTCCGTTCCAGGGCGCAACCAAACCCGATTTCACGGAATTTGTGCAGGTGCCAAATTGCCGGGCGGAAAATCGGGCCGATGCCGTGCGGGCGGGCCGCACAACTGCCGTGCGGCGGTCCGACGGGCCGCGGCGCTTCCAGGGAGGAACTCTATGCTCAGAAAATTCGGAATGGCGGCGCTGACCGCGGCGGCGGCGCTTCATGCCGCGCCCGCGATTGCCGCCGACATGCCCAAGAAGGGTGGCACGCTGGTGATGATCACCAGCCAGGACCCGCGCCACTTCAATCCGGCGGTCCAGTCCGGCATCGCGACCATGGGGCCGGGCGCGCATATCTTCGCCAGCCTGGTCCGGGCCGACGCAAAATGGAACATCAAGCCCTATCTGGCGACGAGCTGGACGACCTCGGCGGACGGCAAGTCGGTGACGTTCAAGCTGCGGAAGAACGCCAAGTTCTCCGACGGCAAGCCGATCACCTCGGCCGACGTCAAGTTTTCCATCGAGATCCAGAAGGCCAACCATCCCTTCAAGACGTCGCTGGGCGCCGTCACGGGCGTAGAAGCCCCGGACGCCCACACGGTCGTCGTCAGGCTGAAACATCCGCATCCGGCGCTGCTGCTGGCGATGTCGACCTCGATCGTGCCGATCATTCCGAAGCACGTCTACGGCGACGGCCAGAATCCGAAGACTCATCCGCGCAACTCCAAGAATGTCGTCAGCTCCGGCGCCTACATCCTCAAGGAATACAAGCGCGGCCGGCATATCCTGCTGGAGCGCAACCCGAATTACTTCCTCAAGGGCCGGCCCTATATGGACCGGATCGTTTACCGGATCATCCGCGACTCCTCGAGCCAGGTCATCGCCATGGAGCGCGGCGAAGGCAACCTGGCGCCCTACATGGCGGAAGTGGCGAGCATCGTCCGCCTGAAGAAGAGCGACAAGCTGGTCGTGACCGACCAAGGCTATGCCGGTATCGGGCCGGTCACCTGGTTGGCCTTCAACACGAAGGAAGGCCCGACAGCGGATGTCCGTGTCCGCCGGGCGATCGCCTACGCCATCGACCGCAAGTTCATCACCGAGCAACTGCACCGCGGCGTCTCGACCGCTGCGACCGGCCCGATCGTGCCGGGCTCGCCGTTCTACACGAAGGAGGTCGAGACCTACGAGCTGGACCTGAAGAAAGCCGAGGCTTTGCTCGACGAGGCCGGCCACAAGAAGAAGGCCGACGGAACCCGGCTCGAGCTGACCATCGACTACATACCGTTCGGGCCGGACGTGCAGCAGCGCATCGCCGAATATGCCCGGTCGGCGCTCAAGAAGATCGGCATCAAGATCACGGTCCGCAATTCGCCGGATTTCCCGACCTGGGCCCGCCGCATCTCGACCTGGCAGTTCCAGATGACGATGGACCTGCCGTTCAACTGGGGCGATCCGGTGATCGGCGTGCACCGCTCCTATCTGTGCAACAACGTGAAGAAGGTGATCTGGTCGAACACCCAGCAATACTGCAACCGGGAGGTCGACAAGATTCTGGAGGCCGCCGGCAAGGAGACCGACCAGGCCAAGCGCCGGGCGCTCTACGTCAAGTTCCAGCAGATCCTTGCCCGGGACCTGCCGGTCTACTGGATCGCCGTGCTACCGTTCCACACGGCTTACGACAAGAATCTCGGCAATCCGCCGCTCACCATCTGGGGCGTGATTTCCTCGATGGACGACATCTATTGGAAGAAACAGCCGAAATAGGACGCTTTCGCCATAGCCGCATCTTGCGGTAAAGCGACGGGCCGGCAGATTTCCGCTGCCGGCCCGGCCTTTTTGGCGTAAGGCTGAAAGATGCGAAGGTTCACGGTCCCCGGAGGCCGGCGGTGAGGCTGCCGGCCGTCATTGCCAAGCGCCTCGTCTATGCACTGGTGCTGTTGTTCGCGGTGCTGGTGCTGAACTTCACCCTGATCCACCTGGCGCCGGGCGACGTCGCGGAGACCATCGCCGGCGAGGCCGGCGGCGCCTCGCCCGAAATGCTGGCCCAGATCCGCAAGGACTACGGCCTCGACCTGCCGTTCCTCGAACAGCTCTATCGCTATATCGAAAAGGTCGTCCAGGGCGATTTCGGCTACAGCTTCTATTTCGACCGGCCGGTCACCTCGGTGATCTTCGAGAATGTCTGGCCGACGCTGTTGCTCGTCGTGTCCTCCCTGTTGATCGCGATCCTGTTTGGCACCTTTCTCGGCGTGTTCGCGGCGCGCCGGCCGAACGGCCTGCTGAGCCAGGCCATCACGGTCCTGGCCCTGCTCGGCTACGCCCTGCCGGTCTTCTGGACCGGGATCATGCTGGTGATCCTGTTCGCCTCCTTCATCCCGCTGTTCCCGACCTCCGGGATGGATGCCGGCCCGCTGGGCGCCTCGGGCTTCGGCTATGTCTGGGAGGTGCTGCACCATCTAACGCTGCCGGTCGTCACCCTCTCGACGATCTATCTCGCCTTCTACAGCCGCCTCTCTCGCGCCAGCATGATGGACGTGCTGGGCGCCGACTATATCCGCACGGCCCGGGCCAAGGGGCTCGGCGAGCGGGTCGTCGTGTTCAAGCATGCGCTGCGCAACGCCGTGCTGCCGGTCGTCACCTTCGCCGGCCTGCAGTTCGGCGCCCTGTTCTCCGGCGCGGTGCTGGTCGAGGCGGTGTTCAGCTGGCCCGGCCTCGGCACCCTCGCCTTCGATTCGATTTTGCGCCGCGATACGCCGACCCTGCTCGGCATCCTGTTCTTCTCCGCGCTGATCGTCATCGTCGCCAACCTGCTGACAGACCTGGCATACCGGCTGGTCGATCCGCGCATCAAGAGCGCGGCCAGGGCATGACGGCGCCGACGCCAGCCGTTCCGGCGGAAGAGCCTGTCGTCATCGAGGTCGAACGGCCGTGGCGCGAAGCCTGGCGCATGTTCCGGCGGAATACGGCGGCTGTCGCCGGCCTCGTGACGCTGAGCCTCATCGTTCTCGTCACCGTGCTCGGCCCCTTCGTCTACCCGGTCGATCCGTTCGCGCCGACCGGGCCGCTATTGCTGCCGCCGGGCGAGCAGGGCTTTCTGCTCGGCACCGACCAGCAGGGCCGCGACCTCGTCGTCGGCCTGCTCTACGGCAGCCAGTCCACCCTGATGGTCGGCGCGGCGGCGGCCGCGATCACCATCACGATCGGCATCCTGTTCGGCGCGCTGGCGGGCTTCTACCGCGGCTGGATCGAAGAGGTGCTGATGCGCATCACCGAATTCTTCCAGGTGCTGCCGCCGCTGCTGCTCGCCATGGTCGTCGTGCTGCTCTTCTCGCCTTCGATCTACTCCATCTCCATCGCCATCGGCGTGGTCTCCTGGACCAGCACGGCGCGTCTGGTGCGGGCGGAATTCCTGCGCCTGCGGGAGCTGGATTTCGTCAAGGCCGAGCGCGCCATCGGCGCCCGCAACGCGCGCATCATCTGGACGATCATACTGCCCAACGCCGCCCCGCCGCTGATCGTCTCGGCGGCGCTCTCGGTCGGTGTCGCGATCCTGTTCGAGGCCGGGCTCGCCTTCCTGCAGCTCTCCGATCCGAACGTCATGAGCTGGGGCTACCTGATCAGCGTCAACCGCCCGCAGATCCTCGAGGCCTGGTGGCCGGTCACCTTCCCGGGCCTCGCCATCTTCATCACCGTGCTGTCGGTCAGCCTGATCGGCGACGGCCTGAACGACGCCTTCAACCCGAAGCTGAGGCAGCGATGAGCGCGCTGCTCGAAGTCCAGGGCCTGTCGGTCGAGTTCGACCTCAAGGACGGCACGGTCTCCCGGGTCATCGACGGACTGAGCTTCGAACTGGCGGCCGGCCGGACGCTCGGCATCGTCGGTGAATCCGGCTGCGGCAAGAGCATGACCGCGCTCGCCGTCATGCGGCTGGTGCCGATGCCGCCGGGCCGGATCGCCGAGGGCGCGATCCGGCTGGCCGGCGAGAACCTGCTCGACGCCACCGAGGCGCGGATGCGCGACGTGCGCGGCAACGACGTCTCGATGATCTTCCAGGAGCCGATGACCTCGCTGAACCCGGTCTACACGATCGGCGACCAGATCGGCGAAACCGTCCGCCTGCACCAGGGCTTGAGCCGGAGGGAAGCGCACAACCGGGCCATCGAAATGCTCCGGGCGGTCAGCATTCCTGCGCCGGAAAAACGCGTCGACGAATATCCGCATCAGCTTTCCGGCGGCATGCGCCAGCGCGTAATGATCGCCATGGCGCTGGCCTGCCAGCCTCAGGTGCTGATCGCCGACGAGCCTACGACGGCGCTCGACGTCACCGTGCAAGCGCAGATTTTCGATCTGTTGAAAGAGCTTCAGCAGCAGACCGAGGCCGCCGTCATCCTGATTACACACGACATGGGCGCGATTGCGGAAATGGCCCAACGGGTCGTCGTCATGTATGCCGGCCGCAAGGTCGAGGAAGCGCCGGTCGACGAGATGCTGACCAATCCGAAGCATCCCTACACCCGCGGCCTGATCGCCTGCGTGCCCCATCTGGAAGCCGATCCGGGCCCGGAGCGCGGCGCCCTGATGGAGATTCCCGGCGTCGTCCCGTCGGTCGCCGAACTCGGCCGGGGCGGCTGCCCCTTCGCGCCGCGCTGCGCCGAGGCGATGGACCGCTGCCGCCGGGAAATGCCGCGGGAAACCGGCGTCGGCGAGGATCATACTGCGGCCTGCTGGCTTTATCTGGACGGGGATGCGGCATGACCGCGCCAGGCTCGCCCGCTCCGGCATCGGCTGCGCCCGCGCCCGACAAGTTGTTGGAAGTCCGCGACCTGAAGGTCCACTTCAACCTGCCGCGCCGCAAGCCCTTCGCGCCGGCGCCCAAGGTCCATGCGGTGGACGGCGTGACCTTCGATACCGCGCGCGGCGAGACCCTGGGGCTGGTCGGCGAATCCGGCTCCGGCAAGACCACGACCGCGCTCGCCGTGATGCGGCTCGCCCCGGTGACCGAAGGCAGTATCGCGCTCAACGGCGAGGAGATCGTGCCCTTGACCGGCGAGGCCCTGCGCCGGCAGCGCCGCCACATGCAGATCATCTTCCAGGATCCGTATTCGTCGCTCAATCCGCGGCTGCGCGCCGGCGAGATCGTCCGCGCGCCGCTCGACCAGCTCGATGTCGGCGACCGGGACAGCCGCGACGACCGGGTCGCCGAGCTGTTCCGGCTGGTCGGCCTGCGCCCGGAGCAGCAGGCCCTGTTCCCGCACCAGTTTTCCGGCGGCCAGCGCCAGCGTATCGGCGTGGCGCGCGCGCTGGCGACCCAGCCGGACCTGATCGTCTGCGACGAGCCGGTCTCGGCCCTCGACGTCGCAATCCAGGCGCAGATCCTGAACCTGCTGCGCCGCCTGCAGGAAGAGTTCGGCCTGACCTACCTGTTCATCAGCCACGACCTCGGCGTCGTGCAGTATATGTGCGACGACATCGCGGTGATGTATCTCGGGCAGGTCGTCGAGCATGCCGACCGGGTCTCCCTGTTTCGCGAACCGCTTCACCCCTATACGAATGCCCTGCTGTCGGCGGTGCCGTCGGCCGATCCGGTGCTGCGCGACCGGGCGAGCCGCATCCGGCTCGTCGGCGATCCGCCGAGCCCGATCGATCCGCCGCCCGGCTGCCGCTTCGCCTCGCGCTGCCCATTCGCCGAGGCGCGCTGCCGGGCCGAGGAGCCGGCCCTGCGCTCGATCGGCGGCCACCGGGTGCGCTGCCATCTCGTGACCGACGACGGCGTGCCGCCGCACCGGGCCGGGGCTTCGGCATAGCGCAGGCGGCCTGGCGAATCGCGAGCTTGGGTCCGGCGCCCGATCGTGACCGGGCCGCATCTTCGCCCGGTCCCGGCTCACGGGACGGGTCGACTTTGCAGTCGCGTTCCGCCCCCGCCTTCGGCTATCCCGCGGAAGCGGGTGCCTTTACCCGGACGGTCAGGATATCCAGGTCGTGATACTGCTGGTGCTGCACCGAAGACGCGAGATGGCGCAGCAGGCGGAGCGAGATTTCCTGCTCGACCGGAGCGCCGTCGCCCTGCTCGCCGAGCAGCGCGAGCCGCTCCTGCACATTGCCTTCGCGCGGTGCGACGACGAATTCGAGGACCGCACCGCCCTCGTCCCTGGACGCGGCCAGCCGGAGGCGCCGGCCCGGCTGGGGCGGATCCCCGACTCGATTCTCTTCCCGACCATCTTCCCGATCATCTTCCCGACCATCTTCCCGACCATCTTCCCGACCATCTTCCCGACCATCTTCCCGACCATCTTCCCGACCATCTTCCCGACCATCTTCCCGACCATCTTCTGGGCGCAGCAGGGTCAGCAGCGCCTCCTCGCCGACCGCTTCGAGACGGTCGGACATCGCCTCGTCCCAGCCACTGCGCGAGGCGAAGGCGACGAGGAAGTGGCATATTTCCGGCAGCGCGGCAGGGTCGAACGCTGCCTCCATCCGGCTGGGGCGCGAACGGGTGAAATCCATGACGAGGGTCATGAGAACGGCCGCAAGGCCGCCGGCGGTAATCCCGTTGTCGAGAATTCCGCCGGCGAATTCGGCAACGAACTCCGGAAAGATCGCGCCGTTCTGGAAGCCGACCCCGAGCCAGAAGGACACGCCGACGACGATGGCTTTGCGGGTGTCCATCCCGCCCTGCATCGCCAGTCCGATGCCGACGATGAACAGCATGGCGATCAGGACGATAAGGTACGCGCCGACGACCGGTCCCGGAATCGCCAGCACGACGGCGAGCGCCTTGGGCAGGAAGGCCAGGGCGAGAAAGATCGCGCCCGTGGCGATGGCCACGGCCCGCGCCGCAACGCCGGTGATCGCGATCAGCGGCGCGGCCAGCGAATAGGTCGTGTTGGGGACGGTTCCCGCAACGCCGCACAACAGGTTGCTCAGCCCGTCGACCGTCACCGTGCCCTGCACCGCCCGGAAGTCCGGCGGGCGCGGGCGGCGCCACGACACGCGCTGCAGCGCGACACTGCTGCTGATCGCCCGGATCGAGCCGATCACCGCAGTCAGCAGGAACGCAGGCAGAAGCGACCAGAAAACCGGCCCGAAACCGAAATCGAAGCCCGGCACTTCGATGCCCGGTAGCCCGAGCCAGGGCGCCGCGGCGACGCGGCTCAAATCGTAGAGGCCGAAGAAGGCGGCAAGCGCCGTGCCTGCGGCGACGCCGACGATCGGCGCCCAGAGACGCATCCCTGCCGTCCCTTTCAGCGAAATGCCGAGGATGACGAGGATCGTGACGGCGGCGATCAGGGGCGCGGCGTGGGCCGGGCTGCCGTCCGGCGCCTCGTTCAGCATGGGGAACACGATCGGCATCACCGTCACCGGCACCAGCATGATCACGGTGCCGGAGACCGCCGGCGTCAACACCCTTCGGAACAGGGCGAGCTGCGTCGACAGCAGGAGCTGAAACAGCGCCACGATGACAACGAGGGTGGCGAGCATCGCCGGGCCGCCCTCTGCCACCGCGGCGATGCTCACGCCAATGAACGCCGCCGAGCTGCCCATTACGAGCATGTGACCGCCGCCGATCCGGCCGAACCGGATGGCCTGGAGCGCAGTGGTGACGCCGCTGATCGCGACCGCGGCGAACACCGCCCACAACAGGGTGGATTCGGCCGCCCCGGCGATCCGCATCACCGCGGTCGGAATCAGGATCGGGACCGCCACGGTAATAACGGCAAGCTGCAGTCCCAGGCCGGCGGTGAGCGCGGTGGGCGCGCGCTCGTCCGCCTGGAAGCGGAACTCCGGGCCGCGCGACGGGCCGTTCCCGCTCATGACTGGAAGCGTCCCCGGCGCGGGCGGCCTTCAGCCGGGTCCGGCGGTAAATCGGGCGCGCTGCCGATAAATGACTGCGGAAGTGCCATGGAACCGACGTCTCCGCGTCTCCCGGACTTCCGATCGGCGCACGCCGGGAGCAAATCCGAGGCGCCGGAACGGTTACCCGTTCTGCGAATCCGGGTGGCTCTCAGGCGCGGAGTGACGCTCCGCCTCAGCCGGGCTGTTCGTCGCCCTTGGCATCATCGCCCCGGCTCCGGTCGCTCCGGTTCCGTCCACCGCGTCCGCGGCGTGCCGCTTCGGCAGCCGCTTCCGCCTCGGCTTCGGCGGCGCGGGCGGCTTCCCGTGCGGCGCGGCGCTCCTCGCGGTCCATCATCGTGATGGCGACTTCGTCGTTCATCAAGTCTTCGTCGCCCTCGGCCTGGCCGAGCACCACCGGGTCTTCCCCGCGGGCGGCGCGCTCGGCCTGCGTCTCCGCCTCTTCAGGCGAGCGGGCGACGTTGACGGTGACAGTCACCGAGACTTCCGGATGGAGCACGACCCGGACGGGGAAGATGCCGAGCATCTTGATCGGATGTTCGATGACGACCTGACGCCTGTCGACCGTGTAGCCGGTTTCGGTCAGGCCGTCGGCGATGTCGCGGCCGGAAACCGAGCCGTAGAGCTGGCCCGCCTCGCCGGCGTTGCGGATCGCGGTCACGCCCGCGCCTTCCATCTTTTCGGCGACCGATTCGGCTTCGGCCTTGAGGGTCAGATTGTCGGTCTCGAGCTGCGTCTTGCGCGCCTCGAACAGGGCGACATTATCCTCGGTCGCGCGCAGCGCCTTCCTTTGCGGCAGCAGAAAATTGCGCGCAAAGCCCGGCTTGACGGATACGATATCGCCCATCTGACCGAGCTTCTCGATCCGTTCGAGCAGGATCACGTTCATGGCGCGCCCTCCCTAGCTCGTGACGTAGGGGATCAGCGCCAGAAAGCGCGCGCGCTTGATCGCCCGGGATAGTTCGCGCTGCTTCTTGGCAGAAACCGCGGTGATGCGGCTCGGTACAATCTTGCCGCGCTCCGACATGAAACGCTGCAGCAGCTTGACATCCATATGGTCGATTTTCGGCGCGTTCGGGCCGGAGAAGGGGCAGCTCTTGCGGCGGCGGAAAAACGGGCGGCGGGCCATCAGGTGTCTCCCTCGGTCTTTTCGGCAACTTCGTCGGAGGCGGGTTCGACGGCGTCATCGGCGCCTTTACCGGTGTCTGTAGGTGAGGGTTTCAAACCCTTCACCGCGGTCTCCTCGGCGGATTCTTCGGCAGCTTTTTCGGCGGGCGCTTCCTCGGCGGCTGATTCAGCGAGTCCCGCTTCAGCCGCTTTCCCGGCGTCTGATCGGGAGGGCTTCAACCCCTCCCCTACGGATTCTCCGGCCGGTTTCCCGGTGGCCTTTTCGGTGGCCTTTTCGGGAGCTTTTTCGGCGGCTTTTTCGGGAACAGGTTCGGCCGGAGCCTTATCGCCGGCGTCTCTCTTCTCCGCGGCAGCCGCCCTTTCCGCCCGGCGCTCGTCGTCGCGCCGGCTGCGCCGCTCGCCGCGGTCGCGCCGTTCCTCGCGCCGCTGCATCATGATAGACGGGCCCTCGTTCAGCTCATCGACCCGCAGGGTGAGATCGCGCAGCACATCGGCGTTGAGGCGCATCAGGCGCTGCATCTCGTGCACCGCTTTGGCCGGCGCGTCGATGTTCATCAGCACATAATGGGCTTTGCGGTTTTTCTTGACCCGGTAGGCGAGGTTGCGGAGGCCCCAATATTCCCGCTTTTTCACTTCGCCGCCGCCGCTGGCGATGGTTTCGGCAAAGCTGTCGCTCAGGGCTTCGACCTGGCTGGCCGCAATGTCCTGGCGCGCGAGATACACGCATTCGTAATAAGGCAAGGCAAACGCTCCCTACGGCTGTTTCGCGACCTGCCGCTTGGTATTCCGGTCTCGGTGCCGGCCCTCTCCCCCACCCGGCCGCCCATTCAAGGATAATCCCGTTGGGTGGCCGGGTGGGGGAGAGGGCCGGTGCAGCAACCGAATATTTCAAGCTGCACAGGTCTAGCCGGGGTCTCGGGCCGACCCGGATGTTCCGGGCGCCTTCTCCCCGGCAAGGAGATATGGCAAGCGCGGAATATACGGCGCGGCGGGGCCGGCGCAAGGGGCCGGCTTGACACGCTTATGCCGCACGCTAAGAACCGGCATCCCGTTTCAGCGTCCGAAGACTGGGTTCATGACAGATCGCGTTTTCGTCTTTCCGGGGCAGGGCTCCCAGGCCGTCGGCATGGGCCGGGACCTGGCCGGGGCCTCGACCGTTGCCCGGCTGGTTTTCGAGGAAGTGGACGATGCGCTGTCGCAGAGCCTGTCCCGGCTGATGTTCGACGGGCCGGGCGAGGAACTGGTCCTGACCGAGAATGCCCAGCCGGCGCTCATGGCGGTGAGCGTGGCCGTCCTGCGCACGCTGGAGGACGCGGGGCTCGACCTCGCCGCCGGCGCGCGCTTCGTGGCCGGTCATTCGCTGGGCGAATATTCTGCCCTGTGCGCGGCGGGCGCGTTCTCGCTCGCCGATACCGCCCGGCTGCTCAAGGCGCGCGGCCGGGCGATGCAGGCGGCGGTGCCGGTCGGCGACGGCGCGATGGCCGCCCTGCTCGGCGCGACCCTGGAGCAGGCCGAAGAGGCGGTGGCCGCGGCGGCGGAAGACGAGGTGTGCGCCATCGCCAACGACAACGCGACCGGCCAGGTCGTGATTAGCGGCCATGCCGGGGCCATCGACCGGGCGATCGCGGCGGCGCAGGAGATGGGTGTGCGTCGCGCCATGAAACTGCAGGTGAGCGCCCCGTTCCACTGCGCCCTGATGCAGCCGGCGGCTGACGTCATGGCCGAAGAGCTTGAACGCGCGCCGCCGGGCAATCCCGCCGTACCGCTGATCGCCAACGTCACGGCGCAGGCGGTGAGCGACGGCCCGACGATCGGCGGCCTGCTGGTACAACAGGTGACTGGCCTGGTGCGCTGGCGCGAAAGCATGCTGTTCGCCCGGGACCGGGGCTGCGCCGAACTGGTCGAACTGGGCGCCGGCAAGGTGCTGGCGACCATGGCGCGCCGCATCGACCCGGACCTCACGGGAACGGCGGTGGGCACGCCGGACGATATCGACAAATTCCTCGCGGCGGCCTGAACGGCTGCCCGGCGGAAAAAACACGGGAATCGGGACAGCTTCATGTTCGACCTTAGCGGCAGGAACGCGCTTGTGACCGGCGCTTCGGGCGCCATCGGCGGGGCCATCGCCAGGGCCCTGCACGCCCAGGGCGCTTCGGTCGCCCTGTCCGGCACCCGGCGCGCGGCGCTGGACGCGCTGGCCGAAGAACTCGGCGAGCGGGTTCATGTCGCGCCGGCTGACCTCGGCGATGCGGAGGAAACCGGGGCGCTGCCCGGCCGGGTCGAGGAGGCGCTCGGCGATCTGCACATCCTGGTCAACAATGCCGGGCTGACACGGGACATGCTCGCCCTGCGCCTGTCCGACGATCAGTGGCAGAGCGTGATCGACGTTAATCTGACCTCCGCGTTCCGGCTGAGCCGCGCCGCCCTGCGCGGCATGATGCGGCGGCGCCACGGCCGCATAATCAACATTACGTCGATCGTCGGCGTGACCGGCAATCCGGGTCAGGCCAACTACGCCGCTTCCAAGGCCGGCATGATCGGCATGACCAAGAGCATGGCGGCCGAGGTTGCGGCCCGCGGGGTGACGCTGAACTGCATCGCGCCAGGCTTCGTCCGTTCGCCCATGACCGACGCGCTCAGCGAGCAGCAGCAGGCCGGCCTGCTCGAGCGGATTCCCGCCGGCCGGATCGGCGAACCCGCCGACGTCGCCGGGGCCGCGGTCTTCCTGGCGAGCGACGAGGCGGCCTACGTCACCGGCCAGACCGTCCACGTCAACGGCGGCATGGCGATGATCTGAGGGGGCTGCCGCCTCACCGGGTTGCCAAATTTTATCCATATATTATCTATATGAAACGCCGCGAAATTCTGAGGAAGTTAAGCAAGGCGGGATTTGTGCGGGCCGAAGGCGCAAACCATACCCGGATGACCCACCCCGACGGCCGCTGGACCGTGATCGGCCGGCACGCGGAAATCCCGACCGGAACGGTGCGCGCCATCGAGCGGCAGACCGGGGTCGAACTGCTTCCCTGAGAGGAGAAAGGACGCGCGATGCCACGCAGGCTTTACCCGGCGATCATGCATAGCGACGACGGCAGGACGTTCGGCATCTCGTTCGTCGACTTTCCCGTCCATGCCGGCGGCGACTCGGCCGAGGCGGCGGTCGCCGACGCCGAAATCGTGGTCGCCGAGGTCGTCGCCTCCCTCCTGGAATCCGGAACGCCGATTCCGCGCCCAACCGCAATTGCCGATATCCCGGCCGAGGATCGCGACGGCGCCGCCCTGATCGCCCTGGTCCCGGTACACCTGCCCGGCAGGTCCAGGGTGGTCTCGATCACGCTCGACGAGGACCTGATCGCGCGGATCGATGCCGTCGCGCCGAACCGCTCCGGCTTTCTGGCCGAAGCGGCGCGCGCCCGCCTGCGCGGCGGATAAGCCGGAGGTTGCACCGCCACCCCGCCGCCATCGGGACGATGCCGGCCGCGGACGTATCCATCCGACCCCTACTTCCCCATGAAGCGCTCGCGGCGGGAGAGCCACCAGCCGTATTGCTCCGGCCAGGCCTCCCAGCGACCGTCGGCGCCCAGCGCGTTCGCGGCATGGTGCGGCCAGAACGGGTTGTAGAGCGCCTCCCTTGCAATTGCGATCAAGTCGGCGTCGCCTTCCTTCAATATGGCCTCGGCGTGGTCCGGCTCGACGATCAGGCCGACCGCCATGGTCGAGACGCCGGCCTCTCGCCTGATCTGCGCCGAGAACGGCACCTGGAAGCCGTATTGCCGGGGCAGGCGGGTCGCCGTCGCCGGGCCGCCGATGCCGCCGGAGGAACAATCGACGATATCGACGCCGGTTTCTTTCAGTGCGCCGGCGAAGACGACCGAATCCCCGATCTCCCAGCCGCCCTCGACCGAATCGACGCTGGAGATGCGGTAGAACAGCGGCTTGGTCTCCGGCCAGGCTGCGCGCACCGCCATTGCGACCGAAAGCGGAAAGCGCATCCGGCCCGCCCGGTCGCCGCCATAGCCATCGGTTCGATGGTTAGAGATCGGCGACAGGAAGCTGTGCAGCAGGTAGCCGTGGGCGCCGTGGACCTCGAGCACATCGGCGCCGGCGGCATCGACGCGCCGGGCTGCCGCCACGAAGGCGTCGCGGATCTGCGCGAGGCCGGCCTCGTCGAGTTCCGCCGGCATCAGCCAGCCGTCCTGCATCGGCAGCGGGCTCGGCGCGACCGGGTCCCACGGGGCTTCGCCGCGTTCGGTGTCGCGCTCGTCCATCGGGCCGTTGCCGTGCCACGGCCGCTGCATGCTCGCCTTGCGCCCGGCATGGGCGATCTGGACGCCGACCGCCGCGCCCTGGCCCTGCATGAAGCGGATCGCCGGCTTGAGCGCTTCGGCATGGGCGTCGCTCCAGATGCCGAGATCGCCATAGGTGATCCGGCCGCGCTCCTCGACCGAGGCGGCTTCGGCGAAGACCAGCCCGGCGCCGCCCATGGAGAAGCTGGAGAGATGGGCGAAATGCCAGTCCTGCGCCAGTCCGTCGACCGCCGAATACTGGCACATCGGCGCGATGACAATGCGGTTGCGCAGGGTCAGGCCGCGCAGGGCGAACGGCAGGAACAGTAGCGGCGCATCGGCCGCGGTTTCGTTCGAGATTTCGACGGATTCGGGCATCTACAGCTTCTTCTTCAGGATTTCGTTGACGACGGCCGGGTTGGCCTGGCCACGGGTTGCCTTCATGACCTGGCCGACGAACCAGCCGGCGACCCTGGGCTGTTTCTTCGCCTGGGCGACCTGCTTCGGGTTCTCCGCGATCAGCCGGTCGACGATCTCCTCGATGGCGCCGGTGTCGCTGATCTGTTTCAGGCCCCTGGCCTCGACGATGGCGTCGGCGTCTTTGCCGGTCTCGAACATGGCGTCGAACACGTCCTTGGCGATGCGGCCGGAAATCGCGCCGCTCTCGATCAGCGCCAGCAGGCCGGACAGCTTCTCCGCCGTCACCGGGGAGTCTTCCCGGCGCCGGCCCGCCTTGTTCAGGCGGCCGTAAAATTCGTTGATCACCCAGTTGCCGGCGAGCTTCGGATCCTTGCGGCCCTTCGCCACCGCCTCGAAGAAGTCGGCGTCCTCCCGGTCGGCGACCAGGACCGCGGCGTCGCCGGCGTTCAGGCCGTAGTCCGCCACGAAGCGTGCCTTTTTCGCGTCCGGCAGTTCCGGCAGGCTCGCCTTGATCTCCTCGACCCAATCCTCGTCCAGCTCCAGCGGCAGCAGGTCCGGGTCGGGGAAATAGCGATAGTCGTGGGCCTCTTCCTTGGAGCGCATCGCCCGGGTTTCGCCGCGGCCCGGATCGAACAGGCGGGTCTGCTGCTCGATTGTGCCGCCGTCCTCGAGGATTTCGATCTGGCGGCGTGCCTCGTGTTCGATGGCCTGCTTGATGAAGCGGATCGAGTTGAGGTTCTTGATCTCGCAGCGCGTGCCCAGCAGCTCGCCGGGCCGGCGCACCGAGACGTTGACGTCGGCGCGCAGGGAGCCCTGCTCCATGTTGCCGTCGCAGGTGCCGAGATAGCGCAGGATCGAGCGCAGCTTGGCGAGATAGGCGCCGGCCTCGTCGGCCGAGCGCATGTCGGGCTTCGAGACGATCTCCATGAGCGCCACGCCGGCCCGGTTGAGGTCGACGAAGGTGCGCTTCGGGTCCATGTCGTGGATGGATTTGCCGGCGTCCTGCTCCAGATGCAGCCGCTCGATGCGGACTTCGCGGATTTCGCCGTTTTCCAGATCGACTGTCACCACGCCCTCGCCGACAACCGGATCCTTGTATTGGCTGATCTGGTAGCCGGCCGGCAGGTCCGGATAGAAGTAGTTCTTGCGGTCGAACACGCTGCGCAGGTTGATTTCGGCGTTCAGGCCCAGGCCGGTGCGCACGGCCTGCTCGACGCAGCGCCGGTTGATCACCGGCAGCATGCCGGGAAAGGCGGCGTCGACCAGCGAGACCTGGCTGTTCGGTTCGGCGCCGAAGGCGGTCGCCGCGCCGGAAAACAGCTTGGCGTCCGACATGACCTGGGCGTGGACCTCCAGCCCGATCACGGTCTCCCATGCGTCGTTTTCCGGGGCGCCGGTCCGGCTTTCGATCGGGGTCATGCAGCGTTCCGGGTCATTCTCAGGAAACTATCGCGGTCACTTCGGCCGCCCTTCGTTACGCCCCGGATTAATTCCGGGGCTACTCAGGGTGAGGAGAGGGTGTTGCTTGGACGGCGACAGAATTCGAAAATACTCCCTCATCCCGAGTAGGCGCGTTTGCGCGCCGTATCGAGGGACCCACTGTCACTCAACCTCGCTCATCACCTGTTCGCGGGCTTCCTTTTCGCATTCCTCGAGCTGCCGGCGGATCTGGTGGTCGCTCTTTTCGACGCTGTTGGCTTCGAAATCGGCCTTGACCTTGCGGATCACGTCTTCCGGGCCGGGCTCTTCCAGATCGGCCTCGACGACCTGCTTGGCATAGGCGTCGGCATCCGCCCCGGCCAGGCCCAGCAGGTCGGCGGCCCACAGGCCGAGCAGCTTGTTGCGCCGCATCTCGACGCGGAACCGGAGCTGCTCGTCGTGCTCGAATTTCTTCTCGAATGCCTTTTCGCGGTCGTCGAAAGTCGCCATCGTCCGGTCGTCGCCCCTGTCTTGCGGCCGGGACACGTTGCCGTGGCCCGTGTTTGAACTGGTGTCGCGCCGTTATATAAGGGCGCGCCCCCAGCAGGTAGCGGATTTTATGTGCACTGTTGTCATCCTGCGTCGGCCCGGACATCCGTGGCCGCTGTTGCTCGCCGCCAACCGCGACGAGATGAAGGATCGGCCCTGGCGCCCGCCGGACCGGCACTGGCCGGACCGCCCGGAGGTCGTCGCCGGGATCGATCTCGAAGCCGGCGGCACCTGGCTCGGCATGAACGACACCGGCGTCGTGGCGGCGATCATGAACCGCACGGCCAGCCTGGGCCCAGCGCCGGACAAGCGTTCGCGCGGCGAACTGGTGCTCGACGCGCTGGATTCGGCGGACGCGGCCGACGCCGCGGCGCGGCTGCGCCATCTCGACGGCAACGCCTGGCGCCCCTTCAACCTGGTCGTCGCCGACAACCGCGACGCCTTCTGGCTGCGCAGCCGGGGCGCCGCTGCGGGCGGGCAAGTCGAGAGCTTTCCGCTGCCGGAAGGCCTGTCGATGCTGACCGCGCGCGAGCGCAACGACCCGGTCTCAAGCCGGATCGAACGCTATCTCGACCGGTTCGGCGTCGCCCAGCCGCCCGACCCGGCCCCGGACGCCGACGGCGGCGACTGGGCAGAATGGCGCGATCTGATGGCCGATACGGAGCGTAACGCCGACGGCGAACCGGATTCGGCCATGTGCATCGATACGGATTTCGGTTACGCCACGACGTCCAGCTCGCTGATCGCGCTGCCGGCGGCCGGACGGCCGGACCCGCCGGTCTGGATGTTCTCGGCCGGGCCGCCCGCCGCCAGCCCCTATGAGCCCGTCGCCGCGATCGACGGGCCGTCTGCCCCCGCCCGCGCCGCCGGCTGAATCCCGATCCGTAGCGGTGCGTAAAATTGTTCTGGCCGATCCGGGTTGCTAAACGCGCCCTGCGGCCAACATTCCGAGGGACCGTGGATGCCGGCCGCCGGAGAGGCTGCGTTATCCAACAGTCCGATTTCCAGTATCGTCGGAGGTTCAGGAGCACCATGGCCAGACGCAGACGAATTTACGAAGGCAAGGCCAAGGTCCTGTACGAAGGGCCGGAGCCGGGTACGATCGTCCAGTATTTCAAGGACGATGCCAGCGCCTTCAACGCCCAGAAGACGGGTGTGATCAGCGGCAAGGGCGTCCTCAACAACCGCATCTCCGAATATGTCATGCTGCGGCTGAACGAGATCGGCATTCCGACCCATTTCGTGCGCCGCCTGAACATGCGCGAACAGCTCGTCCACGAAGTCGAGATCATTCCCCTTGAGGTCGTGGTGCGCAACGTGGCGGCCGGAACGATGTCGCAGCGCCTCGGGATCGAGGAGGGCACGCCCCTGCCGCGCTCCATTGTCGAATTCTACTACAAGAACGACGATCTGAGCGATCCGCTGGTCACCGAAGAGCACATCACGGCCTTCGGCTGGGCAACGCCGCAGGATCTGGACGACATGATGGCGCTGGCCCTGCGCGTAAACGATTTCATGGTCGGCCTGTTCCTCGGAGTCGATATCCGTTTGGTCGATTTCAAGCTGGAGTTCGGCCGCTGGTACGACGACAACGACTATATGCGCATCCTCCTGGCCGACGAGATCACGCCGGATAGCTGCCGCCTGTGGGACATCAAGACCAACGAGAAACTCGACAAGGACCGCTTCCGCCGGGATATGGGCAATGTCGAGGAAGCCTATCAGGAAGTGGCGCGGCGCCTCGGCATCCTGCCCGACGCCGGCCCGCAGGATCTGAAGGGCACCAAGAGCATCAACTGATCGGGCATCGACCGATGGCAGTGGCTCGATGAGAGCGCCGATGAAGGCGAAGGTCCATGTCACGCTGAAGCCCGGCGTGCTCGATCCCCAGGGCAAGGCGATCGCCCACGCGCTGGAAGCGCTCGGTTTCGACGGCGTGGCCGACGTCCGGCAGGGCAAGTATATCGAGATCGACCTGGAGGACGGCAGCGGCGGCGGGGCCGAGGACCGGGTCAACGAAATGTGCGAAAAGCTGCTGGCCAACACGGTGATCGAGAATTACCGCGTGGAAATCGAATCCTGATCCGGTCGGGCGGAGCAGGCGCGGCGCGGCCGGGCGCCGGTTCGCCGCGAGGCCGGGCGTGAGGCGCCGGGTGCCATGAAAACAGCCATCGTGGTCTTTCCCGGCACCAACCGGGAGCGGGATATGGCCGAGGCGCTGGAAATGGCTTCGGGCCGGCCGCCGGCCATGGTCTGGCACCGCGACGGCGACCTGCCCGATGCCGACCTGATCGTCGTCCCGGGCGGGTTCTCCTATGGCGACTATCTGCGCGCCGGGGCGATGGCGGCCCATTCGCCGGTGCTGCGCAGCGTCGCGGATGCGGCGCGCCGGGGCGTGGCGGTGCTCGGCGTGTGCAACGGTTTCCAGATCCTGGTCGAAGCCGGCCTGCTGCCCGGCGCCCTGCTGCCCAACGCCTCGCTCAAATTCGTCTGCCGCGATATCGGACTGCGCGTCGTCAATAGCGGGACGGCGTTCGCCGCCGCCTACGGGTCCGACCGGACCCTGCGCATGCCGGTCGCCCATCACGACGGCAATTACTTCGCCGACGACGGCACCCTCGACCGGCTGGAGGACGAGGACCGGGTCGCTTTCCGCTACGCGCCGCTCGGCGGCGAGGCGGCGGACCGTTTCAACCCGAACGGTTCGGTGCGGAATATCGCCGGCATCTATAACGAGCACGGCAATGTCCTCGGCATGATGCCCCATCCGGAAAACGCCGTCCGCCCCGACCAGGGCAGCACGGACGGGCGCGGCCTGTTCTCGGGTCTGGCCGCGGCGCTCGGTTAGCGGCGCCGAACCGATGTCCCGCCGGCAATGACACGCCTGCCGTGACCCGCACCCTGCCCGTCACCCTGACGCTGCTGCTCGCCTGCGTCGGCGTGTTTCTCTACCAGATGAGCCTGTCCGGAGACGATTACGTCCGGTTCCTGGTGCGCTATGCCCTGATCCCGCGCTTGCTGCTCGGCGAACCGATCGACACGGCCGGCTATAGCCTTTTGCCGGCGCCGCTCACCCTGGTCACCTCGATGTTCGTGCATAGCGACACCGCGCATCTCGCAGTCAACATGATCGTGCTGATTTCGTTCGGAGCCATTGTCGAACGCGCGCTCGGCAGGTGGCGGCTGGCGGCGATGTACCTGATCGCCGGAATCGCCGGCGGCCTGCTCCATGCTGCGATCGAGCCGAACTCCACGATCCCCGTCGTCGGGGCGAGCGGCGCCCTGTCCGGCGTGTTCGCGACCGCCTTCCTGCTCGAACCGAAAGGGCGGATTTTCCTGCTGTTCATCCCGATGCCCTACTGGCTCGGCATGATCGTCTTCGTGATTGCTCACGCCGTCTTCGTCGCTACCGGCTGGGTGCCGGAAATCGCCTGGCTGGCCCATGTCGGCGGCTTGCTCGGCGGCTTTGTCGCGGCGGCGCTGCTCGCGCCGAAGCTGCTGCGGCCGACGTAGCACCCGCATGATCTCCACGGCCGTTCTGCTGGCGGTGCTCGCCTCCGCCCTGCTGCACGCAACCTGGAACGCCGTGGTCAAGTCGCGCGCCGACCCGCTGATCGGCATCGCCTGGCTTTCGGCCGGCTCGGGCGTTGCCGCCGGCCTGGCCCTGCCGTTCGTGCCGTTTCCCCCGGCCGTTGCCTGGCCCTTCATCCTGGCCTCGACTGCGATCCACACCGTCTACAACCTGATGCTGGCGACTGCGTACAGCCACGGCGATTTCAGCCGGGTCTATCCGATCGCCCGCGGCGCGGCGCCCCTTATGGTGACGCTGGTTTCGCTGGCCTTCCTCAATGAAGAACTCGGCAGCCGGGCCCTCATCGCGATCGGCCTGATCCTGCTGGCGATCCTGGGCGTTGCCCACGAACGGCAAACGGGCCGGCAGGCCGGCGTAGGCCCGGCAATCCGCGGTGGAACGGCAGGCGCTGCGGTACGCGACCGATCCCTGCTCTTCGCGGTGCTGACGGCGGTCGCCATCGCCGGCTACACGATCGCAGACGGTCTCGGCGCCCGGGCCTGGGGCGATCCGATCCCCTATATCCTATGGCTCTTTTTCGTCGATGCCTGGCCCACCATCCTGATTGTCGCCTGGATGCGCCGCGGCCGTTTCCACCGGACTCCGCGCGGCGATATCGTGCGGCCGGTGATTGGCGGACTGCTCTCCATGCTGGCCTACGGCATCGTGATCTGGGCAATGACGCAGGCGCCGGTCGCCATCGTCGCCGCGCTGAGGGAAAGCAGCATCCTGTTTGCGGCGCTCATCGGCGTATTCGTGCTGAAGGAAAGGCCGGGCCCGGTGCGTATCGGGGCGATCGTACTGCTCGTCGCGGCGGTCGCATTGCTCCGCCTCTCCTGAGCCGGCGCGCCCTGAAAGAATCGCCTACTTCAGGTTCTTCTCGAAGAATGCCGCCGTGCGCGACCAGGCGAGTTTGGAGGCGGCTTCGTCGAACCGGCCGCCGGACGGGTTGGCGAAGGCGTGATCGGCGTCATACCAGAAGACCTGGAGCGAATCCGTCTTGCCGGCGGCGGCCATCGTTTTCTCGAAGGCGCCGACCATCTTGGCGTCGATGAACCGGTCCTTCCTGGCGAAATGCCCCATTAACGGACCTTCGAGCTTCTTCAGTTGGTCGACGCTGCGCAAGACGTGGCCGTAGTAAATGACGGTGGCTTCGACCGGCCGGGCGATCGAGGCGTTGAGCGACCATGCGCCGCCAAAGCACCAGCCGACGGTGCCGGTCTTTCCCGTAGACCGCGGATGCTTCTTCAGCCAGTCGATCCAGGCGCCGCAGGTCTCGAAGCCGGCTTTCGGGTCTTTCATCGTCGCCCGCATCAGCGCCTGCGCCTCGCCGGGCGTCTTGCCGACCTTGCCGCCATAGAGGTCGATCGCGAGCGCGACGTAGCCGGCCCGGGCGTAATCGGCGGCGACCGCCTTGATCTGGTCGTTGAGGCCCCACCATTCGTGGATCAGCACCAGGGCCGGCGCCTTCTGCGCGGCCGGCAGGGCGAGCGCGGCGCTGACGCTGCGGCCGCTCCCGGTCTTTATCGACACGGTGTCGAGCCCGGCGGCGACGGCGGCGGTGATCGAGGCGTCGGCCAGAATGGCGGATAGTGGCAGCGCGGCGGCGCCCTTGAGGACATTGCGGCGGTGAACGGTCATAATAGAACCCCTCCGGTTGCGGCGCGGCGCACCGCCGGGAGCGGCGGTTTGCGGGCGCCGGGTACCCAAGTCCGATACTCAGGCAAGTGTCGCACGGAATTGCGACAGGACGGAGGCAAATCACCGTGAGCCGGCGCGCTTCGGTCCGGCGGGTCCTGCGGGCCGCGCTCGTTATCCCGGCCATCCTGGCGGCAGCGGTTTCGGCTGCCGCGGCGGCGGACAAGACCGTTGCCCTGACGGTCGAAACCGTCCCGCTCAACCTGGAGAACGAAACGCAGGTCCGGGCCGGCGCGCTGCTCTATCGCGGCGGTATCGCGGTCCGCTCGCCGGACCCGCGGTTCGGTGGGTTCTCGGGGCTTGCCGTGAGTCGGGACGGCGCGCGCCTGACCGCCGTGTCCGACCGCGGCGCCTGGCTGCGCGCGCTGATTCGCTACGACGGCGCCGGCCGCCTTGCCGGGCTTGCCGGCGGCCGGATTGGCGCGTTGGCCGGTCCCGGCGGCAAACCCTTGCGCGGGCTGGATGCCGACGCCGAAGCGCTGACCTTCCTGCCCGACGGTTCGGCCCTGGTGGCGTTCGAGCGCCGGCACCGGATTTTGCGCTATCCCGCGGGGCTGCATCCCCTGTCCGGACGGCCGGTCCGCGCGCCCGCGCCTGCCGGCCTTGCCGCGGCACCGTTCAACGGCGGCGCCGAAGCCCTCGCCCATATCGGCGGCGGCAGTATTCTGCTCCTGACGGAAAAGTTGCCCCGCGGCAGCGGCGCCTACGCCGGCTGGCTCGCACGGAAGGGACGGTGGCGGCCGATAAACTACGCGCGCACCGGCGGATTCCGGCCGACCGACGCGACGGTGCTGCCGGACGGCGACATCGCCGTGCTGGAGCGGCACTATACGCCGGCGACCGGAGTTTCGGCGCGCATCGCGCTGCTCGCCCGCGACGCGATCGCACCGGGCAGGACCGTCCGAGGCAGGGAAATCCTGCATCTCAATCCGTCCATGACGGTCGACAATTTCGAAGGAATCGCGGCCCGGCGCGGCCCGAACGGCCGGACCCTCCTCTACATCCTCAGCGACGACAACTTCAACCCGCTCCAGCGTACCCTGCTGATGATGTTTGAGATGCCCTAGCCGGCCGCCCCTGCTGCCTTGGCTTTTGCGATCTGCTTCTTCAGGCGGATGGCGTCGTCGGTCAGCTTCTTGTCGGCGGTGGCGGTGAGATAGGCGTCGAGGCCGCCCTTGTGCTCGATCGTCCGGATGCCGCTGGCCGAGAGCTTCAGCCGCACCATGCGGCCCAGCGCCTCGCTGTAGAGCGAGGTGTTGTGGACGTTGGGCAGGAAGCGCCGCCGCGTTTTGCGGTGCGAATGGCTGACATTGTTGCCGGCCTGAACGCCCGTGCCGGTGATGCTGCAGCGCCGCGCCATGATCCCGCTCCGTCCGAATCCGCCCCGAATTCCGTAGGAAGGACTGCGGGGCAATCAAGCAAACGCCGGGCTCCGCCTTCCGGCGGCCCGGCACCGCGCCTACATACGCAGCGGCGCGACGGAAATCAAGCCCGGCGGCGTTGGAAACGGCATGTTGCGATGTCCGGTCCGCTATCCCGTTGGGGCCGGCCGGCGCGCGGCTGCACGATTGTCGCCGGGCCGGCAAGGGCGTAGGTTGCCGCCGCATTACCGGAAAGAGGGCGCCGAAGTGACGGACCCGCGCAATACAGGACGAGTCGGGGCAGAACGAGGCGAGCGCCGGCCGGCAACGGGAACGCCGGGGCCGCGCCTGGGCGCCGCGGGGCTGTGCCTGCTGGCCGTGGTCGCGAGCGCCGCCGCCGCGCCGTCTGTCTCCGCCGCCGCGGGCGATACTGCGCTTGCCGACCGCCGGATCTCGGTGAAGTGGACGGTCACCTGGGGCGGCCTGCCGATCTACAAGGTGCGGTTCTGGACCGACATCGCGAAAGGCCGATATACGGCGGAATTCGACGCGCGCAGCACCGGCGTCGTCGAAGCCCTGGCCAAGAATCGAACCTTCTGGCGTAGCGCCGGGCGCGTCGACGGCGCTGTCATGGTGCCGGAAAAGATGCACCAGCGTTATCTTATGAAGCGGGGCGGCTACCGCACCGTCGCGATGGAGTGGACGCCGTCCGGCGACATCGCCACGCGGATCGAACCGCCGGAGCCCAAGAGCAAGCGCAAGATGGTGCCGGTGGAAATGCAGCGCGGGACCGTCGATCCGCTCACGGCGTTGCTCAACGGCCTGGTCGTGCCGCGCGGCGGGCCGCCCTGCAAATACGAAGCCAACCTGTTCGAAGGCCGGCGGCGGATCGATATCCGGCTGAGCTTCCACCGCGACGGCAAGGCCCTGCGCGTGAAAGGGCACAAGCTGCCCCGCAAGGCGACCGTCTGCCTGCTCCACGCCAAGCGGGTCGCCGGCTTCCGCGCCCGCCACCTGAAGGACGTGCCCAAGCTGCACCCGCTCAAGATGTGGGTCGTCCGGCTGGAGAAGGCCGGCATCTGGCTGCCCGTCGAGATGGCGCTCAAGACGCGCTACGGCATTGCCCGGGCGCGGCTGTCGAAGCTGGAAATCCGGTAGAGCATATCCGCCTTGGCCTGGACCGCAGCGGAGAGGCGTCCCCTTCGACAGGCGCAGGGCAGGCTCTCGATACGTCCCGGATTCAATCCGGGCCCGCTCGGGACGAAGTTAGTATTTGCAAATGCAAATACCATGGCCTCGTCCTGTGTGGTCCCTGACGTGGCCTATCGAAGGGTGACTCCGGTTGCGTCGACGGTTCCGATAGAAACGGGATCGCTCTAGAGCGAAATCCCGCCCAGACTGGCGCCGCCGCACACGAACAGGACCTGGCCGGTCGTAAAGCCGGCGGCCGGGTCGGCGAAGAACATGATCGCGCGGGTCACGTCTTCCGGTTCGCCGAGGCGCCCGACCGGCATGTTATTCGCCAGCCGCTCCTCGCGCTCCGAGCCTTTCGGGATGATGCCCCAGAAATTGTCGGTCAGGATCGGGCCGGGCGCGACCACGTTGACGGTGATGCCCTCCGGCGCAAGCTCCAGCGCCCAGGTCCGCGCCATGCCGTGGACGCCGGCCTTGGTGGCGGAATAGGCGCTGCGCGTCGGCACGCCCATCGAGGCGCGCGAGGTCACGAAGACGACGCGGCCGAAGCCGCTTTCGCGCATCTTCGGCAGGACGGCCTGGGTCAGCAGCAGCGGCGCCGTCAGGTGGATGTGGGTCAGCGTTTCCATGTCCTCCGGCACGACTTCCGGCAGCAGGTTCGGCCGGATCAGCCCGGCGTTGTGGACGATGTGGGTGACGTCCCGGCTCGCGATTTCCGCGGCGGCGTCGGCTGTCTCCTGTGGATCGAGCAGGTCGGCGCAGACCGACGAAATGTTCGGATGGTCGATCGGCGCGGGCCGCCGCGCGACGCAGATCACCTTCCACCCGGCCTCCAGCATGTCGCGGCACAGCCGCTCGCCGATGCCGGCGCTGCCGCCGGTGACGACCGCGGTGTAGCGGCCCGTATCTTCGCTCATCGCGCTCCCGTCCTTCCGTAAGTCCGCGCCGGCGCGCCGGCCGGCGGCGTTTCGCTACATGAATAGCTGGATGTTGCCGAACGGCGCGTCGAGGTTGACCAGATCGACGCGCTTCAGGCGGATTTTCAGCGTTCCGTCCACCAGCATAAGGTCGTGCCGGGCCCAGCCGTTGAAATAGTCGCGCTCGTCGCCGCGGGTCTCGACATAGTGGAACGGGGTCCAGGTCCGGTAGCTGTTCGCCGCGTCGTCCATCGCCTCGACGGACGGCTGCTGCAAGACGTGGACGCAGCGGCTGTTCGGCTTCTGGCTGTAGGTCCGCACGCCGCGCAGCCGGCGGATCCGAACGTCGAGCATGAAGCGGTCCTCGTACAGCAGCGAAGGCTGCATCACCGGGTCGGCCTGGTCCCATTCCGCGGGAATCCAGTAGCGGCCGTCCTCGGCGAACAGGTCGAGCCAGTCTTCATAGCGGCATTCGTCGAGCAGACGCGCCTCGGCGTAGACAAAGGCGACGATGTCCTCCGCGGCAACCGGGTTTCCGGCCGCCGATCCCGCCCCGGTCATCGGGCAACCGGCCGTTCGGCGCCGGCGGCCGCCGCCGGGTTCATGGCTGCCGCCGCCGGGTCCATATCCTGCGTCATGTAGCGGACCCAGGCGTTGAACTGGTTGCGCATCTGCCGCTCGGATGTGCCGTTCACGACGACCGTGGTGTCGAGTTCCTCGTCCTCCTCGTAGAGGCGCTGGACGTTGACCCATTCGTGGCCGCTGGCGCGCAGGCCGGTCTGGATGCGCTCGTACATCTCCAGGTCGTCATGGCCGACGATCGAGGTCGGCGCGTTGATCGTGCGGTTGTAGAGCAGGGTGCGGGCGAACAGCTGGTCCGGCGCGCCGGCGAGGCGGAAGGTCCAGCTCTCGACCAGCGTCTTGTCGGCGGCAAGCGGCTGGAAGACCCGCAGGGTCTGGATCGGGCCTTTCACCATGATGTTGGGGAAGTAGACCGTGTTGTGGCGGATTTCGCCGAGGATCGCCTTCGCCCGTGCCTCTCCGTAGGCGTCCACCATCTTTTCCCAGTAGCCGGGAATTTCCGAATAGTCTGCGTGGATGGAATTGGTGACGCCGGTATGGCCGTGGCCGTTCGGCCAGACCCGGATGCCGAACTCCTCGTAGAACTTGTAGGTCGAGGTGAAGGGCGCGAGCAGTTCGATGGCCGGGTGCCTGTCGTTGCGGCCGGTCTCCTTCCATACCTTCACGGCGGTGCCGGCGCTGCTCTCGTGGGCGACCATCGGGTGGCAGGTGTCGGTCTGGTTCTCGACCAGCATCTTCCAGTTGCAGCGGTGCATGTAGCGCAGCGGCGCGCCTTCCAGGATCAGCCGGCCCTCGGGCGAGCGGTCGACCATGTTGTCGATGGTCGAGAGGCTGTCGCCGAAGAATTCCTCGAAGTCCGGTCCGCCGTCGTTGAGCTTGACGAAGATGAAATCGCGATAGACCCGGAAATTCTTCACAGGCGCCAGGCCGCGGCCCATCGGCATGTCTTCGAATCCGGTGCCGTCGTAGCCCTTGCGCAGGGGCACGGAGAGCAGCGAGCCGTCGGTCCGGAACGCCCAGCCGTGATAGGGGCAGCGGAACATCTTGCCGGCATTGCCGCTGGCTTCGCCGGCGATGCGCGTGCCCTTATGGGCGCAGCGGTTGTAGTTGACGTAGATCTCGCCGTCGGTGTGCCGGGAGATCAGCAGCGGCTTGCCGCCGATCTCGCAGGTGATGAAGTCGCCCGGTTCCGGCGCCTGGCTGGCATGGCCGGCATAGACCCAAGTGTTGGCGAACAGGTGCTCCATCTCGAGCTCGAACACCTCGTCGTCGATGTAGACGTCGCGGTGAACCTCGCGCGGGCGGACCAGCGCGCGGACGGCGTCGGGATTGTTGCGGTAGCGAGAGTAGGGCGCCTGCATGGCCGGCGGCTCCATGTATCCTGCAATGATTGCGGTTCGTTGTCCGGGCCGGATTGTATCGCGCCCGGCGGCGCAACGCCAAGGCGTCGCGACCTGGCCGGTCGATTCAATGGGCGATGCGTTTCATGCCGCCGACACTGTCGAAATGGCGGTCGTTTCTCAGGACCGCGATTTTGCGTTGGCGCGCGAGCGCCGTGATCCGGGCATCGCCGGGTACGAGTCCCGGGGCCGGGACAAGGCCGCGATCCCCGGCTGACGCACCGCCCGCGACGCAACGGGCGCATGCGCGGCGCGGCCTTTCCGGCGGGCGGGATCGGCGCTAGTTGGTGCGGCCATGACCGCGCCCGTCACGCCCGCCGCTCCCCCCGCCTCGCCGCCGAGATCGGTCCTGTTCCTCGCCTGGGGCGGCTGGTCGGTCGCAGCCGGCTTCTTCTTCTACGCCTGGATCCTGCGGGTTGCGCCGTCGATCACGGTCGAGCCGCTGATGCGCGATTTCGCGGTCGGCGGCGCCATCGTCGGCAACCTCTCCGCGGTCTATTTCTGGGCCTACGCCGCCCTGCAGATTCCGTGCGGCCTCGCGACCGACCGGTGGGGGCCGCGCCGGGTCCTGACGATCTCGATTCTCGCTGCCGGGCTGGGCAGCGCCGCCATGGGCTTCGCCCCGAACCTTGAGCTCGCCTATGCCGGCCGGGCGCTGATCGGCTTCGGCGCCGCCTTCGCCTTCGTCGGCAGCATGGTGATCGCCGCCCAGTGGTTTCCGCCCCGGCGATTCGCCTTTTTCAGCGGCGCGGCCCTCGCAGTGGGCCTGGCCGGCGGCGTGGTCGGACAGGGGCCGCTCGCCGCGGCGGTCGCGGCGCTGGGCTGGCGCGACTATATGATCGCGCTGTCAGGCTGGGCGCTGATCCATGCGCTGCTGGCCTGGCTGCTGATCCGGGACCGGCCGGCCCTGGCCGATAACGGCGCGGCGGACGCCGCCGCGCCGGCGCAGTTCCCGAAAGAACCGATGGGGCGCGGCCTGCAGCGCGTCCTGCGCCAGCCGCAGAATTTCCTGATCGCCGGTTACGCTTTCCTGATGTCGGTGCCGATCCTGGCGTTCGGCGGCCTGTGGGGCGTGCCCTACACCGCGGCGCGCTTCGGCGTCGACACCACGTCGGCCGGCTTCGCCATGGCGACGATGCTGCTCGGCGTGGCCTGCGGTGGGCCGGTCTGGGGCCTGCTGAGCGACCGGATGGGACGGCGCAAGCCGGTCCTGCTCGCCGGCGGGCTGCTCGCGCTGGTGGCGATCGCGGCCGCGGTCTACCTGCCGGGCCTGCCCTTCGCCGCCTTCCAGGTCTGCGTGTTCCTCTCTGGGTTCGGAGGCTCGGCGATGGCGACGGCCTACGCGCTCGGCCGCGAACAGAACGACCCGCGCTCGGCCGGCACCGCGCTCGGCCTGATCAACATGTGCACGGTGCTGAGCGGGGCCGTGTCCCAGCCCATCGTTGGCCTGCTGCTCGACCTGTCGTGGGGCGGCGAAACGGTGAACGGCGCCCGGGTCTACGCGTTGGCGGCCTATAAGGAAGCCTTCCTGCTGCTGCCGGCCTGCTACCTGGCCGGTATCCTGATGTGGCTGGCGCTCAAGGAATCCCACGGCCGGCCGTTCGTGGCGCCCGACGCGGCCTGAGGCACGGTCCGCCGTCCTGCCGGTTCCGGCATTCCGGCAGGCCCTCCCGATAGCGTTCCGGGCCCTGCCGTCCTATAGTCGCCCGGACGATGACCGAGCCGTCCGCCGAACCCCTCCCGCTGTCCCAACGCGCTGCCGTCGCCCCGTCCGCGACGGCCGATCCGGCGTGGCTGGACGGGCTCAACGAGGCCCAGCGGCAGGCGGTGGAGAAGACCGAGGGTGCGGTCCTCGTCCTTGCCGGCGCCGGTACGGGCAAGACCCGGGCGCTCACCACGCGGATCGCGCATATCCTCGCGACCCGCCGCGCCATGCCCTGGCAGATCCTCGCCGTGACCTTCACCAACCGGGCGGCGCGGGAGATGCGCGAGCGGGTCGCCCGGCTGGTCGCGCCCTTGCTCGGGCCGGGCGCGGCGGAAGAGATCTGGCTTGGCACCTTCCACGCGCTCGCCGCGCGCATCCTGCGCCGCCATGCCGAACTTGTCGGTCTGAAATCCAACTTCACGATCCTCGATCCGGACGATCAGGTCCGCCTGCTCAAGCAGCAGCTCGAGGCCGCCGACATCGATGCGAAGCGCTGGCCGCCGCGCGTGCTGCACGCTATGGTCGAGCGCTGGAAGGACAAGGGCCGGGGGCCGGAACAGGTGAGCGCCGCCGAGGCGGGGGATTTCGCCGGCGGCCGGGCGGTCGAACTCTACGCCGCCTATCAGGACCGACTCCGCACACTCAACGCCGTCGATTTCGGCGATCTGCTGCTGCACAACCTGACTGTGCTGATGCAGCATGAGGATGTCCTGGCGCGGTACAACAACCGCTTTCGCTACATCCTGGTCGACGAGTATCAGGATACCAACGTGGCCCAGTATCTCTGGCTGCGGCTGCTTGCGCAAAAGGGCGGCAACATCTGCTGCGTCGGCGACGACGACCAGTCGATCTACCGCTGGCGCGGCGCCGAGATCGAGAACATCCTGCGCTTCGAGAAGGATTTTCCCGGCGCGGCGATCATCAGGCTCGAACAGAACTACCGCTCGACCGCGCCGATTCTCGCCGCCGCCGCCCACCTGATTTCAAAGAATGACAGCCGCCTCGGCAAGACCCTGTGGACCGCGGCCGAGGGCGGCGACAAACTGACGCTCACCGGCGTCTGGGACGGTGAGGAGGAGGCGCGCGGGATTGCCGACCGCGTGGAAGATTTGCAGCGCAAGGCTCATGCCCTGAACGAAATCGCCATCCTCGTGCGCGCCGGCTTCCAGACCCGCGAGTTCGAGGAGCGTTTCATCACGCTGGGCATACCCTATCGCGTGATCGGCGGCCCGCGCTTCTACGAGCGGCTGGAAATCCGCGACGCCGTTGCCTGGCTGCGCATCGTCCATTCGACCGACGACGATCTCGCCTTCGAGCGCATCGTCAACAAGCCGAAGCGGGGACTGGGGAATGTCGCCCTGCGTACGTTGCACGGGCTGCGCACCGCCCGGGGCATTTCCCTGTTCGACGCCGCCGGAATCGCGGCCGCCTCAACCGAACTCCGGCCCGCGTTGCAATCCCGGGCGCGCCGCTCGCTCGACGATTTCGTGCAGATGGTTCGGCGCTGGCGCCGGCTGATGGAAACCGCCTCCCATATCGAACTGGCGGAGACCGTACTGGACGAGAGCGGCTATACCGCCATGTGGCAGCAGGACAAGTCGCCCGACGCGCCGGGCCGGCTGGAGAATCTGAAAGAACTGGTCCGCGCGCTGTCGGAATTCGAGAATCTCGGCGGGTTCCTGGAGCATATCGCGCTGGTCATGGAGGCGACCGAAGCGGCCCAGGGCGACATGGTCAACATCATGACGCTGCATTCCGCCAAGGGCCTGGAATTCGACACGGTCTTCCTGCCCGGCTGGGAGGAGGGCGTCTTCCCGCACCAGCGGGCGCTCGACGAAAGCGGCGAGGCCGGGCTGGAGGAGGAGCGGCGCCTCGCCTATGTCGGCCTGACCCGGGCGCGCCGGAATGTCCACATCTCCTTCGCCGCCAACCGGCGCATTCACAACCAGTGGACCGCCAGCCTGCCCAGCCGCTTCATCGACGAACTGCCGCCCGAGCAGATCGAGGTCGCGACCGAGCAGGGCCTCTATGCCGGCCGGTCCGGCCGGCCGGATGCAACGGCTATCGACGCGAGTGTTGTCGAGGCCGGCGGCGGCGGCCCTGTAAACCGCGGTTTCGCCGCCGCTGGCTTCGGCGACGGTAGCGCGAGGCCCGCCGGCCCGGGCCGCTTCGACGACGGCTGGAACAACACCGCGCCGCTCGCACGAAAGCCCGGCGGGCGGCGCAGCGCGCCCGTCATTGTCGACGGCGAAGCCAACCTGATCCGCAGCGGCGGCGACAGCCCGTTCAAGCAGGGTGACCCGGTCCGCCACGAAAAATTCGGCAAGGGCGTCGTCAAAAGCGCCGAAGGCGACAAGCTGACGATCATTTTCGAGAGTGTCGGTGTGAAGAAAGTCGTCAGCCGGTTCGTCGAGCCGGCGTGACGCGCATGGCGGCACTCCACGGCCAATGAAAGCGCCCGCAGCGACCGTCCTTGCCGTCGCGCTGCTTTCGGCTCATGCGAATGCCGGCAGCGTGGGCTACCGAGAAATCGCAGTCGAAGCCGATGGCGAGCGCATGGCGATGGCGCTCTGGTATCCGTCCCCAGCGTCTTCCGGGCGGACGCGAATCGGTCATTTCGCCATGGCGGCGACACGAAACGCGCCGCTCGGCACGGGGCGCTACGGCCTTGTCCTGATTTCGCACGGCACCGGCGGCCATCGTCTGGGCCATCGCGGCACGGCGATCCGGCTGGCGCAGGCCGGCTACATCGTGGCGGCGCCGGAGCACAGCGGCGACAGCTGGCGCGACGACCGCTACAGCGGCACCGCGGCCAACTGGCGCCGCCGCCCGCGTCACCTGAGCGCGGTACTGAACCGGCTGCTCGGCGATGCCGAATTCAAGGCGCGCATCGACCCGCGCCGGATCGGCGCCATCGGCCACTCGGCCGGCGGCTACAGCGTGCTGGCGCTGATCGGCGGCCGGGCGGACCCGCGCCTGCTCGTCCGGCATTGTACCCGCTATCGCGACAGGGACCCGGACTTCTGCGCCTACGGCCGGCAGAACGGGCCTGCCGGCGGGCTGCTGCCCGACCTCAGCGACCGGCGGGTGCGCGCGGTCGTAGCCGTCGCGCCGGTCGGCGCGCTGTTCGGCATCGGGGCGTTCGCGAGGGTTGCGGCGCCGGCACAGATCCATCGCCTCGGCCGCGACCGGGTTCTGCGCCGGCCGTGGCACGCGGACAACATCGTGAGACTGATGGGCGGGAACGCGCGCCTCACCGTGCATCCGGAGGCGCATCACTTCGCCTTCATCGCGCCCTTTCCGGCCGCCCTGGCCGTTGAGGTCGGCGCGCCGGCGCGCGATCCGCCGGGATTCGACCGCCGCGCTTTCCTCGACCGGATCGACCGGCAGATTCTGGCTTTCCTCGATTCCGTCCTCGCCGCGCAGCAACGCTAATCGGGACCGATTTCCGGCGACGCAACGCCACTGGCGCGGTAGTGCATCAGTTTGAATTGCGGTTCTTGTAGGGACCGCGCGGGCCGGGCTTCGGGGTGCGTTCGTCCATGATCCGCACCAAGTCTTCCATGTCCCAGACAGTCTTGCTCAGACCGGCTTCCATGGCCGGGGTGACGCGAAGCGTTTTGTGGATACGGATGAAATTGTACCAAACGGTATAGAGCGCAACCATGTGCATGTGGTTCTCAAATTTCTTAGAGAACGCATTAGTCAGCCGGGTGAACCGGCGCATGTGCATCCGCATGGTCAGGTTCTGGCGTTCAACGTAGGACGTGCTGACCGCGGCCGGGTCGGGGTTGCCTTCGATCCGCCGCTTGCGAGCACCAACGCAGGCAGCGGGGCTGTAGCGCTTCTGTGCTTCCGGAGCTTCGCCGTACAGCTTGATTAGCTGGGCATAGTCCACATCGCCGCCGAACGCGCCCTCAACAGCTTCCAGATACGCCTTGTGGCCATCTGTCATAAGCTGAACCCGGTTCGCCAGCCGGCTGCGCAGATCGTCCATGAACTCAATCGCATATTCGCTGTTGCGACCTCCTACCAGCCAAGAGACGATCAGCTTGCTGTCACTGTCTAGCGCGGTCCATGTCCATGTGTCGCCAGCTTCGGACGGCGCGGCCTTCGCTGTCTTGACGTTCTTCTGTTTGGCATAGGTGAACGACCAGATTTCGTCGCACTGGATGCGGCTGGCGGTAACACCCTGCACCATTTCGTCATGCAAATCGGCGCAGACCTTGCCGGCATCGATCAACAACTTGGCGACCGTGTTGAAGCTCACATCGGCCAGCCGCGCGGTTGCCCGCATGGACTGGCCTTCGCAAAGCATTTTGAGGATCAGGGAACGGGCTTTAGGCGGTAGCTTGTTCATGTCAATAAAATATGAACAAAAATGCGTAGCGTCAAGCATTTATTTCGAGTTGTATCTTTTTGCTCCCATGATATATTCAGCACACCCCCGCCCCTGGAGTGCTACTGATGCAGCATATGACCCCTGTCGAGATGCTCAATGAGCTGATTCGCTTAGGCTATATTACCCCTGCCGATGACGCTTCGGCAATCTCCATGCCGAGCGCCTACCAAAGCGTTCCCAATATTACTGTGTCCGACACCGATCCTGCTGTTGAGGATATAGAGAAAAAAAATGCCTAACTGGAATGCTTTACTTAAAGAAATCAAGAAAACTCAGGCAATGGGTGATAGCAGTGCATTTGATACCGTAAGACGTAAGTATATTGGCCAGCTAAATACGCACACGGAAAGGAATGTAATTGCGTATTATTCTGGGTTTTTGAGCAAACCCGGCATTAAGGGAATCGACATTACAGATGAAGACAAGAATTGATTTATGTCATGCGTTCACGGAATGGATAGAAACAAAGGGCTAGACCTCCTTATTCATACACCCGGTGGCGACATCGCCACAACCGAATCCCTAGTGCATTATTTGAGAGAAATGTTCGGCAACAATATAAGAGCAGTGATTCCACAGATCGCTATGTCTGCTGGGACAATGATCGCTTGTTCTTGCGATACAATATTGATGGGCAAGCATTCCAACATTGGCCCCGTTGACCCGCAATTCAATGGAATACCGGCTATCGGCGTTTTAAAAGAAGTTGAGGTTGCCTTTGATGAAATAAAAAAAGACCCCAAAGCTGCCCCGGCATGGAAGCCAATACTCTCACAATTACCCCCATCATTCCTGCAACAATGTCAGTGGTCTGTTTCGCGGTCGGCTGAGTTCTTAAAAGATTCGCTTAGAAGTGGAATGTTACGCGACCTTCAGGAACCGGAAAGAGAAGACACGATCAAGAAAATTGCCGAAAGGTTAACGGACCTTGGATATAACAAAACACACAATCGACATATACACTATCAGGAGTGCATGGATCTTGGGCTAAATGTAGAAATGCTAGAAAATAAAAAAGAGAAAAAACTACAGGATTTAGTTTTGACGGTACACCATTGCTTTATGCACACTCTAGCCAATACCGCTTCATTTAAGATTATTGAAGACCACCGAGGCAGGGCGACGATTAAACAACAGCAACGCCCTAGAAATTTGCAAGTTCAGATTCCTGCAAACGCAGGCCCGACAAACACACCTAAAGTCATTGCGACTTAGCAGCCCAGCGCATCTGCGCCGCACGTCGAGCGGCTTCGCTGCGTTCCCTGTCCGTCAGTTTCTGGGCCCGTGCCCTGCCACCCTTCGCCCCAAGCGCCTTAGCGGCAGGGTTCTTGCCGTCGTCTTCAAACTCTTCCTCTTCCTCGCCGGTCGCGATGCGCATGACCTTCACGGCATTGCCGATCACGTCGGCTGGGCGCCTCTGGCCCTGTGGACCTTTGGGCATGGCGAGTCTCCATGTGCTTCCCGCTAAGCATAAGGCAAAATGACCCGTGGCGACAGGCCAAATTCAAACTGATGCACTACCACTGGCGCATTGGCCGGCAGGGGTGCTAGTCTTGCGGCATCGAAGTTCCGCCGGGGTGTCGTCCGGCCGCTCAAGCGGCGGCGGGCGTCTGAGATCATACCCGTCGAACCTGACCTGGGTCATGCCAGCGTAGGGAGCCGTCCGATTCAGACGCCGCATTCCCGTTCCCGACGCCCGGAGACCGTCGCCGTCATCGGCGCCGGCGTGTGCGGGCTGGGCATCGGCTGGCGGCTGGCCCAGGCCGGCTGCCGGGTCGACATTTTCGACCGGGGCGCGATCGGCCGGGGCGCCAGCCACGCCGCCGCCGGGATGCTCGCCGCCGGTGTGGAAACCGAGCCCGGCGAACTGGACCTGTTGCGGCTCAATCTGCGGAGCCAGCAGGCCTGGCCCGCCTTCGCCGCCGAACTCGAAGCGGCGGGCGGGCAGGATATCGGCTACCGCGACGACGGCACCCTGGTCGTCGCGCTGACCCGGGACGACGAGCGCCAGCTCCGCTTTATCCACGACTATCACTGCCGCGCCGGGATCGAGGTCACGCTGATCGGCGGCGGCGAGGCGCGGCAGCGCGAACCGTATCTCAACCCGCGCATCCCGGCCGCCGTGTGGAGCCCGAACGACCATCAGGTCGACAACCGCGCCCTGACCGTGGCGCTGGCAGCCGCCGCCGCCTGCGCCGGCGCGCAACTCCTGCCCGACTGCGAGGTCGAGGCCGTCCGCGTCGAAAACGGCCGGGCCGCCGGGGTGGTCGTTGCGGGCGAGACCGTGGCGGCCGATGCCGTGATCCTCGCCGCCGGCGCCTGGAGCCGGACGGTCGGCGGGCTGGAGCCGTCCGCCGTGCCGCCGGTCCGCCCGATCAAGGGCCAGATGCTGGCCTTGCAGATGGACCCGGAAGCCCCGCTGCTGCGCCATGTGCTGTGGGCGCCGGGCATCTATCTGGTGCCGCGCCGCGACGGCCGCCTGCTGATCGGCGCGACGGTCGAGGAAAAGGGCTTCGACGAGACGATCACCGCGGGCGGTCAGTATGCGCTGCTCGATGCGGCGTGGCGCGCGCTGCCGGGGATCGAGGAATTGCCGATCGCCGAGACCTGGACCGGCTTCCGCCCCGGCTCGCGCGACGACGCGCCGATCCTCGGGCCCGGCCCGGTCGACGGCCTGGTCTATGCGACCGGACACCATCGTAACGGCATCCTGCTGACTCCGGTCACGGCCGACCTGGTGAGCCGTTTCGTTCTGACCGGGGAACTGGATCCGGCGCTGGCGCCCTTCACCCTGGCGCGCTTCGATCCGGCGCTTGCTTCGGGTCCGGCCTCGATGGCGGCGGAGTAGCCGGCGATGCGGATCGTTCTGAACGGAGAGACGGCGGAGACCGCGGCCGCGACCGTGCGCGCCCTGCTCGACGAACGGGGCATCGATCCCGAAGCGCGCGGCGTCGCCGTTGCGGTGAACGAAGCCGTGGTGCCACGGCGCGACTGGACGAATCGGGCGCTCGGCGCCGGCGACGCCGTCGAGATCGTCAAACCCTTCCGCGGCGGATAGGACCGCGTATCGGCCATGACCGACGACAGCTTCCACATCGCCGGGCGCAGCTTCGCCAGCCGCCTGTTTCTGGGTTCCTCGGGCTATCCGAACCAGCAGGTCATGCTGGATGCGCTGGCGGCGAGCGGGACGGAGGTGGTCACGGTCTCGATCCGCCGGATCAGCCTGGAGGGCTATGCCGAGAGCATGGTCGACCTGCTCGGAGCCGACTGGACCCTGCTGCCCAACACCGCCGGCTGCATGAGCGCCAAGGACGCCATCCTGACCGCGCAACTGGCGCGCGAGGCGCTGGAGACCGACTGGATCAAGCTGGAGCTGATCGGCGACCGGGAGACCCTGTATCCAGACGTCGAGCAACTGGCCGGCGCGGCGCGGGAGCTGGTGGCGGACGGCTTCCAGGTGCTGCCCTACTGCACGGACGATCCAGTGGTCTGCCAGCGCCTGGCCGACGCCGGCTGCGCCGCCGTCATGCCGCTGGGCGCGCCGATCGGCACCGGCATCGGCGTCGCCAACCCCTACAATATTGAGCTGATCTGCAACCGCAGCCCGGTGCCGGTGATCCTCGACGCCGGGATCGGCACGGCATCCGACGCCGCGCTGGCAATGGAGCTGGGCTGCGACGCGGTGCTGCTCAACACCGCGGTGGCGAAGGCGCTCGATCCGGTGCGGATGGCCGCCGCCATGCGCGACGCCGTCGCCGCCGGCCGGGCCGCCCGCCTCGCCGGCCGGATTCCGAAAAAGGACCATGCCGAAGCGTCGAGCCCGCAGATGGGGCTGATCGGCGGCTGATTGCAGCCGGCGCCATGCACCCGCCCACAACCGAACGCAACCCGCTGCCCGATCCGCCGCTGATGATCGTCACCGACCGGCGCCGCGCACGCCGGCCGCTGGAGGAGATCGCCGCCGCCGCGTTCGCCGCCGGCGCGCGCTGGATCAGCGTCCGGGAGAAGGATCTGCCGCTGGCGGAACAATTCGACCTGGTCCGACGGTTGGCCCGGATCGCGCCCGCCGGTGCAACGGCCGGCCTGCACGGGACTCCGGCGGCCGAAGCCGCGGGCGCCGCCGCCTGGCACCTGTCCCGGCACGGCGATATCGCAGAAGCGAGACGGCTGGCCCCGGATATCCGCCTGCTCGGCAAGTCGTGCCACAGTCTCGCCACGGCGGAGGAGGCGGCAGAGGCCGGCGCCGACTACGTCACGCTCAGCCCGATCTTCGCGACGGACAGCAAGCCCGGCTACGGCCCCGCGCTCGGCCTGGCGATGCTCGAAACTGCGGCGGCGCAAATGCGCCCGGGCGGCTGCCGCCTGCTCGCCCTGGGCGGCGTGACCGCTGAAACGATCGGCGCCTGCCGTACAGCGGGCGCGGACGGCGCGGCGGTCATGGGCGCGGTCATGGGCGCGCGCGACCCCGGAGCCGCGGTCGCCGCCCTGATCGCGGCATGGGAGAGTACGGTGTCGGAGGTTAGGGACTAGCCGCGATAATTCATGAACCAGGCACCGCCGCGTTCCGTTTTTTGTTATGATTCAGTTGGTTAACGAGAATCTGATACGGGAGCGGGGTGGAGGTGCGGTGACGGGCAATGGCGGTGCGCTGCTGCTGCGCCAGGCGGATCGCCGCCATCCACCGGACCCGGCGTGCCCTGGCGGTCCTTGCTTCCGAGACTCCCGCACTGATAGGTTGCTGCATGACTCTCGCGGCATCCGGCGACTATTCGCAAGGCCCACCGCTCGTCCTGGCGCAGGGGGTCAGCGTGCGCTTCGGGCGGCGCACGGTGCTCGATTCAGTGGATATTCAGGTCCGTGCCGGCGAGATCGTCACCCTGGTCGGCCTCAACGGTGCGGGCAAATCGACCCTGATCCGCGTGATCCTCGGCATCGTTCAGCCGGATAGCGGCAAAGTCACCCGCGCCCCCGGCCTGCGCATCGGGTATTCGCCCCAGCATATGCGCCGGGATCCGATTCTGCCGATAACGGTTCGGCGTTTCCTGACCCTCGGCGCGCCGGCGCCGCCCGAGAAGCTGGAAGCGGCGCTGGACGAGGTCGGCGCCGACGCGATCCTCAATTTTCCCCTGGCCGAGATTTCGGGCGGAGAAATGCAGCGGGTGCTGCTCGCCCGGGCGCTGCTGCGCGAACCCGGCCTGCTCGTTCTCGACGAGCCGCTCTCCGGTGTCGACGTCACCAGCCAGAGCGAACTCTACCGGCTGATCGCGACGATCCGGGACCGGCATGGCTGCGGCGTGCTCCTGGTCTCGCACGATCTGCATCTGGTCATGGCGGAGAGCGATACGGTGGTCTGCCTGAACCGCCACATATGCTGCACCGGTCGGCCGCAGGCGGTGCTGCGCGATCCCGAGTTCATCTCGCTGTTCGGCCCCCACCTGTCCGAAGCGATCGCAATTTATCAGCATAGTCACGATCACCGCCACGACGCGCTGGGCGAACCGCTGTCGATCGACGCCGGCGCGCCGGAGGACGCGCCAGCGTCGGGCGGCCCGCTGTAATGGAAGATTTCTTTCTGCGTGCGCTGGGCGGCGGCATCGGGGCGGCGCTTGCCGCCGGCCCGGTCGGCTGTTTCGTGGTCTGGCGGAACCTGGCGTATTTCGGCACCGCGCTCGCCCATGCGGTGCTCCTCGGCATCGCGCTGGGCTTTCTGCTCGAGGTCGAGCCGATCATTGCGGTATTCGCGATCTGCTTTCTGCTTGCGCTGTGCCTCGTCCTGCTGGAGCGCCAGAAGCTCATTTCGGTCGATGCCCTTCTCGGGGTGCTGGCCCACGCGGCGTTCGCGCTGGGCATGGTCGTCGTCGCCTTCATGGAACGGCTGCGCGTCGACCTCATCGGCTATCTGTTCGGCGATATCCTCGCGATCGGCCCTGTCGATCTGTGGCTGATATTCGGAACCGCCGCCGTCGTCGCGGCCGCCCTCGCCTGGCAGTGGCGCAACCTGCTCTCGGTGACCGTAAACCAGGATCTGGCGGCGGTAGAGGGCGTGCCGGTGGAGCGGGTGCGCCTGCTCCTCCTGTTTCTGCTCGCAGCGGTGATCGCCGTCGGCATGAAGATCGTCGGGATGCTTCTCGTCGTGGCGCTGGTGATCATTCCTGCGGCCGCCGCCCGCCGCATGGCGGTGACGCCGGAGCAGATGGCGCTTGGATCGACGGCAATCGGTGTCGTTTCGGTCATTGCCGGATTGTACGCGTCCCTGTGGTGGGACATTCCGACCGGGCCGGCCATCGTGCTGGTCGCGAGCGCGTTATTCGCCGCAAGCCTGCTCCTTCCCGTACGCGGACAGCCCGTCCGCAAAATGTAGCGGGCAGAGCCGCGGGCGCAGGCCGCTCAGCCTTCCGCCGCGAGATAGTCGTCCACCAGCGCGAATTTACGGATTTTGCCGGAGCCGGTGAGCGGGAAGGCGTCGACCCGGCGCCAGACCGCCGGAGTCTTCTGGGGCGAGATATGGGCCCGGCAATGGCGGTGCAGTTCCTCCGGGTCGAACTCGCGCCCCGGTTCAAGGCGGACGAAGCAGGCGACGATCTCGCCCCATTTGTCGTCCGGCAGGCCGACCACGGCGACCTCGGCGACGTCGGGGTGTTCGAGCAGCGCGTTCTCGATCTCGGCCGGGAACAGGTTCTCGCCGCCGCGGATGATCATCTCCTTCACCCGCCCGGTGATGCGCAGATAGCCCCGGCGGTCCAGCGTGCCGAGATCGCCGGTATGGAGCCAGCCGTCGGCGTCGATGGCGTCGGCGGTCGCCGACGGGTTCTCGTGATAGCCGATCATCACGCAATAGCCGCGCACGCAGATCTCGCCGACCTCGCCGACCGGCAGCAGCCGGTTCTCCCCGTCCACGCTGCGGATCGAGACCTCGGTCTGCGGCATCGGCAGGCCGGCCGTCTCGCAGACGATGTCGAGGGGCTCGCCGGCATGATGCTGGGTGATGAGCGGCGCGGATTCGGTCTGGCCGAAGACGGTCTGGAAGGTGCAGCCGAAGCGCTCGATGGCGTTGCGCACCAGTTCGGGCGCGACCATGGAGCCGCCGGAGACCGCGACTTCGACCGACGACAGGTCGAATTCCTGTTGGTCCAGGCATTCCATCATGGCGACCAGCATGGTCGGCACGCCGAGGATCGCGGTGACCTGCTCGCGTTCGATCAGCTGCAGGACGGCGGCGGGATCGAACATCTTGACCAGAAACACCGGGCAACCCGCCTGCAGCGCGCCCAGGGTAATCATCCCGCAGCCGCTGGTGTGGAACATCGGCATGAAATTCGCCCACACCGAGTCCGGCCCGATGCCGATGCGCTTCGCGTAGAATCGCGCATTGTTGGTCAGCGCCCGGTGCGAGAGCACCGCCCCCTTCGGAAACCCGGTGGTGCCGGAGGTGTACTGGATTTGCGCCGCGTCACCGGGCGTGACATCGGGCAACGCAGCCGGCCTTCCGCCGATGCGGAACAGCGCGTCCGGGTTCTCCAGATCGACGATTTCGCGCACCGCCTCAAGGCCGTTGGCGGCCGTGGCGGCGATCTCCGCCATCGGATTGCCGCGGTGGCTCTCGACCGAGAACAGGGCGGAGGCGCCCGACTGTTCCAGGACGTAGCGCAGCTCGGCCGCCTGGTAGGAGGGGTTGGCCGTCACCAGCACGAGGCCCGCCAGGCCGCAGGCAAACTCCATCAGCACCCATTCCGGCACGTTCGGCGCCCAGACCACGACCCGCTCGCCCGGCGCGTAGCGCGAGGCCAGCGCCGCCGCCAGGCGTTCGCTGTCCGCCAGCAGTTCCGCGAAGGTCCACTGACGCTGGCGATCGACCGACGGCGGGCCGATCTCGACCAGCGCCACGGCATCGCCGCGCTGCCGTGCCGCGTCGTGCAGGATGCCGCCGACCGTCGTCTCCAGCACGACGTCGTCGGTCTGGGCGGGGATGTAGGACTCGGTGAGGTCGAAGCGATACATGGTCGGATTTTCCGGCAGTTTGACTGAACCCGGTTGTTCGCCCGGCAATTTATCGGAGTCCGGCGGAGCCGTCGCGATGTTATTGATGCGCGGCGCGCGTTCCGGTCAGCGGTTGACCAGCGCGACGCCCAGGACGGCGACGGCCATGCCGGCGAGCGCCAGCGGGCCGAGGGTCTCGCCGAACAGCAGCCAGGCGAAGAAGGCGACGAACGCCGGCACCAGGTAGAACAGGCTGGCGACCTTGCTGGCCGCGCCGCGCCGGATCATGATCATGAGGAGCCAGACGGTCACGATCGATAGCACGACCGCGAGCCAGAACAGGGAAATGAGGAATTCCGGGGCGGTGAAATCGACCCGCCAGGTCTCGGTCAGCGCGGCGCCGGCCGTAACCAGCACGCCGGCGGCGGCATACTGGTAAACGCCGCCGGAGGCCGGATGCACGTCGGCGCAGAAGCGTTTCTGATAGATCGTGCTCGCCGTGATGCCGAGCAGCGAAAGCGCGGCGAAACCGTAGCCGACAAGGCTGCCCTCGGCCTCCAGGCCGCCGTCCAGACCCATCTTGCGCCACAGGACCATGGCGACGCCGGCGAGCCCGAGAACGAGGCCGAGCCACTGGACCGGCCGGACTTGTTCGCCGAGCACCGCGCCGACCGCGGTCGCGGTCAGAACCGGCTGCAGGCATACGATGAGCGCGGCGACGCCGGCTGGCACCCCTTCGGCAAACGCGATGAAGACGCCGCCGAGATAGAGGCCGTGCAGCAGCGCACCGACGACCAGGCTGTGGCCCGCCTCGGTCCGCGACGGCCAGGCCGCGCGCATGACCAGCGCCAGGCCGACCATCAGCGGCAGGACGATGGCGAACCGGACCGCCATGAAGGTCAGCGGCTCGGCATACGGGATGCCCAGCTTGGTGAAGATGAAGCCGGTCGACCACAGCGGCACGAAGGCGAGCGGCAGGAGATAATCGGCGGGGGCGGGTCTGTCGGCGATGGCGGCGCGCTTTTTTGCGGGGGCGTCCTTCGAGATGGCTCAGACGTTCGCCTTCGCCGCCTCAGGATGAAGCCCTTCGAGACGAGGTTTCGAAACGCGATCCTACCGGATCGCTCCTCAACCTCTCCTCAGGATGAAGCTGAAATTGTGGAACCAACACAACCCTTCATTCTGAGGAGGGCGTTGAGGAGGCCCGAAGGGCCGCCGCGAAACGCCCGTCTCGAAGGACGGTCTTCGGGAGGGGCCGATCAGCTCAGTGTATCCACCAACCCCGCCTCGACGATTCGCCGGTCCCGGGTCAGAAGCGTGGCGCCGAGCACGCGGGCGGTGGCGACCAGAATGCGGTCCGCCGGGTCGCGGTGAAAGGAATCCGGCAATAACGCCAGTTCCGCGGCGACCGGAGGCGAGATGCCGTAGCGCCGAACCAGCGGCGGCGCGACCGCCTTTTCCAGCCAATCCCGCAGGGGAAGCTTCAGGCGGATGCGCCCCAGGCTGTGCAGTGTCGCTACCTCCCAGAGCGAAATATCGGAGACAAGCAGTGGCGCATCTGCATCGGCAGCTTCAATGGTGTTCCGTTGTTCCGGCGAGAGGCGACTGCGGTCGCCATGCCACCAAAGCAATATGTGCGTATCGAGAAGGGCATTCATTGCTTCAGGCTGTCCCAATCTTCTTCCGGGACCGCCGGTCCGAGGATATCGCCGGTGACGACGACCGTGCCTTCGAGTTCCGCCTGGGGGTATCCGGAGTCCACCGGACGATGTGGCGAAAGTTCAGCGACCGGCCGGCCCCGTTTCAGGATCACGATCCGTTCGCCGGTCGCCTGCACGCGGTCGAGGATGGCCAGACACCTGGCCTTGAAGTCGGAGGCGTTGATCGATTCCATATGACTAGTATTCATGACCAGTCACAAATTGTCAATTCGTTGCCGAATGGCCGTCTCGACAGAAGTTCTTGACGGCTCTATTCAGATGCAGGATATTTGCAAATGCAAATACCGCGTTGCAACCGGGAGCGACGGTCATGGAATTCGGCTATTTCACGCTCAGCGACAACCACTATCCGAACAATCCGCGCACGCCGAACGACTTTGTGCTCGACATCCGCGAGCAGGCGATCCTGGCCGACCGGCTGGGCTACCATTCGGCCTGGATCGGCGAACATCATTTCGATTCCCTGGGCGTGAATTCGCGGCCCGACCTGCTGCTCGCCAGCATCATTCCGGAAACGCAGCATATCCGCCTGGCGCCGGCCGTCGCCGTGCTGCCGCTGCATCATCCGGTCCATGTCGCAGAGACCTGGGCCACGCTCGACCTGCTGTCCGGCGGCCGGGTCGATTTCGCCGCCGGGCGCGGCTACGACCGGCGGGAATACGCGCCTTTCGGCGCCGACTACATGAAATCGGCCGAGTATTTCGAGGATTCGATCGAGATCATCCTCAAGGCCTGGGGCGACGGGCCGTGGTCGCACAAGAGCGAATTCCACGACATCCCGGAAATGGAGATCACGCCCAAGCCGGTGCAGCGGCCGATCCCGTTCTACACGGCGTCTTTCTCCAACACCTCGCTGGAGATCGCCGCGCGCCACAGCACCAACGTCATCTGGGCGCCGTTCGCCGCCGGCATGATGTATGGCGGGCTCGACAAGGCCGCCGAAGCCTATCGCGAGACCTGCGCGCGCATGGGCACCGAGCCGGGCCGCAAGATGTGCAGCTACTTCATCTATATCGACGAGGACGACAACTACGGCCGCAGCAAGCAGATGGACTATTTCAATTACTGTTGCCTGCCGGCCTTCACCGGCGACCCGGCCAAGGCGCCGCCGACCATGCACTATTTCCGCAAGATCATCGAGATCCTGGAAAACATGAAGGAAGAGGATCTTTCCGACAAATCCATCCTGCTCGGCCCGCCGCAGAAGGTGGTCGACAAGCTGAAGGAGGTCGAGGAAGCCGGGATCGACGAGGTGATCCTGTATTTCAATGTCGGCAACAAGGACAAGGCCGTCGTCGAGAATCAGATGCACCTCTTCATGGACGAAGTCGCACCCCACTTCGACGGCAAGCACAACGGCCGCCGGGCCCAGCTCAAAGCGGCCTGAAGGATTTGTCCTTCGACTTCACAACCTACCTCCCCTACCTGATCAACCGGACGGGCGTCGAGCTGGCGGGGGCGTTTTCGCGCGAGATTGCTCAGCACGGCGTCACCCTGCCGATGTGGCGGGTGCTGGCCGCGCTCCACTATCGCGACGGTCTGCGGATCAGCGACGTGGCGGGCCTGACCTCCATCGACATTTCCACCCTGTCGCGGCTGATCGGCAAGATGGAGAAGCGCGGTCTCGTGATCCGCCGGCGCAGCCCGGAGGCCGACGGACGGGTCGTCACGGTCGTCGTGACGCCGGCCGGACAGGCGGCGACCCGGGCCATCGTGCCGGTCGCCCAGCGCTACGAGGCGATCGCGCTGGCCGGCTTCACGACAGACGAAGCCGCCGCGCTCAAGCAGATGCTGATCCGGGTCTACGGCAACCTGTCCGGCGACGCGCTGGATTCCGCCGCCTGAAGCGCCCCGCCCTCTATCGGTGCGTCGTCTCGAAGCCTTCGAGGAACGAGAAGACGTTGCGGCCCAGGTCCGGCACATTGTAGCCGCCTTCCTGGATCAGGACGGTCGGCAGCTTCATCTCCCCGATCGCGCGGGCGATCCGGTTGAAGCCGGGGGTCGTCAGCGCGATGCCGCGCAGCGGGTCCTTCTCGTAGCCGTCGACGCCCAGCGCCACGAACAGCAGGTCCGGGCCCCAGGCCGCAATCCGGTTCAGCGCCGAATCGAGCGCGGAAAGATAGGCGTTGTCGCCGGTGTCCGGCGGCAGGGGCAGGTTCAGGTGGCTGCCCGTCCCGTCGCCCGCGCCGCGCTCATCGGCATGGCCGGCGAAGAAGGGGTAGAAATCCGCCGGATCGCAATGCAGGGACACCGTCAGCACGTCGGGCCGGCGGTAGAAGATGCCCTGGGTGCCGTTGCCGGCATGGACGTCGACATCCAGGATTGCCGGGCGCCTGCCCCGGCGCACGGCATATTGCGCGGCGATGGCGATATTGTTCAGGAAGCAGAAGCCGCCGGCCGTGTCGGCAAAGGCGTGGTGCCCCGGCGGCCGGCACAGGCCATAGGCGGCCGGCGCGCCGTCGAGCACCAGCGTCGCGGCGTGCAGCGCGGTATCGGCGCTGGCGCAAGCCGCCTCCCAGGTGCCGGGCCCGACCGGGCTGGAGAGATCGGTCGTGTGATACCCGACCTGGCCGAGCAGGCTCGCCGGCCGGCCCGCCATGTGCCGGCCGGGATGAATGTTCGGCACGACCTCGTCGCTTGCCTGGCCTCCCGCCTTCCAGCGCCGGTGGACACTCGACAGGAAATCCAGGTACTCCGCGGAGTGCACGTCCGCCCGCGGGCCGGGGCCGAAATCGTCCGGCGCGGCGATCTCCCCGCCCTGCGCCCTCAGGGCCGACACGATCGCTTCCGCCCGCGACGGCATTTCCGGATGGGTGTGGAATTCGCCCGCCCTGAAATAGAGCTGCGGATCGTGGCGCGCGTGGCCGGGATGGAAGACGATGGGCAGCATGTGCGCTCGCCGGTGCGGTCGGGACGCGCCAACGCGTAGCTGACCGCGCCGCAGGTTGCAACGCCGTCCTTCGAGACGACCGTCCCGAAGAAGGTGCGGCATTGCATTCGCACCGCAGGCCGCGCAATTCGCCTACCTCTTCGGCATCGCAGCGATGTCCGGCCGCTCGCCCGCCCGACGATAGAGCCCGACACAAGATGAGGAGTACCCGGCCACGCCGCCGATTCGCCCATCCATCGACGCTGCTGCCAGACCCGCGCCGACCGGCCGGGGTGCGGACAGCCTCGCCTATGCCCTGCTCATGGTCGGGCCGTTCCTGTTCGCGACCAATATGCTGGCGGCCAAGGCGACCGCCGACCTGATCCCGCCGGTCGCGCTGGCCTTCTTCCGCTGGCTCGGCGCGCTGCTGCTGCTGGCCCCGGCGGTCTGGCCGCGCTTCTGGCGCCAGCGCGCCTGCCTGCTGCGCGAATGGCCGGACCTGATGGTCTTCGGCGCGCTCGGCATGGGCGTGTGCGGGGCCTTCGTCTATATCGGCGCCGATACCACCAGCGCGACCAATATCGGGCTGATCTATTCCAGTTCGCCGGTCCTGATCCTGGTGCTTGCCGCGGTCTTCTACGGCCAGCATATCGGCCGCATTGCCGCTCTGGGTGTCGCGCTCGCGTTCGCCGGCGTCCTCACGATTCTGGCGCAGGGCGATCCCGACACCCTGTTCGACGTCCGCTTCGTTGCGGGCGACCTGTGGATGGTCGCCGCCGCAAGCGGCTGGGCGATCTATTCGATCCTGCTCAAACACCGGCCGACCGGGTTCGATACCCTGCCGCGCTTCTTCGCTATCTGCCTGGCCGGGGTGCTGATCCTGCTGCCCTTTACCGTCGCCGAGCATCTGGGCGGCGAACCAGTCACCTGGACCTGGGAAACCGCCGGCTGGATGGTTTTGGTCGCCGCGGTCCCCGGTGTCGGCGCCTACGCGGCGTATGCCTTCATCGTCGAGCGGTTGGGTCCGGGCAAGGCCGGCCTGATCCTCTACATGATCCCGCTGATCGGCGTCGTGATGGCCTGGCTGCTGCTCGGCGAGGCGCCGGCATGGTATCACTATGCCGGTGCAGCCTTGGTGCTGACCGGAATCCGGCTGGCCAACCGGAAATTGCCGGATGACAACGGGAACGGAACCGAAAACGCATGAAACGGATCGACTGGTATTTCGACTATATCTCGCCCTACGCCTATCTGCAGTCGCAGCGGCTCGGGGAATTCGCCGGCACCGCGGAAATCCGGCCGGTGCCGGTGCTGTTCGCCGGGTTGCTCAACGCGACCGGCATGCTGGGACCGGCGGAGATTCCGGCCAAGCGGCTGTGGACCTACCGCTTCTGCCAGTTCACCGCCGGCCGGCTGGGCGTGCCGTTCCGGCTGCCGCCGGCCCATCCGTTCAACCCGCTGCGCATCCTGCGCCTGTCCATCGCGCTGGACTGCGATCCGGCCGCCATCGACGCCATCTTCCGCTTCGTCTGGGGCGAGGGACGCGACCCGGTCGCGGACTGGCCGGCCCTGATCGCGGCGCTGGGCGCCGCCGACGCCGATACCTTGATTGCGGCAGAATCGGTCAAGACCGCCTTGAGGGAAAACACGGAAAGGGCGATTGCGGCCGGAGTTTTCGGCGTGCCGACCCTGGCGGTCGACGGCCAGCATTTCTGGGGCGTCGACGGGACGGATTTCGCCCACGCCTGCCTCGCCGATCCGCAAATCCTGGAAACCGACGCCATGAAGCGGCTCGAGACGCTGCCCGCCGCAGCCGAACGGCGGCGCTAGCCCATCCGGGTTCCGGTGCCGGACCGTCCGCGCCTCGCCTGTATCGTCGCCGATCTGCGGCTGGCCCGGATCGCCGTGCAGGCGGCGGCGGCCGCCGGCGCCGATGCCGAGCTTTGGAGCCCGCCGGACGCAGCAGGAGACCTTGGCGTCGGCTATTGGGCGGCGCTCGACCGCGCGGTCGCCGGTCTGTCTGATACCGGTCCGGCGGACTTGGGCCCAGGGGACTCCGGCCAGGCGTCGACGGTATTGGATTGCGGCGATGCGCCGGGCTATGCGCTGGCCGCGCTGCGCGAGGGCCTTCGCCATCTGCATGTCGCGGGCCGGGCCGATGTCCGCGCCAGGCTGGCCGCGATCGCGGAAGAATACGGCGCCGCGCTGCACCCCGGCCCGCCGCCGGAACTCGACCTGCGCGACCGGCTCGACCCGGCGGCGTCGTGCCGCTTCGCACTGGGCCTGCCCGATACGCGCGACTGACTCCGGGCGTGACGGCCCGGACGTTCAATCCGCGCGTTGAAACCTCGGGCGGGCTTGTCTAAGCACGGGACCCAGACACAGCGGGACAGGCGGCGCAGCCGGCGGACGAAGCGAAGGAACCAGCCATGAAAATGACGTCCAGGGTGCGTCAAATTCTGAAAAACTACGAAAGCGACTGTCCCGGTACTAAAGGTCAGCTGGCCCGCATCCTGATGAACGGCCGTCTCGCCGGCACGGGCAAGGCGGTCATCCTGCCGGTCGACCAGGGCTTCGAGCACGGCCCGGCGCGCAGCTTCGCCCCGAATCCCGCCGGCTACGATCCGCACTACCACTACCGGCTGGCCATCGACGCCGGCCTCAACGCCTTCGCCGCGCCGCTCGGCCTGCTGGAGGCCGGCGCCGACACCTTCGCCGGCCAGATCCCGACCATCCTCAAGGTCAACAGCGCCAACAGCCATGCCCGGGAAAAAGACCAGGCGATCACCGGCGCGGTGGAGGACGCCCTGCGCCTGGGTTGCGCCGCCATCGGCTTCACCATCTATCCGGCCTCGGACAGCCAGTTCGAGATGATGGAGGAAATCCGCGAAATGGCGGCGGAGGCGAAAGCGGTCGGCCTCGCCGTCGTCATCTGGTCCTATCCACGCGGCGGCGGCCTCTCGAAACAGGGCGAGACCGCGATCGACGTCTGCGCCTACGCCGCCCACATGGCGGCCTTGCTGGGCGCCCACATCATCAAGGTCAAGCCGCCGACCGGCCACATCGAGCAGGATGAGGCGCGCAAGGTCTACGAGGCCCAGGGCATCGACATTTCGAGCCTGTCCGCCCGCGTCGCCCATGTCATGCAGAGCGCCTTCGCCGGCCGCCGGCTGGTCGTCTTTTCCGGCGGCGCGGCCAAGGGCGACGACGCGATCCTCGACGAAATCCGCGCGCTGCGCGACGGCGGCGCCTCCGGCTCGATCATCGGCCGCAACAGCTTCCAGCGCCCGCGCGACGACGCCCTCGCCCTGCTCGACAAGGTGGTGCGGATCTACAAGGGACAGCTCTAGGCGCCGGGATCGCGGCGGGCATCATGGCCGATCCCGGCTGTCAGCTTTACCTCGTCACCCCGCCGGCATTGGAGCCGGCGGGGTTCGGCGAAGACCTGAAGGCGGCGCTGGATGCCGGGCCGGTGGCGTGTCTCCAGCTCCGGCTCAAGGAGGCGCCGGACGATGCCGTGCGCCGCGCGGCCGACATCCTGATGCCGGTCTGCCATCGTTACGATGCCGCCTTCCTGATCAACGACCGGCCCGACCTCGCGCGCGAACTGGGCGCCGACGGCGTCCATATCGGGCAGGAGGACGCCGGCTATGCCGAGGCGCGGGCGCTGGTCGGCGACGATGCGACCGTCGGCGTGACCTGCCACAACTCCCTGCATCTGGCGATGGAGGCGGCCGAGGCCGGCGCCGATTATGTCGCCTTCGGCGCCTTCTTCCAGACCCGGACCAAGGAGCCGAAGTCGAAGGCCAGCCTGGAGACGCTCGAGAGCTGGTCCACGGCGACCGTCGTGCCCTGCGTCGCCATCGGCGGGATTACCGTGGAGAACTGCAGTCCGCTGATCCGCGCCGGCGCCGATTTCCTGGCGGTGGTCGGCGGCGTCTGGGACTTTCCGGACGGACCGGCGGCGGCCGTCCGGGCGTTTACCGGCATTCTGGCGGAGCGCCGCCGCGCCTGAAGGTACGCCCTTCGAGACGTGCAGTCGTCCTTCAAAACGGGGCGTCTCGAAAGACGAAATTTCCGGCCCGACGAAAAACGCTCTGGCAATTTGCCGATTCTTGCGCTGATATTGCGACCCGATAGATTTCAGAACACGGCCAGCGACGGGACGGGCTACCGGGCAACGGCCGGACGATCTGCAAATTTCGCGTCGCCCGTTCCCGAATCCGCCGGCAAACCCTAAAGGTGAGCGGGAGCGCGGCTATGTCCCAGGAAACAGCAGACTCCGCCAGTCGTTCCGACAGGCCGCGGTGGCTCGGTTATGCCCAACTGGGGTTGATCCTGATCGCCATCGTTGCCGCCCTGTACTTTGCCCGCGCGCCCGACCGGGTCGAGCGCGGGGCGACGGCCGCCACGACGGCCGGATCGGACAAGCCGGCCGTACGCGTCGTTCAGCCGGGTCCGAAGAAATATACCTTCACCGTCCGCGCGACGGGAACGGTGACCCTCGAACGGAAGACCAAGGTCGTTTCGCAGGTTGTCGGCCGGGTTGTCTGGGTCTCGCCGAACTTCACGAACGGCGGGTCGATCGGGGCGAACGAAACCTTCATCAGGATCGATCCGGCCGAATTCGAGATCCGGGTCCGGGCCGCGCAAATGTCGGTCAAGGAAGCCGAAGCCAGTCTGCAAATTCAAAAGGCTCTTGCAAAGGAAGGCGCCGATAAGTTCACGAAAGCCAATCCGGGGGCGGAGATTCCCGAGCGGGTCCGCCGCGTCTCGCCGATCGCCAGGACGGAAGCCAGGCTGGGCCGGGCGCAGGCAGCGCTGGATCTCGCCAGATTGCGGCTTGCGCGCACGAATATATCGCTGCCCTACGACAGCCGGGTCGTGCGCTCGGACGTCGAAGTCGGTGAACTCGTCGGCCCGGCCGAAAATGTCGGGCGCTCGTGGGTGCTGGGCGTCGTCTACCGGCCCGGCGGATTGCAGGTCCGGGCGCCGGTCGAGCCGAAGGACCTGAAAAATTTTGCGCCGATGGTCGGGCGCACCGCCCGAATCTCCACCTGGGCCGGAAAATTCAGCGGTGAAGTGGTCCGCGTCTCGTCGGTTGTCGCGCCGCGCACCCGCCTGGGATCGATGTTCCTGAATTTCGCCGGGGATACGCCGCCCGGCACCTTGCCGGCGCCGGGCACCTTCGCGGAAATCGCCGTTACCGGCCCGACGCGCGACAAGGTCTTCGTCCTGCCGGCGGCGGCGGCGCGGGACCGCGACAGCGTCTGGGTGGTGAGGAAGGGCGCCCTGGCGCCGTTCACGCCCAAAACGCTCGGCCGCACGGTGGACGGCTGGATCGTCGAGCCGTTCGATGCCGGCGACGGCGTCGTCGTGGGCGTGCTGGCCAATGCCAGGGAAGGGTTGCAGGTGACGGCCAGGGCAATTCGAGCGCCGGAATAACCGGGCCTGAAGACGGACGCCGCGCGCGCCGGGCGCACCATTGCGAGGGACTATCGTGAATAAAGGACCGATCGCATATTTCGTCGGCAATCCTGTCGCCGCCAAATTCTTGCTCATCCTGCTGATCGTCGGCGGCGTCTTTTCAGGGACTCAGCTGACCGTTCAGCACATTCCGGAAATCGATCTGCGCACGGTCAGCGTGACCGTGAAGGTGCCCGGCGCGTCGCCGAAGGAGGTCGAGGAGGACGTCAACCGCCGGATCGAGGAAAGCGTGGTCGGCCTCCCCGGCGTCGCGCGGGTCGTCGGCACCGCCTCGCAAGGGTTCGCCCGGCTGGATGTCGAGCTCGAAACTTTCGCCGATGCCGGGGACGTCCTGGCGGATGTTCGCAGCGCCGTCGAAAGCATCGAGAATTTTCCGCCGGCCAATGCAGAACGGCCGAGGGTGGAGCTGAAGAAACTGGCGATCGAAGTGATGACGCTTGCCGTCGCCTCGTCGACTTCGACCGAAAACGACTTGCGCCTTGCGGCAGAAAAGTTGCGCGACGATCTGCTGACGCTGCCATCGGTCTCCCAGGTCAAGCTGCGCGGCACGCGCGACCGCGAAATCGCCATCGAGATGAACGAAGAGGAGTTGCGCCGCCACAAGCTGACGCTCGCCAGGGTCGCCAGAATTGTCCGGCGGGCCTCCCGCAACGCGACCTTCGGCGAATTGCGCACGCGCGCGGGCGGCGTGGTCCTCCATGCCGTCGGCAAACGGCGGATTGGCGAAGAATTCAAAAACATCCCGCTCATCACCAGGGACGACGGCACCATCCTGACGCTCGGCGACGTCGCCACGATCCGCGACGGCTTCGTCGACGAAGACATCCTCTCGACGGTCGATGGCAGGCCCGCGGTCTTCGTCCGTGTCGAAGCATCCAAGGAGCAATCGCTGATCGAAATCTCCTCCAACATCAGGAAACGTCTCGAAACCTACACGCCGCCGCCGGGGATCGACATTCTCATCTGGAACGATACCGCAGAACCGATTTTCGACGTTCTCTCGGATATCGTTCGCAACGCGGTGATCGGCGTCATCCTGGTGTTCGTGTGCCTGTTTCTTGTCTTCGACCTCCGCCTCGCTTTCTGGATTACCCTGGGCATTCCCCTGTCGTTCGTCGGCGCGCTGATGTTCTTCGATCTGGCGGACCTGACCCTGAATCTGGGGACGCTGTTCGCCTTCTTCCTGCTGATCGGCATCGTCGTCGACGATGCCGTCGTGGTCGGCGAAAGCGTCGCTGCGGAACGCGAGCGGGGAAAGAATGCCGTGGAGGCGGCGGTCTCGGGGGCCCGGATCGTCGCCGGCCCGATCTTTGTCGGCGTATCCACGACCGTATTGGCGTTCGTGCCGTTCCTGTTCGTCACGGAAGGCAGCCTTCAGGTCGTCCAGCCGTTTTTCTGGGTCGCGCTGTTCGTACTCGCCGTATCGCTGGCCGAGGCTTTCTTCATCCTGCCATCCCACCTCTCGCACGAGCGGCGCTGGAGTCTCTCCCCGCTGCGCGAAATCCAGGCCTGGGTGCGCGGAGCGATTGACCGGATGCGGGATTCGATCGTCGCGCCGGCGGTGTCGTGGGCGGTCCGCCATGTCTGGCTCACGATCGCCTTCGGGCTGGTTTTTTTCGTTGCCGCCCTCGCCCTGCTGCGCTCCGAGCAGGTTCGCGTGGTCATCCTCGACAACACGACGAGCCGCTCGAACACGGTCCAGGCGAACCTCGAGTTGCCGGTCGGCGCGCCGTTCGAAGCCAGTGCCGCCGTCGCCGAAAGATTCGTACGGGCGGCCGAGGCGGTCGACAAGGAACTCGACAGGACGGCGATCAAATCGATCAGCGTGATCGTCGGCAATACCGGCGGCATCGCCCGCTCGCGCACCGGCGAGGGACAGCGTAACGGCAGCCATCTGGCCTCGGTCCGGCTCCATCTGCATCGTCGGCCGCTGCGCAGCGCGTCGCCGGTGGAAATCGAGCGGCTGTGGCGCCGGAACATCGGCAATCTGCCGGGACTGGCGAAAGTCTCGGTCCGGACGACCCAGTTCCAGTTCAAGCCGTCCGTCGCCTATGCCCTGGTTCACGACGATCGCGACGAGCTGGAGAAGGCAGCCCGCGAACTCAGCGCATTCATCCGGTCCGTTCCGGGCATCTACCAGCTTTCGGACAGCCTGACGCCGGGCAAACGGCATTTCGTCGTCCGGGTGACGCCGGCCGGCAAGGCCGCGGGCCTGACGCCGACCGGGATCGGCCGGCAATTGCGGGCCAATTACCACGGCATCGAGGTGCAGAGAATCCAGCGCGGCCGCGATGAGATTCGCGTCGTCGTGCGCTATCCGGCGGAACGCCGGCGCAGTCTGCGCGAACTCGCCAGCGAGCGGATCCGCCGGCCCGGCGGCGGCGAGGTGCCGCTGTCCACGGTCGCCTGGATCGAGGAAAAGCGCGAGCTTGCTGCGCTCACCCGCATCGACGGCAAGAGCACCGTCCTGGTCAATGCCCATACCGAACTCACCCGGATCACCCCCATTCAGGCGCGGAGGAAGATCGACCGGGAGTTCCTGCCCGGCCTGATCGCGAAATATCCCGGCCTCGGCATCTCCGATGACGCCGGCGTGCGCCAGGAGAGGCACCTGATCGAGACGTTGAGCCTGCTGGTGCCCTTCGTGCTGATCGCGATGTACGCCCTGATGGCCGGCTTCCTGCGAAGCTACTGGAAGCCGGTGGTCGCCATGGCGGGGGTCCCTATTGCTTTCGCCGGCGCCATCTTCGGGCACTGGGTCCTCGGCTGGGATGTCACGGCGATGTCCCTGTTCGGCGTCGTCGGCGTTGCCGGCGTCATCGTCAACGACGCGCTGGTGCTGCTCGACCGCTACAATGCGATCCGCCGGGACAACGACATGCTCCCGGCCATCGCCGCCGCTTCCGCGGCGACGCGCCACCGCTTCCGCGCCGTCTTCCTGACCAGCCTGACCACGGTCCTCGGCCTCTCGCCCCTGCTTTACGCGCGCGGCGACGAACTGATCCGCTTCGTGCCGTTCGTGGTCAGCATGCTCGGCGGCATGGTGGCTGCCGGCGTCTTCACCCTGTTCATCCTGCCGACTCTGGTGATGATCGTCGACGGCCGGCGCGAATGAGGCAAATGGCGGGCCGGACGCCTCAATAACCCAGCGCGCAGCCGTCGCGCCGCGGGTCGGAGCCGGCCGACAGCACGCCGCGCTCCCGGTCGATCAGGATGCCCTGGCCGCCGCCAAGGGGGCTCTCGGCAGTCACGACGCTGTGGCCCAGGGCCCGGAGGCCGGCGACCGCGGCTTCGGGTACGCTCGTTTCGGCAACGATGGCGCCGCTATCGTGGAAGACGCGCGGACAGTCGATGGCCTGCTGGATATCCATGCCGAAATCCAGGAGATTGGTAATGACGTGGGTCTGGCCGACCGGCTGGTAGGGGCCGCCCATCACGCCGAAGGACAGTTCGCATTCGCCGCCGTTCAGCACCATCCCGGGGATGATGGTGTGCAGCGGCCGTTTGCGCGGGCCGACGCAGTTGGGATGCCCCGGCTCGACCACGAAGCCGCCGCCCCGGTTCTGGAATACGACGCCGGTCTCCTCCGAAGCGATGCAGCTGCCGAAGCTCCAGAACACGGAATTGATGAAGCTGACGCAGTTGAGGTCGCGGTCCACGACGGTGAGGTAGACCGTATCCTTGTGCTGCGGGCCGCCGGCCGGCGGCAGTGCGCCCATCGCCCTGTCGCGGCGGATACGGCCGCGCAGTTCGGCGGCGAAATCCTTTGACAGCAGGCGGTCGACCGGGACGTCGCTGTGGCGCTGGTCGGCGACGTGGGCATTGCGCTGGGCGTAGGCGAGGCGCTGGGCCTCTACTTCCAGGTGCAGGCGTTCCGTCCCCATCGGGTCCAGGCCGGAGAGGTCGAAGCCCTCCAGGATATTGAGCATGATCTGGGCCGTGATGCCGCCGCCGTTCGGCGGGATTTCCAGCACCGTGCGGCCGCGATAGGTCGAGGCGAGCGGCACCACCGGCTCACACCGCTGCAAGGCGAAATCCTCTTCGGTATGGACGCCGCCGACGGCCTGTAGGGCGGCGAGCATGTGGTCGAGCACCGGCCCGGCATAGAAACCGTCGCGGCCCCTTTCGGCGATGGTGCGCAAGGTCTGCGCGAGGGCGGGCGAGCGCCAGACGTCGCCGGTCCGGGGCGGCGCGCCGTCCTTCAGATAGAGCGCCGAGGCGGCTGCGTTGCCGCGCAGGCCGTCGAGTCGGCCGGTCCACAGCCGCTGGGTGATCTCGCCGACGGCAAAGCCGTTTTCGGCGCAGGCGATGGCCGGCTGGAGCACCCGGTCCATGCCCATGGTGCCGTGGGCTTCCAGGATGGTGCACCAGGCGTCGACGGCGCCCGGCACCGTTACGGATTCGGCGCTCTCGGGGCCGATTTCCCGGATACCGCGCTCCAGCAGCGACTCCGCCGTCAGGCCGGCCGGGGCCCAGCCCGAGCCGTTGATCCCGGCGACCGGTCCGGCGCCGCCCTTCTGGTAGAGCATGAAACAGTCGCCGCCGATCGCTGTGCTCATGGGCTCGATCACGCATTGCACGGCGCAGGCCGCGACCGCCGCGTCAACCGCGTTGCCGCCGGCGCGCAGGATATCGATCGCTGTCAGCGTCGACAGCGGGTTCGAGGTCGCCGCCGCGCCGTTGACGGCATGGACGACGGAACGGCCGGGAAACTGAATGTCGCGCATGGCGGGGCCCTGTCTGCGGCTGGCTGTCCGAGAAATGTTGTGTGGAACGCCCCCTCCGTGTAGCACGAGAGACGGAAACGGCAAGCGGGGCGGGTTCGGCGGACCGGCTGGCGCACGCCGGCGAAGGCGGCAAATCGGGGAAGGAAGCGTCATGGATGTCAAGGCTGCGGTTGCACACAAGGCGGGCGAGGCGCTGACCGTAGAAACGGTTCAGCTCGACGGCCCGAAAGCGGGCGAAGTGATGGTGGAGGTGAAGGCCACCGGCATCTGCCATACCGACGAATTCACCCTGTCCGGCGCCGATCCGGAAGGGCTGTTCCCGGCCATCCTGGGCCATGAGGGCGCCGGCGTGGTGGTCGAGACCGGGCCGGGCGTGACCGGGCTGAAGGAGGGCGATCACGTCATCCCGCTCTACACGCCCGAATGCCGGCAGTGCAAAAGCTGCCTGTCGCAGAAAACCAACCTGTGCACCTCGATCCGCGCGACCCAGGGCCAGGGCCTGATGCCCGACGGCACCAGCCGGTTCAGCATGGGCGGCGAGAATGTGTTCCACTATATGGGCACCTCGACCTTCGCCAACTACACGGTGCTGCCGGAGATCGCGTTGGCGAAGGTCCGCGAGGACGCGCCCTTCGACAAGATCTGCTACATCGGCTGCGGCGTCACCACGGGCATCGGCGCCGTCATCAACACGGCCGGAGTCGAGCCGGGCTCGAACGTCGCGGTGTTCGGCCTCGGCGGCATCGGCCTCAACGTCATCCAGGGCGCGCGCATGGCCGGGGCGGACAGGATCGTCGGCATCGACATCAACCCGGCCAAGCGCCCGCTCGCCGAGAATTTCGGCATGACCGATTTCGTCAATCCGAAGGAGATCGGCAACGACAAGGTGGTCGAAGCCATCGTCGACATCACCGATGGCGGCGCCGACTACAGCTTCGAGTGCATCGGCAATGTCGAGGTCATGCGCCAGGCGCTCGAATGCTGCCATCGCGGCTGGGGCGAGAGCATCATCATCGGCGTCGCCGGCGCCGGCCAGGAAATCGCGACCCGTCCGTTCCAGCTCGTCACCGGGCGGGTCTGGCGCGGCACGGCCTTCGGCGGCGCGCGCGGCCGGACCGACGTGCCGAAGATCGTCGACTGGTACATGGACGGGAAGATCAACATCGACGACCTGATCACCCACACCATGCCGCTCGAAGACATCAACTCGGCCTTCGACCTGATGCACGCCGGCGAAAGCATCCGCAGCGTGGTGATTTACTGAGGCCGGCCGCCAAGACCGGCCATGCCGGCTGACCCGGGCGCGGATTGGGGCGCGGATGCCGGCGCCGGCTGGCTCGCCCGGGCCGCGCCGTATATCGCGCTGACGGCAGCGGCCGCCTTCTGGGGCGGCACCTGGACGGCGGCGCGCGGCTCGTACCAGGACGTGTCGCCCGCGGTCATGGCGTTTTCCCGCTGGGCCGCGGCCGGTTCGGTCCTGCTGCCGCTGCTGGCGGCGTCGCTGTGGCGGCACCGGGCGGCCCTGCGCCGGGAATGGCGCACGATCGCGCTGCTCTCCGCCGTCGGTGCGATCTTCTTCAACTACATGATCTTCCGCGGCACCCAGACGACGACGGCGATCAACGGCGCGCTGCTCAACGCATCGGTGCCGATCTACATCGTGCTGCTGTCCCTGGCCGGCGTCGGCGAGCGCAGCACGGCGGGCCGGATCGCCGGCATCGCCATCGCCCTGGTCGGCCTGGTCGTCGTGGTCGCCCACGGCAGCTGGCAGCGCCTGACCGGCCTGGAGTTCGTCGAGGGCGACCTGTGGATCGCCGGCGCCATGTTCCTCTGGGGCCTCTACACCATCGGCATCCGCGGCTGGAACAGCGCCCTGCCGCCGCTCACCGGGCTGGCGGCCATCGCGGCGGTCTCGGTGTTCGGCCTGGCGCCGATGGCGGCCGTCGAACTGGCCTATGGCGGGCGGCTGGTGCCGACTGCGGAAGCGGTCTACGGCATCCTCTATGTTGGCGTGTGCGGGACGGCCGGCGCCTATGTCCTGTGGAACTACGGCATCCGCCGGGTCGGCGCCGCCGGCGGCAGCCTGTTCCTCTACCTGATCCCGGTGTTCGGCGCGATCTTCGCCGTGACGATCCTGTCCGAGGAGATTGCCCTCTTCCATCTGGCCGGCACGGCGCTGATCGTCACCGGCATCCTGGTCGCCAACCGGGAAGGCGCCGCGCCGGGGCCGTAGGGCGCCCGCCTTCGAGACGGCCGCCTGCGGCCCGTAAACTCTGGCGTCCCGGCCGCGCCCTATGCCATGACAGGGCGCCATGACAGGCGGCGACGCCATCCCACCGGAAACCCAGCCCATGACTCTCGAAACCGTCAGCGCCAGCAAATGTTTCGGCGGCACCCAATTCGTCTACGCCCACGATTCGGCGGCGACGAGATGCCGGATGCAGTTCTCCGCCTATGTGCCGCCCCAGGCCGCCGACGGGCCGGTGCCGGTCCTGACCTGGCTGTCCGGGCTGACCTGCACCGAGGAGAATTTCACCGTGAAGGCGGCGGTCCAGCGCCACGCCGCCGAGCACGGCCTGCTGGTCGTGGCGCCGGACACCAGCCCCCGCGGCGAAGGCGTACCGGACGACGAGGCCTGGGATCTCGGGACCGGGGCCGGCTTCTACGTCAATGCGACCGCGGATCCCTGGGCCGCGCATTACCGGATGTACGACTATGTCGTCGACGAGTTGCCGGCGGTCGTCGGCGCCAACCTGCCGGCCGACATGAGCCGCCGGGGCCTGTTCGGCCATTCGATGGGCGGCCACGGCACGCTGGTCGTCGCATTGCGCAACCCGGATCACTACCGGTCGGTCTCGGTGCTCGCGCCGATCTGCGCGCCGAGCGAGACCGGCCTGGGCCAGAAGATTTTCGGCGCCTATCTCGGCCCGGACCGCGAGGCGTGGCGCGGATACGATGCGACCGAGCTGGCGAAGGCCGGCCACACCTGCGCGCCGATCCTGATCGACCAGGGCGACGAGGACGAGTTCTTCAAGATGGGCGCCATGAAGATCGAGGCGTTCCAGGCGGCCTGCGAGGCTGCGGGCCAGCCGGTCACCCTGCGCATGCAGCAGGGTTACGACCACGGCTATTTCTTCGTGCAGACCTTCATGGGCGACCATGTCGCCTATCATGCCGGGGTGCTGAATGGCTGAAGGGCGCGCCGGCGCCCGGCCGGCGCGATTTGAACCGCCCCATGGCCGGCGATAGCAATCCGGCCCATTTCCGCGGCACCGAAACCGAAACCGAGACACCCGCCTCCCATGCGCATCAACGGCAACGCCATCCGCCCCGGCAACATCATCGAGCATAACGGCCGCCTGTGGCGGGTCGCCAAGATCCAGCACACCCAGCCCGGCAAGGGCGGCGCCTTTCTGCAGGCGGAGATGAAGGATATCCGCGACGGCACCAAGTTGAACGAGCGGTTCCGCGCCTCGGAAAGCGTCGAGAAGGTCCGGCTGGACGAAACGCAGTACCAGTATCTCTTCGCCGACGGCGACGAGGTCACCTTCATGGAGACCGAGACCTACGAACAGATCACCCTGAACAAGGAAGCGATCGGCGATCCGGCCGTCTTCCTGCAGGACGGCATGACGGTGACCGTCCAGTCCTACGAAGGGGCGCCGATCGGCGTGGAACTGCCCGACAGCGTGGTCATGGAGGTCGTCGAGGCCGATGCCGTCGTGAAGGGGCAGACCGCGTCCTCGTCCTACAAGCCGGCAGTGCTGGAGAACGGCGAGCGCATCATGGTGCCGCCCCATATCGAATCCGGCACCAGGATCGTCGTTGCCACCGCCGACGGCAGCTACATGGAGCGCGCGAAATAACCGGGCCGGGCCGCCGGACCGATCGCCGCCCGCGCGCGCAAGGCCGCCCGCCATGGCCCTGAAACCCGCTATCGTCAACGTCATGGAAAAGGCGGCGCGCAAGGCCGCCCGAGCCCTGGTGCGCGATTTCGGCGAGGTCGAGCAGCTCCAGGTCTCGCGCAAGGGGCCGTCGGATTTCGTCAGCGCCGCCGACCTGCGGGCCGAGGAGACCCTGCTGCACGAACTGCGCAAGGCCCGGCCCGGCTTCGAATTGACGATGGAGGAGGGCGGCAGCTTTCCCGGTGCGGACGCCCCCCGCGCCGCCGGGGCGCCGGCGCCGGACCGCTGGATCGTCGACCCGCTCGACGGCACGACGAACTTTCTGCACGGCGTGCCGCATTTCGCGATCTCCATCGCCCATGAGGAAAGCGGACAGGTCGTTGCCGGCGCGGTCTATCAGCCGTTGACCGACGAGTTTTTCTGGGCGGTGCGCGGCGCCGGCGCGTATCTGAACCATCGCCGGATGCGGGTTTCCTCGCGCGGCGCGATGGCCGATGCCCTGCTGGCGACCGGCCTGCCCTTTCGCGGCAAGCCGAAGCATCCGGCCTATGGGGCGACGCTGGAGGCGATCCTGCCCCGGGTCGCCGGCGTGCGCCGGTTCGGCGCGGCGGCGCTCGATCTCGCCTGGGTTGCCGCCGGCCGCTACGACGGTTTCTGGGAGTTCGACCTCGAGCCCTGGGATGTCGCGGCCGGCCTGTTGCTGGTGCGCGAAGCCGGCGGCACGGCCTCGGACATCGCCGGGCGGGACCGGGCCTGGACCGGCGCCGAGGTGCTGGCGAGCAACACGGCGCTGCACGGCGACCTGCGCCGCCTGGTCGGCGACGCGATGCGCGGGGCCGGGACCACAGGCGAATAGGTCAAATATTCCCACGAAGCCGGCGTGAAGCGTTATTGTCCGGCAGCCTTGCGGCCGGTACAGTAACAGGTCCGGGCTCCGACCGGATGCGTTGCAACATACCTTACCGTATGGAACGAACCGTGCCGGCGCTCCGGCGCCCTCGTCCCCAACGGCGGAGCCACAGCCCTTGACCATCCCCGCGCGCTATCTGTTGCGCATGGCCGCCTTTCTGGCGGCCGTCGGTGTCGGGCTGTTTGTCCTCAGCGACCGGTTGCTGAGCGCCTTTGCGGCCAACGTTTTCCTGAATGGCCTGATCCTTGCCGTTCTGGTCGTCGGCATCGTGTTCTGCCTGTGGCTGGTCGCCCGATTGTGGCGCGACGTCGGCTGGATCCGGCGCTACCAGCACGGCCACGACCCGGCGGAGGCGCGCGCGCCGCAGATGCTGGCGCCGATGGCCAGCATGATCGGCGAACGCGGCAACCGCCCGCTGCGCCTGACCGCCAGCACCATGCGCTCGATCCTCGACAGCGTCGGCGCCCGGCTCGACGAAGGCCGGGAGATTTCGCGCTACCTGATCGCGCTGCTGGTGTTCCTGGGCCTGCTCGGCACCTTCTGGGGCCTGATCGAAACCATCGAGGCGGTGGCAAGCGCGATCCAGAACCTGACGGTCGAAAGCGGCGAGAATTTCAAAACGGTCTTCCAGAAGTTCAAGGAGGATCTGCTGATGTCCATCGGCGGCGCCGGGACGGCCTTCAGCACCTCCCTGTTCGGCCTGGGCGGATCGCTGATCGTCGGCTTTCTCGACCTGCAGGCCGGCCAGGCGCAGAACCGCTTCTACACCGGACTGGAAGACTGGCTCTCCGGCGTTACCCGCCTGTCGTCGCTGCCGACGGAGTTCGGCGAGGACGAACCGGAATCGGCCGAGGCCTATCTTCAGGCGCTGCTTGAGCATACTGCCGAGATCATGGAGAATATCCAGCAGTCGCTGACGAATTCCGAGAGGGACCGGGCGGACACGGGCCGGAGTCTTACGGCCCTGACACAGGAGCTGGCCGTCATCGCCGACCATATGAGCGGGGAGCAGGACCTCCTGCGGAACCTGGCCGAAGCGCAGCTGGCCCTGAAGCCGGTGCTGGACCGGCTGGCGGACGAGCAGGCCTTCGGCCGGCAGGAAATGGTCAAGGCGCTGAACGCCGAGTTCCGTAACGTGGGCAACCGGCTGATGGAACTCAACCGGGAACAGCGCCAGGTTCTGCAACAGACGGTCGAGCAAACGGCGGCAAGCAGGCAGGAACTTATGCAGGAATTGCGCAACGAGTTCAGGATCCTGGCGCGCACGCTCGCCACGGTCTCGTCCCGGGGCAGCGAGGCGGCGGTTCAGACCGCGCTGGAACTGGAAAGAACGGAGCGTTAGATGGCGGGACGCAAACGGCCGCAACGGCGTTTCGATATATGGCCCGGCTTTGTCGATGCCCTGTCGGGCCTGTTGATCGTATTCGTGATCGTGTCGATGATCTTCATGACCGCCCAGTTCTTCCTGGGCGAGGAACTGGTCGGCCGCGACCGCACCATCGACCGGTTGATGACGCAGATTGCGACCCTGACCAAGGAGCTGGAGGACGGGCAGACCAGGGCCGAGGCCGCCGAAGGGCGGGCGTCCCAGGCCGAAAAGACGATTGCCGAGCTGACTGCCGAGCTCCAGTCGGTCGTGAGCGTCCGCGACCGGCTGGCGGGCGAGAAGGCCGAGCTGGAGAACAGCCTGACCGGCCTGCGCGGCAGGTTTTCTGCGCTGGAAGCCGACCGCGACGCCCTGCGCGGCGAAATCGGCGTGCTGCAATCCGACCGGCAGGGCATGCTCGTCAAGCTCGATACGCTGGAGAAGGACAAGAAGACCCTGCTGCTGCGGATCGCGAGCCTGGAGGCGGAGGCCGACCGTCTCGCCCTGCAACTCGCCGAAGCAATGAAGTCGGGCAAGGCCGCCGACGCCCGTGCCGCCGGCCTCGGCAAGACGGTCGAGACCCTGACCGGGGAAAAGCAAAGCCTGGAGGCCCGTCTGGCCGAACTGGAAGCCGAGAACCGGCGCCTCGCCATCCGTTTGGCCGACGAGATCGTGGCCCGACGGCAAGGCGAAATGGCGTCGTCGTCGGCCGCGGCGAAGGCGGCTTTGCGTCTGGAGGATCTGACCGCCCAGATCGCGCGTTTGGACTCTGATAATGCGACGCTGCGCCAGCGGCTTGCGGACGCTCTCGCGGCGCAAAAGAAGGACGAAGAGGAAGCGACCGCGGCTGCGGCCAGGGCGACAGAGTCGCAAAAGACGCTGACCGCCCGGATTGCACGTCTTGAGGACGATAACGCCGGGCTGCGCCGGCGGCTCGCCGATGCCCTCGCGGCGCACAAGTCCGAGACCGCGCGGGGAGCGGCGCTATCCACCGACGTCACGAATTTGCGCGCCCGGCTGGCGGCCGAGCTTGCGGCGCGAAAACAGGGCGAAGAGGCAGCGAGGGCGTCTGCGGCCAGGGCCGTCGAGGCGCAAAGAAGGTTGACCGCCCAGATTGCGCGCCTGGAAGCGGCGAATGCCGAGCTGCGCCGGCAGCTGGCCGGCGTCGTGGCGTCGCGCAAAGATGTCGAGAAACGCGCGCAGGAACTGGCGAGGATCGGCAAGGAAGCCCGGGCGCGGGCGCAAGCGCTGGAAAAAGAGGGCAAACAGGCCGCCACCATCGCCGCGGCGAAGGCCGCTGCGATGGTGGCGGAAAGCCAGGAACTGAGATTCCGGCTGGCCGCCATCACGCGCCGGCTGGCGGCGATCGAGGAACAGAACGGGCGGCTGGCCGCCCAGCTTGCCGATGCCCTGGCCGCGCGGGAGGCGCTGGGCAAGGAAGCGGACCAGCTGGGCCGGGTGCGCGCCGGCCTGGACGAGCGGATCAAGACGCTGGTCAAGCAGATTGCGGCGCTCGACGCCGAGAACGAGCGGCTGGTCCGGCAGCTTGAAGCGGCGCGCGAGGGCGGCGCCGAAGCCGAGGCGCGGGTGGCCGACCTGACCGAGCGGCAGGCGGCGCTGGAACGGACGCGGGCCGACCTCTCCCGCGAACTTTCCCGGCTGAGGGACCATAATGCGCAACTGCGCGCCAATCTCGCGGCCGCGCTGCGCGACCGGGATTCCCTGGGCAGGACGGCCGGCACGCTGCAGGAACAGCAGGCCGAGCTGATCGCGCGCCTGGCCGAGGTCGAGCGCCAGCGCGAACAGCTGCGCAAGCGGCTGGCCGCGGCGCAGAAGGAAGGCAAGGGGCTGGGCGTGCAACTCGGCGCCGCCGACCGGCAGATTGCCGGGATGCGCTCGGCTTCGGCGGCCCAGGCGCGGCAGGTGCTGCTGCTAAGCCAGCAGCTCGTCGCGCTGCGCCGCCAGCTGCTGTCGATCCAGGAGGCGCTGGACGCATCGGAGGCCGAGGGCAAGGAGCAGCAGCTCAAGATCTCGAACCTCGACAAGCGGCTGAAGGCGGCGCTGGTCCGGGAGGTCAGCGAACTCAAGCAGTACAAGTCGGAATTCTTCGGCGAGTTGCGCAAGACCATCGGCGGGCGCGAGGACGTGCGGATCGTCGGCGACCGTTTCGTCTTCCCGTCGTCGGTGCTGTTCGCCACCAACCGGTGGGACCTTGAGGAAGGCGGCAAGGTTGAAATGCGCAAGCTGGCGGCGACCCTGAAGGAGCTGGCGAAGAAGATTCCGGACGATATCGACTGGATCCTGCGGGTCGACGGCCATACCGACGCCCGGCCCATCAGGGGCGGTTCGAACCTCGAACTCTCCGCCAGGCGGGCGATCGCCGTGGTGACCTTCCTGATCGAAGAGGGCATCCCGGCGAACCGGCTGCTGGCCGCCGGCTTCGGCCCGCACCACCCGATCGATCCGGGGGAGACGGAAGAAGCCTACCAACAGAACCGCCGCATCGAGGTCAGGCTCACCCAGCGATAAGGCGCATGGCCGGGCCGGATTCGCTGCGGCTTCGGCGGCGCGGCCGGCAGGGCGCCCCTGCGCGCGTCTGCCGCTTGCTTCCGGCCGGGGCTGCAACCATATTCGCCGCTCTTCCGGGCGCGTCCCCGTCACGCCGGTGGCGGGCCGGGCGCCGACCCGGACAGCCGATGCGCCGCCACTGACCTTTCGCCGAGACCGAACGATGAAGCAGGATATTCATCCCGAGTATCACGAGATCACCGTCGTGATGACGGACGGCACCGAATTCAAGACCCGTTCGACCTGGGGCGCGGCCGGCGATACGATGAAGCTGGATATCGACCCGATTTCGCACCCGGCCTGGACCGGCGTGCACCGGCTGGTCGATACCGGCGGCCAGCTTGCCAAGTTCAACAAGAAGTTCGAGGGCTTCGGGCTGTAGGCGGCGGGCGGCATGACAGCCGGCTGGATCTATCTGAGCGTCGCCATCCTGCTCGAGGTCGCCGGGACGATCTCGCTCAAATATTCCGCGGGTCTTTCCCGGCTCTGGCCGACGCTGGCGACGGTCGTCCTCTACACCGGCTCCTTCGCCTCCCTGGCGCTGGCGATCAAATCCATCGAGCTGTCGACGGCCTACGCCATCTGGGCCGCGGTCGGCACGGCGCTGGTCGCCGTGTTCGCCATCGTCATCTTCGGCGCGCCGCTCACCTGGGGCAAGGCGGTGTCGCTGGCCCTCGTGATCGCCGGCGTGGCCGGCCTGCACCTGTCCGACGCGGCGGCGACGGCGCTCGGCAAGTAAGGCCGCAAGCCAAATTCCTTAAGCGGAAAATCTACCCTCTGGCCGGGCGGCTGCCGCCGCGGCGCTGCATCTGGCGCAGCGACCATTCGACGACCTGTTTCAGAACCCCGCCGAGGGCCGCGTCGAAACCGGTGACGATCGCCTCGTTGGTGCCGATTGCCAAGGGCTCCGCCGCCTCGAATGTCCTGGACGCCACGATATCCCGGTCGTTCCAGCGAACGAGGCGGACATGGATGCGGATGCGGATGCGCGCCGGTGCGCCCTTGTACATCTCGGCGTGAAATTCGCGCAGGTCGGATTTCAGCAGAAAGTCGGTCCTCAGACCGCTGCCCTGCCGCGCGACGCCGGCAATCCGCCCGGAATTGTCGAAGGATTCGACGAGCAGGGTCTGAACCAGGTTGGTCGCAAGATCCGTCCATTCCGAATCGGCGAGATAGCCCAGCTTGGTCGGCTGCATCTTGATCGCGATCCGGCTGCTGCGCAGGCTCGCAGACGCAGTCGGCGTCTCGACCAGGAGTTGTGCGCGGATGCGCGGCAGCTTCGCGGCGAAGCTGCCGGTCGGCCGCAGCTCGTAAAGCTGCGGCGGCTTGCGGTCCGCACCCGGAATGATCGAGGTGCATCCGCCCAGCACCAGCAGCAGCGCAAGCAGGCTTTTCGGTCCGCCGCGTAACGGTCGGAAGAGCCGGCGGGATCGGTGGAACATCATCGGGTCCTCGGGTTCAGGCCACCTTGCTGACCGAAAAAGAAGCCGGACGGATCGCTTTCGATTCGCCTGACCAGACGGTTCAGGTCGCGCATCAGGCGGCGGCCGTCGGCGACGAACTGCGAAACGTCGTACAGGCCGGCGTTCAGGAACCGGGCGACCGGCCGGCGGTTTTCCTCCACGAGCTGGCCGATCTCGCGGCTCATCCTGGCGAAAGCCTCGGCGCCCTGGTCGATCTTCGCCACGGTATCCGCCATTTGAGACAGCGAGGCGCCGAGTTTTTCGATCGACGGGCGGATCTTCTGCGTCACTTCACGGGTCTCGCGGGCAATGCTCTTGACATCGTCGGCCGCCGTCTCCGCCGATCCCAGAATCCGGTCGATTCTTTGCCGGTTCTTGTCGTCGAGGAACGCGGACGCGCGTTCCGACAGCTGAGTGGCGCTCCGGGACAGCCCGGCGATGTTGCCCAGCGTGTTCGGCAGTTCCTTGAGCGCCGGCTCCAGCTCCTTGGCGCGCTTCTCCGCCTCGCGGACAAATCGGCTGGCGTCGGCCGACGCCGTTTCGACATTGTTGAGGATCCGTTCCAGCCGTTTCCGATTCCGATCGCTGAGCACGTCCTCGGCCTTGTCGGTCAATACGGTAGCCCTGTCCGCGAGCTTGCGGACCGAACGGATGGCGCCGGTCAATTCCTTGGCGGCGGGGCGCAGGTCGCCGGCCACGGCCCGGGCATCCTTCGCGAACGCGCTGGCTTCGGTCGTAAAGACGGCGATTTCGCCGGCCGCCTTCTCCAGCGATTGGATAATGGCGCCGATACCCTCGCCGGACGGGCCGCCGAAAGCCGTTTCCAGCCGGACGACCACCTCGGTGGCGCGCTCGGCCAGCGTGCGGAAGGCGATGACGGCCCTGGGCACCTCTTCGATCAGTCGCTGCAGGTTGGTCGGCGTGCCGGGGATGCGCCGCGCGCGCAGCGCCTGAGTCATCGCGCCGGCTGCAACCGGCCGGGCATCGGACCGGCGCGCCGCCGATGCCGGACGTTTGAGCTGGATGAAGGGGATTCCGGTCAGGCCCTGCTGTTCGAGCGCCGCTTCGAAATCCGGGTAGACCTGGGCATCCGGCCGCACGACGATGCCGACAAGCACAAATTCCGGATTCTTCGGGTCGAGCCGGATACCCCGTACCGTGCCGACCGGAATGCCGCGATAGCGCACGACTGCGCCGTTGTTCAGACCCGTGACGTCCTGGCGGAATTCGACGGTCATCCGGACGCCGCCGGCGCGCCCGCCGTCGCCGCTGACCCACAGGAGGAAGATGACCCCGGCAGCGATCAGGCCGAGCACAAAGGCGCCCACAAGCACGTAACTTGCCCTGGTTTCCACCGCTCCCCGCTCAGCCCCCGTCGTCAGTGTCCGGAGCCGGCGGCGTTGTGCGCCGCTCTTGCGCGCGGTCCGTGAAAATACGCCTGGATCCAAGGATGCGGATCGTTCAGCAGCACGTCCAGCGGCCCGACGCGGATTTTCCTGTCCACCAATACAGCAATTCGGTCGGCAATCGCGACCAATGAATTAAGGTCGTGCGTCACCATGAACACCGTCAGGCCCAGGCTCTGCTGCAATTCCCGGATCAGCCGGTCGAAATCGGCGGCGCCGATCGGATCGAGCCCGGCGGTTGGTTCGTCCAGAAAGACGATCTCGGGATCGAGCGCCAGCGCCCGCGCCAGTCCGGCGCGGGTGCGCATGCCACCGGACAATTGCGCGGGCAGTTTGGCGGCCGAATCCTGGGGCAGGCCGGCCATGTCGATCTTCTGGCGCGCCAGGCGGTCGATGCCCGCCGGCGGCAAGGCCGAATGCGTCTTCAGCACGATTGCGATATTTTCCGCGACGGTCAGGCCGCTGAACAGCGCGCCGCTCTGGAACAGAACGCCGATCCGGGCCAGCAACGCCTTGCGCGCGCGTCCGCGCAGCACGGAAAGATCCTGGCCGAGAAGGCGAACCTCTCCTGCGTGCGACCGGTTCAGCCCGATGATGCTGCGCATCAGCACCGATTTCCCGCTGCCGGAGCTGCCGACGACGCCGAGCACCTCGCCGGTCAGGAGATCGAAGTCCAGCCCTTCGTGAATCTGCTGTGTGCCGAACCGGTTGTTCAGTCCGCGCACCGTTACGGCCGGCGCCGGTTTCGCAGCGTCTTTGGCTTGCGCAGTCATATGTTGAGCCAGGAAAGGGCCATGGCGAAGGCCGCATCGATCAGGATGACCGCAAAGATGGCCTCGACGACCGATGTTGTGGTCCGCCGGCCGACGCTTGCCGCGCTGCCGGCGACCTTGAAGCCTTCGAAACAGCCGACGATCGCGATGGCCATGGCGAAAAAGGGCGCCTTGGCGAGGCCGATCAGAAAGGCCGTCTCGTCGACCGCGCTGGACAGGCGTTCGACGAACAGCGGAAAGCCGATGTCGAGAACCGCAAGGCTGACGACCGCGCCGCCGGCCAGGCCGGCCAGATCGGCATAGACGGTCAGCAACGGCAGCGCGATCGTGAGGGCGACGATCCGCGGCACCGCCAGCATCCCGACCGGATCGAGGCCGATCGTCCGCATGGCGTCGACTTCCTCGTTGAGCGCCATGGTGCCGATCTCGGCGGTAAAGGCGCTGCCGCTGCGGCCGGCGACCATGATGGCCGCGAACAGCACCCCCAATTCCCGCAGCATGGCGACGCCGACCATGTCGACCGTATAGATGTCGGCGCTGAATTTCTGCAGCTGCAGCGCGCCCATGAAGGCGACGACGACGCCGATCAGGAAGGCGAGGAGGCCGACGATCGGCAGGGCGTTGATGCCGGTCGTCTGGAGGTGATGGACGGTCGCCCGGACGTCGAGCGTCCAGGGCCTGACCAGCACCTTGCCGATCGCGACGGTGCACAGGCCCAGAAAGCCGAGCAATTCCCAAATCCTGATGCCGACGCCGACGGTCCGCCAGCCGATCAGCGCAAGCTGGGCGATCGATCCGCCCGGCCGGCCCGGCCGGGGAAGCGCGCCGGTGGCCGCTTCGGCGACGGCGACGCGGCGCAACAGGCCGCGATAGCGTTCGTCGACCCCGGTTATGGCTTCCGGCGACGAGGCGGCGCGAATCAGAAGTTGCGCGCCTGCGCTGTCCAGCGCCGTCAGGCCGCTGGCGTCGACCTCCTGCACCGTACGGCCCGACAGCCCGGCCCTCTCCAGCCGCCGCGACAGGTGGACGACCTGGGCCAGCCGCCAGATGCCGCCGACGCGCAGGCGCTTGTCGTCCTCCAGATCGAACCAGGCGGGAGGCCGGTCGCCGGAAGAAGATGCGGAAGTTTCAGTCACGCGGCATGTCCGGCTGGCCATACACGAGCCGACCATATCGCGGACATTGCCGCGCCCGAAAGGGGCATTTCAGGCCGGATTGACGGCATCCATGCATTTTTTGCATTGCAGCATTGACAGTCGATTATCTGAAATAATATTGCTAATATGTTGGATTTTATAGCGGAAAGTTTTTTGCATTGCAAAAAATGCGGTTGAATTCCGGGAGCCTGGTCGACATATAGAAACAGCGGCATACGCCCGTGCCGGCGATCGGTTCGCCGGCCCGTGCCGCGATGTTTCACTAGGGCGTTTCCTCCCTAAACTTGGGCCGTGCCATCGCACGGCCCAGTTTTTTGCGCATACGCCGCCGTCGCGGAGGCTTCAGGATGCGCCCGGCGCAGCGGTATCGCCGGCGCCGAGCGGCCGTTGCATCAGGACCGCATCGACCCACCGGCCGAGCTTGAAGCCGACGGACGGCAGCGCGCCGACCCTGCGGAAGCCCGCCCTTTCGTGCAGCCGGATCGACGCCTGGTTGGCGGAATCGCCGATCACCGCCAGCATCTGCCGATAGCCGAGCGCCGTGCAACGGTCGACCGTCGCGTTCAGCAGCGCCAGGCCGACGCCCCGCCGGCCGCAGTCCGGCGACACATAGATCGAATCCTCGACGGTATAGCGGTAGGCGACCCGCGTCCGGTAGCGCGCGGCATAGGCATAGCCGGCGAGCGTGCCGTCGAGCTCGGCGACAAAATAGGGCAGGCCGGCCTCCTGAATGGCCAGGCGGCGCGCGTCCAGCTCGGCCGCCGCCGGCGGCTCGACCTCAAAAGACGCCAGTCCGTGCAGCACGTAACCGCGATAGATGCCGGCGATCGCCGGCATGTCTGCAGCGGCCGCGTCGCGGATCGACAGGCCGGACCCGTTCTGCCGGTTCAAGAGCCCGTCGCTTTCGCCCGGCCGGCCGGTCAGGCCGCCGCCGCCATCGGCGACCGGGTGAATTCTTCGATCAGCGCCGCAAGATTGGCGGCCAGGCCGCCGAAGCCAGCCGTCTTGCGGAAGCTGGCCTCGTCCATATAGAGCGCGCGGTTGATCTCGATCTGCAGGGCGTGGACCCCGCGTTGCGGCGCGCCGTAGTGGCGGGTCGTATAGGCGCCGGCGTAGGGCACATTGCGCCGGACGACATAGCCGCGCCGGGCGAGCGTTCGCCGCGCGAGCTCGGTCAGTTGCCGGTCGCAGGACGTTCCGTGGCAGTCGCCGAGCACGATATCGACCCGGCGGCGCCCCGAATCCGCATCGGCCGGTCCGCCGACCGAGGGCATCGAGTGGCAGTCGATCAGCAGGCAGACGCCGAATTGCGCCAGGGTGCTCTCGATCAGACCGGCGAGCGCCGTGTGGTACGGCCGGTAGCAGGCGTTGACCCGGTGCAGCGCCTCGTCGAAGCGCAGCTTGCGGCAGTAGATGTCGGCGCCCGAGGAAACGACCCGGGCAATGGTGCCCAACCCGGCGGCGACCCGCGGCGAGCGCGTATTGACATAGGCCGGCAGCGGGTCCGCAAACATGCGCGGGTCGAGCTCGAAGGGCTCGCGGTTGGCGTCCAGAAAGGCGCGCGGGAAACGCGCCCGCAGCAGCGGGGCGCCCATCGCCGGCGCGGCGGCGAACAACTCGTCGACGAAACTGTCTTCGGACTTGCGCAGGGCGAGCGGGTCGAGCCGCGACGCCGCGACGAATTCCGCCGGGTAGTCTGCCCCGCTGTGCGGCGAGGCGAAGATCACCGGTGCGGTCCGGTGCGCCGGCTCCAGCACATCGAAGGCCGGCGAGCGCGGCCAGGCGCCGTTTGGGCTGTCGTCCTGTGCAGGGGCCTCGATCGGCGGCGGCGGGCAGGAAATATCCATGATGGCACCGGGTTTACCCGATGCGGTGAAGCCTGTCACCGCCCGATGGCGTCCGGCCGGCGCGCGCCCGGAGTCAGGGCCTTGCAAGCCGCCGCCAAGTGCGCGATATACCCGCCTTCACCCGATACCGCCGCTGCATCCGCCGCGATGCAGCGCCGCTGCCCCGAACCGGTCCGGCTTCCGGCCGGGTCCGGAATCGAAACGGGGGCAGGCGGAAACGGTCGGCGAAGGGCGCGTAGCTCAGTGGGAGAGCACTACGTTGACATCGTAGGGGTCACAGGTTCAAATCCTGTCGCGCCCACCATGCCGCCGCCTGTATTGCCCGACCTCATCCAACAGGCGCCTTCAGCTGGCCCTTGATGATCTTTCGGGTCGGCGTCATCGGGAACTCCTCGACGATCGCCAGCTTCTCCGGCAGCTTGTTGCGGGCGATCCGGTGTTCCATCAGGAAGGCGCACAGCGCCTCCAGGTCCGGCGCTTCGGCGCCGGGGTTGAGCTGGACCCAGGCGCAGGCCTGCTCACCGAGCACGTCGTGGGCCACCGGGGCGACGGCGGCCATCTGGATCGCCGGATGGGCGCTCAGCAGGTTCTCGATGTCCTGCGGATTGAACTTCACGCCGCCGCGGTTGATGATGTCCTTGATCCGGCCGGTGATGGCGACGAAGCCGTCCTCGTCCATGTAGCCCAGATCGCCGGACTTGAAGAAGCGGTCGGCGGTAAAGGCGGTCTCGTTGGCTTCCTTGTTGCGCAGGTATCCCGGAAACACCATCGGGCCCTGGATCTGGATCTCGCCTTCCTCGCCGCGCGGCCGTTCTTCGCCGGTGTCCGGGTCGGCGACCCGCACGATGCTGCCGGGCGAGGCGCGGCCGGCGAAGACAGCGGATTTGCCGATGCCGTCTCCCGGCCGGGTGAACATGCCGGCCTGCAATTCGGTCATGCCCCAGAGCTGGCAGACCCGGCAGCAGGGCCAAGCCTCCTGCAAGGCGTGCAGCATGGCCGGCGGCGACGCGCTGCCGGCGAACAGGCACATCTTCATGCTGCTGAAATCGTGCTTCTCGATCAGGCCGGCCGCCGTCATGGCCGCGGCGTGGGCCGGGGCGAACCAGACCGCCGTGGGACGCATCTTCTCGATCGCCTCGGCCAGCCCCGGCGGCGTGAAGGCGGGCAGCAGCAGGTTCGCCATGCCGGTGACGATGCCGAGATGGAAGGCGTAGAGCCCGTAGAGATGGGTGAACGGCGCCGCCGTCAGGATGCCGTCGTCGGCGGTCAGGCCTTTCTCCGGGGCGCTCATCCGGGCGTTCGACAGCATGTTGTGGGAATTCAGCGGCACGCCCTTGGGCGAGGATGTCGTACCCGAGGTGTAGAGCAGCAGGTGCGGGTCGGCTGCCGAGGGCTCGTGGCCGATCTCGACGTCGGGATCGCCGGCAATCAGGTCGGCCAGGGAGAGTGCGCCGTCCGGCGTATCGCCGACGGCGATGACATGCTTCAGGGTCGGCAGTTGCGGCTGCAGCGCCAGCACGGCCTGCGCCGCCGACCAGTCCTTGCCAGCGCCCAGGCACACGATCGCCCGCGAGCGGCCGTGGTTGATCAGGGTCTGAAGCTCGGCGTCGCGATAGGGCATGTGGATCGTCTGCACGACGCCGCCGAACCAGGTCACGGCGAGGTTGGCGATGGCGAATTCCGGGATGTTGGGCAATTGAACCGCAACCACGTCGCCGGGCCGCAATCCCAACTGCCACAGGCCTTTCGCCACCCGCTCGGCGGTGTCGCGCAGCTCTTTCCACGTCAGCGTCCGCTCCGGCAGCACGAAAGCCGGCGCGTCCGGCCGCTCGGCGGCGTGGCGTTCGAGATACCGGCGCTGGGTCTCGTTGCGCCACCAGCCGTTCTCGATATAGGCCCGCGCCCGTTCCGGCGGGTAGTTCATGGCGGCGCGCAGCTCCAGCGCGTCCTCGCTGTAGCGGAAATGGTCCAGATGCGGCGTGAACCGCTCGGTGCGGAAGCGCTTGCCGCCGCCGAGTTCGAGCAGCCGGGCGTAGTGGCCGGTGCGGAAGCGCCGCCGCTCCATCAGGGTGCGGATATAGAGCACCTGGTTGCGGCTGAGGCCGATCCGCTCGGCGATCTGGGCATCCGACAGGCCCATCGGTTCGCGGTGGCGCTCGATGGCGTCCCAGTCCTTGTCCCGGTAGGGATCGCCTTCGCGGACCTGGTGGTTGTGCGACATCCGGAAGATGATCTCGCCGAACGTCTCGAACATCTCCTCGGTAACGCCGATCTGGCGGCGGTTCAGCCCGCGGGCCATTACTCGGCGGCCTCCGCGTCCAGCCGGTGCTCGTGACGCAGGATCGGATCGGCCTGGGGCGCCTGGGTGGCGATCGGGCAGACCCGCATGCATTCGAAACATTGCGCCAGCAGGCCGCCGGAGCCGACGCTCATCTTGTACCACAGCATCTTGTTGTCCGGATCGAACAGGGCGTCTTCCCGGTCTTCCTCGTCGGTCGCGCGGATGGCGTCCATGATCGCCGAGGGCACGGTCTCGTACTGCTGGGTCATCTCTGCGCAGGCCGCCATGTCGTAGCGCATGACCTTCTGTTTCCCGGTCTCCTCGTCGACCTCGCCGTCGAGGCACTGGACCGGGCAGAATTTCATGCAGGGCGTGCGCTGGATCGAGCGGTACATGTTCACGCAGGACGGCGCCGGGCACGGGTTCTCCGCCATCGGTGCGTCGGGCTCCAGCTCCAGTTCGGTGAACACGCTGGCGAAATACATGTAGCCGAACTCGGGATGGAGCAGGATGTCCCCGGCCAGCGAGCGGGCGCCGATGCCGGCCAGTTCGGCATGGACCTTCAGGCTTTGCAGCGGCACGCGCGGGCCGGCGTCCGGGTCCATGTCCGGCGGGCAGTAGATCGAGCGGATGCCGAACTTGTTCTCGATATAGAAGGCCAGGCCGTAGGAGATGGAATAGGCGCGCGTTTCGGTCGAACCGAAATAGCCGAGCGCCTTCGACGGCACGGTCCACGCCCCCTGGGTCTGGCCGCCGACGCCGATGGCGATTACCGACTTGACCCGCGGCATGATATCGGCCGGTCGGTGGCCCGGCGGGCAGATCCGGTTGACGGCCTCCAGGTCGGCGACGCCCGCGGCGAGCGCACCCTTCTTCAGGCAATAGGCCAGGACGGCTTCCTTGGCGGCGGCCTTGTCGATTGCGGGCTTTTTCTTCGGCATCGGGTCGGGCTTTCCGGTTCAGGGCATGCGCCAGTCGGGCGCGCCGCTATTCTGGGCTTCCGAGGCCGCATCGCGCAACAGCCGGCGCAGCATATTGCCGTTGCCCGGATTGCGGGGGATTTCGGCGCAGAAGTAATAGCCTTTGGGCCGCATGAAGCCGGGCAGGCTGGAGGCCCGGACATGGGCGTCGATTGCAGCGGCGTCGGCGCTGCCGACGATGCAGCCGACGACGATCTGGCCCCAGCGCTCGTCGGGCAGGCCGATCGCGCAGCAATCCCCGACGCCTGGCGCGGTCTGCAACACGGCCTCGACCTCTCCGGGATGGATGCTCTCGCCGCCCGAGCGGATCATGTCGTCGACCCGGCCGCGCAGGGTGAAATAGCCGCGCTCGTCCAGGGTGACGACATCGCCGATGCGCACCCAGCCGTCCCGGACCTTTTCCGCCGTCGCGTCCGGCCGGTTGAGATATTCGGTGAAGATCGTGTCGGCGTCGGCCGCGACCAGCAGTTCGCCCTCCTCGCCGGGGCCGATAAGGTCGTCCGGCCCGCCGCCCAGGGAGACGACGCGCAGGCGGGTGTAGTAGCCCGGCCGCAGCGCCAGGTGGTCGCCCACCGGCGTCGGGTTGTAGGCCGAGCACATGGTCTCCGTGGTGCCGTAAATGTGCCGGATCTCGGCATTCTCCCAGGTCCGGTCCATATGGGCGATCAGCTCTTCCGGAATGTTCGAGCCGCCATAGAGCACGAGGCGCAGGGAGCGCATCTTCTCCGGCGCGTAGTTCGGCGCCCTGGTCAGCGCGTAATACAGGGTCGGCGCGGCGAAGGTGTAGGTGAGCTGCTGACCTTCGACCAGGTCGACGGCGGCGGCCGGGTCGAACGCGCTCATCACCTGGTAGCTGCCGCCGAAGGCCAGCGTCACCAGGAACACGCCGTAGAAGCCGATGGCGTGGGCGAGCGGCATGAAGCCGAGCGCGCGCGTGTGCGGCCCGTGCAGCACGCTGCCCTGGGTCGCCAGCCACAGCACCCGCGGCTCGGTCGTCCGCTGGGCCAGCACCACCCCCTTGGGCAGGCCGGTCGTGCCGGAGGTGTGGAAGATGATCGCCGGGTCTTCGCGGCCCAGGTCGGGCCGCGGCGGCAGGCTGGCGGCTCCGGCGCGGCAGGCGGCGAAATCCTCGGCCTCGCCGGCCGGGCCGGCGACTGGGCCGCCGGGCGTGAACAGGGGCGCGCCTTCCGGCAAGGCGGCCGCGACGGCCTTTACCGCTTCCGGGTCCGGCGCCACGAAAGCGCCCTTCATGGCGCCGGCTTCGACCAGCCGGCCGATATCCGGCGGTTTGAGCCGCGGATTGAGCAGCGCGGGCACCGCGCCCAGCCGGGCGAGCGCAAGCAGCGCCAGCCCGTGCTCCAGGATGTTGGGCAGGCAGGTCGCGACCCGGTCGCCCGGCCCGATGCCGCGCGCGGCAAAACCCGCCGCTATGGCGTCGAGTTCGGCGATCAATTCCCGGTAGGTGAATTGCCGGTCCGTCCGGTCGTCGCGGATCGCCGGCGCGTCGGGCGACCGGTCGGCCTGGTTCCAGACGAGGTCGTAGGCCGTCGGGGGGGCGGTCGGGGCGCTCATGCTCCTACCAGCCCGGCCGGTTTTTCCACCACCAGTCCGGCTTGTAGCGCTTGCCGTAGCCGAGCGCATTGTCGAGCCACAGGGCGAGCCGCCGGAACGGCCCGCCGGCGAGCCTCTTCCAGCATCGGAAATAGACCCGGCCGAGCGCCGTCTCCGGCAGCTTGTTGTAGGGGCAGACGCGAATGCAGATGCCGCATTCGGTGCCCTGGTTGGCCCAGAAACGGAAGCATTTCTCGCCGTCGACATTCCACTTCTTTATGCCGACGAAGTTGGAGGCGTTGTGGTAGGCGCCGTCGGGTTCGCCGGCGGGGATCGCCTTGGGCGGGCAGGCGTCGGAGCATTTGCGGCACAGGTCGCAGAATTCCTTGACGCCGGATTTTTTCGGCCCGTCGTGGGTCAGCGGCAGGTCGGTGAAAATCTTGCCGAAGCGCAGGCGCGGGCCGAATTCCGGCGTGATGACCAGCCCGTGCCGGCCGTATTCGCCGAGGCCCGCCTGGATGGCGTAAGGCACGCACTGCGCGGTATCGTTGAGCGAGGCCACGGCGTCGTAGCCCAGGTTGCGGATGAACTGTGCCAGCGACATCAGGGTCAGCCCATCCTTGGAATAGCCGTAGCCCGCCGCCGTGCCGCCCAGCGCCGAGGGCATGGTCTGGATCACCTTGCCGGGCATTTCCGTGCCGATGACGATGCAGTGGGGCAGGGCCTCGCAATCGACATTGTCCTTTTCGGAGAGGGTTCTGGCGTTGAAACGCTTGGTATAGTGCCAGCGCAGGTCGGTGGACGTGATGCCGATCAGGTCGGCGCCGAAGATGCGCGCGGCCTGTTTCAGTTCCAGCGCCATTTCCGCCGGATCTTCGACCGGTTCGCGGGTCGGCGCCGGCGGCGCATAGGGAGTGAGTTCGTCCAGAAACCCGTCGTGCCGCTCGTCCTTCAGCTTGCGCTCGATCAGCAGGTTGGCGCCGACCCAGGCGGCGTTGCGCATGGCGAAGTCCTTGGTGCGGTAGCCCTCGGTCTTCCGCACCCCCAGCCCGTGGGTAAACATCGACTTGAACCAGTTGATGCCCTTTTCCGAGCGGACGGTCTCGTCCCATTGCACGCGGGCGAAGGTGTCGTTGCACGCGTTGAAGCGCTGGAAGCCGGGCTCGATCTCGAAACCGCAAGCGGCATCGTCGGGCCGGTGCAGCGCGCCGCCGAACCGCTCTTCCAGCGTCGGCGGATTGTCGGCCGAAAGCGGCTCGGGCGTGTTGCGGCGGGCGGGCTCAGGCATGGCGCGCCATTTTCACCAGTCTTTGCCGCCCCCTGTCAAATGCCGCGTCGGCAGTACGGCCCTACGGCCAGAGGGCATCGAGCGGAAAGGTGATCGCATCGAAGGGCGGAATGGAGACCGGATCGTCGTTGCGCGCCGTAGCGATCAGGACCCATTCGCCGTTGCGCAGTTCGAAGGCCTCCAGGTCGCGCGCGATGGGATCGATGAACCAGAGGTGGCCGACGCCCTCGCGGGCATAGACCGGGCGCTTGCCGTGGCGGTCGAGTTCGCGGGTCGAGGGCGACAGCACCTCGCAGACCCAGTCCGGCGCCAGGGTGAAAAAGGCGGTGTCGGGAAATTCCGGCATCCGCTCGCGCCGCCAGCCGGCAAGGTCCGGCACCAGGATATCGTCGCCGAGATGCAACTCCGGCTCGTCGATGATCCACCAGCCACCGGGGCCGCCTTCGCCGAAGTCGAACGGATCGCCGATCTTGCCGCCGAGAACGGAACTGGCGCGCGCATGTGTCGGGGCCGGCCGGGGGTGGGTGGAGAGCGAGCCGTCCACGACCTCGGCTACCATATGCGCCGGCGCGTCCAGCACGTCCTGGTAGGTGGCGCGACGTACGGGTCGTTTGAGGGCGGCCTGCGAAGGGGCCATGTCGGTCGTCTCCCGGTGGCGGGGCTGACTATACCATGGCGAAGGCCGGCGCTGTAGAGCGGGACGGCGCGGAGGTCGCGAGCGGCTCAGGCCGATAGCGCCGGGCGGTCCTTCAGCACGCCGCTCCTCTCGATGACCTCCGCCATAGCGGCTTCCTGGCGCGGGGCCATCAGATGGACGCCGCGGACGCCGGGAACCTCGCGCAGCTGCTGGATCAGCTCGGCGCAGATCTTCTTGCCTTCCTCCCGCTCGTCGTCCGCGCCTTCGAGCCGCTTCAGGATCGCATCGGGAATGGACACGCCGAAAAGGTTCTCGTCCATCCAGCGCGCCTGGCGCAGCGAAGCCAGCGGCCCGATGCCGATCAGGAAGGGCAGATTTCCGGCGATGCCGAAATCGGCAAGCCGCCCGAAGTAGAGTTTCGCCGTTTCGAGATCGAAACAGTATTGGGTCTGGGCGAAATCCGCGCCGGCCTCGATCTTCGACCGCAGGCTCTTCGGCGCCCAGCCGGCCTTCGGGACCATGGGCGCGTCGGCGCAGCCGATAAACAGTTTCGGCGGCGCCTTGATCTCGCGGCCGGCGTTCAGCAGCGCCTCGTCGCGCATCCTGCGGGCGAGCCGCATCAGCCCGGCGGAATCGAGGTCGAACACCGTCGTCGCCGTCGGCTCTTCGCCCTTCTTCGGATCGTCGCCGGTCAGGCACAGGATGTTGGGAATGCCGAGCGCGCCGGCGCCGAGCAGATCGCCCTGCAGCGCGATCACGTTGCGGTCGCGCACGGTAAATTGCAGGACCGGCTGAATGCCCTGCTGCATCATCGCGCCGGCCAGCACCAGGCTGGAGACATGAGCCTTGGCGGTGGCGCCGTCGGTGACATTGACCGCATCGGCGACGCCGCGCAGCGGCGCCACCCGGTCGAGCAGCGGGGCGAGGTCGGTCGTCGCGGTCGGGGAGGTTTCGCAGGTCACGGCGAAGCCGCCGGCGGCCAGCACCCGTTCCAGATTGCCGCCGGATTTCAGTTCGCCTTCCGATGCCGAATCGTTCATCGCCGTTTCCGTCATACGTGCATCCTGCTGCCTGCGGCCCGGCCGCCCTTGCCGCCGGGCCCGGTTATCGGCCATACAGCAGGAAGCCCTGCGCCGGCAATCCGCCGGGCGCGAAAGCGGCGAACGAGGCGGAAATGGCGCAGGCGGCAAAATTAGCGGTTCCGGTCGAACCCGACGCGGGATCGGAGGGCGCGAAACACGCCTTCCGCTTCTTCGACAACCGCGAAAAATACCTGATGTTCGTCACGACCTGCTCGGAGAAGTGGGAAGTGGCGCAACGGATCGGCCGCGAAATTCCGTTCCTGAAGCCGACGCCGCCGGCGCTCAACCTGTTCGATGCCGGCGTCGGCGACGGCACGGTGCTGACCCGGGTGCTGCGCAACCTGCACCGGCAGTTTCCCGCCATACCCTTCTGCGTCGTCGGCAAGGAGATCAGTATGGAGGATGTGCGCCTGACCCTGGAAAAACTGCCGGACCGGTTTCAGGAGCATCCGCAGCTCGTCGTCGTCATCACCAATCTCTACTATGCCGAATCGCCCTTGCTGCGCGTCAACCGACCGGAGACCAAGCTGCCGGTGAAGCGCTGGGACATCGCGCTGGAGGGCAGCACGGCGCACGAGTTCGACGAGCAGGTGCGCGGCCTCGGGCCGATCCTGGCCGAAGGGTGGCAGACCAAGACCAGCGAGAAAACCGGCAACCCGCTCTATGTCCAGCCGTCGATCCTGGTGCTCTACCGCAAGGATCGGGCCTTTCCCCTGAACAACGTAATCCCGCCCGAGGGCTGCGCGCCGTCGGGATACGACCTCATCATCGCCTCCCAGCCTTACAGGGCGCGGCTCAGCGCCGAGATCAAGGTGCGCAACGTGCTGGGGCCGCTGGCCCGCGCCCTGTCTCCCGGCGGACGGATGATCGTCATACAGGCGACCGGCAACGATCCGGGCATGGAGCTGATCAACGCCGTGTGGGAGGAGGAGTTTCCCTTCGCCACGCCGCGCCGCGACCTGATCGCGGGCATGAAAGCCGCGCTGGACAGCAGCCACAACGATCTGAACTACGATGCGCTGGCCGACGACGATTCGCTGTTCCGCTACGATCTGCATGCCCTGCCCGACGAGATCGGGGAGAGCATCGGCACCTCGACGCTGCTGGCCGCCTGGAACGCCGCCACCTACGTCGCGCAGATCGAGGACGACCGCATGGTCGATGTGCTGCGCGACGGCGACTATCTGGAGATCGCCCGCGACGTGCTGAAACGGCATGGCGGCCTGTGGTTCGAGGACGAGAGTTTTCTGGTGACCCGGGGATTTGCCTGAGGCCGGACACCTCGAGCGCGGGATGCTGCCATGAGCCTCGACCGCCTGCCCTTCGTCGGGGAAGCCGAGATTGCAGCGGCCCTGCGCTGGCCGGATCTGATCGACGCCCTCGAGGCGGCGATGATCGCCTTCTCGGCGGGGCAGGTCGTGCAGCCGGTGCGCCAGATGAATCCGGTGCCGGGAAAGGACGCGATCATGGCGGCGATGCCGGCGATCGGCGCCGGAAGCGACGGGGCCATGGGGGTGAAGGTCGTCACCCTGTTCCACGGCAATGCCGGCACCGGCGTGCCGACCCACCAGGCCGTCATCCTGCTGTTCGACAAGGCGAACGGTGCGCCGCTCGCAATACTGGATGGCCGCCTCATTACCGAAATGCGGACGGCGGCCGGAACCGCGGCGATCGTGCGCAGGCTGACGTCCAAAGAACCGAAGACCGTCGCCATACTGGGCAACGGCGTGCAGGCGCGCGCCCATGCCGACGCGCTCCGGTCCATCCGGAAGATCGACGAACTGCGGCTGTGGGCGCGCAACCCGGCCCGTGGCCGGCCGGTGGCCGAAGACCTCGGCGCCGTCTTCCGCGGCGATGCGGCAGAGGCGGTGCAGGATGCCGATATCGTCGTCTGTGCGACGTCGGCGACGGAGCCGGTGCTCAAGGGCGCGTGGGTCCGGCAGGGCGCTCTGGTCGCCTCGGTCGGCTGGAACGGCGCCGACGGCCGCGAGCTGGACGACGCTGCGATGGCGCACACGGTGCTGGTCGAGTCGCGCGATGCGGCGCGGGACCAGGCAGGCGATGTCCGCGGTTCGGGCTGCCCGGTCTTCGCCGAGGTTGGCGAGGTCTATGCCGGGACCGCGAGAGTGCCGGAGGGAGCGACGGTGATCTACGATTCGGTCGGCATCGCAATTCAGGATGTCGCCGCGGCCTCGCTGGCGTTCGACCGGGTTACGGCGCCGGCCGGCCGCTAGGCGGACCTTGACCGCCGGGAAACGAGTTGGTTCGATATCCGGGATCGCCGAGCGGTTCGGCGCCCCGCATCGGCCGGTCCAGCAGGCGGCTGCACCGCGCGCGGCCGGCGCACCGGAGCAACGCACATGAGCATTCCGCCCCTGACGCTCGGCCAGGTCCTGAGCGCCCAGGCGCGCCTGCAACCGGAAAAGGTCGCCGCCCGCGATCTCACCCGCGCGATGACCTACCGCCAGTGGAACGCGCGCGCCTGCCGGCTGGCGAACGCGCTGCGGGGGCTCGGCCTCGCGCAGGGCGACCGGGTGGCGATCCTCGCCTACAACCGCGTCGAATGGCTGGAGATCTACGCCGCCGCCGCCAAGTCGGGGCTGGTGGCCGTTCCGGTCAACTTCCGCCTCACCGGCCCGGAGGCGCTCTATATCCTCGAGGATTGCGGCTGTGCGGCGCTGATCGTCGAAGAGGCGTTGATCCCCGTCGCGGACAGCATTCGCGACCGGATCGACCTGCCCCCGGACCGCTTCATCGCGCTCGGCGGAGCCGCCGGTTCCGCAGGATGGCGCGACTACGAGGACCTGTTGGCTGCGGGCGCGGACAGCGAGCCCGACGCAACCGTCCAGCCGGACGATCCCTGGTGCTTCATGTACACCTCGGGAACGACGGGACACCCCAAGGGGGCGATTCGCGGCCACCGGGGCATGGCGATGCTGGCCCTGATGACCCAGGTCGAAATGGGGCTGCATCGCGCCGACGACGCGCTGCTCGTCATGCCGATGTGCCACGCCAACTCGCTCAACTTTTTCACCACCTTTGCCTATTGCGGCGGCACGATCACCGTTTTCTCGCGAAAGAACTTCGATCCGGCGCTGTGCCTGCGCACCTTCGCCCGGACCGGGGCCACCTTCACCTCGCTGGTCCCGACCCACTACACGATGATGCTCGACGTGCCCGCATCGGAACGCGCCGCCGGAGGCTTCGACCGAATCGAGAAACTGCTGGTCTCCTCCGCCCCGGCGCGCACCGACACGAAGCGCGCGGTCATGGAGATGTTCCCGAATTCGGGATTCTTCGAACTCTACGGCTCGACCGAGGCGGGATGGGTCACCATGCTCCATCCGCACGAGCAGTTCGAGAAGATCGGCACGGTGGGGCGCGAGGTCGTCGGTTCGGCGCCGGTCAGGCTGCTCGACGACGACGGGCGCGAGGTTCCCGACGGCGAGCCCGGCGAGCTGTTTTCCTGCGGACCCTATGCCTTCGACGGGTACTGGAACCTGCCCGACAAGACCGCCGAGGCGTTCCGCGGCGACTATCTCACGGTCGGCGACGTCGCGATGCGCGATCCGGACGGCTATATCCGGATTCTCGACCGCAAGAAGAACCTGATCATCACGGGCGGCGAGAATGTCTACCCCACCGAGGTCGAAACCGTCCTGGCGCGCCATCCGGCGGTCCGCGACGTGGCGGTGGTCGGCCGCCCGGACCCGCGGTGGGGAGAATGCGTCCAGGCCGCCGTCGTGCGCCGTCCCGGATACGATATCGACGCGGCCGAACTGGTCGAATGGGCGAAAGAACGCCTCGCCGGCTACAAGCGGCCGCGCGAAATCGTTTTCCTGGCCGACGGCGAGATGCCGCGCAACGAGACCGGAAAGATCCTGCACCGGATGCTGCGCGAAATGCTTGCAGCACGGCCCGCCCGCGACGCCTGAGGCGCGGGCCGGCCAACACCGCGCCCGAAAGGCGCACGGAGAATGCCGATGACCACCGCTGCGACCGACAGCCCGGAACGCCGGGATTCCAACCGCGACGAGACCAGCGTCGCCGCCTGGATCGTGCGCGTATTGAAAACGCGCGGCGTGGATCGCGTCTTCGGGCTGCAGGGCGGGCATATCCAGCCGATCTGGGATCGCGCAGCGCAGGCCGGCATCCGCATCGTCGACGTGCGCGACGAGCGCGCCGCGATGCACATGGCCCACGCCCATGCCGAACTCACCGGCAACCTCGGCGTCGCCATGGCGACGGCCGGTCCGGGCGTCACCAACACGGTCACCGCGGTCGCCAACGCCTCGCTCGCGCGCGTCCCGGTGCTGTTGATCGGGGGCGCCACGCCGCGGCCGCAGGCCAACATGGGACCGCTGCAGGACATCCCGCACACGGAGATCATGCGCCCGATCGCGCGCTATGCCCGCACGGCGCAGGTCGTCGAGCAGGCTGTGCGCGAACTGGACGAAGCCATCGCGCGCGCGACCGGGGATATGGGCGAGCCCGGCCCCGCCTATATCGAGTTTCCGACCGACCTGCTGCGCCGGTCCCTGGCCCCCGACATGGTGCTCGACGACTGGATCGAACCGGCGCCGCCGCGCCGGCTGCCGCCCGAGCCCGCCCGCGTGGCCGAAGCCGTTGCCGCACTCCGCGACGCGCGCCGTCCGCTGGTCATCGCCGGCCGCGGCGCGCGCGGGGCGGGCGATGCGGTGCTGCGCTTCCTCGATGCGGTCGACGCCCTCTATCTCGATACGCAGGAAAGCCGCGGACTGGTTCCGGCGGACCACCCGTCCACGGTCGGCTCGGTGCGTGCCGCCGCGATGGCCGAGGCGGACCTGGTGGTGACGCTGGGCCGCAAGCTCGATTACCAGCTCGGCTTCGGTTCTCCGGCGGTGTTTCCTGCCGCCCGGTTCGTCCGTATCGCGGACACTGCCGGCGAACTGATCGACAACCGCCGCGGCGCGCCCGAGGTGCTCGCCGATGTCGGGCTCGCGCTCGACGCCATTGCCGGGGCGCTCGGCAACGATGCGGGCGCGCGCGATACCGATTGGCTGGAAGGCCTGCGGGGCAGGCACCGCGAACGCGTCGCCCGCGGCGGCGGATCGCCGGGGCCGGCGCGCTGTGCGGACGGCAAGATCCATCCGATGGCGATCTTCGACGCGATCCGCGAGACCGCCGAGCCGGACTATATCGGGATCGCCGACGGCGGCGACCTGCTGAGCTTCGCGCGCATCGGCCTCGACTCGCGCACCTATATGGACGCCGGCATCTTCGGCTGCCTCGGCGTCGGCGTGCCGTTCGCGGTCGCCGCGGCGCTGGCCTATCCGGACCGGCAAGTGATCTCGGTCAACGGGGACGGCGCCTTCGGCCTCAACGCGATGGAGATCGATACCGCCGTGCGCCATGGCGCAAAGGCCCTGTTCATCGTGTCGAACAACGCCGCCTGGAACATCGAGCGCCACGACCAGGATCTCAACTACGACGGCCGCATCGTCGGCACCCTGCTCCGGCACTGCGACTACGCCGCCATGGGCCGCGCGCTCGGCGCCCACGGCGAGCGGGTCGAGGATCCGGCCGACCTGCCCGGCGCCATCGCGCGCGGCCTGGAACGCGCGCCGGCCGTCATCGACGTCGTCACCTCGCAGGAGGCCGTTTCCTCCGATTCGCGCAAGGGCCTCGGCTTCGTCCCCGAATTCCAGCCGCTGACGGTGTGGGACGAGGCGGAACGCCGGCGGCGCGGCGAGGGGTGAGGCCCCTCGTTACGGCGCTGACGGGCCTGCTCGGGATGAGGGAATTTCGGGGTGAGAACCGGCTCGGTCCCGGTAACCCAAATCTTGCCAAGCGCTTATTTTCTCCCAATTCCAACAAGAATTTGCCGCCCCGGACGGCCGCAGGCCGATCCGGGGACCAGAGCCGCGAGCGCAGTCCTGTCGGGTCGACCCTGGTCCCCGGCTCTCCCTCCGGTCGGCCGGGGCGGCACGGTATAAATTGGGAAGGTGAAAGGCCAGCCCGCCGGTCCGACCGCCTCACACGCCCAGATAGCGGTGCTGCAGGTCTTCGGCGGCGCGGAGTTCGGGGCTGTCGCCGGACCAGACGACCTTGCCCTTCTCGATGATGTAGTGGCGGTCGGCCAGGCGGGTCAGCGCCTCGACATTCTTGTCGACCAGGAGGATCGATTCGCCGTGCGCCTTCAGCATGTCGAGGGTGCGCCAGATGTCCTGGCGGATCAGCGGCGCCAGCCCCTCCGTCGCCTCGTCGAGGATCAACAGCCTCGGGTTGGTCATCAGCGCCCGGCTGATCGCCACCATCTGCTGCTCGCCGCCGGAAAGCTGGTTGCCCATGTTGCGGCGGCGCTCCGCGACGCCGGGGAACAAGTCGTAGACTTTTTCCAGCGTCCAGGGATCGTCGCTGTCGTGGCGGTTCTCGTGGGTCGAGATCAGGTTTTCCTCGACCGTGAGATTGGGGAAGACCTGGCGGCCCTCCGGCACCAGGCCGAGGCCGGCCCGCGCCACCTGGTAGGGCAGACGGTTGCGGATGTCCTCGCCGTCGAAGGTTATCCGCCCGCGCCGCGCCGGGGTCAGGCCCATGATCGAGCGGATCGTCGTCGTCTTGCCCATGCCGTTGCGGCCGAGCAGGGTGACGACCTCGCCGTCGTTGACCGCGAGGTCCATGCCGAACAGCACCTGACTCTGGCCGTAGAAGGTCTCGACGCTTTCGAGGGTCAACATTGCGCTGTGCCGCCTGCCTTCCGGTCAGTCTTCGCCGAGATAGGCCGCGCGGACTTCGTCGTTGCCGCGGATCTCGTCCGGCGCGCCGGTCGCGATGGCCTCGCCGTAGACCAGCACGGTAATTCGGTCGGCGAGCGCGAAGACGGCGTCCATATCGTGCTCGATCAGGAGGATGGTGTGGCTCCGGGCGAAGGCGCGCAACAGTTCGACCATGCGGGTCGATTCCTCGGCGCCCATGCCCGCCATCGGCTCGTCCAGCAGCAGCATCGAAGGCCCGGTGGCGATCGCCATGGCGATCTCGAGCTGCCGCTGCTCGCCGTGGGACAGGTCGGCGGCAAGCATATCGGCGCGGTCGGCCAGGCCGACCGTCTCCAGCGCTTCGCGCGCCGGGTCGCGCAATCGCCGGTCGGTCTGCGCCGGCTGCCAGAACTTGAAGGAATTGCCGGCATGGGCCTGGACGGCGAGCGCGACATTGTCCTCGGCGGTGAAGTCCAGAAAGATGCTGGTGACCTGGAACGACCGGGCCAGGCCGAGCATGGAGATCTTGTGGGCGGGAAGCCCGGCGATGTTCTGGCCGTCGAAGACGATTTCGCCGCTGTCCGGCTTCAGGGCGCCGCTCAGCTGGGCGAGCAGCGTCGTCTTGCCGGCGCCGTTCGGCCCGATGACGGCATGAACCTCGCCGCGCTCGACCCCCAGGTTGACGTTCCGGGTTGCGTGGACCTGGCCGAAGCTCTTGGACAGATCGCGGACTTCAAGATGCAGGTCGGGGCGGTGGAGATCAGCCATTCGGCCGGCCTCCGGTGAGCGCCGCCAGCCGTTTGAGCGGGCTGGGCAAGCCGCCGTAGTCCACGCCCAGTTTCACCGCGAACGCCAGCAGGATGAACGCGAATACGATGGTGAGCGGCGTCGCCAGGGTGATCAGGAACAGGAAGACCGCGAATGCGGCGACGAGCAGGACGAAGCCGATCGCGAATCGCGGCATCGCCGCCCAGTTGTCCGGGATCAGGCCGAACAGGCCACGCTTGGCGAACAGCACCAGCAGGATCAGCATCGGGCCGAACACGATCATCCAGTAATCCTGGCCGACCAGCTCCTGCAGAAACTCCTCGATGCCCAGGAAGGCGAGCGCGCCGAAGACCGGGCCGAAAATCGTTCCCATGCCGCCCATGATGACCATGATCATGATCTCGCCGGAGCGGATCCACATCATGTATTCCGGGGTCAGGAATTCCTGATGGTTGGCGAACAGGGCGCCGGCGACGCCGCAGATCGTGCCGGCGATGACGAAGGCGGTGAGGCGGTAGCGGTAGACCGGATAGCCGAGCGCCGCCATGCGCACGGGGTTGGAATAGCTGCCGCGGATCACCATGCCGAATCGGGAGTTCACAAAGCGGCGCAGCAGCAGCAGCGACAGCAGCAGGACGCCCAGGCAGACATAGTACAGCGTCGCCCCGTCGCCCTCGTAGATCAGGTCTTCCCCAATGGAGAAAAAGGCGAAATCGCTGCGCTCGTCGACCGTCATGCCGTCGTCGCCGCCGAACGGCTCCAGGCTGATGCCCAGGAAGAACAGCATCTGGGTGAAGGCGAGCGTGATCATAATGAAATAGAGGCCGGTGGTGCGCAGCGAAATCGCGCCGATCACCAGGGCGACCAGCGCCGAGCCGACGATCGCGACCGCGAACTGGAAATAGCCGCTGGCGAGAAAGCCGTAGGCGCAGGCCTGGCCCTCCTCGACATCGAAACACAGGTCGCTGAAATAGCGCGCCGAAACGGCAACGGCGTAGGCGCCGAGGCCGACATAGGCGGCGTGGCCGAAGCTGATCATGCCGCCATAGCCCAGGATCAGGTCCAGGCTCGCCGCGGCGATGGCGAAGATCATCATCTTCGCCATGAAGGAGATCATGAACACGTCGTCGGCCGCGCCGGCGACGATCGGCAATACCGCGAGGCCGATCAGGCCAAGGATCATGATGACGAAGCGCGGATCGGCGAAAGAGAATCTGATCCGCGGGTTCAGGTTGGAATTGCCGTGTCCGGCCATGGCCGTGCGCCCCCGCCCCGCCTAGCCGGTGCTGGCCGGGAACAGGCCTTCCGGCTTGGAAAACAGGATCGCTGCCATCAGGATGTAGATCATCATCGAGGCGAGCGCCGGGCCCGCCGTTTGCGCGAAATCCTCGTCCAGGAAGACGCTCAGGATATCGGTCAGGAAGACCCGGCCGCCGATCTCGACCAGGCCGACGATGATCGAGGCGATGAAGGCGCCGCGGACCGAGCCGATGCCGCCGATCACGATCACCACGATGGCCAGCAGGAGCTTTTCCTCGCCCATGCCGCTTTCGACCGATTCGATCGGGCCGATCATGATGCCGGCAAAGCCCGCCAGCGCGGCGCCGATGCCGAACACGATCGTGTAGAGCGCGATCACGTTGACGCCGAGCGCGCCGACCATGGCTCGGTTGGACGCGCCGGCCCGGATGCGCATGCCCACACGGGTTCGGGTGATGGCCAGGAACAGGCCGGCCGCGACCAGGATCCCCGCCAGAATCACGATCAGCCGGTAGAACGGATAGGTGAAGCCGAACAGCGGAAACGGGAAATTGATCGATTCCGGCAGCTTGAATTCCTGGCTTTCCGCGCCGAACACGACCAGCACCATCTGGTTGAAGAACAGGATGCAGCCGAAGGTGGCGAGCACCTGGTCCAGGTGATCGCGAGTGTAGAGGGTCCGGAAGGCGAGATATTCGAGCGCGATGCCGAGCAGCAGGATCACCGGCAGCCCGACGATGGCGGCGAGCAGGAAGCTGTCGGACTGCTGGAACACCCAGGCCGCAACATAGGCGCCCATCATGAACATGGACCCGTGGGCCAGGTTCACGAAGCTCATGATGCCCAGAACGAGGGTCAGGCCGCCGGCCACCAGAAAAAGGAAGATGCCGAACTGCAGCCCGTTCAGGACCGTTTCGAAGATCAGCTGGCCCATGCGCCTGGCGATTCCCTCCCGGCCAATTCCGGCGGGTCCCCGCGCAGACGGCCCGGTCAAACAAAGACTGCGCCCGGCGTCTCTGCCGCCGGGCGGTCCCGCACTCTCAACCGAGCCGCATACAAACGGCGCGGCGCGGCAGTGTCAAGCCGCCTGCCCGGCGCAATCTGCCCGGCGCGTTCTCTGCCCGGTCCGGCCGGTCCGAGCCCGTCAGGTAACGGCGCCGCGGGCGTGGAAGCGCGGCTGGTCCCACCGGCCGCTCTCCATGATCTGCGCCAGCACGTCCACCGCATCCCAGACATCGACATAGCGGGTGTACAGCGGGGTGAAGCCGAAGCGCAGAATGTCGGGCATCCGGAAGTCGCCGATGACATGGCCGGCGATCAGCGCCTGCATGATCGGGAAGCCGTCCGGGTGGGCGAAGCTGACCTGGCTGCCCCGGGTGGCGTCGCGCGGCGAGACCAGCGCGAAACCGTGCCCCGCGCACCGGCTCTCGACCAGCTCGATAAACAGGTCGCCGAGCGCCAGAGACTTGGCCCGAACGGCGGCCATATCGAGATCGGCCATGGTATCGAGGCTGGCTTCGAAGGCGGCAAGGCTGAGCACCGGCGGGGTGCCGCACAGGTTGCGGGCGATGCCTTCGGCCGGGGCATAGGTCCAGTCGAATTCGAACGGCTCGGCGTGGCCCATCCAGCCGGAGAGCGGCGGCCGGATGCTGTCCTGCAGCCGTTCGGCAATGTAGAGAAATGCCGGCGCGCCCGGGCCGCCGTTGAGATACTTGTAGCCGCAGCCGACGGCGAGGTCGGCGTCGGCGCCGTTGAGATCGACCGGCACGGCGCCCGCGCTGTGCGCCAGGTCCCAGAGCACGAGCGCGCCGGCCTCGTGAGCCTTCCGGGTCACCGCCGCCATGTCGTGCATGCGGCCGCTGCGATAATCGATGTGGGTCAGCATGACGACGGCGACATCGTCCCGGATCGCGCCGTCCAGCTCCGCGTCGCGTTCGATCAAGCGCAGTTCGTGGCCGCGGCCCAGCATGCCGGTCAGGCCCTGCGCGATATAGAGGTCGGTCGGGAAGTTGCCCTTCTCCGAAACGATGACCTTGCGGTCGGGCCGCTCGGCCAGCGCCGCCGCCAGCAGCTTGAACAGGTTGACCGAGGTCGAATCGGCGCAGACGACCTCTGTCGGCTTGGCGCCGATGAAGGGAGCGAGCTTGGCGCCGCAGCGCCGCGGCATGTGATACCAGTCGTGGGCGTTCCAGCTCTTGATCAGGTCGAGGCCCCACTGGTCCTCGATCAGCTGGCGGATGCGGTCCTTGGTGATGTGGGGCAGGGCGCCGAGCGAGTTGCCGTCGAGATAGATGATGCCGTCAGGCAGATCGAAGCGCTCGCGCATCCGCGCCAGCGGATCGTTCGAATCGCGCTCCAGCAGGTCGTCTCGGGTCAGGGTCGTCATCGCTCTGTCCGCCGATCGGTCTTTCGCCCGGGTGCGGGCAGGCCGGCAGCATAGCGCGGCGGTCCGCCCGCCGGAACCGCGCAAGATGAACGCGCCGTCCTTCGAGACGGGGCTTCGAGACGGGGTTTCGAGACGGGGCTTCGAGACGGCCCTGGCGCATCGGTTCAAACCGGCTTTACAGCCGATACTCTCCTGTTGCCACCCCGGACGGAGCGAAGCGACGATCCGGGGACCAGAGGCCACGGGTCAAGGCCTTTCGGGCCGGCTCTGGTCCCCGGCTCTCCCTTCGGTCGGCCGGGGCGACGATCCATTTTTTCAGTGCAGATTTTCGGCGCCGCTCCGGACTGGGATTTAAATTCGGCTTCTACCGGACAACCTTCGGTTCCGTCCTTGCCGGTCATGCCGTAGAAAGGGCCGGCGCAGACAACGGAGAGCCGCACCCCCCCATCCATGTCAGCCGGAACCTCCGATCCCGAAACCGTCGGCGTTTTGCTGGCCGGCGGCCGGGCGCGCCGCATGGGCGGCGGCGACAAGTGCCTGCGTCCGCTGGCCGGGCGGCCGCTGCTTGCCCATGTCGTCGAGCGTGTGGCGCCCCAGGTCGATCGCCTGGTCCTGAACGCCAACGGCGATCCGGCCCGCTTCGCCGGTTTCGGCCTGCCGGTCGCCGCGGATCTGCTGCCCGGCGCGCTCGGCCCGCTCGCCGGCGTGCTGACCGGCATGGCCTGGGCCGCCGGCAGCGCGCCCGATGCCCGCTGGATTCTGACCGTGGCGACGGATGCGCCCTTCCTGCCGGCGGACCTCGCTGCGCGCCTGCACGCCGCGGTCCGGCGCGACGATGCCGACATGGCCTGCGCGGCATCCGGCGGGCGTCATCATCCGGTGATCGGCCTGTGGCCGGTCGGCCGGCGCAGCGCGCTGGAAGCCGCCTTGCGCGACGAGGGGGTTTCCAAGGTCGACCGCTGGACGGCGCGCTACCGCCTGGCCGTGGCCGAATTCGACGCCGGCCCGCCGGACCCCTTCTTCAACGCCAACCGGCCCGAAGACCTGGAGACGGCGGAGAAATTGCTGGCTGGCGAATGAGGCGGGTTGGCGCCCTACGGCAGCCGGACCCGGAGCAGTTCCAGCGGGCCCGAGGCCGCGCTTATGCGGAAGGGCAGGTCCTTTGGCAGCGTGAAGCAATCGCCTGCCGCCAGGTCCTGCGCTTCCCCGCCGTCGACGGCGAGCGTCATGCGGCCTTCCAGCACGAAATGGAACAGGAATTCGCCGGCGTGGCGGGCCGCGACGTCGATGCCTTCCAGCGACTGCCGAAGGACGGAGACCTCGGCCAGGCCAGCGGTCGCATCCGCTATGCCGAGGTCGCGCGCCTCGAAGCCGGCCATGTCCGATGCCGTCCAGTCGGCCTCTTCCGCCCGGTGCAGGACGAAGCGCTGGCCGCCGAAATCCCGCGCCGGCAGGTGGCGGCCGGTCGGCAGGGGCAGGTCGTGGTCGAGCAGGGTCATGTGGTTGGCCGGACAGCCGATCTCGACCACTTCCAGCCCGTCCGAGCATTCCAGCACCCGGTGGCGGATCTCCGGCGGCTGGAGCACGCAATCCCCCGGCCCCATGACGAAAGGCTCGCCCTGGTCCTCGTAGACCAGCCGGACCCAGCCCTTATAATTGTAGATCATCTGGAAGCGGATCTTGTGGAAATGGACATTGTCCGGCACCGGTCCGCCGTCCGGGATGCGGATGTGCGAGGCGATGAAGCGCCCGCCCTCGCGCTGCGGGATCAGGTCGCGATAGAGCATGCCGGCCCGGCCGACGCCCCAGCCGCCGTCGCTGTCCGCTTTCACGATGGTAAGAGCCTGGTCCAGCGGCGGCAGGTCGAGAGGCGGCTCGGCGTCGACGACCGTAACGGTTGCGCCGTTGGGCGCCGTGACTTCCCGCGCGCCGTTCAGCAGCGTCGATGGCTCGCTGCTCGCAATCCGCAGCTGCGGCGGCGGGCCTTCGGCATCCCGGTCCAGCCGCAGCCGGAGCCCGTACCCGGACAGGCTGGCGACCGCCGGATCGTCCGCCGGATGGATGGCGTCGAGCCGGAAGCCGAGGGTTTCCCGGAAGAAGGCGAGCGCGGCGTCGAAATCCGGGCTCGGCAGAACTACTTCGGCGGTCGATGCGGTCATGATGTGTCTATCCTGCCAGACCGGCGGCGGCCTGGCGCATGACCCGGTCCGCCGTCGCCCAGATCATGGCTTTCCATTCCGGTTCGTCGCCGTAGAAGGCGTCGCGGATCTGGCGCTTGATCGCCTTGCCTTCTTCCGAAGCCGGATCGCCGTAGAGATGCACCCAGTTGTCCGCGCGCAGGGCTTCGAGAACCTCGTATACCGGCCTGGTGCCGTATTCCAGCGCGACGGTCGTCACCTCGGTCTCCCGCGCGACTCCGTCGAACGCGTTCTCCATCGAGCCGGTCACGACGGCGGAGAGACTGTCGTTCTTTTCCGGCGATTTCACCTCGTCGCCATACCAGAGGCGCGCCCGCTCCGCGCCGGCCCCGTCGGCGCCTTCGACGCTGATGATCTCGCAGGCGCCATAGTCGCCGAGGCCGGTGTGAAAATCCAGATGGGCGACCCGGCCGGCGCCCCGGCAATGCGCTTCGACGATCTCGCGCCAGGTCCGGGCCGACCAGGAGAGCGCCCGCCCGCCGTAAAACAGGCCGTCGGGATAGTCGTACTGGCCGCCGCTCACCGCCTCCTGAAAGGCGAACAGGCCGTGCTCGTTGATATAGGCGGCGATGGCGGCGTCGGCGGTCTCGCGCCCCGGCCCGTGCCAGTCGCGCGGCGTCAGCAGGCCGTGGATCCCGGCGTATCTCGGATTGGCCGGATGGCCGGCGCCGTGATCCAGATTGTTGCGGTTGAGGTCGATATTGTCTTCCGTCACCCGGCGCAGCCAGGCGAAGCCGTAGGGGTTGATGGCGTGGACCAGAACCAGGGCGCAGCCCGCCGGCAGGAGACGGTATGCGCCGGTCTCCAGCATCCCGATCTGGCAGCCGGAGCCGCAGAAACCCTCGACGCCATGGGTGCCGGACGAGGCGATCAGCACCCCGGCCGCCTCGCCCGGCGCCGGGCCGAGCCTTGCGACGTCGGTCGTCAGGTCGCCGCCGTCGGGCTGCCGGGCGTTGGGATTGCGGTACGCGAAAAGCGCTGCGCCGGCCCGTTCCGCCGCTGCGCGGAATTTCGCGCGCGCTTCGTCATAGTCGGCGGAAAACCAGATTTCGGGCACGGACTCGGACAGGTTCATCGACATCCAGATTGTGTTATGATCGAGACGGCAGATGCGGCCCCATTAGGGACCAGAACCGGCGGGCGCTCAATGCCCGCCCGTGTAGCGGACAGGGATCGATGGACGCAGACGGATCGCCGCAACGGACGCCGGACCATCGCGAAGTCGTCGGCCGGCTGGGCCGCGACCAGCGGCGTGAGCTCTTGCAGCGCTCCGACCGCAAGGGCCTCGCCCACCTCGCCGGCCATCTCGCCGCGCTTGGCGCCACCGGCTGTCTCATCGCCCTTCAAGTGCCCGGCTGGCCCATCCTGCTGCCGCTCCACGGCATCCTGCTGGTCTTCCTGTTCTGCCTGCAGCACGAGGCCGTCCACAAGACTCCGTTCCGCAGCGCCGGCCTGAACGCGGCGTCGGGCTGGGGCGCCGGGCTGGTCAATCTGCTGCCGCCGGTCTGGTTCCACCATTTCCACATGGACCATCACCGCTACACCCATGATCCCGAGCGGGACCCCGAACTGGCCCGGCCGCTGCCGCGGACGAAGGCCGGCCTCGCCTGGCTGATTGCCGGCGGCCCGTATTTCACCAGCCAGGTCCGCACGCTGCTGGTCAACGCCGCCGGCCGCAACCGCGACGGATTCGTGCCGCCAGCGGCCCGCGCCGCCGTGGTCTGGGAAGCCCGCTCCTTCCTTGCCGTCTATCTGGCTGCGGCGGCGGTTTCTATCCTGGCCGGCAGCGCGGCGCTGCTGTGGCTCTGGGTGGTCCCGGCGTTCCTCGGGCAGCCCTTCCTGCGCCTGTATCTGCTGGCCGAGCACACCGGCTGCCCGCATGTCGCGAACATGCTGGAGAACACGCGCACCACCTTCACCAGCCTGCTGGTGCGGTTCGTCGCCTGGAACATGCCCTACCATGTCGAGCACCACGCCTATCCGGCCGTGCCGTTCCACAGGCTGCCGGCGTTCCATGCGGTCTTGCGCGACCATCTGAGCGTCACGGCGGACGGCTACCGGGCGGCGACGCGGGCCACGACCGGCGCCATCCTGCGCGGCGAGGCGTGACCGCGGCATAGACGGCCCGGTTCGTTGACAGGTTCGGGCGCCCCCCCTATCTGTGATTGATCCGGTTTCACGCCGCAGCCCACCCGCTTCGAAGGCTCCATTCGCCCGCTTTTCGACCGGCCGGGCGCAACGCTTTACCTGTTTCAGGAACGCCCTTCATGTTCGGCAATCTCGCCCGGAAATTTCTCGGCTCGGCCAACGAACGCTACATCGGCCGCGTTCAGCCCCTGATCGACCGGATCAACGGCCTGGAGCCCGAGATGCAGGCGCTGTCGGACGCGGAGCTGGCGGCCCGCACCGGCTGGCTCAAGCAGCGTTACGAGAATGGCGAGGCGCTGGACGACCTGCTGGTCGACGCCTTCGCCACGGTCCGCGAAGCGGCCTGGCGCACCCTGGGCGAGCGGCATTTCGATGTGCAGTTGATCGGCGGCACCATCCTGCACCGGGGCATGATCGCCGAGATGAAGACCGGCGAGGGCAAGACGCTGGTCGCGACCCTGCCGGTCTATCTGAACGCGCTGGAGGGCAAGGGCGTCCATGTCGTCACCGTCAACGACTATCTCGCGCAGCGCGATGCCGAATGGATGGGCCAGGTCTACAAGTTCCTGGGCCTCACAGTCGGTTGCATCACCAACGAGCTGAACGACGACGAGCGCCGCGAGGCCTATGGCTGCGACGTCACCTACGGCACCAACAACGAGTACGGTTTCGACTATCTCCGCGACAACATGAAGTTCGACCTGGAGGAGATGGTCCAGCGGCCGTTCAACTTCGCGATCGTCGACGAGGTCGATTCGATCCTGATCGACGAGGCGCGCACGCCGCTCATCATCTCCGGCCCGACCGACGACACCTCGGAGCTGTATATCGCGGTCGACAAAGTCATCCCGGGCCTGGTGCCGGACGATTACGAGATCGACGAAAAGCAGAAGACCGTCGCGCTGACCGACGCCGGCAACGAGCATCTGGAAGCCCTGCTGGCCGAAGCCGGGCTGCTCGGCGGCCACGACCTGTACGAAATGCAGAATGTCAGCGTCGTCCACCACGCCAACCAGGCGCTGCGCGCGCACAAACTGTTCCGCCGCGATACCGACTATATCGTCAAGAACAACCAGGTCATCATCATCGACGAGTTTACCGGCCGCATGATGGAGGGCCGGCGCTATTCGGAAGGGCTGCACCAGGCGCTCGAGGCCAAGGAAGGCGTCGAGATTCAGACGGAAAACCAGACCGTCGCGTCGATCACCTTCCAGAACTATTTCCGCATGTATCCGAAGCTGGCCGGCATGACCGGCACGGCGATGACCGAAGCGGCGGAATTCATCGACATCTACAAGCTGGAAGTCGTCGATGTGCCGACCAACGTGGCGGTGGAGCGCGTCGACGAGGACGACGAGGTCTACCGGACCGGCGAGGAGCGCGATGCCGCCGTCCTCGACCTGATCGAGGATTGCTCGAAGCGCGGCCAGCCCACCCTGGTCGGCACGGTGAGCATCGAGAAGTCCGAACTGCTGGCCGAGAAGCTCGGCACGAAGAGCATTCCGCACCAGGTGCTGAACGCCAGGCACCACGAGCGCGAAGCCTTTATCATCGCCCAGGGCGGCGAGCCGGGCGCGGTGACCATCGCCACCAACATGGCCGGCCGCGGCACCGATATCCGGCTGGGCGGCAACGCCGACATGCGCATCGTGCAGGAACTGGGCGACCTGCCGGAGGGCCCGGAGCGCGACGCCAAAGAGGCCGAAATCCGCGCCGACGTCGAGGAGAAGAAGAAGAAGGTGGTGGCCGCCGGCGGCCTGTTCGTCATCGCCACGGAGCGGCATGAGAGCCGGCGCATCGACAACCAGCTGCGCGGCCGTTCGGGCCGTCAGGGCGATCCCGGCAATTCGCGCTTCTTCCTGTCCCTCCAGGACGACCTGATGCGCATCTTCGGCTCGGAACGCATGGACGGCTGGCTCCAGCGCCTGGGCCTGAAGGAAGGCGAGGCGGTCGTCCACGGCTGGATCAACAAGGCCGTCGAGCGCGCTCAGCGCAAGGTCGAGGAGCGCAACTACGAAATCCGCAAGAATCTCCTGAAGTTCGACGACGTGATGAACGATCAGCGCAAGGTGATCTACGCCCAGCGCATCGGCATCATGAAAACCGACGACGTCTCGGAGACGATCCGGGGATATCGCGAGGAGGCGATCGAGGCAATCGTCGAGGACGCGATCCCCGAGGGCGCCTACGCCGAGCAGTGGGATATCGACAGCCTCTACAATCGCACCCTGGGAGTCTTCGGCCTCGACCTGCCGGTCCGCGACTGGGCGGCCGAGGAAGGCATCGCCGACCAGGAAATCTACGAGCGCATCCTCGAGGCCGTGAACCGGCGCATGGCGGAAAAGACGGCGTCCTATTCGCCGGAGCTGATGCGCCTCGCCGAAAAGAGCGTTCTGCTGCAGATTCTCGACCAGCAATGGAAGGAGCACCTGCTCCAGCTCGACCATCTTCGCCAGGCGGTGAACCTGCGCGCCTACGGCCAGAAGGACCCGCTGATCGAATACAAGCGCGAAGCCTTCGACATGTTCCAGGTCATGCTTTCCGGCCTCAAGGAAACCACGGTCGGCGCGCTCTCCCATCTGGAGATCGAGCTGGACGCCGATCCGGAGAGCCTGCTGCCCCAGGACGGCAGCGCCGAATGGGAACAGTCCGGCCCGGGCATGGGCGACGATCTCGCGCCCTTCGGCCTGCCGCCGCTCGGATCGCTCGAAGACATGGCGCGCATGGCCGGCATGGACCTGGACGCGCTGGAGCCCGAACCCGAATACGCCACCAACGGCAACGGCGGCGTGATCGCGCCGGTCCGCACCCGCAAGGCCGCTTCCAACGTCGATCCGGGCAATCCGGCGACCTGGGGCAAGGTCTCGCGCAACGCGGCCTGCCCGTGCGGTTCGGGGAAAAAGTACAAGCACTGCCACGGCCGGGCCTGACGAACCGCGTCTCGAAGCCCGTTCTCAAAGCCGCGTCTCGAAGCCGCGTCTCGAAGCCCCGTCTCGAAGCCCCGTCTCGAAACCCCGTCTCGAAGGACAGCGCCACCCGCGCCGCCGGAAGGGCGGCCTGCGGGCTTGCCATGCGGCCGTCAGGAGTGACAGGATTCGGGGATCCCAGCGGGAAGGAGCCTCGCCATGTTTTCGCGCCGCCGTTTTCTGGCAACCTCGGCCGCGGCGACGCTGCTGCCTTCGGCGGCCCGCGCCGTCGGCGCGCCGATGCCGATTTTCGACGCCCATATCCATTTCAGCCACGATGCGGCGGAGCGCCATTCCGTCGAGGAGGCCGTCGCGATTTTCGAACGGGCGGGTCTCAAGCGGGCGCTGGTGTCGAGCTCGGGCGACGCCGGCACCCGCGCCCTCTACGCCGCGGCGCCCGACCTGGTCCTGCCCAGCCTGCGCCCCTATCGCAGGCGCGGCGAGATCAGCCGCTGGGTCGACGATCCGTCGGTGATCGATTTCCTGGAAGACCGCCTCAAGCGGTTCCGCTGGGTCGCGGTCGGCGAATTCCATCTGTTCGCCGGGCAGATGGAAAAGGCCGTGGCGCGGCGCATGATCGAACTGGCGCGGGAGCACAATCTTCTGCTGCACGCCCACTCCGACACCGGCGCCGTCGACGGGATATTCGCCCAATGGCCGGACGCTCGGGTGCTGTGGGCCCACGCCGGCTTCGACGGTCCCGATATTGTCGGCCCGATGCTGGAGAAACACCCGAACCTGTGGACCGATCTGGCCTTCCGCAGCGAACACGCCCACGGCGGGCGGGTCGACGACGACTGGCGCAGCCTGTTCGCCGCTTTCCCCGACCGGATCATGGTCGGCACCGACACCTTCACCCCGGAACGCTGGCACTATGTCGTCGAACACGCCGGCTGGACCCGGGAATGGCTGCGCGACCTGCCGCCGGACCTAGCCGAAAAAATCGCCTGGCGCAACGGCGAGGCGATGATCCGGCCCCACCTGGCGCAGCTGCGCTAACGCGCGATGGCCCGGCGGCGCCAGCGCGGGCCGGCTTTCGCGGCGGCTCTTGCGCTCGTCCTGGCCGCCGCCGGCGCGAACGCCTGCGAGCGGCCGCAGGACTGGACCGGCGGCAGCAAGATCGCCGGAAAGACCTGGACCGTGTGGTGGCAGTCCGCTCCGGCCGCCATCCCGGTCGGCGCCCATTTTTCCCTTCGCTTCCGGCTCTGCGGGCCGCCGGTCCGGCAGGTCAAGGTGCGCGGCTGGATGCCGGACCATCGGCACGGCATGAACTACCGGCCCGGCGTCACCCTCGCCGGCCGGTCGGGCACGGCGGCAGGCCTGATGTTCCACATGCCGGGCCGATGGCAGCTCATCTTCGATATTGCCGGCGCAGCCGGCCGCGAGAAGCTGACGGCCGAAATGGTGCTGGAGTGAAACGGGGGTTCGGCATCGGCCGTGTCTTGCCGCCGACCGATCCGGTATCGGCCGCCATTCGTCACCGATCGTCGTTTCGTCCGAAGCCGCGCGAAGGGTGGCGGAGCGGAGGAATGCCGGAAGGGAATTGGCGGAAGGGAATTGGCGGAAGGGAATTGGCGGAACTGGGCGCACCAATCAGCCACTGCCAAATGACTGATATCGTTAAACTGTTCGCAGTCGCATTCTGCATACAAATAATCCTGGGCGCGCTTCCGGCCGGGGCCGTCGACTTTACGGCCGCGGAACAGCGGAAAATCCTGCGCCACGGCCCGTGGCCGCCGCCGGCGCCGCCCGATCCCAGCAACCGGGTCTCCGGCGCCCCCGCCGCGGCCGCCTTCGGCCGGGTGCTGTTCTTCGATACCCGCCTGTCGGTTTCCGGCGCGATCTCCTGCGCAACCTGCCACCGGCCGGAGACGGGCTGGACCGACGGCCTTGCGCGCAGCCGCGGTCAGCGGGCGGTCGACCGCAACGCGCTCAGCCTGTTCAACCTGCGTTTCAACCGCTGGTTCGGCTGGGACGGCGCGCAGGATACGCTGTGGGCGCAGAATCTGCGGCCCTTGCTCGACGCGCGCGAAATGGGCATCGGCGCGGCCGGCGCGGCGCGGCTGGTCCGCGCCGACCGCAGCCTCTCCTGCGGTTACCGGCGCGCCTTCGGTGCTGCGCCCGGCGCCGACGACGAACGCGTCTTCGTCGATCTCGGCAAGGCGCTGGCCGCGTTCCTGGAGACCCTGGTCACCGGCCGCACGCCGTTCGACGATTTCCGCGACGCGCTCGCCCGCAACGACGCCGCCGGCCAGGCCCGCTATCCGGCCGCCGCAAAGCGCGGCCTGCGCCTGTTCGTCGGCCGGGGCAACTGCGCCTTCTGCCACTTCGGCCCGGCCTTCGCCAACGGCGAGTTCGCCGATGCCGGCGTGGCGCATTTCGCCGGATCCGGCCGCGCCGATCCCGGCCGCTTCGGCGGCATCCGGAAATTGCGCAAGAGCCCCTATACGTTGCTCGGCCGCTTCAACGACGATCCGGCGCGCACCACTGCCGTCAAGACCCGCCATGTCCGCCTGGCCCACAGCAACTTCGGCGAATTCCGCGTGCCGGGCCTGCGCAACGCGGCGCTCACCGCGCCCTACATGCACGCCGGCAGCCTGAAGACGCTCGCCGACGTCGTCCGCCACTATTCGACCCTCGATGAGGAACGGCTGCACGCCGGAGGCGAACGGATCCTGCGCCGGCTCGACCTGAGCGCCCGGGAACAGGCCGACCTGGTGGCGTTTCTGGAGAGCCTGACGGAAGCGGAACCGCGCCGCGACGGTGGGATCGATACCGAAGTTCCGCCCTGCCGGTAGGGATTCCGCCGCAAGGCAACGGATCGATCTGAGCTTCTGTTTTGGGCCGAGCCCGGAATCCCGTCGAAGAAATCCGGGTGTCGCCCAGGGCGATCGGACAGGGAGCCGGGGACCGCAGGGCCGGGGGCCCGCTCAGCGCTGTAGGGGAGGGTTTTAAAGGGAATTATATCTGTAACGATGCGTTAGCGGCCTGCTGCCGTTTCGATAGCCGACGGGGTAATTTATCCCATCGTTGCCACCCCGGACGGCGCGCAGCGGCGATCCGGGGACCAGAGTCGCCCGGCACGGCTTGCCTTGTGGCTCTGGGCCCCGGATCGGGGTCCGGGGCGGCAATGATGGTGTTTTTCGGATATCGACGAACGACCGGCCTTTGCAGTTTCCGGCGGCTTCCTCTCGCCATTGGAGGGACATCCGGCACTGCATAGTCACAGACATAAATCCCGTTTTAAACCCTCCCCTACCTCGGGATCGCCCCGAATTGCAGTCTGCGCTCGTCGCTCCATATCCGGAACTCCGTTGCGCTCCGTCCGGGGTGACACGGCAGGGCGTCGAACGGACAGGCATTTTCGGCTTGGTGAGGAGAATGGGGCCGGTGCGTTCAACTTTTTGAAACCGAACCGCCCTTCGCGCCCGCCACCGATTGAATTATTTGCCGCCAATCGCTATTCTCCCGCCCATGCCGTCGTTTCTCGAATTCGAAAAGCCTATCGCCGAGCTCGAAGGCAAGATCGAAGAATTGCGCCATCTGACCGACGGCGGCGCCCTCAACATTGCCGAAGAAGTCGGCCGGATGCAGGAGAAGGTGGAGCGCATGCTGCGCACCACCTATTCGAAGCTGACGCCGTGGCAGAAGGTGCTGGTCGCCCGCCACCCGGAGCGCCCGCACGCGCAGGAATATATCGAAAACCTGTTCGAGGATTACCTGCCGCTGGCCGGCGACCGGGCCTTTGCCGAAGACCGCGCCATCGTCGGCGGCCTCGCCCGGTTCCGCGGCCGCTCCGTGGTCGTCATCGGCAACGAGAAGGGCCACGACACCGAATCGCGCCTGATCCACAATTTCGGCATGGCCCGGCCGGAGGGTTATCGCAAGGCGATGCGCCTGATGCGGCTGGCGGAGCGGTTCGGCCTGCCGGTCGTCACGCTGATCGACACCTCCGGCGCCTACCCGGGCAAGGGCGCGGAGGCGCGCGGCCAGGCCGAGGCCATTGCCCGGTCGATCGAGACCTGCCTCGACCTGGAGACGCCGCTGATCGGCCTCGTGATCGGGGAGGGCGGGTCCGGCGGCGCGATCGCGCTGGCCGCGGCCAACCGGGTGCTGATGCTCGAGCACGCGGTCTATTCGGTGATCTCGCCGGAGGGCTGCGCCTCCATCCTGTGGCGCGATTCGGACGTTGCGCAGGACGCTGCCGAAGCCCTGAAAATGACCGCCCAGGACCTGCTGGAGCTCGAAGTGATCGACGCCATCGTGCCGGAGCCGGTCGGCGGCGCTCACCGGGACAAGGATTTCGTCTTCGCCAGCGTGACCGACGCCATCGCCGGAGCGCTGGACGCGCTGCTCAAAATCGACGGCCCCGTCCTGCGCAAGCAGCGCCGCGAAAAGTTCCTCGCCATGGGCCAGAAGGGCCTAGGGTAGGGTGTTTCGGTTTTGGCCCGAACCATAGTAGCTTCTCTTACGACGACGCGCCCCTCGATACGGCCCTTCGGGCCTACTCGGGATGAGGGTATTGGAATTGCATTGCCGTGCCGACAACGCCCTCATCGTGAGTAGCCGCGAAGCGGCGTATCGAAGAGCCTGCTCGGAAACCATCTAGGCGGACCGGCGCCGGGCATTTTCCGAAAACCGCGCTTCAACC
>MPMX01000001.1 GCA_002238725.1 Rhodospirillaceae bacterium bin65
CTTTCGACCGAGCAGCGCGAGGGGAGAATTCCCGGCTCGGCCCCACGAGCAAACGCCGGACGCCGGCGTCTCTCCCTCAATTGCCACCCCGGACGGAGCGCAGCGGAAATACGGGAACCAGAGTCGCCCGACCGAACCAGTCGCCCCTTCGGCTTCGCTCAGGGCAGGCTCCGGACCCACCCTTCGTTGCCACCCCGGACGGCGCGAAGCGACGATCCGGGGACCAGGAGTCACAGGCGAGGCCATACCTGGCGACTCTGGGCCCCGGATCGGGGTCCGGGGCAGCACATACGTTGCATTGTCGTGTCTTGAAGACGGCGAGGCCGGGTCGAAGTCAAGGAATTTTATGCTTGCATATTTAATCTATTTTCCTATATCCGCGTTCGGAACATATATCGAACAAAGGATGCCGCCATGTCCATTGCCGTACCCGCCGCCCCGGCCGGGACCGCGCCGGAGTCTCCGCCCCCTGCGCCATCCCCGGATGCGCCCCTCACCCTGCGGCAGGAGGAGTTCTGCCGCCACTACGCGGCGACCGGCAACGCCGCCCCGGGGGCGGGGGGATCCCCCCCGCCCGTACGGGGCGACCGGCAACGCCGCCGCGGCGGCGCGCGACGCCGGCTATGCCGAGGGCTCGGCGCGCCAGACCGGCCACGACCTGCTGGACCGGTCCGCCATTGCCGAACGGGTGCGGGCAATCCGGGCGGCCTGGCAGGCGGTCGAACTGGAGGAAAGCCAGATCCTGCTCGGCCGGCTCGAGCAGGCCTGGGACGCGGCGGTCGAGAAGGGCTCGGCGTCGCTGATGATCCGGGTCGTCAAGTTGCAGGCCGACCTGTCCGGCCTCGACCGGCGCCATGCCCACCGGCGCGCCGGCCTGTGGCCCCTGCCGGGAGAAGTGACCGGAGCAGTATCCGGAGAGGAAGGACCCCGCCCGGCGGATGCAGGCGCGGCGGATTCCGGCCCGCCCATGGGTCCTTTGGCCGAAGCGGTGCGCCGGGGCCGGCACCGGACCGAGCGGGCGCTCGCCGCCCACCGGGCGAGCCGGATGATCCTGGAGGAATATGACGATTTCGATGAGGCCGACTGGCTGGCGACCGCGCAACGCCTGCACGCCACCGTCGAGGAGCGCCGGCCCCGCACGCCGGACCGGGCGGCCCCCCCCGCCCGGCGGCGCGGCCCCCCCCGCCCCCCCCCCCCGCCATGACGAATCATGACATATCGTTACATTCCGCCACGGACGCGCCGGCGCCGGAAAGCGCGCCGGACAGCGCGCCGGACGCCCCCAACCCGACGAATCATGACATTTCCTTACACCGGGCCGGCCTGATGCCGGCGAAGGCGGACGGCGGCGCCCGCGGGCCGGTCGGCAGACCCAAAGCGCCCTACAGGCCGTTCTTCTTCCGGCCCGAAGACAGCGACGACCCGCCGGCGCCGGACGAGGGCGACATCTGGAAGGACAACGAGGCGCACCTGCACGACCTCAGGGCCAGGGTGGCCAGCAAGATGGCAGCGTCCGAGCGGCAGAGCCGCGACGCCGACCCCGACGAGCGCCGGTCCGACAAGATGCTGGACGCCGGCGACGTCCTGCCGCCCGCCGGGGACCCCTGCCCCATCGAGCGGGCCGCCGCCGAAGAGGAACAGGACTATCTCAAGGAGCTCGCCCGGACCCGCCCGCCGCTGGAGAACCGGACCGCCGGCGCGTATCTCAGGGAATTCGACTATGTCCGCCCCTGCCGCGGAGACTGACGCAGCGTGGCCGTTCATGACAATTCATGACACTTGCACACTTTCCCCGTCATTCCGACCGAAGCGCCCCGCGAGGGGTGCGGAGCGGAGGAATCTCATCGCCGAAGTCCGGTGTTTGTGCGTCGGATCGAGCCGGGATCCACTCACTTGCGCTCGGTTGGGATGACGGGAGAGACGGAGCGGGGGCGAAGCGAAGGGGAGGAATCCTTGGGGTTACACCTGTGACGACGAGTTGGCAGGCCGCCGACATTGACGACACCCCGGTGTCGCCCCGGATGGAGCGGCCTGCCCCGGACTGCGATCCGGGGAGCGGAAATCCGGGGCGCCGCCGGGGTGAAGGGATGGCAGATCCCTTCGTGCCGATCGGCGCCTGCCGGAATTCCGCTACGTCAAAGGGCGCCGAACCGCCCTAGTACGCCAGCGGCTCGATCTGCGCGCCGGCGGCGATCTGGGGCGCCGACTTGTTGTTGACGATCACCAGGTCGTACTTGAACTTCTTGCCCTTGACCCATTGGCCACCAACCAGCGGCGTCCGGCAGGCATTCTTCACCGGGTTGCGCCGGTCGCCGAATTTCCACGAGACCGGGCCGACGATCGAATTGTAGTCGGTCTCCTCGATCGCCTTGAGGATGGCTTCGGGATCGCCCGGGTCGCCGCAACGCTTGAGCACGTCGACCGCGACCTCGATGTTGGCGTGCTTGAAGCCCATCGGCTGGGTCCACTGCTTGCCGGTGGCCGCGATATACGCCGCTGCGAACTCCGCCGACGACTTGCCGTTCAGCCCGGAGCGGAAGGGATGGGACGGCGACCACCAGACCTCGGTCGTCAGCCCGACGCCGCGGTCGCCGAGCGCCTCGACGGCGGCCGGGAACAGCAGCGCCTTGGCGATGGTCGCGGCCTTCAGCTGCCCGGCCAGCCCCTGCTGGGCGGCCTGGCCCCAGAAGGTCGAGAAATCCGGCGGCGTGGCGAGGCCGGTGAGAATTTCCACGCCCTCTTTCCTGAAGTCGCCGATCTGCCCGCTGAAGTTGAAGGTGCCGGGATTGAACAGGCCGCGCTGGAAATACTTGAAGCCGCCGGCTTCCATCGGGGGCTTGAAGCCGCGCTTGGGATCGCCGGCGACCACGCCGTCGGAATCGTTGGCGATCAGGGCGCCGATCTTCCTGTTGGTGTCCAGATCGTTCCACATGTTCATGAACACACCGATCATGTCGTCGATGCCCCAGAAGAAGTGGTAGGTCCACTTGAAGCCCTTCTTCGGCGTGCCGCCCCGGCCGAAATAGACCACCTGCCAGGGCGTGTCCGACGTCACGCAGGGCACCTCGTTGGCCTCGCACTGGTCCGACACCGGATTGACGGTATCGCCGGACGACGAGCCCATCATCAGGTTGACGTTGTCCTTCAGGATCAGCTCCGCCGCGACCTCGGCGGCGCGGTTCGGGTTCGACTGCGAATCCTTGGAGACGATTTCCACCGGATAGGTCTTCGAGCCGATCTTGATGCCGTTCTTGAGCGTCGCGCGGGCGTCGGCCAGCACGAACCGGTCGGTCTCGCCGAACGGCGCCAGCGGGCCGGTCTGCGGGCTCACGAAGCCGATCTTGACCGTCTTGGCGGCGTGCACCGCCGGCGCGCCGATTGTCGTGGCCGCCGCTGCTGCGGCCGCGCCGCCGCCGGCCGCCAGAAATTCGCGCCGCCGCATCCGGTTCGGCGCCGGTACGCCTGTCTGCCGCCTCTTCGCCATGATCGCTTCTCCTCCATCGAAATGCCACGCCGCCGCTGCGGCGGCGCCAGCTGACGATTTGCCGGGCGCCCGGCGCTGTGCCGGACAGCCGCGACGGAAACCTTAGCCTGCCGGCCCCGGCAATGCCACTGTCGGGATACGCTCCGGTTCTGTCGCCGGCCGCCTATTCGAAACCGACGCTCACCACGCCGAGTTCGCCGAAATCGGCGCGCAGCGTGTCGCCCGGCTCGGCCCAGACCGGCCGGACGAAGGAGCCGGACAGCACGATATGGCCGGGTTCCAGCCCGACGCCGTGGGCGCCCAGCTTGTTGGCCAGCCAGGCGATGCCCATGGCCGGATGGCCGAGCACGCCGATGGCGACGCCGGTCTCCTCGATATCGGTGTTGCGGTACATCGCGCCGCCGACCCAGCGCAGGTCGATATCGTGGGCGCCGACCGGATGGCCGCCCAGGACAATTCCGGCGGCGGCGCCGTTATCGGCGATGGTATCGAAGATCCTGCGCGGGTTCTGCACTCTGGCGTCGATGATCTCGATCGACGGCACGACATATTCTGTCGCCCGCAGGACGTCGAGCAGGCCGACCCCCGGCCCGGCGAGCGTCTTGCCGAGCACGAAGGCAAGCTCGAGTTCGACCCGCGGGATGCAGTAATCGGCATGGCGGACGGTCGCGCCGTCGGCCACCAGCATGCGATCCAGCAGATGGCCGTAATCCGGTTCGTCGATCTGGGACGAGCGCTGCATCGCCTTGGAGGTCAGGCCGACCTTGTGGCCGATCACCCGGGCGCCGGCGGCGACCTTGCGCGCCGTGACCTCGGCCTGGATGGCATAGGCATCCTCGAAGCCGATGTCCGGCCAGGTCTTCGACAGCTGGAGCACCGGCGTGCGCGTCTCCTCCGCCTGCATCAGCAGGTCGGCCGCCTTGTTGCGATCGGCATCCGAAAGCATGGTTTTCCCCCGACAATCCCCGTGTAGACCCGAGCGGTATAGGCGCGCGCAGGCCGTCCGTCCAACGGCGTCTTGACCGTGCCGCAGGACGCGGCATCCCGGGTCGGCGGGTTCACGGCTGCAATCGAGGGCATCCCTCGAATGGGGGAAGGCCGGGACAGGGCCGGTCCTGTGCCCCGTTTGATCCAGATCAACGTGCCCCTCCGGCCAGTGGCATAGTCTCGTCCCGCAGAGGGCTCTTGCAGGAGGCGGGCATGGCGTTCCATCGGGTGGCGGTGAATATCGACAGCGACCGGACCTGCGCGACGCGGGTTGCCTTCGCGGCCGGAATCGCGCGGCGGTTCGGGGCCGAGCTGGCCGGTGTCTACGCCCGCCTGCCCAATCCGGCAGGCGCCGCGGCGGTCTGGCCGGCCCTGCCCAACAACGACGTGATGGACCGGCTGCGCGAAACGCACAGCGCGGAGGTCGACGCCCATATCGGCAGGTTGCGCCCGCAGTTCGAGGCGGCGGCCGGCGACGTGCCGACGGACTGGCTGGAGATTTCGGGCGACCGCGCCGCAGCGATGATCCGGGCGGCGCAGGCGGCCGCCCTTCTGGTGGTCGCCCAGCCGGATGAAGGGGACCCGCTCAACTATCTGACCCGCGAGAGCGTGTCGGACATCGTGATGGGCAGCGGCCGGCCGGTCCTGTTCCACCCCTATATCGGCGCGGACTCCGGTTTCCGGCGCATTCTGGTGGCCTGGGACGGCAGCCGCGAGGCCGTGCGCGCCTTCAACGACGCCGCGCCCTTCATGGACGGCGCGGACGTCCTGTTCCTGACCGTCGCGCCGGACAGCGAACAGAAGGCGTCGGCCGCCGACGCCGACCGCCTGACCGGCTTTGCCGGACGCATGGGCGCCAGGGCTTCATTCGCCGAACACATCGCCCGCGAAATCGGGGTCAGCGACGTCGTCATGTCGCGCGCCGCCGACCACGGCGCCGACCTGGTCGTGATGGGCGGCTACAGCCATTCGCGCTTCCGCGAGCTTATCCTCGGCGGCGCCACCCGCGATATCCTCGACCAGATGCCCGTCCCGGTGCTGATGAGCCACTGAGCGGGCGGGGCCGCCTACCCCTCCTCGTCGTCGTCGAGCAAGATGCGTTCGGCGGCGCCTTCGGGATCGTCGAACTGGCCGGAGCGGGCGGCCCACAGGAAGCCGGCGAGGCCGAGCCCGCCGAGCAGCAGGGCGATCGGGATCAGATAGACCAGGACGCTCATCGGGCCGTCTCCGTCCCCACTGCCCCGGCCGCCCGGCGCGCGCGGCGCGTCCGGCCGGCGAGCCGGACCGCATTCAGCACCACGACGATGGACGAGCCCGACATGCATATTGCGGCGACCATCGGCGTGACCAACCCGGCGACGGCGAGCGGCACGGCGAACAGGTTGTAGCCGACGGCGAGGCCGATATTCTGCCGGACCAGCCCCTGGGCCCGGCGCGCAACCGTGAGCGCCTCGGCCACCGGCCCCAGCGACCGGCTCTGGAAGACGATGTCGGCCGCGACCTGGGCGATGTCGGCCGCGCCCGACGGCGAGACCGAGACATGGGCGGCGGCGAGCGCCGGCGCATCGTTGAGACCGTCGCCGACCATCAGGACGCGGGCGCCCTGTGCGCGCAGGGCCTCCAGCGCCGCCAGCTTGTCCTGCGGCGTGCAGCCGGCGCGCCAGTCTTCGATGCCGACGGCGGCGGCAACGGCAGCGACCGCTCCCGGCCGGTCGCCGGACAGCAGCAGCGGGCGCAGGCCGGCGTTGCGCAGGGCCTCGACGGTCTGCGCCGCGTCCGGGCGCAGGGCGTCCTCGAACCGGAAGCGCACCGGCGCAGCGCCCGGCCGGGTCAGCCAGAATTCGCTGCCCGACGCGCCGGCGCCGCCGGCCTCCGCGGTTTCCTGCGCCACGCCGCACCAGTCCGCCTTGCCGAGCCGGATTTCGCCTTCGGGCGTCGCAAGGCTGAGCCCGCAGCCCGGCATTTCCGCCACGTTCACCGCCGGCGCAACTTCCGGCGCCGCCTGGGCGAGGGCGCGCGACAGCGGATGGCGGCTCGCTGCCGCCAGCGACGCCGCCAGTGCGAGGGAATCGGCCGGGACCGCGCCGCGGCCGGCCAGCGTCGGCGCGCCGAGGGTGAGGGTTCCGGTCTTGTCGAAGACGACGGTGTCGGCAGCCGCGAGCCGCTCCAGCGCGTCGCCGGACTTGACCAGCACGCCTATGCGGAGCAACCGGCCGGTCGCCACCACCTGGACCACCGGCACCGCAAGGCCGAGCGCGCAGGGGCAGGTGACGATCAGCACGGCGATGGCGATCAGCAGAGCCGGCTGCCAGGCCATTCCGCCGAGCAGGATCCAGCCGAGGAAGGCGAGCAGCGCCAGCGTGTGAACGGCCGGCGCGTAGAGGCGGGACACCCGGTCGGCGAGCACGACATAGGCCGACTTGCGCTGCTCAGCGGCTTCGGTGAGGCGGACGATATCGGCCAGCACCGTCCCGTTGCCGGCCGCCGTCACCTCGATCTCGACGGGCGCGGCGAGATTGACGACGCCGGCATGGACCGTCGCACCCGGCTCGATCTGACGGGGCGCGGCTTCGCCGGTCATCAGGCTGGCGTCGACCTCCGACCGGCCGCGGCGGACGATGCCGTCGGCGGCCAGCCGTTCGCCCGCCGCCACCGCGAGGCGCATGCCGGCTGCCAGATCCGCCGCAAGGACCCGGCCGGCTTTCCCGTCCTCTCCGATGACCGTCACACGGGCGTCCTGCAACGCGATCAGCCGGCCCGCCGCGGACTGCGCCTGACGCCGGGCGCGCCGGTCGAGATACCGCCCGATCAGCAGGAAGAAAAGCAGGGCGATGGCCGAATCGAAATAGGCGTGCGGCCCGCCGCGGATCGTCTCCCACAGGCTGACGCCGGCCGCCAGCGTCACCGCCAGCGAGATCGGCACGTCCATGTTGGTCCGGCCGTTGCGCAGGGCATCGACTGCCGAGCGGAAGAACGGCCGCCCGGCATAGGCCAGCGCCGGCAGCGCGATCAGCGCCGAGAACCAGTGGAACAGGCTGCGGGTCTCCGCCGCCATGCCTTGCGAATGCCCGGCCCAGATCGAGAGCGACAGCAGCATGACGTTGGCGGCGGCGAAGCCGGCAACCGCCATGCAACGGACCATGTCGCGCTCTTCAGCGGCGGTCCGCACCGGCAGGCTTTCCGGCACAAGGACCGAAGCGTCGAAACCGACGCCGCGCAGGGCGGCGATGAAACGGTCGCCGGCATGCGCGCCGGCGTCCCGGCCTTCAGCCCCGTCCGGGGCCGGCGGATCGGCTCCCGCGTCGCGCCAGCGGATGCGCACCCGCCCCTGGGTCAGGTTGGCCCGGGCCAGTTCGACCCCCGTCATTGCACCGATCGCCCCTTCCACTTTGGCGATGCAGGCGCCGCAATGCATACCGTCCACATGCAGGCTGATTTCGCGGATGGCCGGCGCCGACGCCGGATTCCCCTGCCCTGCGGACGCGACCCCGGCCATGTCGGGCGGTGCGGCCATCACTTGACCAGAAAGCGGCGCTCGCCCGTGATGCGGTCCCGGCCGAGCGCAATGTGGAACAGTACCTGCCATTGCCCGAGCCGCAGCGCGTGGACTGGCGCGTCGTAGCGGCCATCGCCCAGCGGCGTCAGGGCGACCGCGAAATCGAGCCCCTGTTCGATGGGCCGGCGGAATTCCGCACGCACGCTTGCCGACGACAGGGGCCGGCCGGCCCTGTCGTGCAGCGCCAGAGTCAGGCGCCCGCCGTCAGCCCGCCTGTCCAACCGGGCAGCGACCTGCCAGGCCAGTTCCGAGGCCCGCTGTTTCGCTTCCAGCTGCTTGTTGAAGCCGAGCCCGCGCCGGTAGGAATCGTCGGTCGAGACGCCGGTGAAGCTGTCGAAGGCGAAAAAGACCATGATGCCGTTGGCCGCCAGGATGACGACGAACCCCCAGACGAAGGTCCAGGGAATCCAGTGGCTGCGCCGCTCCTGTGCGCCCGTTCTGTCGGTTCTGTCGGTCCGGTCGGTCATCGGCTGTCCGGTTTCGGGCCGCGGAAGGTCGTCTCCCGCACGGTCTTCCCCCCTTCCGCGCTGGTGACGACGAAGCGGATTTTCGTTTCCGGCGCGGTCACGCTGGCGGCGGGCGCCCGGACGTGCAGGCGGTATTCGCCCAGCCCGTCAGGCGGCGCGCTGACGATGACATGGGCCGCAGGCCGGGTAGAGCGGCCGACCAGGACGATTTGCGCGCCCGGCAGTCCCTCGACGGTCAGGTCGAAGTTTCGCGTCGTCCGCGCCTTGTTCAGGACCTTCAGATCGTAGCTGTTCTGGATCGCGCCGCTCGACATCTGCACGAACAGGGTCCGGTCGTGCAGCACGTTGATGCCCTGGTCGTCGCGCGTGGCCAGCGCGAAGACCATCAGGCCGGCGACACCCAGCATCAGGAAGAAATAGAGTACCGTGCGCGGCCGGATCAGCCGGTAGGTCAAGGGCTGCTTCGCCGAACGCTGCGCCATGCGCCGCTCGGTATCGAAGGCGATCAGGCTGGGCGGCAGGCCGACCTTCGCCATGATGTCGTTGCAGGAATCGACGCACAGGCCGCAGCCGATGCATTCGAGCTGGAGGCCGTCGCGGATGTCGATGCCGGTCGGGCAGACGGCGACGCACTGCTTGCAGTCGATGCAGTGGCCGGTATCGCCCCATGCCTGCCCCTTGCGGTGCGGGCCGCGCGGTTCGCCGCGAAACCGGTTGTAGGTGACGACGAGGGAGTCCTCGTCCAGCATCGCCGCCTGGAAGCGCGGCCAAGGGCACATGAAGGTGCAGACCTGTTCGCGCGCCATGCCGGCCAGCAGATAGGTGGTCGCGGTGAACAGGCCGACGAAGAAATAGATCGTCTGCGAGGCCGCGCCGGTGAAGAAATCGCCGACGACCGTGGGCGCATCGGCGAAATACATGATCCAGGCGCCGCCGGTGAGGAACGCGATGGCCAGCCAGGCGCCGTGCTTGGCCGCCTTGCGTGCCGCCTTGCCGGCCGACCACTTCTGCTTGTCGAGCCGGATGCGGGCGCCGCGGTCGCCTTCGATCTGCCGTTCGACCCACATGAACAGGTCGGTCCACACTGTTTGCGGGCAGGCGTAGCCGCACCAGACGCGGCCGGCCAGGCTGGTCGCCAGGAACAGGCCGACCGCGGCGAGCACCAGGATGCCGGTCAGGTAGTAGACCTCCTGGGGCCAGATCTCGATGAAGAAGAAATAGCCGCGCTCGTGGTTGAGATCGACCAGCACGGCCTGATCGGGCGCGCCGGGGCCGCGGTCCCAGCGCACCCAGGGCAGGACGTAGTAAAGGCCGAGCAGAGCGACCAGGGCGGCCCATTTGATCCGGCGGAAGCGGCCGCTGACCTTGCGGGGATAGACCTGCACCCGGCGGGCGTAGAGGCCGGGCGGCCGTGCATCGCCGGCGGCGCGGGCGCGGGCGTCTGCCTTCTGCTCACGGACCGAAAGGACATCCGCCGCGTCGCCGAATTCCTGCGCCGTGCCGCTACCGTCCGGGGACACGATCTCTCTCCCTCAGCGCGCGCTCCCGCAGGGGCGCCCGTCTTTCCGGAGCTGCGCGGGACCGACTATTCGCCGCCGCCCAGGGCATGGACATAGACGGCCAGCATCTTGATGGTCTCGGCGTCGAGCCTCGTGCGCCATGCCGGCATCGCCCCCATGGTCGGCTTCGCGATTTGCGCGACGATACCATCCTTCGAGCCGTCGCGCAGCCAGATGGCGTCGGCCAGCCGGGGCGCGCCCTGATCGCGGTCGCCTTTGCCGGCGGCGCCGTGGCAGGTGGCGCAATGTTCCTTGTAGAGCGGCGCGCCGCGGGCCGCAGCAGCAGCGTCGGTCGAGCGCTTGCCGAGGGAGAGCACGAATTCGGCGACATCGGCAATCTGCTCCGGCGTCAGCGTTGCATCCTCCTCCTCGCCGCCGAAGGCCGGCATCTCCGAGGTCCGGGCGTCGTCATCCTCGTTGCGCACGCCGAAAAGAATCGTCTCGTGGATTTCCTCGAGCCCGCCGCCCCAGAGCCAGTCATCGTCGGCGAGCGAGGGATAGCCGCCCGGATTGCCGGTGCCGCCGACGGCGTGGCAGGGCGCGCAATTGTCCGCGAAGGCCGCCTTGCCGCCGGCGAGCGCAAAACGCAGCAGCCGGTCGTCCTTGCGGATATCCGCAAGCGAGGACGTGCGGATGCCGTCGAGGTACTTGCCCTGTGCAGCCTTGGCCGCCGCGATCTTCTGCCCGATCTCGACCCGGGACGAATATCCCAGCACGCCCTTTGTGTAGCCGCTCAGGCCCGGGATCGCCGGATAGAGGATGAAATAGACGACCGACCAGGCGATGGTGGCGTAAAGCACCCAAAGCCACCAGCGTGGCAACGGCGTATTCAGTTCCCGAATGCCGTCCCATTCGTGACCCGTGGTGGCCTGGCCGGTGTAGAGGTCTTTTTCGACTTTGGTCGGCATCGCCTAGGCCCCGTCTTTGCCGGCGGCGGCCGGCCGGGCAGGCGCAGCGCCTGCGGCGGGTTCGGCGGGCCGGGCGTCATCCGACAGCGGGATCCGGGAGGCGCGGCGGAACCGATCGCGGTTCGACGGCCACAGCACCCAGGCGACGATGCCGACGAACAGCGCCATCATCCAGACGACCCAGGCGGAGCGGACGAAAGCGTAGAATTCCTCCATCGCCGCGCCGCCTACTGCTGCAGGTCCTTGACGGTGTATTTCTTGAAATCCACCATCCGGCCGAGAATCTGGAGATAGGCCACGAGCGCGTCCATTTCGGTCAGCTCTTCGGGCTTGCCGTCGAAGTCCGCAATCATGGCCTTGGGATAGCGCTCAAGCAGCGCATCGTGATCGTGATCGCCCTCGGGATCGGCCTGGGCGACCATGTCTGCATAGGCCGCGGCGATCATAGCCGGCGTGTAGGGCACGCCGACTGCCTTGTTGGCCTGCAGGTGCCGGGCGATATCCTCCCGGCCCAGCTTGCGCCGCAGCAGGAAACTGTAGGGCGGCATCACGCTGCCGGGCTCGACGCTGCGCGGATCAACCAGATGCTGGACCTGCCAGGCGTTGGAATATTTGCCGCCGACCCGGGCGAGGTCCGGCCCCGTCCGCTTCGAGCCCCACTGGAAGGGATGGTCATACATGCTTTCCGCAGCGAGGCTGTAGGGGCCGTAGCGCTCGACCTCGTCGCGGAACGGCCGGACCATCTGGCTGTGGCAGTTGTAGCAGCCTTCGCGGATGTAAATCTGCCGGCCGGCCAGTTCGAGCGGCGAATAGGGTCGGACGCCCTTCACCGGCTCGATGGTCGACTTGATCGTGTAGAGCGGCACGATTTCCACCAATCCGCCGATCGAGACCGTAATCAGGGTCGCGATCGCCAGCAGGATGACGTTCTTTTCCAGGATCGCGTGGGAGAATTTCGCCATCGTGCGCCTCCCCCTAAGCGGTCGCCGCCGCGCCGGCGCGTGACGGCTGCGACGCCTCGTATGCCGACACCTGGTCGTCGGCATAGTTGCCGCGGATCGTCCGGTACAGGTTGTAGATCATCAGCAGCGCGCCGATCAGGAACAGGATGCCGCCGAACGCGCGGATCACGTAGTAGGGATGCATCGCCTCCACGGTCTCGACGAAGCGGTATTGCAGGAAGCCGAGATCGTTGTAGGCCCGCCACATCAGCCCCTGCATGATGCCGGAGATCCACATCGAGGTGATGTAGAGCACGATGCCGAGGGTCGCGATCCAGAAGTGGTAGCTGACCAGCTTGAGGCTGAAGAGTTCGCGCCGGCCCCACAGTTTCGGCACCAGGAAATAGAGCGCGCCGAAGCTGATGAAAGCGACCCAGCCGAGGGCGCCGGAATGGACGTGGCCGACCGTCCAGTCGGTATAGTGGCTGAGCGCGTTGACCGGCTTGATTGACATGACCGGCCCTTCGAAGGTGCTCATGCCGTAGAAGCCGACCGAGGCCACCAGGAAGCGCAGCACCGGATCGGTCCGCAGCTTGTCCCAGGCGCCGGAGAGCGTCATCAGGCCGTTGATCATGCCGCCCCAGCTCGGCATCCAGAGCATCACGGAGAACATCATGCCCAGGCTCTGCGCCCAGTCCGGCAGAGCGGTGTAGTGCAGATGGTGCGGGCCGGCCCAGATGTAGAGGAAGATCAGCGACCAGAAGTGGATGACCGACAGCCGGTAGGAATAGACCGGCCGCTCCGCCCGTTTCGGAATGAAGTAATACATGATGCCGAGGAAACCGGCGGTGAGGAAGAAGCCGACCGCATTGTGGCCGTACCACCACTGGGTCAGCGCGTCCTGGACGCCGGCCCACAAGATGTAGCTCTTGGCGCCCGCCCACGACACCGGGACCGCCAGGTTGTTGACGATATGCAGCATCGCCACGGTGATGATGAAAGCGAGGAAGAACCAGTTGGCGACGTAGATATGCGGCTCTTTGCGGCGCAGGATCGTGCCGGTGTAGACCAGCAGATAGATCACCCAGACGATCGTCAGCCAGATATCGACATACCATTCCGGCTCGGCATATTCCTTGCTCTGGGTGATGCCCATTACATAGCCGGTGCCGGCCAGAACGATGAACACCTGGTAGCCCCAGAACAGGAAAGAGGCGAGCGACGGGCCGCCCCAGAGCGGCGCCCGGCAGGTGCGCTGGACGACGTAGAGCGATGTAGCGAACAGGGCGTTGCCGCCGAAGGCGAAGACAGCGGCCGACGTGTGGAGCGGGCGCAGGCGGCCGAAGCTCGTCCAGGGCAGGTCGAGATTGAGAACCGGGAAAGCGAGCTGCAGGGCGATGACGACGCCGACCAGGAAAGCCGCTATGCCCCAGAAGGCCGTCGCCAGCGTGAACTGGCGGACCACGGTCATATTGTAGGCCGGCGATTGCTGGCTTCGGGCTGCTTCGCCGGCACCGGCGCCAACGCCGTCCGGACCCGCTTCCGCTGTTGCAGCTACCATCGCGATCCCTGCCCCCGATCGACCAGCTCAGGCTGTCACCGGAGAGAGGCGCCGGACCGCGCACCGGTGACAGTTGCATTGGGCACGATTGATGTTGTCATAGGCATTGATTTATATCAATTGTTTGCAACCTGTGACGACGTAGCTTGCTGCGGTTGACCGGTTAGCTGCTCGGCGGAGCTTGGACGTGGCGGTGACAGAGGCATCGGCAGACAAGGAAGCGGCGGCGGAAGCCGGAACCGTTTCGCTCGGCGCGCCGTGGGCCTGGCTCGCCGCCGGCTGGGAGGATATCCGCCGGTCGCGCGGCTCCAGCCTGCTCTGGGGCGGCCTGTTCGCCGGCGCCGGGTTGATCATCCTGCTGATCCTGCATCGCTACCGCCTGTACAACCTGGCGTTACCGCTGGTGGCGGGCTTCATGCTGGTCGCGCCCCTGCTGGCGGTCGGTCTCTATCATGTCAGCCGGGAACTGGAGCACAACCGGCCGGTCGGAATGGGCACGGCATTCGGCGGTTGGGGCCGCAACCCCGGCCAGGTGGCGCTGCTCGGCTTCATTCTGGGGCTGTTCTTCCTGTTCTGGATCCGCGTCGCGACGCTGCTGTTCGCGCTGTTTTTCGGCGCGGAACCACCGTTGGCGTTCGGCGAGGCGGCGCCCAGTCTTCTGGGCTTCGTGGAATCGGTCATCCTGACCACCCGGAACCTGGGCTTCCTCATTGTCGGGTGCATGATCGGCGCAGCGATGGCGGTCGTCGTCTTTACAATTTCCGCAGTCTCCGCACCTATGCTGATCGACCGCGACGTAACCGTGATCGAGGCCATTGTCGTCAGTTTCAACACGGTCCGGCGCAACAAGACGGCCATGATGCTGTGGGCGGTCCTCATCGTGCTGTTTACGGGGGCGGGCTTCCTCGCCGGGTTTATCGGCCTGGCCGTGACCCTCCCGCTCGTCGCCCACGCCACCTGGCACGCCTACCGCGATCTCGTGCCGCCGCCGGCCGGTTCAGCGGCCGGTTAGGGCTCGCCGGCTGCCGGGACAGTCCAGCAGGGAAACCGCCCATGTCCAATATCGTGATGATGTTCGTCGGCATCCTGGTCGCCCTGGCCGGACTTTTCATGGTCGCCCGGGCGACCGATGACATGTTCGGCTTCGCCGGCGCGGTGTTTACCGCCTTCGGCGTCCTGTTCACCTTCGGCGTTGTCCGCCGGATGACCGGGTAGCGCCGTTTTCTAACCGCCCTGGATTTCCGCATCCGGCAGCAGCCGCGCGATCTCCGCCCTGACCGCCAGCAGCCTCTCCACCAGCGCTTCCCGTTCGATGCGGAACCGCTGCGACGAGGCCGGGATCGAAATTGCATAAACGGTGCCGCGCACCCTGAAGGCGACCCAGTCCTGGCTGCTGGCCCGCGCCGCGACGCGGCAGATGAAGGAGCAGGGCGGCGGCAAGATCGTTCTCGTCTCGTCAGCGCGCGGCCTGCTCGGCCACCCGGCCGGTTACACCGCCTATTGCGCGTCCAAGGCGGCGGTCGACGGCATCGTCAGGGCGCTGGGCTGCGAGCTGGGCCCGGCGGGAATCACAGTGAACGCCATCGCGCCAACCGTTTTCCGCTCGCCGCTCACCGCCTGGATGTTCGAGGATACACCGGAGGCCGCCGCGGTACGCGACGGATTCCTCACCCGCGTCCCGATAGGCCGTCTGGGCGAGCCGGAAGACCTGGCCGGCCCGCTCCTGTTTCTCGCATCGTGGGCGTCGGACTTCTACACCGGCCACATCCTGTACGCGGACGGCGGTTACACGGCGGGATAGGACGAAGCCGGGACCGATGCAGGACGGCGGCCGGTGGGCATCACACGCGGCGCGCCGTCGCCGGCCTGAGCGCCCTGCCGCCGCCGGCGCGTTGGCGCAGATCTTCGATATCCAGTATGTCGATGCCGTGCTTGCCGATCGTCCCGATCGTGCCGGCCAGGCGCATCCGGGTGATCGTCCGGCTCACTGTCTCCACGGTCAGGCCGAGATAGTCCGCAATATCGCGGCGTGTCATGGGCAGATCGAGCAGGGTGAGATTCCGGCTGCGTAACCGCGTTCTGTGGACCTGAAACCACAGGAAGGTGGCGATTTTCTCCATCGCATTCTTGCGGCCGAGCAGGAACATCTGGTCGTGCGCCGACGCCAGCTCGTCGGAGCAGTGCCGGAGCAGCCAGTGCTCCACTTCGGGATAGGCCCGGAACAGCTCCCTGAGATCGGCAATCTCGTACTGGCAGACGACGGCATCGTTCAGCGCCTCGGCGGAATAGACGTAGCGCTGGTGATGATTGAGCCCGAGCATGTCGCCGGCATAGAGGAAACCCGTGATCTGCCGCCGTCCGTCATGGGCTTCCTTGAACGCCATCATGGCGCCCTCGGTGACGACGAAATAATGCGCCGCAGGATCGCCCTCGTCGAACAGCCTGCCGCCGGCATCGATCCGGCGGCGAACAACGAAATCGTTGAGGCAGGCGATGCGCTCTTCGCCCAGGACGCTGCACACGGCGGACGACCGTGCCTGGCAAAGCAGGCAGGGCAGATCGCCCGGCACGATCCTGCCGCCCAGTGCCAAGGCGTCGATTGCGGGAGTGTGGGCCTCGTTCATCCCTGCATCCGGACGTTGCGGCAACAGCCGGTCCCTCGTCCGCCTGCTTGCCGCAGTCTCCAATCCGCTGCGGTGCAGGTCAATCGACGATTCGAGATTGTGACCGCTTCGCCGGGCGGCGCTCGGCCCGCCCGGCTGATGTTTCAGCGGATCAGCCAGATCAGGCCGAGGCCTATGGCAGCGGCCCCCAGACCGGTCAGACGGATGGCCGCTTCCGAGGCTTCGAGGAAGGTTTTCACCAAACGGCGCATCCCGTTGGGGAAGAGCGCGTAGACCATGCCTTCCAGCACGAGGGCCAGACAGAGCGCCAGCAGCAGTTCCTTCACGCGAAATTACCTATCGATCCGGCAGCCCATTCCAGCGCACGGCACGCCCGCGGGCCTTGGGACCGCCGAAGCCGCGGCGTCTACTTCTTCGCCCCGGCGGTCTTTTCGCCGTTCATGTTGCTGAAATATTTGAAGAACCCGCCCGAGGCCGGGCCGATATAGCGCGTGTTTTCCGCGCCGAGCGAATCGCGCAGCGCGTTCATGGAAATCCAGAATTCGAAGAAGCTGCCGTCCCGGCCGTAGGCCTTGTTGTAGATCTCCTGCGCCTTGCCCTCGCCCTCGCCGCGCAATTCCTGGGACCGGCGCTCGGCCTTGGCGACGGTGATCCGGGAATCCCGGTCGGCATCGGCCCTGATGCGCGCCGACTCACGCTCGCCGTTGGCCCGGATGCCGGTCGCTTCCTGACGCCGCTGGGATTCCATCCGCTGCAGGATCCGTTCGCTGTTCTGCGGCGGCAGGTCGAGGCGCTTGACCCGCACGTCGATCAGGTCGACGCCATAGCGGCTTTCCACCGCCGTGCTCACGCGGTTTGCGATATCGCGCATGATTTCCGCGCGCTTGGCCGTCAGCAATTCCGACAGCGGCACCCGGGCGAAAACCGCCCGCGTCGTCGAGCTCACGATGTCGCCGAGCTGCTGCTCGAAGACCGCCACGGCCCGGGCCGCCTGGAAAAATTTCAGCGGGTTCACGATCCGGTAGCGCGCGATGGTGTCGACAATGGTCTGCTTCTGGTCGCTGGTCGGCATTTCGGCCGGCGCATCGTCCAGGTCCAGAACGCGCCGGTCGAAATACTGGATGTTCTGGATGAACGGCAATTTGAAGTGCAGGCCGGGATCGCTGTCCTGGCGCACGACCTTGCCGAACTGCAGCACGAGCACCTGGTCGCGCTCGTGAACGGTATAGACGGCCGAGTAGCCGAGGATGCCGATAACGACCAGGAAGGCGATCAGGGCAATACGGGTCCGGGTCATGTTACTGGCTCCTGCTGGCGTCGGCTTCCGGCCGGCCGACCGTCGCGCCCGTTCCGGGTGTCGCGTCGCCGTCCTCGTTCCTGGCCGTGCCGCGCTGCTTGATCAGTTCGTCGAGCGGCAGGTAGGGCACGACGCCCTGACTGCCGGACTGGTTCACGATGATCTTCTCCATACTCTTCAGGATGTCCTGCATCGTGGAGATGTAGATGCGCTTGCGGGTGATGTCCTTCGACGCTTCATACTCGTGCAACAGCGCGAGGAAGCGGCTGGTCTCGCCCTGGGCGATCTGGATGCGTTCCTGCTTGAAGGCTTCCGCCGCCCGGGTCACCTGGTCGGCCCGGCCGTTCGCCCGCTCCAGAATTCGCTTCTGGTAGGCGGTCGCCTCGTTGATCAACTTGTCCCGGTCGGCGCGGGCCGCCTGCACGTCGCGGAAGGCAGGGAGCACCTTGTCCGGCGGATCGGCGCCCAGAAGCTGGACACGGGCCACCTCGATGCCGGCGCCGTATTCGTTGAGGATGCCCTGGATAAGCAGTTTTGCGTCGCCCTCGATCTTCAGCCGGCCTTCGGTGCGGATTTCCTCGAACGGCGTCTTGCCGACGATTTCTCGGATCGCGCTCTCGGTCGCGTCCTTGAGCGTCTTCTCCGGGTTGCGGATGTTGAACAGAAAATCGCGGATGCCCGGCTGGGTCGTCACGTCGCTGCCGTCGACCTTGCGGGTCACCGGCCGGGCGTCGATGCGCCAGTGCACCACAACCTTGATGTCGACGATATTCTCGTCGCCGGTCAGCATCAGGCTTTCCTGCTCTTCCGTCCGGCGCGAATCGCCAAGCTGGATGAAGCCGACATTGGTCTTGGAAATTTCGGTGATCTTGGGCTTCTCGGTCTCGCCGATCGGCGACGGCCAGTTCCAGTGCAGCCCCTGGGCCGAGACGTGGACCACTTCGCCGAACACCAGTTCGACGCCGGCCTCCTTCGGATCGACACGGTAGAATCCGGTCGCCATCCAGATCGCGATCACCAGCAGGGCGATCAGCGCAAGGCCCTTGGGCGATCCGACTCCGCCGGGCATCACCCTGCGCACACCGTCCTGGCCGCGCCGGATCATGTCTTCGAAGTTCGGCGGCTGTCCGCCGCCGCGGCCGCCGCCCCGGCCACCGCCGCGCCGCCCGCCCGGGTTGCCGGGCCCGCTGCCCCACGGTCCGCCGCCGCCGCCGCCATTGCCGCCCCACGGCCCGCCGCCGCCTGAGCCGCCGCTCTGGTTTTTCCAAGGCATCTGTTCGCCGTCCCTGATATGGCCCCGTTGAGGGTCTATCGCGCGCTGCGATGGTGTATTTCGTCCCGCTTCCCGCACTGCTTCATCGGCAATTTGCGGTATTCTCCCGGTCGCCGGTACATAGCGACGCCGGTGTCCGGCGGCAATGCGCACCGGCCTCCGACGCCCGGACTGCTGCGAAGAGGCGCAGCCGGGCACGCCGCGCTGGATCGCTTCCAGCGTCGGGTCTAGTTCAACGCCGGACCTCGACGCCGACGACCCGCTCTTCGGGATATCGGACGCAACGCGGAGAATTCAAGCATGGCGACGATCACCGAAGAACGGATCCTGGAGGCGCTGCGCCGGGTGCGCGACCCCGAACAGGGCAAAGATCTGGTGTCCCTCGGCATGATCGGCGGCCTTGCGATCAAGGACGGCAACGTCGGATTCTCCGTCGAGGTGGCGGCGCAGCGCGGCGCCGCTGCCGAGCCGCTGCGCAAGGCGGCCGAGCAGGCAGTCTTTGCCCTTGAGGGCGTCACCTCGGTCACCGCGGTGCTAACCGCCCATAGCGGCGGCGCAGGTGCGGGGCAACCGCCGACCGGAAACGGCCCTGCCGGCAGTGCCGCTGCGGCGCCCAAGGGGAGCGGGGCAGACCGGATCGGGTCGATCGTCGCCGTCGCATCGGGAAAGGGCGGCGTGGGCAAATCGACGACGGCGGCCAACCTGGCGCTCGCCCTGATGGCCGAGGGCGCCCGGACCGGCCTGCTCGACGCCGATATCTATGGCCCGTCGATGCCGCGCATGATGGGGGTCCGCGGCAAGCCGACGACAGCGGACGGCAAGGTGCTGGATCCGATGAACGGTCACGGCGTAAAACTGATGAGCATGGGTTTCCTGGTCGACGAGGAGACGCCCATGATCTGGCGCGGGCCGATGGTGATGAGCGCGCTCCAGCAACTGTTGCAGGATGTTGACTGGGGGCCGCTCGACGTGCTGGTCGTCGACATGCCACCCGGCACCGGCGACGCGCAGCTTACGCTGGCCCAGACCGCAAAGCTCGCCGGGGCGGTCATCGTCTCGACGCCCCAGGACATCGCCCTGCTCGATGCGCGCAAGGGGCTGAACATGTTCCGCAAGGTCGATGTCCCGGTGCTTGGAATCGTCGAGAACATGAGCTATTTCCAGTGCCCGCATTGCGGCGAACGCAGCGATATTTTCTCGCACGGCGGCGCCCGGCGCGAGGCGGAGCGGCTTGGCGTTCCCTTCCTGGGCGAAATTCCCCTCGACATTGCGATCCGGGAAACCTCAGACGGCGGACGGCCGATCGTCGCCGCCGAGCCTGACGGCCCCCACGCCGCGGCCTACCGCGAGATCGCCATGAAGGTCCTCGACCGGCTCGACGCCGGCGCGGACGGCCCGAAGCCGGCGCCGAAGATCGTCATTCGATGACGCCGCGCCCCGTCCTGGCCCGGCCTGCACTGCGGCTCCTGACGGCGTTCGCCGCCGGCGCCCTGGGAATAGCAGCGGCCATACCCCCGGCGAACGCCGCAAATCGTGCGCTGTTGCCGGGCCTGCTGCGGCCGGCGCCCGACACCGGACCGGACCGGTCCTACACGCTGGTCCGAAGCAGGTATGTGCGAGCCAAGCCGCGGCTGCGCACCGAAGAGGCACCCCGGGGCAATTCGCGCAGGGGCCAGCCGGGACCGTCGATCGACCGCCTGGCGTGTAAGGCCTGGAAATATCACGGCGCCGATCAGATTCCGCGGCCCTACGACCCGGACCGCTATGTCTATTCCGAGGAATACAAGCGCGGTCCCGACCGGCCGGGCCGGGAAGAAGCGGCGCAGCAGGCCGACGCGGCCTTCCCGCAGCTGATCGACGCCAAGGTCCTGCGCATGCTGCAGCTGATCAACCAGGTGCGCGAGCGCCGCGGCCACACCACCATGAAGCTGGAGCCCCGGCTGATGGTGGCGGCAAAGCGGCACAATCTCGATATCGCCCGCCATGCCCTGATGCAGCATACCGGCACGGACTGTTCGCAGCTTGGCGACCGGGTCTGGGACGAAGGCTACACTTGGAGGCGGATTGCCGAGAACCTGGCCGGCGGCCGGGCGACGGCGGAAGCCACGATGGAGCAATGGACCGGCAGCACCCGCCACCTGATGCAGATGACGCTGACCGGGATGACGGAAGTCGGGATCGCTTACGACTACAACCCGAACCCGCCGCGCCACGGTATCCCGATCAAGCATTTCTGGACCCTGATTATGGCAGGTCCCGATCCGTGGCGCGACCGCCTCTGGCCGAAGAAGCCGGCGCCGTGTGCCGGGGAGCACTGCCCCGAAGCGGCAAAAGAACCTGCCGGCGCCGCAAAGACCGAAGAACCTGCCGGGAACGCCGGGAAAGCGGAGGGACCGATCGATCTCCGCGGCGGCGCGACGCGCACGCAATGAGGCAGCGCGAGCATCGCGGTCCCGGATGCAGTTCCGCATGCAGGGCCTTGCACAGATTACCCGTCCGACTAATTTAGGCGCGCCATGAAAATTCCGACTTCGCTTATCGCCACGTTTTTCCTCTTCGCCCTCGCCCTCGGCGGATGCACCGGCACCAAAACCGCCGAATTCACCCGCGTCGAGGCCCGGGTCGCCGATCCGGCGCCGGAACAGATGCGCCACGCCCAGACGGTCATCCGGATCATCAACGAGTTCCGCACGGCAAACGGCCTGCCGCCGGTGATTCTGGAAGCCCATGTCATGAAAGCGGCCGACGACAAGGCCAAGGATTTCCGCAACAACTGGCGCTTCTACCATGCCGGCAGCGACGGCTCGTCACCCAGCGAGCGCGTGGCGCGGACCGGCTACGACTGGGTCGAGGTCGGCGAGACCCTGTCGGCCGGGCAGATCACCGCCCGCGGCGCGGTCGCCAATCTGAAGGCGAGCCCCTGCCATCGATTCGCGCTGTTGCGGAAGGTCTACCTCCACGCCGGCGCCGCCTATCTCCACACGCCGGATGCGCCGCGGGGGCGCTACAGGCACTGGTGGGTCGTCAAGCTGGCCCAGCCGAGTTCCAGCATGAACTGGGAACGGACCTATCCCACCGCCGGCGCCGAACTGAACGAGCGCAGCAAGCAGACCCGGATGCGCCGGCCGCCCGGCTGCGTGATCCGCGAGGTGGTTTCCTGAGGCGGCGTCGAGCCCCCCGAGCGGGCCGGATGAAGAGGCGCTACGGAGAGCCGGTCCGCAGCCGGGACCGGCAGACAGCCTCTCAGGCCATTCGCCCAACTCCGATTCGTCGTCCGGATCGCGCGGAGAGCATTGCGGAAATGCTCGACGCGGTTTACGCGGAAGACGAATCCGTGTCGGCGCTCGACGGGATCCTGGAGCGGCTTCAGTTTTTGTCCCTGCCGCCCGAAGAAAAGTGGTGAAACACTGCCTCAGCCGGTAGGCCGCGCTCCGGTTTCGGCTTCCCTGATCGCCCGCCTGACCGCCGCTGGATCGGCCTGGTCCTTCAGGCCAATGCAGACCAGACCGGGCAGCGCGCCAGCGGGCGCATCCGAGACCGTCCAGCGGCTGCCGACGACCTGGAGGGCGGCCATTGCGCCGTCCGGCCGCCGGACAAATCCTTTTGCCCGCAACAGACGGCGCGCCGGGTCGGCCAGCAGACGGGCGAGCGCCTCCGGGTCGACGCCGGCCGGCGGATCGAGTTCGGCGGCGACATACCCAGCGGTGTGATCCCGGAATCGGCGGCCGGCCGTGACCGCGCTGCCGTCCGTCCGCGTCCCCAGCACCGCTTCGATCGGCACATCGGCCTGCTTCGCACGGACGATCCGGGCGGACGGCGCCACGTCGCCCAGCCAGGCCTCGACGGCCTCGGGGTCGGCCGCCAGGTCGCACTTGTTGAGCAGGATCAGGTCGGCCTGCGCCAGTTGCTGCCGGACGGTGCTGCCGAGATAGCGGTCCGCGGCCCGGCGCTGCACGGTTTCGGCGTCGGCAAGGACGATGATGCCGTCGAGAACGAAATCCTGCAACAGCCCGACCGTGCCGGAGATCGCGCCCGGGAAGGCAACGCCGCTCGCCTCAAGCAGCACATGGTCCGGCCGGGGGTCGAGCGCCGCCAGCATGGCGAGGGACGACACCAGATCCTCGCCGTAGCTGCAGCAGACGCAGCCGCCGGTCAGGCTGACGATCCGGTCGTCCGCCGCCTCGATCAGGCTGCTGTCGATCGGCAGCGCGCCGAACTCGTTGACCATGACGGCGAGCCGCCGGCCGCCGGCCCGGCGCAACATCGCGTTGATCAGGGTCGTCTTGCCGGCGCCGAGATAGCCGCCCACGATGGTGACGGGCAGCGGGCCGGGTTGTCGGCCGCCGGGCGCCATGTCTAGATTCCGGCCGCCGGGAAGATGCGGCCGCCCTGCACCGTGCCCCAGACGCGCACGTCTTTGAGGGCCGCGCCGCCGACGCTTTCCGGATCGTCTTCCAGCACCGCGAAATCGGCGCGCTTGCCGGTCTCGATCGAGCCGATCTCGCCGTCCAGCTTGAAGGTATAGGCCGCGCCCAGGGTGATCGTGCGCAGCGCGTCGGCAACGCCGATCCGCTCGTGCTCGCCGAGGGTCCGGCCGGTCGCCGTCCGCCGGTTGACCGCGCACCAGGCAGTGAACAGCGGTCCGAGCGGCGTGACCGGCGCATCGGAATGGATGGCGAGCGGCACGCCGGAGGCGAGCGCGGTCGCGCAGGCGTTCATCCGCTCGGCGCGCTCCGGGCCGACCGTGATGCCGTAATGCTGGTCGCCCCAGTAGAAATGATGGTTCGGGAAGAGGTTTACGCACATGCCGAGCCGGGCCATGCGGCGGAACTGGGCCGCGTCGGCCATCTGGCAATGCTGCAGCGTGAATCGATGGTCGGGCGACGGATGCTTGCGCAGCGCCGCCTCGACGCAATCGAGCGCCAGCTCCGTTGCCTCGTCGCCGTTGGTATGGGTGTGGACCTGCACGCCGGCCGCCATGGCGCGCTCGTAGATTTCCAGCAGATGCTCTGGCGGGATGTACCACAGACCTTCCGGCGCTCCGTTGTAATAACCCGGCCAGCGCAGCCGCGCCGAGAAGCCCTGGATCGAGCCGTCGGCCACCGCCTTGATTATGCCGAGGCGCAGATTGTTCTGGCTGCAGTCGCGCAAGGCGAGCACATGGGCGATCAGTTCCTCCGGCGTCACACCGTAGAAGCGGCGCAGCGAAACGATGCGCGCCGGAAAATCCGGCTCGGCGGTCACCCGCAGCATCATGTCCACCGCTTCGTCCGGCAGCGTGTTGGCGAGGTCGGCTGCCGTCGTCACGCCGGTGCGCACGCACAGCCTCGCGAAGCGGCGCAGCCCGGGCTCGTCGCAGGACAGCAAGTCCCGGTCGAACCCGGTATAGGGGCCGAGCGGCGCCATGGCGTCCGGGCCCTTCATCTCGCCGGTGGGCAGGCCGTCCTCACCCAGCGGAATGCCGGGATGGTCGAGTCCCGTCTTGAGCAGGCCGGCCAGTTCCAGCGCCTTGCTGTTGACGTTGAGGATATGGCCCGAGGCGTTTAGCACGCCGACGGGGCGTTCGGTCGACACCCGGTCCAGATCGTGCCGGTTCACGCGCCGATTGCCATAATAGATCGCGTCGAGCGACCAGCCGGCGAGCGGCCTGCCAGGGTCTTCGAGCCGGCCGGCGGCCTCGCTTAGCCGCTCCACGATCTCGTCGATCGATTTGAGGCCGGGCCAGACCGTGCCTTCCGGGTCCATGCGGTCGAAGAAGCCGCAATAGACATAGGCCCAGAGGGTGCCCTCCATCGTATGGCTGTGGCCTTCGACCAGGCCGGGCATGAGCACCTTGTCGGCGAAGCGGTCGTCCAGCGTGTAGGCGCCCCACCCCGCCAGCTCGTCCAGCGTGCCGGCGCCGACGATGCGGCCGTCGCGCACCGCGACGTGGCCGGCGTGTGGCCGGGCCGGGTTCATGGTGATGATCTTGCGCGCGGGATAGATGGTATTGGTCACGCCTCGGGGCCTTCTGAAACGGTGCGGATCGGGCTGGCAGAGCCGGCAGCGCTCCGCTTTTAGCGCGCGGACGGCCATCCCGACAGGCAAATCGCTGCCGCCGCGCTGCCGCCCCGTGTCGCGCCGAAGCCGGGCCGGCGCGGGAATGAGTCGCCTCGCGAACGGTCCGATCAACGCTATTGTGGTTTCGTCGGTGGTGTCGCCGGCGCGCAAGGCGCCGCGGCCGGGCACGAGAGGACGCACGATGGTTCAGCTTTTGGAGACCGATATCCGCACGCGCGATGTGCTCGGCTGGCAGGGCGTGCACCTGTTTCATTTCCACGGCTCGTCCTGTTCGCAGAAAACGCGGATCGTCCTCAATCTGAAAGGTGTCGAATGGGAAGCCCATCCGATCGACCTGCCCAAAGGCGAAAACCTGAGCGCACGGTTTCTCGGCATCAATCCGCGCGGGCTGGTGCCGACGCTGGTCATCGACGGCGACGTCCATATCGAGAGCAACGACATCGTCACGCTGCTCGACCGGCGGTTTCCCGTCCCCCGGCTGATCCCGGAAGGCCGCGAAGCGGACATGGCCGAACTGTTGCGCCATGAGGACGATCTGCATCACGATCTGCGGACGATCTCCTTCCGGTTTACCCAGCCGCGGCCGCGCGCGCCGAAATCGCCGGAGGCGCTGGCCGATTACCGCGCCGGCGGTAGCGGGACGGTTCAGGGGGACCGCGACCCCAACAAGGCCGCGGAGATCGCCTATTGGGAACGCATGGCGCGCGACGGGATCACCGACGAGGCCATCCGGGTCTCGGCGGCGCGGTTTCGCCGGGAGTTCGAAGAGCTGGACCGCCGGCTCGGCGCCGCGCCCTACATTCTGGGCGCGCAGATGAGCATGGCCGATATCGCATGGTTCATTTACGTCAACCGGCTCGAGCTCTGCGGCTATCCGGTTGAACGGCTGCATCGCGATTTGTTTGCGTGGTTCCGGCCGCTACGCGAGCGGCCCGAATTCGCCCGCGAGGTCGCGGTGCCGCCAGCAATCCGCGAGGCGATCGACGAAAATCATCGCCGGCAGCGCGCGGCGGGAAAAACGCTGATCGACGTTGCCGGCCTCTGAACGCCGGGCCGTGGAAGACCGGGAAAGCTGCACGCCGGGCCGGCCTGCCTGAGCGGACGCAGAGTTTGACGCCGGGCGCGGGCCTGCGCTTCAGTTTCCGTCTGCCGTCTCCTGCGCCACCACGTGCAGCGCATCGAGCAGGCCGTCGAACAGTCCGGTATCGTTGATCACCCGCGGCACCTTGTGCTGGCCGCCCAGCTTGCCGCGCCGTTTCATCCAGGCGGTGAAGAAACCGGGCGGCGCAGCAAGCAATTCGGGCGCGCGCAGGCCGAAGCCGCCGGAGCGGTGGGCGGCGTAATCCTCGTTGCCCGCTGCCAGATCGGCATCGAGCGCCGCGACGAACCCGTCGAGCGCCGCCGCAGAAGGCATCCCTCCGGCAAATTCCACCACATAGCGATGGCCGCCGAGCGGCTGCGTCGCCGTCGGGAAGACCGCGCCCATCGCATAGTCCGCGACCGAGAGGCCGGCCCCGGCGGCCGCCCGGCTGACCGCCCGGTCGATCTCCTCGCCGGTCAGGTGCTCGCCGAAAGCCGACATGGTCGCGCCGGTCCGGCCGGTCACCAGCAGGCGCGGCGGGTCGCGCTCCACGAAGCGGACCGTATCGCCGAGCAGCCAGCCCCACAGGCCGGCGCAGGTCGACAGGACGACGGCATAGTCGACGCCGGCCTCGACCGTGCCGGTCCAGTAGCGCGCCGGCCGGTCGGCCCCGAGCTCCTCCAGCGGGACGAACTCGTGGAACAGGCCGATATCGAGATTGAGCCGCAACCCTTCGCCGAACCCGCGGTCGCTGATCGCGACAAAGCCCTCGCTCGCGGCGTAGGCCTCGCGGTAGTCGACCGGCCGGCCGCGCAGCCAGTCGTCGAACTGCGGCTTGTAGGGATCGAAGCGCACGCCGCCGTGAATGATCAGATCGAGATTGGGCCAGATCCGGGCCAGGTCGCGTTCGGCCGCCGGCCGTAGCTCGGCCAGCCGCTCGAACAGCAGGAGCAGCCAGCTCGGCGTGCCGCCGATCGAGCGGATGTCCCGGTCGAGGCTGCCCCGGGCCAGCCGGTCGATCTTGCGCTCCCAGTCCGCTTCCAGGGCAATATCTTCCGGCGGCCAGGTGAAGCGCTGCGCCCAGGCCGGCACGTTTGCGGCGGCGATGCCCGAAAGGTCGCCGGCGAGGATGCCGGGCGCCAGCGGTTTCAGATCGGTGCTGCCGCCCAAGATGAAATTCGCGCCGCCCAGCACCCTGCTTTCCGGCCGCGCGGCCAGATGGTGGGCCAGCATATCGAGCGCAGCCCGTTTGTTGGACCGGACCATCGCCCGCGTGACGGGGATGTATTTCGTAACGTCCCGCATCGTGCCGCTGGTCAGCGCGAACCAGGGGACCGGGCCGGGCCAGCCGACGTCGCCAAGATGCGGGAAGGCGCTGCCCCAGACCTTGTCGCGGAACGCATCGTAATCGCGGATCGGCACCGCAGCCTGAAAGTCGGCGACCGTGCGGATGTTTTCGAAACCGTGATCGCGGCCGAACCGGGTTCGTTCGGCGGCGCGCACCAGCTTCAGCAGTTCGTCCTGCTGGACGGCGGCCGGATCCATCGCCGACAGGCGCCGGAGGCGCCGCCGCGCCCACAGGCGCAGCAGGGGCGTCGCATTCACCATGGCCGGGATATAGGCCGGCCCCCGCTCAGCCGTAGAGGCGCTCCAAGATTTCGATGACCGCCTCGTGGCGGTGGCACCGGAAGTCCGCGCCATGGTCCGGGTCCGGATCAGGAGAGCCGTCCGGCACGAGGTCCAGGGCCGGGCTCGGCGTCTCGGGAACGAACTGGATCGTGGCACGCACGCCGGCCTCCCGCCCCGCCGCGATATCGCCCGCCCGGTCGCCGACCAGCACGCTTCGCCCCGGATCGACCCCGATGGCTTGAGCCGCCCGGCGCACCATGCCGGCGCCCGGCTTGCGCCACCAGGAATCGCGCACCCATTCGGCCAGCAGGGGCCGCCCGTCCGGCGGCGTCAGATCGGGCGGAAACCACGGGCTGTACTCGACACGGGCGATCGCGACGCCCTCGCCGGCGAACCGCGCCACCATCCACGCCATCAGGTCGCGCAACTGCCGTGTGGTGTAGAGGCCGCGGGCGATGCCCGCCTGGTTGGTGACGATCGTGATCGGCAGATTGAGCCGCATGGCGGTGCGGCCGAGGTCGAACACGCCGGGGACGAAGTCGATCTGGTCCGGCCGGTGCACATAGCCAACGTCGACGTTGACGACACCGTCGCGGTCCAGGAACAGCCCGCCGCGCGGGAGAAAGGAAACGGTCACGCTTGTCTCGGATCGGGGAGCGGATTACCGGCCGGGTCGTCGACGCGCGCCGGGCACAGGGGTTCGAGCCGGAATCCGGGCGCACTTCGCCCGCGCTACCGGACGTAGCTGGCGAGCAGGAGCGACAGGGTCGGCACGGCGACGATGAGCGTGAGTCGGAACAGGTCGGCGATCCAGTAGGCCGTGACGCCGCGGAAGATCGTCGTGGTGCGCACGTCCGGCAGCACGCCGCGCAGCACGAAGACGTTGAGGCCGACCGGCGGCGTGATCAGGCTGATCTCGGTAATCACCACCACGACGATGCCGAACCAGACGGCCACTTCGGTCGCGTTCAGGCCCAGGCCGACATCGGCGACGAGGTCCCACATCGGCGGCATCTGACCGGTGAACAGGTGCCAGAAGGGCGGCACGAACCCCGGCCCCAATTCCAGTATCAGCGGGAAGAAGATCGGCACCGTCAGCAGGATCATCGACAAGCTCTCGAAAACGCAGCCGAGCAGGACGTAGATCAGCAGGATGGCGGCGAGAACGAGCCAGGGGTTGTCCTCGAAGTTCGCCGCGATATCGAGAAGCGTCTGCGGGAATGTCGTGAAGTTGATGAAGTTTGCGAAGACCAGCGCGCCGATCAGCACGGTGAACAGCATCGCCGTGGTCGCCGCACTCTCCAGCAGCACGGCGTAGAAGCCCCGCAGGTCCATGGTGCGGCGCGCCACCGCGAACACGAAGGCGCCGAAGGCGCCGATGCCGGCCGCCTCGGTCGGGCTGAAGACGCCGCCGTAGATGCCGCCCATGACGAAGACGAACAGGGTCAGCACCCCCCAGACGTCGCGCAACGCAAGCAGCCGGCCTCGCCAGTCCGTGCGGTCGCCGCGCGGGCCGAGCGCCGGCCAGATGGTGATCACCGCACGCACCGCCAGAAGGTAGAACAGGATCCCGACGATGCCGGGCACGACACCGGCGGCGAACAGCTTGCCGATGTTGGTCTGGGTCAGGATACCGTAAATCACCAGCAGCACGCTGGGCGGAATCAGAATCCCGAGGGTGCCGCCCGCGGCGATCGCGCCTGCGGCCAGCCCGTCGTCGTAGCCGTAGCGCCGCATCGACGGCATGGCGACTTTCGACATGGTTGCCGCCGTGGCGAGGCTGGAGCCGCAGACCGCGCTGAAGCCGCCGCAGGCGACGATGGTTGCCATGGCCAGCCCGCCCTTGCGATGGCCCAGAAACGCATTGGAGGCGGTGTACAGTTCCTCCGACAGGCGCGCCCGGGTCACGAAGTTACCCATCAGGACGAACAGCGGCACCACGGAAAGCTCGTAGTTGATCGCGGCGTCGAACGCGGTCTGGCCGACATTGGCGAGCGCGCCGTCAAGGTTCATCGACCAGCTCATGCCGATGAAGCCGACGATGATCATCGAGAAGGCGATCGGCACACGCAGGAAGGACAGCGTCAACAGCGCCGCAAAACCCAGCAGCGCAATGGTCACGTCGTTTGTCCCGAGGCCTGGGCGGGATCGTCGCGCGCGCCGGTCAGATAGGCGACCGCTGCGGCGAGCTGGGCGACGGCCGCCAGCACGCACAGGATCGCCATGCCTGTGCTGAACGGCCAGATATCCAAATAGAGTTCGTCGGTCGCTTCCTCGAACTCCAGGTGGGTCATGGCCTTGACCCACAGGCGCCAGGCGATGAACAGCACGGCGCCGGCAGCGACGAGATTGATGAACACGCCCTGCACCCGCTTCAGCCTGGAAGGCACCACGCCGTCCAGCAGGTCGATGGTGACATGGCCCTCGCGGAAGCACACCATCGGCAGGACGCAGAACACCAGCCCGGCCATCATGAACGCGATGATTTCGGCGAGCGCCGGCAGCGGGCTGTTGAACACATATCGCCCGGTGACGTCGACAAAAGTCAGCGTCATCATCAGGAACAGAACCGCACAGGAGATCACCGCCAGCGCTTGGAGCGGCACAACGCCGATCCAGTAGGCCAGCGGCGAAACCCGGAGCTCTGCCGGTTTTTCCAGCTGTTCAGCCACGCGCTGCCACTATTGGAGTTTGGCGACTTCGGCCCGGTAGAACTTCAGCACCGCCTTGCCGTCGATGCCCTTGGTCTCCACCGCCTTGAAATATTCGGCTTCGAACTTTTTGTTGAGTACGCCGACCGCGTCTACCACCGCCTTGGGCGCCGTGATAATCTTGTTTCCGGCCTTCTTCGCTTCTGCAAGACCCTCGTCGTTGATCTTGTCCCAGGCTGCGCCGCCCATTTTGGCGAAATTCTCGCCGGAATAGCTGTCGACCGCCTTCTTCCCGGCCGGCGACAGAGCATCATATTTCTTCTCGTTCATCACCAGATAGTGGCTTGAACTGTACAGGCCGCCGGGAATGTAGGTGGCATAGGGCACCAGTTTCAGGATCTTGAAGCTGACCAGCGATTCCCAGGGAAAGGTGATGCCGTCGGCAATGCCGGTGGACAGGATTTCGTAGGATTTCGGCGCCGGTTGCCGGATCGGCACGCCGCCCCAGGCTTCGACGATCTGCTTCGGGATCGGGCCGCCGGTCCGCATCTTCTGGCCCTTCATATCGGCCGGGGTGCGGATATGCTTCTTGGAATGGAAGATCAGGCCCGGACCGTGGGTGTTCATTCCGATCAGCTTCGTGCCCGGATAATAGTTTCCGGCGGCGAAGAATTTCTCGTGCGTGCGTTGCAGCGCAACCGACGACGCCACGGCGCGGTCGCCGAGAAACGGCATTTCGGCGAACAGATAAGCGGCGAAGCGCTTCGGCGAATAGCCGTGAACGCTGAAGCCGGCGTCGATCTGGCCGGTGCGCACGCCGTCCAGATAGGAGCGCGGATGCCCGATGCCCTTGGGCAGGCGGCGGAATTTCACGTCGCCTTTCGATGCCTTCTCGATCGCATTCATCCACGGAACGTACAGATTGACGTTGATCGGATGGGTCCACGGAATCCACGACGCATAGGTCAGGGTCGAGGCGGCCGTGGCCGGCGCAGCGGCCAGGGCGATCGCCAACATCGCGCCGGCGGCAAGCAGACTTCTTCTCATAAATTTCCCTCCCGGAAGAACGATCCACACCGTTTGGCGTTACATCGGCGGGGAGAGTAGGGGAACGGATTGCAACCGTAAAGCGCGCCGGTCAGGCTGCCCGAACGCGATACCAGACACGATACCGGACGGGACGGCCGGCGACCGGAATCCGAAAACCGCGAGACTTCCGTTCCCGGCCGCCCGACACGCGGTCGGCCGCTTGTACCCGGCCAGTTAGTTGGCCTGCAGTTTCGCGACTTCGCCGTAGTAGAATTTGAGCACGGCTGCGCCGTCGATGCCCTGCTTCTTCATGTCGGCGACGTAACGCGCTTCCAGGTTGGCCTTGATCTTCTTGACCGACGCCAGCATTTCGGCCGTCGCCACGCCGAACTTGTGACCGCCCTTCTTGGCCGCCTCCAGGCCGTCGGCGTCGTTCTGGTTCCATACCCTGCCCGCCGCATAGGCGAAGTTTTCGCCGGACAGGCTGGCGATGACCTGCTTGTCGGCTGCCGACAGGCCATCGTACTTCTTCTGGCCGATGAACGTGTAGAAGCCGGAATTGTAGAGCCCGCCCGGCAGCTTCGTGTGGAACTTCACCAGGTTGACGATCTTGAAGCCGGTCAGCGCTTCGTAGGGGAAGGTGACGCCGTCGACCACGCCGGTCGACAGCACCTCATAGGATTTCGGCGCCGGCAGCCGGATCGAGGTGCCGCCCCAGGCCTTGACGATGGCGAACGGCGCGGGGCCGCCGGTGCGGATTTTCTGCCCCTTCATGTCGGCGATCGAGCCGATGAGCTTCTTGGAGTGGTGGATCACGCCCGGGCCGTGTGTGTTCAGCCCGATCAGGTGAACGCCCTTGTAGTAGCCCTTGCCCTTGAAGAACTTGTCATGGGTGCGCTGGAAGGCGACCGACGTCGCTACCGCGTCTTCCCCGGTCAGCGGAAACTCGCTGAACGCGTAGGCGCGCAGGCGCTTCGGCGAATAGCCGTGGACGCCGAAAGCGGCACCGGCCTGGCCGGTGCGGACGATATCCAGATGGGCGCGCGGGTGGCCGAGCGGCTTGGGCAGCTGACGGAATTTCACCCGCCCTTCGGTCCTGTTCTCGATGACTGTCATCAACGGAATCAAGAGGCGCGTCGACAGCTTGTGGGTCCACGGAATCCAGTTGGAAAAGGCGAATTCGGTGGCGGCCTGCGAGGCCGGCGAGAACGCCGTCAGCGCAACGGCCACGCCGGCAGCGGCGAGCACAGGTTTCATGGCGGTTTCCTCCCTTGGTGTCGTTTCTTGACGGCCGACGGATAACCGCGTCGGCGTTACGGAACGCGGACCTTACAAATCTTTCTGGTCCGGGACAAATCTTTCTGGTCCGGGACAAACCTTTCCGGTCCGGGTAAACTCGCGAGTGCATCCCGATTTCGCCGGTCGAAGTCCGATCGGCGCCTCGCAGGAGACGGTCATGCCCGATGACATTCGCACGCACATCGACAGCACCATCGGCAGCGGCCTCCGGTCCATCGAGCGGACGGACAAGGCCAAGCTGGCCCTCGCCGCCCGCATCCTGGCCGCAAACGGACACGCTGCGGGCCTTGCCGGCCAGCTCACCGTGCGGGCCGAACCGGACGGCTGGTGGACCCTGCCGCTCGGCGCCGGCTTCGAGGAAGCTTCGGAAGAGGCTCTGCTGCGCGTCGACGGGAATGTCCGGACGGTCGAGGGCGACGGCATTCCCAATCCCGCCGTGCGCTTCCACGTCTGGATATACAACGCCCGGCCGGAAGCGCACTGCATCGTACACACCCATCCGCCAGCGGTTTCGGCCCTGTCGACGATCGGCCGGCCCCTGGTCTGCGCCCATATGGACGCGATGCCGCTCTACGATGATTGCGCCTGGCTGCCGGAATGGCCCGGCGTGCCGGTGGCGGACGAGGAAGGCCGGATCATTTCCGACGCACTCGGCGGCAAGAGCGCCATCCTGCTGGCCCATCACGGCCTGCTGACCGTCGGCAAATCGGTCGAGGAAGCGACCTATCTCGCCTACTATTTCGAACTGGCGGCGCGCATGCAGCTCGATGCCGAGGCCGCCGGGAAAGTCCGCAGCGTTGAGCCGGCCCACGGCCTGGAGGCCCGCCGCTTCCTGCGCCAGGACGCCATAATCGGCGCCAGCTTCGACCATCTGGCCCGGCGGGACGGATAGGGTCGGGCGACCCGCCCTTCGATACGCCGCTTGGCGGCTATTCTGGGTGAAGGTGAAGTTGGGGAAGGCTGCAAACAGCCCACATTCCAGGTAGCGCCGATCATGGTCCGCGGCGGCAGCATCGGTTTGTTGGCGCGGCGGCGAATTGGCGGCGGCCGCTGCATGCGCCGGCTTTCTCACACCGTCGGCGGAATACTCGACACCGTTGTAGTCAACGATAGGAGTTCAAATTTTTCCAGCACGGCGCCGCGGACCGGACGCTGTGGGTGAGAGATTCCGCCGCTCCACCCCGATCGGGGCCGGCGATCCGGTCGGAATGACGTGTCAGGGCTAAGCGAAAGTCGCTGGACCGTAACGGAACATTTTCCACCCTCCGGTATTGCAGGTTCGGACGCGCCGGAACCGATGCTCCCGATTGACGCTCCCTGCCGGAAATCGTTATAGTGGAATAAATCTAATATAGGAGGAAATGAATATGACGAAGAAAGCCGACCTTTTCGAACTCTATGCCGAAGACCCCGAAGAAGCCGACCGGATCGTGTTCGGACGAGAGGCGCATCCGGACCGCCGCGGTTTCCTGAAAGGCGCCGGCCTCGCCAGCATGGGCGCGCTGATCGGCGCGGCAATTCCGTTCCACCGCAACATGCCGTCGGGCTTCATCCCCGAGGCGCTCGCCGCCGGCAAAACGAAGATCGCGGGCAAGGACGGGCTCACGGTGCTCAACGACCGTCCGGTCAACGCCGAGACGCCGGCCCATCTGCTCGACGATGCGGTGACGCCGACGGCCCGGCATTTCATCCGCAACAACGGCATCGTGCCCGACGACATGGACCCGGCTTCCTGGAAGCTGCGGGTCGACGGTCTGGTAAACAGCCCGATGACACTCAGCATCGACGACCTGAAGAAGAAGTTCGAGGTCGTGACCCAGCAGCTCACTATCGAATGCGGCGGCAACGGCCGAGCTTTTTTCGACCCGCCGGCGCGCGGCAACCAGTGGACGGTCGGCGCGGTCGCCTCCTCGAACTGGACCGGCGTGCGCCTCGCCGACGTGCTCAAGGCCGTCGGCGTCAAGCCCAATGTCGTCTACACCGCCCATGTCGGCGCCGATTCGCATCTCTCCGGCAAGGAGGGCAAGCTGCCGATCTCGCGCGGCGTGCCGATCGACAAGGCGATGAACCCGAGCAACCTGATCGCCTTCGGCATGAACGGCGGGCCGCTGCATCCGATGAACGGCGCGCCGCTGCGCCTGGTGATCCCCGGCTGGCCGGGCTCCTGCTCGCAGAAGTGGCTCAAGCGGATCTGGCTGCGCGACAAGGTCCATGACGGGCCGAAGATGACCGGCAGCGCCTACCGGGTGCCGGACTATCCGGTCTCGCCCGGCGAGAAGGTGCCGAAGAGCGCTATGGGGATCATTCACGCCATGCCGGTGAAGTCGCTGATCACCAGCCCCAAGACCGGGCTGTCGATCTCCGGCCGCGAGATGGAGGTCGCCGGGCACGCCTGGGCGGGTGATGACGAGGTGGCGCGGGTCGACGTGTCGATCGATTTCGGCGCGTCCTGGCAGCAGGCCGAGCTGAGCAAGCCGGTCAACCCCTATGCCTGGCAGCACTGGAAGGCCGCGCTGAAATTCCCGCAGAAGGGCTATTACGAGGTCTGGGCCCGGGCGACGGACAGCCGCGGCGTCATCCAGCCCTTCGCCATCGCGTGGAATCCCAAGGGATACCTCAACAACTCGATGCACCGCATCTCGGTCCGGGTCAGCTGACCGCCATGCCATCGCCGGCACGGGCCGCGGCCGTCGCCGCCGCGGCCCGGACGATCCTGGCCGCGACGCTCGCCGTCCTGCTGGCGATGGCGGGCGGCACCCTGGCGGCCGACGCACCGGCCGGCAACGCTGCGCCGGAAAAGGCCGCGAAGGCGCCCGCTGCCGAAACGGGCGACGAGGACGGCGAGGACGAGGATGAGGACGACGAGGAGGACGAGTATCAGGGCCTGCCGCCGGGCGAGGGCCGCGACGAGGTCTTCGGCTATTGCAGCGCCTGCCATTCGATCCGGCTGGTCACCCAGCAGGGCCTGACCCGCGCGGACTGGGGCGAGGTGCTGGTCTACATGGTCGAGGAGCACGAGATGGCGGAACTCGAGCCGGAGGACGAAAAGCTGGTCCTCGACTATCTCGCCCGCTTCTACGGCCGCGACCGGCGGGCGCGGAAGATGGGGCGCTAGCTCGGCGCGCGCAACGGCGGTATCCTGCCGCCGGCAAAGCATTGCGGGCGGGTTTCCGTGAACCAGCATTTCCAGGCCGTTCTGGACGGCATCGAGAGCGACGGGCAGGCGCTGGTCGACCTGTGCCTCGCCCTCGGCAATTTGCCCGACTATTCCGGCGAGGAACGGCAGGTCGGCGAAGCGGTCGTCGCGTGGCTGCACGACGCCGGCATCGAGGCCTGGCTGCAGTTCATGTCGGCCGAGAGCGTCAACGCGATCGGCCTGGTCCGCGGGTCCGGCGACCGCGCCGGCGGCGGTCGTTCGCTGATCCTCAACGCCCATATCGACACCCAGGGCGCCCGCCCCGCCGGCGGGGAGGACGCCGAACGGCGCCTGCGCGGCGCCTAGGTCGAGGACGGCCGGCTGTTCGGCCGCGGCCTCGCCAACGACAAGGCACAGCTGGCGGCCCAGATGATCGCCATGCGCGCCATCGTCCGGGCCGGGATTACGCTCAAGGAAGACCTCTACCTCGCGGGAAGCGGCCAGGAGACCTCGGCGCCGCCCGTGGCTGCCGGCGAGATCGCGGGCTGGTCCGGCGTCGGCCCGGCCGCCAGCCAGGTGCGTGAAGGCCATGGCGCGCGCTGGCTGGTCGAACACGGCGTGGTGGCGGACTATGCGCTGGTCAGCGAGATCTCCGATTTCCGCGTCACGGTCGCCCAGGCCGGCTATCTGCGCCAGCGCATCGCCGTTCCCGGCAACCTGGCCTACACGCCCGGCCTGCGCCGCGGCGCCCATTCGAAGGGGGGCGGGCCGGCCGGCAGCCCCAACCCGTTCGAACGGGCGGCCCGGGTCGTGCTGGCGCTGGAGGACTGGGCCCGCCGCTACGAAACCGAAGGGCAGGAGTCCTTCTGGGGCGGCACCCTGATCCCGAAAGCCCAGGTGCTGGAAATGCGCCCGGCCGGGCCGCCCTGGACCGAGGAACGGGACTATTGCCACATCTTCTTCGATGTGCGGCTGATGCCGGGCGCCCATGCGCCGTCGGTCCGCCAGCAGGTGCGCGACGCGGTCGCCGCGACCGGCATCGACGCGCAGATCGCCGCCTACGATTTCAAGCGCGGCTATATCGCGGATGGCGCCGAACCGCTGCTCGACGCGCTGCGCGCCGCCCATGAAACGGCGGTCGGCGGTGCGCTCGACTATACGGCGTCGCTCGAGATGAGCATGTGGCGCGACAGCAACGCCTTCAACGAGGCGGGCATTCCCGCCGTCGGCTACGGCCCGCCGGTCGCCGACCCGGGCGGGCCGCGCGGCGCGGCCGGCGTGCAGCGGCCGGTGGCGGTCGACGATCTGGTCAAGCTGGCAAAGGTGTTCGCCCTGACGGCGCTGCGCGTTTGCGGCGTCGCCGCCTGAGCGGGCGAAAGCGAACCCGATGCACGGCCCGATCGACAGCCTGGCGGACTGGCGCGGCCCGGACCTCGCACGGCGGACCGACTGGATCTACCGGCTGACGGCGGACGACCGGGCGGAAATCGGGGCCGGGCTGGACCGGTGCATCGCCGGAGGCCGCCCGTTCGCGGACATGACCGCCGCCGATCTGCCGTTGCCGGCCTTCTCGCATCGGCTGCTGCACGCCCGGGAGGCGCTGGAAACCGGCTGCGGCATCTTCCTGTTCCAGGGTTTCCCGCTGGAGGGCCGCAGCGTCGACGACCTGCGCCGGCTCTATTGGGGCGTCGGCCGGCATATCGGCACGGCCGTTTCCCAGAGCAAGCGCGGCGACATGCTGGGCGACGTGCGCGATATCGGCACCGATGTTTCCAGCCGCGAGGGCCGCGGCTACACCAGCCGGGCGGAACTGGAATTCCACACCGATTCGGCGGATGTCAGCGGCCTGTTTTTTCTGAAGACCGCCAGGTCCGGCGGCCTCAGCCGCTTCGTCAGCTCCGTGGCGATCCACAACGAGATCGCCCGGCAAAACCCGGAATTTCTGGATGTGCTGTATCGACCGTTTGTCTGGAGCCGGCAGGGCCAGGAACGCGCGGGCGAGGCGGCGTGGTACGAGCAGCCGATCTACGGCGTCGAGCAGGGCCATTTCGCCAGCCGCTACATCCGCACCCATATCCTGTCGGCCCAGAAGCATCACGATGTGCCGCCGCTGACCGAAATGCAACGCGATGCGCTGGCCGCCATCGACCGGCTGGCCGGCGATCCGGCCTTCTGCCTCGACACGATGCTGGAGCCGGGCGACATGGTGTTCCAGAACAGCCACACCACCTACCACGCCCGCACGGAATTCGAGGACCATCCGGAGCCGGAGCGCAAGCGCCATCTGCTGCGCCTGTGGCTGTCGGTGCCGAACAGCCGCCCGCTGACGGAGGGCTGGTCGGCCGTCTACCGGAACCGGGAGGCGGGCGCGGTGCGCGGCGGCGTTCCCGGCCATTCCGAGACGCCGGCCTACGCAACGGAATAATCGGTCGGGCGCTTACCGGCTCCGGTTGCTGCCAAACCGGTCCTCGGTCGCCGCCCAGTCGTCGAAGCCGACGATCCGCTTGTACTCCTCGAAGCCGACGCCGGTCTCCCACAGCTTCATCTCGCCGGAGCGGAAGTCGGCCAGGGCGTCGCGCATGGTCCCGGCGATGCGCAGGATCAGCGAAATGCCGTAGACGATAACGTCGAAACCCAGGTCGTGCAGCCGCTCCGGCGGCAGGATCGGCGTGCGGCCGCCTTCGAGCGGGTTGGCGAGCTGCGGCACGTCGAAGGCGCCGCCGACGATCGCCAGTTCCTCCTCGGTCTCGGGCGCCTCGACGAAGATGGCGTCGGCGCCGACCTCCACATAAGCCCGGCCCCGGCGCAGCGCCTCGTCCAGCCCGTGGACCGCGCGGGCGTCGGTGCGCGCGACGATCATGGTGTCCGGGTCGCGCCGGGCGTCGAGCGCAGCCTGCACCTTGTCGACCATGAAGGCTGTGTCGACGACATCCTTGCCCGCCATGTGGCCGCAGCGCTTGGGCCAGGTCTGATCCTCGATCATGATCGCACCGACGCCCATCTCCTCGTAGGTCCGCACGGTGTGGGCGACGTTCTTGACGTCGCCGTAGCCGTCGTCGCCGTCGACCAGCGCGGGCAGGCCGGTCGCGCCCAGGATATCGCGCACGCCGGCGGCGATCTCGCCGAGGCCCTTGATGCCGATATCCGGCACGCCATAGCGCGCGCCGACCAGCGGAAAGCCGCCGATGAAGAAGGCGGGATAGCCGGTCTGCTCGATCAGCCGGGCGCTCAGCCCGTCATGGGCGCCGATCAGGATCAGCGGGTCGTGGGCGGCGAGGATGCTGCGGAAGGAAGGGCGGTGCATGATCGTCTGTCTCCGGGTGGCGACGGCGGCTCCCGGCCATTGTAGCAGCCGCTCCGGGCAAAATGACGGGTCGAGTGCCGGTTAAATTACAAGAAACTTGCCGCCCCGGCCTTGAGCCTGGGCCCAACGCCACAAGCGCAAGCCTGTCCTCGCGGCTCCGGACCCCTGACTTCCGCTTGCCGGATCGTTGTCCGGCACAGGAAATTACGGTCAAATGGCCAACCGGTAAAACCTCGTGGGCGGTATCGGACCGATTTCCTGGGGCCGGCCGTACGGGAAAGGCAGACATGACCGCGCATCGCCTCGGGCTGATCATGAACGGCGTCACCGGGCGCATGGGGACCAACCAGCATCTGGTGCGCTCGATCTGCGCCATCCGGGCCGAGGGCGGCGTGCGCCTGGGCAATGGCGACACGGTTTTCCCCGACCCGATCCTGGTCGGCCGCAACGAAGCGAAGCTGGCGGCGGTCGCCGAAGCGAACGGCATCGAGCGCTGGACGACCGACCTCGACGCGGCGCTCGCCGACCCGGGCGACACCCTGTTCTTCGACGCCGCGACCACGCAGATGCGCAAGGACCTGCTGCTCAAGGCAATCGACGCCGGCAAGGACATCTATACCGAAAAGCCGGTCGCCGAGACCGTCGACGACGCGCTCGCCATCGCCCGCGCGGCCCGCGACAAGGGAATCAGGGCCGGCGTGGTGCACGACAAGCTGAGCCTGCCGGGCCTGATCAAGCTGCGCATGCTGCGGGACACCGGCTACTTCGGCCGCATCCTCTCGGTGCGCGGCGAATTCGGCTACTGGGTCTTCGAGGGCGACTGGCAGGAAGCGCAGCGGCCGTCCTGGAATTACCGCAAGGCGGAGGGCGGCGGCATCATCCTCGATATGTTGTGCCACTGGCGCTATGTGCTCGACCATACGATCGCCCCGGTCCGGGCGGTCTGCTGCCACGGCGCGATCCATATTCCGCAGCGCTGGGACGAGGCCGGCGAGCCCTACGACGCCGATGTCGAGGACGCGGCCTACGCCCTGTTCGAGCTGGAGGGCGGCATCGTCGCCCAGATCAACTCCTCCTGGTGCACCCGGGTGCGGCGGGACGATCTGGCGACCTTCCATGTCGACGGCACCCACGGTTCCGCGGTCGCCGGACTGACGCGCTGTTTCGCCCAGGCTCGGGTCAACACGCCGAAACCGGTGTGGAACCCGGATGTGCCCCAGACCATCGATTTCCGCGCCGGCTGGCAGGAGGTGCCGGACAACCGGGTCTACGAGAACGGCTTCAAGACCCAGTGGCAGGATTTCATCCGCCATCTCTACGAGGAAGCGCCCTGGGACTACACCTTCCTCTCCGGCGCCAGGGGCGTCCAACTCGCCGAACTCGGCTACCGGAGCTGGCGCGAGCGACGCTGGCTCGACGTGCCGGAACTGGAGCTTTGACCATGCCTTCGGTCGACCTGCCGGCACGCGACGGCCGCATCGAATCCTACCATCTGTCGCCGCCGCTCGCCTTCGAACCGGCCAGCGCCGCCGCCCTGCCCCGCGTCGCCTACGCCGCGGCCCATGTCGTCAACGATCCGCGCGCCGATGCCGACCCCTGGCTCGACACCGCCCTTGACTGGGAGGCGACGCTCGCCTACCGCGAACATCTGTGGTCGCTCGGCCTCGGCGTCGCCGAAGCTATGGATACCGCCCAGCGCGGCATGGGGCTGGACTGGCCGACCTCGTGCGAGCTGATCCGGCACTCGGTCAGCGCCGCAAAGGCCCGCGACGGCGGCGGGCTGATCGCCTGCGGCGCCGGCACCGACCATCTGGCGCCGGGCCCGGACACCGGCGTGGACGACGTGATCCGCGCCTACGAAGAACAGTGCGAGGCGGTCGAGGCCGCCGGCGGGCGGATCATCCTGATGGCGAGCCGGGCACTCGCCGCCTGCGCGGCTGGCCCGACCGACTACGAGAAGGTCTACGGCCGCATCCTCGGCCAGGTCCGCGATCCGGTACTCATCCACTGGCTGGGCGAAATGTTCGATCCCGCGCTGGGTGGCTATTGGGGCGACGCCGACCATATGGCGGCGATGGAAGTCTGCTTGTCGATCCTGTCGGCCCATGCGGAGAAGATCGACGGCATCAAGATTTCCCTGCTCGACGACGGCAAGGAGATCGTCATGCGCCGCCGCCTGCCGCCGAGCGTGCGCATGTATACCGGCGACGATTTCAACTATCCGGCCCTGATCGCCGGCGACGAAGAGGGCTTCTCCCACGCCCTGCTCGGCATCTTCGACGCCATCGCCCCGGCGGCCAGCGCCGCGCTGTTCGCCATGGCCCGGCAGGACATGGACGGTTACTACGCGACCCTGGCGCCGACCGTACCCCTGTCGCGCCACATCTTCCGTGCGCCGACGCGCTTCTACAAAACCGGCGTGGTCTTCATGGCCTACCTGAACGGGCACCAGGACCATTTCACCATGGTCGGCGGCCAGGAGAGCGCGCGTTCGACCCTGCATCTGAGCGAACTGTTCCGCCTCGCCGACAAGGCCGGCCTGCTGCGCGACCCGGAGAGCGCCGCGGCGCGCATGGCCGCCGTGCTGGCGGTGCGCGGCGTCGCCTGAAGCCCGGACGGTCCGAGATGCGCGACTTTTCCGGCGATACGGCGCTGCTCTCGCTCAACACGGCGACCGTGCAGGCGCAGTGGACTCTCGAGCAATGCATCGAGGGCTGCGCCCGCCACGGTATCGGCGGCATCGCGCCCTGGCGCGACAAGCTGGCGGAATGCGGCGCCGCGCGGGCCGCCCTCCTGATCCGCGAAGCCGGCCTGCGCGTCACGGGCCTATGCCGGGGCGGCATGTTCCCGGCGACGGAGCCCGCCGGGCGGCAGGCGGCGCTGGACGACAACCGCAAGGCCATCGACGACGCCGCAACCATCGGCGCCGAATGCCTGATCCTGGTTGTCGGCGGCCTGCCCGACGGCTCGAAGGACATCGCCGGCGCCCGGATGCAGGTCCGCGACGGCATTGCGGCGCTGCTCGAACACAGCCGCGCCGCCGGCGTGCCGCTCGCCATCGAGCCGCTGCACCCGATGTATGCCGCCGACCGGGCCTGCGTGAACACGCTGAAGCAGGCCAACGACCTGTGCGACGCGCTGGGTGACGGAGTCGGCATGGCGGTCGACGTCTATCACGTCTGGTGGGATCCGGACCTGGAGGCGGAAATCGCCCGGGCCGGCGCTGCGGGGCGCATTCTCGGATTCCATGTCAGCGACTGGCTGGTGCCGACGACCGATCTGCTGCTCGACCGGGGGATGATGGGCGACGGCGTCATCGACATCCCGAAAATCCGCGGCTGGGTCGAGGCGGCGGGCTACGACGGTGCGTCGGAGGTCGAGATTTTCTCGAAAGACAACTGGTGGCGGCAGGACGCGGACGACGTGCTGGCGACCTGCGTCCAGCGCCACCAAACCGCGGTGTAGCGGCGATGGCGCGGCAAGTCGCGGACATCCCGGAAGCGGCGCTGGACCGCTTCCGCGCGGGCACGGTCATCCCCGCCCATCCCCTGGCGCTGACCGCGGCGCGAACGCTGGACGAAACGCGGCAGCGCGCGCTCAGCCGCTACTACATCGATGCCGGCGCGGGCGGCCTCGCGGTCGGTGTGCACACGACCCAGTTCGCAATCCGCGAGGCCGGGCTGTATGAACCGGTGTTGCAATTGGCGGCGGAAATGGCGGCTGACCGGGCCCGCGACTCGCTCATTCTGATCGCCGGAGTTGTGGGCCGCACCGAACAAGCGGTCGCCGAAGCGCAGGTGGCGGCGGGCCTTGGCTATCACGCCGTGCTGCTCAGCCTCGCCGCCCTTAGGGGCGCGTCCGAGGGTGAACTGATCGCCCATTGCCGGCGCGTGGCGCAGGAGATGCCGGTGGTCGGCTTCTATCTGCAGCCGGCGGTCGGCGGCGTGCCCCTGCCCTACTCCTTCTGGCGGCGCTTCGCGGAACTGGAGAACGTCGTCGGCATCAAGATTGCGCCCTTCGACCGCTACCGCACGCTGGACGTCGTGCGTGGTGTCGCCGAGGCCGGGGCGGAGGACCGCATCGCCCTCTACACCGGCAACGACGACAATATCCTGCTCGACCTGCTGACGCCCTGGCGCCTGAAGCGCGGCGACTCGACGGTGGAGTTGCGCATCGCCGGCGGCTTGCTCGGCCACTGGAGCGTGTGGGTGAAATCCGTCGTCGGCCTGCTGGACCGAGCCCACGCTGCGGTCGCCGCCGACCGGATCGACCGGGATCTGCTGGCGCTGGCCGGCCAGATCACCGAATGCAACGCGGCCTTCTTCGATGTCGCCAACGATTTCCGCGGCTGCATTGCCGGGATGCACGAAGTCCTGCGCCGGCAGGGCCTGCTCGAAGGCACCTGGTGCCTCGATCCGGAGGAAACCCTGAGCCCCGGCCAGGCCGTCGAAATCGACCGGGTCTGCCGCGCCTATCCGCATCTCAACGACGATTCCTTTGTCGCGGAAAATCTGGGAAGATGGCTGTCGCCTTGATTCGGGCCTGACGGGCAGACATCGGGGCGGAAGAACCTCGGGAGGAGGCGCTAAATGGGACCGGGACTTTCTGCCCAGACGATCTGGCGATGGACCGCCATCGTCCTCGTACACCTGGCGGTCGTGCTGATCTGGTATCTGGCGGTCAAGGTCGGCAAGGTTCCCAAATTCGTGCTCGCCTCGCCCGGGGACACCGTGCTGTCGCTGTTCGACACCTATCCCTGGTTCCACAACACCATGGTAACAACGGCGGAAATATTCGGCGGCTATTTCCTCGCCGTGGTCGTCGGTGTCGGCCTCGCCCTGCTGTTCTCCTGGTTCCGCACGGTAGAGAACCTGCTGATGCCGCTGGTTGTCAGCCTGAACATGATCCCCAAGGTGGCGCTCGGGCCGCTGATCATCGTCTGGTTCGACTATGGCATTCAAACCAACATCATCATCGCCTTCTCGATCAGCTTCCTGCCGATCCTGATCACCACGGCGCGCGGCCTGCGTGAGGTCGAGCCCGACCTTGTCGACCTGGTCAGGATCATGCGTGCGACCCGGCGCCAGGTCTTCGTCAAGATCCAACTGCCGGGCTCGCTGCCCTATATCTTTTCCGGCATGAAGGTGGCGGTCGTCCTGGCGGTCGCCGGCGCCGTGGTCGGCGAGATCATCGCGTCGGATTCCGGCCTCGCCTACCTGATCGGCCAGGTCCAGGTGACACTGGATACCGCGGCGATGATGATGGCGGTGATCCTGATCACCTTGGTCGGCGTCGTGCTGTATCTGATCGTACTGGGGCTGGAGCGCCTCGTTGTGGTGCGCGACGCGAGAGTCGAAACCGTATGACCGGGCCGACGACCGCCGCCGCCGAACCGTTCATCCGCCTGGACGGGGTCAGCAAGGTCTTCCGCGCCCGCCGTCAGGAGTTTCTGGCCGTCTCCGACGCCACCTTCGATGTCAACGAGGGCGAACTGGTCTCGCTGGTCGGCCCGTCGGGCTGCGGCAAGACCACCCTGCTTAAAATTATCGCCGGCCTCTTTCCCCACGACGGCGGCACCCTGGCGATCGGCGGCGCCGGCAGCGACTTCGACCCGGCGCGCGATGTCGGCATGGTGTTTCAGCAGCCGCTGTTGCTGAAATGGCGGCGGGTGCTCGAAAATGTGCTGTTGCCGGCGGAAATCCTAGGCCTGCCGATGGGCGAGGCGCGCGAGCGGGCGAACGGCTTGCTGGATATGGTCGGCCTGGCCGGCCATGAACAGAAGTATCCCTACGAGCTCTCCGGCGGCATGCAGCAACGCGCCGCCATCGCCCGCTCGCTGATCCACGATCCGCGCCTGATCCTGATGGACGAGCCGTTCGGCGCGCTCGATGCGCTGACCCGCGAGCGCATGAACCTGGAGTTGCTGCGCATCTGGAAGCAGAGCCGCAAGACCATCCTGTTCGTCACCCACGGCATTGCCGAAGCGGTGTTCCTCGGCACGAAGGTGGTTGTGCTCACTGCCGGACCGGCGCGCATGGCCGACCGGATCGACATTGACCTGCCCCAGCCGCGCACCCTGGACATGAAGACTCATGAGCAGTTTGGCAGCTACACCCGCCGCATCTACCACTTGCTCGGCGTCGAGTAAGCCGCCCTGCCAGACGAGCGCCGGCGCGGGTCTTTCACGCCGTTACCGCGCCCCGCGCGGAGTTCCTCGGCTCGATCGCTGACAGGCGGCGCTGGAGGACAGGGACGAACCGACCATGGCGGCGGCGCGGCCGGGTCAGGGCGGGAATGGGCCCGGATTCAGGGCATCAGAATAATCTTGGGCGCCGCGGCGCGCCCGGCCCGGATATCGGCAAAGGCCCGGGCGCCTTCGGCAAGCGGCCTGATTTCGGGCCAATCGAGAGGGCCGAGCCGGCCGGCAAACATGGCTGCTGCCGTGTCGCGAAAATCGGCAGCGTTGTAGGTGTATGTGCCGATAAAAGTGATTTCCTGCAGCGTCATCCTGCGGATGTCGAGCCCGCCGGCGCCCGAGCCGAGGCCGATATGCAGGATGGCCCCGCCGGGCCGCACGGCTGCGGAAGCTGCCGCCCGGGTCGCTTCGAAACCGGCCGCGTCAATGACCAGATCGACGGGATCCGGGCCTTCTTCGGCCATTGGATCGTAGACCCGGAAATCGCCGGTGCGGGATACGATGGCGCGTCGCGCCGGGTTGGTCTCGGCGATGTGGATTTCCGGCGCACCCAGGGCGCCGAGGACGAGCGCAGCGCCGAGCCCCACTGCCCCGCCGCCGATGACGAGGCAGCGCGCTTCCCCGATCGGCCGGTCGAGCGCCCGTTGCGCCAGGCGTACGGCATGCCAGCCGCAGGCGAGAGGCTCCGTCAGTGCCGCTTTTTCCGTCGGCACACCGTCCGGAATCGGGATCAGGTTACCTGGCGGCATGGCGAGCATTTCCGCGAACGCGCCCTCGCGCGGCGGCATCGAAATGATCTGGCGCGATCCGCACAGATTGTCCCGGCCGCTCCGGCAATCCTCGCAAGCGCCGCAGGTGACCAGCGGATTTACCGTGACGCGGGAGCCGGCGCCCGGACCCTCGACCACGGTTCCGGCAACCTCATGGCCCAGGATCAGCGGTGCGGGCCGGCGCTCGTCGTGGCCTGCCCAGGCATGCATGTCGGAGCCGCAGATCCCGACATGGGCGACGCGGATCAGGGCGTCGCCGCCGGGCCGGGGCTCCGGCGCCTCGCGATAATCCAGCGTCTCGGGGCCGGTGTAGACGAGCGCTTTCATTTTGCCGTGTATCCCCCATCGACATAAAGAACCTGGCCGGTGACATAGTCGGCCGCGTCGGAACACAGGAAGAGTGCCGGACCCGCCAGATCGACCAGGGCGCCATTGCGGCCGATGCAGGTCTGCGCGGCATGTTTCGCCGCCAGCGCCGGGTCGTCAAACACCGGTTCGGTTAGTTCCGTCGGAAAGAAGCCGGGCGCCAGCGCGTTGACCATTACCCCGTCGCACGACCAGGCTTCGGCCATGGCGCGGGTAAGCTGTGCGATGCCGCCCTTCGATGCGCCGTAGGCGAGCCCACCGGGGAAGGCCCGCACACTCTGCAACGACGCGATATTGACGATCCGCCCCCAACCATTCTGCCGCATCGCCGGGGCGAGCGCGCGGGCCAGAAAGAACGGCGCTGCCAGATTGAGGTCTATCGTCTTGCGCCACCCGTCGACGGTCGCTTCGTCTGCAGGCTCGCGGGTATTGAGGCCGGCGGCGTTGACGAGGATGTCAGGGGGCCCGAAAGGCGCCGAAATGCGGTTGGCCGCCGCCGACGCTGCCGCAGGCTCGGAGATATCGGCCGGAATGGCCGCGGTCTCGCCGCCGGCTTCGCTGCGCCAGTCCTCCAGCGCCCCGGCGCGCCGGGCGACGCCGACAACCTTCGCGCCGGCTTCGGCGAGCGCCGTGGCAATCGCCCGGCCGAGGCCCGAACTGGCTCCGGTAACGCAGGCAATGCGGCCGTCGACGCTGAACAGGTCGGGGCGGTAGAGCGTGGCCATCGCCTCAATCCGATGCGGAAAGGTCGAAGGCCTCGTCCGGAAAGTATTTCTCGAGCCGGATATCGGCGGTGCGGGCATGGCCCTCCATGCCTTCGAGCCGGGAAATCCGCGCGGTCGCTTCGGCGATCGGTTTTGCCCCCTCCCGGGTCACGCGCTGCCAGGTCACCAGTTTCATAAATTTGTGGACCGAAAGGCCGCCGGTATAGCGCGCGGCGCCGGAGGTCGGCAGGACATGATTCGGGCCGGCGGACTTGTCGCCGAACGCGACCGTCGTCTCTTCGCCGAGGAACAGCGAGCCGTAGCACTGCAGCCGGCCGAGGAACCAGTCGAGGTCGGCAGCCTGGACATGGAGATGCTCGGGTGCGTAGTCGTCGGCCACTCGGGCCAGTGTCTCGCGGTCCGGCGCGACCATCACCTCGGCCATGTCGCGCCAGGCGTCGGCCGCGCTCTTGCGGTTGAGCTCCGGCAGCGTTTCGATATAGCGCGGCACCAGTTCCAGCACCGCCTCCGCCAGCGGCCTGTGGGTCGTGGCGAGCCAGACCGGCGAATTGTAGCCGTGCTCGGCCTGGCCGACCAAATCCCAGGCGACGAGATGCGGATCGGCGGAATCGTCGGCGAGGATCAGGCTGTCGGTCGGCCCGGCGAACATGTCGATGCCGACCCGGCCGAACAGAATGCGCTTGGCCTCCGCGACGAACTGGTTGCCGGGACCGACCAGGATATCGGCCTTCGGCAGGCCGAACAGGCCGAAGGCCATCGCTGCGATGCCCTGCACGCCACCAAGCGCCAGAATCGTGTCGGCGCCGCAGAGATCTGCACTGTAGACGATTGCAGGCGCGATCCCCTCACCGGGCCGCGGCGGCGAACAGGCGGTAATGTGCCCGCATCCTGCGACCTTTGCCGTAGTGACGGTCATCAGCGCCGAGGCAACATGGCTGTAGCGTCCGCCCGGCGTGTAGCAGCCCGCCGCCTGGCACGGGATCGCCTTCTGCCCGGCGACCAGACCGGGGGAGATTTCGATCTGCATTTCGCCGATCGTGTCTTTCTGGGCCTCGGCGAAGCGGCGGACATTGTCCCACGCGAAGCGGATGTCGTCCTTCAGCTTCTGCGGCACCTGCTCCGCCGCCGCCTCGATCTCGTCGCGGACGAGCACGATGTTGCCGTCGTAGCGGTCGAACTTGGCCGCATAGCGCTTCGCCGCTTCATCTCCGCCAGCCTCGATCCGGTTCAGGATTTCCTGGACCGTTGCACGGATATCGCTCGCGTCGTCTGTGGATCTCCTGGAGGCTTTCTTGAGATACTCGACGGTCATTGCGATCCTTATTGCAAATTGTCCGGCAGCATGGCGGTGGAAATCTCGGGCAGGTAGGCGATCGCCAATACCACCAGCAGCATAAAGAAGACGAACGGGACGGCGTGCCCTGCGATCTTGAGGATCGATTCGCCGGTCAGCCCGGAGACGACGAACAGGTTCAGCCCCAGCGGCGGCGTGATGAATCCGACGCCGAGCGCGCTGATCATCATGACGCAAAACTGAATCTCGTTCATGCCGATTTCTTGGGCGAGCGGCAACAGGATCGGCGCCAGAATGACAATGTTCGGCGTCGTCTCCATCACGCAGCCGGCCGCGATCAGGATGGCGATCATCAGCAGAATCAGCACGTAGGGATTTTCGGTCAGCGAGGTGACCGCGAAGACGAACCCCTGCGGCACGCCGAGCGCGGCCATTGCCTGCGCGAGCGGCAGCGACATTGCGATGATCGGCAGGATCACGCCGTTGACCTTGGCTGAGCTCACCAGCATTGCGGGAAAGTCCGAAAGCTTCAGCGTGCCGAGAACAAAGCCCAGGAAAATCGTGATGACGACTGCTGTGGCGCCGGCTTCGGTCGGCGTCAGCCGCCCTGAAAAAATTCCCCAGAAGATGATCCCGGGAACCAGGAACGCGTACCAGCCGCTCCTCAGCGCTCGCCAGAGATTTGCTGCCCACTCGCTCGCGGTGATCAGGTTTCCGCCCTCGTAGGCGTGACGGCGATTGACCACGATGTTGGTGACAAGGATCGAGCCCAGAATCAGGAGACCCGGAATCAGCGCCGCCTGGAACAGGGTCGAAGCCGATATCCCAAGAACCAGCCCTATCACGATGTAGGCGATCGAGGGCGGAATCAGGATACCGGTACAGGCGCCAGCTGCGACCAGCGCGCAGGCATGGGAGCGCGGATAGCCCGCTTCGACGAGCCGCGCGATGGTCATGCGGCCGACCGCAGCCGCACCAGCCGCATCGGAGCCGGATATCGCCGAGAACATCCCGCAGACCAGTACCGTGGCCGAGCCGAAACCGCCGCGCGCCCAGCAGGTCAGCGCCTCCGCAACATCGAGAAACTTTCGGCTGAGCCCCGTACGCACCAGGACATCGCCGGTCAGGATGAACAGCGGCACGGCGGTCAGTGCGAAATGGTCGATCCCGTCGAACAGGCTCTCGCCCAGCAGGGAAAGCGGCAACACGCCGGATACGAGTAGCATCGTCACGGCGCCCGCGCCGACAACCGCCCAGACCGGGACGCCCAGCGCAATCAATATGACGAACAGCACGACCGGGCCGTAGAATTCCCAGCCGATTGCAGCGCCTTCCTGCTTCATCTGGTTCCAGAGCATCGCGCTACCCTCAGTCGAAGAGCCGTTCGCCCTCGTATGCGGAGCGGCCCGCGGCGAGGTCGGCAATGTCGCGCACAAGCGACTGGATCAGACGAAAGATCATCAGCGAGAAACCGAGGGGGACGGCGGCCAGAAACCAGACCATCGATATGCGCAGGCCGTGGCTGACCGAACCGAATTTCCACGACACCGTCACGGTCTCGAATGACCACCAGACCGCGAGCAGCGCGATGATCATCATGACGATGTCGCCGAATATGTAGAGACAGGCCTTAACCCGCGGCCCGACATAGTTGAAAAGCACGTCGATGCGGATATGCGCCCGGTCGCGCACTGCGGCGGCGGCGCCGATCCAGGCCAGATAGATGAAGGCGTAGCGCACGATCTCCTCGCCCCAGATCGAGGAGTAGGCGAACAACTCGCGGCGCACGACCTCAACCGCCATGGTCGCGACGAGCATGGTGTAGAAGACCAGCAACGCCCAGCGTTCGGCATTTCGGTTCAGGATAGCGATCATGCACTCCCCCCTTTCCGGACCGGAACCGACCGATCGGGCGGTTTCTCCGACCTAAGCGGGCAAGTTGCGCCGGGCGCGGAAACCGCACCCGGCGCCGAGACGCCTTCAGGCGTCGTGGACGTAGTACCGGCCCTTGGTTCCGGCGGCCTCAACCAGCTTGTTGAAGGCATCCATGGAACCTGCGAGACCGGTCTTGAAGCTGTTCCACTCGGAGCGCTGATACCCGCCGGCTTCCTGCCAGACTTTCAGTTGGGCCGCGCTGAGCGAATGGAACTTGACCCCGGACTTGCGCAACTCCGCCATCGCGAAGTTGCGGGCGGCAGGGACCTTGGCGAGGTTTTGATGCGAGGTGATTTCCGAAGCAAACTCGATTCCCGCCTTCACGTCTGCGGGCAGGTTGTTGAACCATTCGAGGTTGCACGAATAGACCTGGCTGTCCGGCACCGCCTGGGTGAAGGTGATGTGGCTGAGTATGTCCTTGAAGCCGAAGACGTGGAGTGCGCCGACCGCCGGGTCGAGCGCGTCTGCAACGCCCTGCTTGATCGCTGAAGGAGTTTCGCCCCAGGCCACAGGCGTCGGGTTGGCGCCGACCATGCGGTAGTATTGCTGCAGCATCTTGGAGCCCGGAACCCGGAACTTAACGCCCTTGAGGTCCGCCGGCGAGATGACCGCGCCAGCGCCGCCTTTCCGGACTGCAACCACCCGCGGGTCGATCACAACATAGTACAGCGGCTTGAAGCCCCTGGCTTCGACCTTCGGGTGGACGGTCTTCCTCCAGTGATCCGAGCTCACGAGGTTGACGAAGCGCTGGTTGGCGCCGCACAGGTAAGGCAGGTTGATGAGGTCGACGACCGGCGCGAAGGGCGCAAAGTTCGACAGGGAATGCTGTGCCGCCTGGATCGTTCCGCCCTGAACCTTCTGGGCCAGCGCTCCGCCGGCGCCGAGCTGACCGCCGGCGGCGAGCTTCACGTAAACCTTGCCGTTGGTGGCGTTCTGGATGTTCTCCTTGAAGTCGAGCTGCATGATCGGATAACTGCGATCCGCCGTCAGCACATAGGCCGTACCGATCGTCATGATGTGCTTGGCCGCCCGCTTGCGCCGGGCTTCTTCCCTGGCGGTCTGGGCCGAGGCCTCGCTCGATCCGAGTACACCGGCTGCGGCCGCAACCGCGGCTGCGGTAAATCCGCCGGTACCAACCAGCTTTACGAAATTCCGCCGTTCGACTGAGGCGATCTCGGCTTTGGTCTTTTCGTCTGTCATCTTGTCTCCTCCCTTGGGATGTTCGTCTATTGAGTGTTGCCGCTGCGTGTTTCGGCCGCCTCCAGCATCAGGACGCCGGTCACGAACAGTAGAGCGGCGGCAAAGAGGGTCAGCATCTCCGCCACGTCGCTGAACGGCGTGCCGAGGCCCGCTGCGCCCAGCGCAACGCTGCTGAAGAAGATGAGAAAGCAGATCAGTGCGCCGACGAGCACGATGCGGCCTGTACGAATCACCTGCACCTCTCCTTACCTCGACAGCCGATGATCGGACCGCCGTGCTGCGAATCAGTATCGGGGCAGAATGTCGCCAATGCAAGCGCTTTTATTTTCTTTTGAAGCGCTTTCATAACTAGGTTTACTGGATTCTGGAAAATAACCGACCGAAAGATGAAATTCCGGCCAACATTTGAAGACGTCCCCGGAATGGCCAGGGTCTCGACCGCTACGGTATCGCGCGTGCTGAACGAGCCCGAACGGGTCAGCGCAAAGACCCCGTTCCGGGTTGAAGCTGCAGTGGCGCATTTCGACCAGACGCCGCACGTCGGCGGCCAGGCGCCGGCCTCGAACCGCACCAACGCTGTGGGCGGTGACCCCAACATGGAGAACAATATTCGCCCACGGTCTTCAGGCGCTGCAGGAGGCGTCGGCCGAAGCGGGAGTCACGCTGGTCGTTGCGACCTCTAACGACGACCCGGAGCGCGAGGCGGAGCAAGTGCGCGTTGTGCGGCTCAAAAGACTTGAACCTGGTCGAATCGTCATATCACCTGGACGCCGGCGCGCGAGCGGCGGTGCTTCGACCGCCGGCAAAGCCCCGTCTGACTGCGATCGTCTGAGGCAACGACGCGCTCCCCGCCGCAGCCGCGCACCCTGAACATGAATACCCACGACCCGGTTCGGCAGCTATCCTCGCCGTTTCGACCGTCCGCTCCGCGTCGAATGAGCCGACGCGGCTTCGAGAGCACCCCGCTGGGGTGCCGGAACTGGTTCAAGGCTATAGGCTGCAACGTGACTGCCTGACATCGAAGGTCCTGAACGTGTCGACGGCATTAACCGAAGAGATCGTCTCCTGGGACGGCAGATCCGTTGCCGACTTGCTGTCGACCTATGAGCGCCACTGCGCTGAAGAGGATTTCGTTGCGACGATCCTGCTGCATATAGCAGATGCCGACTCGCAGCGGGCGGCAACCTGGCTGATGAAAAAACACCTCGAGGCGGGCAATTCCCTATCCGCTGTCGAGTGCCGGGCGATCATTGGCCGGTTATCCGCTCAGCATCATTGGCTAAGCGTATTGCATCTTCTCCAGTGCCTTCCCTATCTGAGCATTCTTGAGGAGGACAGCGCCGATATCGAGAAGTTTCTGGACGCCTGTGTCGAGAGCGACAAGAAATTTGTCAGGGCATGGGCCTATAACGGATTCAATGAACTGTCGCTGCGCTTCCCGCGGTACCGGGAAATGGTCGACGGCATGCTTGCCCGGGTCAGCAAAACGGAAACTGCGTCGGTTCGGGCAAGGATTCGCAATTTCCGGAAGCGACGCTGAAATACCTGCCGCAGCGCTGGAATTCCTGCAACCGATGGGGCGGCTGGCGGCAGATGGCGAAAGCGAGAACTTCATTGAAGCCTCTGGGCGTCAGAAAAAACTTTGAACGACAATATGTTAGGGCGATCTTCCAACCGAAGAACGCCTGCCATTCCACTGCAAATACACGGTTGTCGCCCGCGGCGGCGCGACGTAAGGTTTTTGTACCCGGTCAGTCACTTACGGGAGGAGACGCGGGCGGGAGGTAAGGCGGGCGCGCAGACAGCGGCCCGGTTTGCCGCCGGTAGCGGTTCCCCTTATGCGCCTGCGCACGGGTTCTAACTAGCAGCAAGATGGGGACAATCATGATTGGGCGTAAATCATTGGCAACCCTGGCCGTCGCCGCGGCCGGCAGCCTCGGCGCGACGCAGGCCGGCGCCGCGGAAAAAGTCGATTTCATTCTGAACTGGATCGCCGGCGGCGACCACGCGCCGTACTACTATGCCAAGAAGATGGGCCTGTACGCCAAGGCAGGCATCGACCTGAACATCCAGCAGGGCAAGGGCTCGTCGATGTCGTCGCGCCGGACCGGCGCCGGCAAGAACCCGATCGGCCTGGCCGATCTCGGCACCGCGCTGGTCACCATGGGCAAGGGCGCCCGCATGGTTGCGGTGATGAACGTCTACGCCAATTCGCCCTACGGCATGTACTGGCTGAACAGTTCCGGCATCAAGGGGCCCAAGGATTTCGCCGGCAAGAAGATCGGCAACCCGCCCTGGGACGCGGCACGCCAGATGTGGCCGGCCCTGGCCAAGAAGGTCGGCGTCGACCCGGCTTCGGTAAAATGGGTCAACATCCAGCCGAACGCAAAACTCGCTGCGCTCAAGGCCGGGTCGATCGACGTCACCACCTCCTTCTACAACATCCACCACATTTTCAAGCGGGTGCTGGGCAAGGACATGGGCTTCTTCCCGTGGAAGAAGTACGGCATCAACCCCTACGGCAACTCGATCATCGTCAACATCGACTATCTGGAGAAGAACAAGAAGACGGTGGCGGCGTTCGTCGCGGTGACCCAGAAGGCCTTCGCGACCTGCGTGAAGGCCCCGGCGCCCTGCATCGCGGCCCTGGTCGAGGCCAACAAGGGGCTCAAGGCCGCCAACGAGACCGAAAACTGGGGACTGGTGACCGAGTTGATGAGCGACAAGGTCTCGCGCACGGTTGCGCTCGGCTATTTCGATCCGGACCGCATGAAAGCCGACCACAAGCTGATCAACACCTACTTCAAGATCGAGACCAAATACGCCATCGAGGATCGCTACACCAACGAGTTCCTCAACCGCGAAATCAAGATGCCGAAGATCGACCGCAAGTCGGCATTCGAATGATCGAGGCTGAATGAGCGGCTCCGCGCCCTGCGTCGGCCCGGCTGGGTTTTTTCCCGAGGCCGGGCCGCCGCTGGGGCCCGGAAATGGACGAAACTTACGACGCGATAATCCTGGGGGCGGGCCATAACGGCCTGATCCTGCAGACGTATCTGGCGCAAGCCGGGCTGGAAACCCTGGCCGTCGAGCGCCGGGACGAGCCGGGCGGCGGCCTTGCCGCCCTGGAGGATCCGCGCCATCCGGGGCTGATCCACAACTCCCACGCCTTCTTCCTGCGCGCCATCGACGCCATGCCCTGGTACCGGGACCTCGATCTTGAGGGCCACGGCGCCCGGATGATCGAGCCGGCGTTGAACGTCGCCATGCTGACCCGCGACGGCGGCGCGCTGGAATGGTGGACCGATATCGAGCGCACAGTCGCGTCGTTCGCGCAGGTCAGCGAACGCGACGCCCGCACGCTGCGGCGCTGGTTCGACGAGTTCGGCCCGGTCGTCGAGCGCATCCTGATCCCGGAGGCAACCTCGCCGCCGATCCCGCTGGCCGAGCGCCGCGCCCTGCTGGAGAGGAGCGCAGAGGGCCGTCGCCTGCTCGAAGTCAGCGCGCTCAGCCCGCTGGAATTCGTTCGGCGCGAATTCGAGAGCCCGGTCATCCAGGCCGGGCTGCTGTTCTTCAACGGCCTGCGCGAGGTCGATCTGCGGATTCGCGGCTTCGGCCACCATATCGCCTTCCTGCTCGCCAATCCGTCCAAGGCGCAGATGTCCGCCGGCGGCAGCGCCGCCCTTGGCCGCGCACTGGCTAGAGCCGCGGAAACGGCGGGCGGGCGAATTGCCACCGGCGCGGCGGCAACGCGCATACTGATCGAAAACGGCCTTGCCGAGGGTGTCGAGACAGCGGACGGCAAGCGCTACCGCGCCCGCCACCTCATTGCCTCCTCGCTCAATCCGCAACAGACCTTTCTGGACCTGATCGACCCAGACGCCCTGCTCGGCGCGTGGCGGAAAAGAGCGGCGGGCTTCCGTTACAACATTCTGGCGCCGCTCTTCGCACTCAACCTGGCGCTTGATGCGCCCCCGGCTTACGCGGCCGCCGCACGCTATCCGGAACTGGCGCAGCCTTTCATGACCGTCCTCGGCCTCGACCATGTCGACCGGTTCGACGAGATCGTGCGCCATCACGAGGCTGGGTCGATTCCGCCGACCGTCATGTGGGGCACCTGCCCGACCCAGTTCGATCCCGGCCAATCCGCCGACGGCAAGCACGCCGCGTTCATGTGGGAAAAACTACCCTATGCGCTGGGCGGCGACCCGGCGAACTGGGACGCCGCGAAGGACGATCACGGTGAAACAATGCTGGACCTGTGGTCGGAATATGCGCCCGGCCTGCGCAAAACGGTGATCGGCAAGTTCACCCGCAGCCCGCTCGATATCGAGCGGGATTTCCCCAACATGGCCGCCGGAGATCTTCTGGTCGGCGCGTTCACCGACGGACAGATCGGCTACCACCGACCCTTTGAGGGCGCCGGCGACTATCGCACCTGCATCCGCGGCCTCTATCTCTGCGGCTCGTCCTCCCACCCGGGCGGTAACATTACCGGATTGCCGGGCTACAACGCGGCGCAGACCATATTCCACGATCTGGGGCTGCACGGCGACTGGCTGCCGCTGCCGGCGGCCCAGCGCATCGCCGAACTGGCGGCGTGATTTATCCCAGCTCGGGGCCGGCGATGGCGTAGAGCCAGGCGGGGTCGTCAAATCCGGCATCGCGGCCGCGTACCATGCGGATGTAGGGGCGCTGCAGCGCGAAGCCGGCGGCTTCTAGCCACCCGATGAATCCGGTGCGGGCCTCGGCGACGTCGATGTAGACCGGTCCGGTCACCCCATCGAGCGCGGCGGCGGCCAGCGATTGCGCGACCGCATCCTCGGCTGCCGCCAGCGGGCCAAGCTGCGTCGCCTCGCGGCCGTCCCGGGCCAGCACAAAGCCGGCCAGCCTGCCTTCGCGCCACGCGCCGAAGGCGGCATCGGGCCGCCGGCGGCGCAAATGGAACAGCAACTCCAGCCGGTCGGCGCCGAACAGGCGGCGGTCCGGCGCCGCGACCCGGGCCAGATCGGCGGCAGCCAGCGGGCGCACACTCAGCGCGTCGGGCAGAATGCCCGGCAGCACGGGCGGCGCCTCAGGCACCGCAGAATCAACCGTTTCCGCCCGATAGCGTCCCAGGCGATAGACGTCCCGGAAGCCGATCCGCCGGTAGACCTCGCGGCCGTCCGGCGTTGCGTCGAGCCCCGTGACCCGCCCGGCGGCCTCCTGCCGCGCAAGCACGTCGTTCGTCAGCCGGGTCGCCAAGCCCTGGCGGCGCCAGTCCGGCGCGACCAGCACCAAACAGATCCAGGCAAAACGGCCATAGGGCAGCGCCATCGCGCTCGCGACCAGCGATTCATCGGGCGCAAGGAGGCCGATGCCGTCGCCATGAGCCAGGATATAGCGCCAGTCTTCCGCCGTCTGGTTCCAGCCGATCAGGGCGGACAGGCGAAATCCGGCGTCGGCATATTCGGGCGCCAGATCGACCTGCCGGAGCGCCTCTGCCGGTGCCGCCGGCATGGTCAGAACGCGCCGTCACGGCTGGCGAATTCGGTCGGTTTGCCATAGCCGCTGCCGCCGACCAGCAGCCAGTCGGCCACCCAGTCGACCATGGTGAGCAGAGGGACCGAAGGATTACCGAACAAACGCGTCGCCTCGCCGGAATTGACCAGCCAGCACTGCTCCGCCTCGACGCCCTCGAACCGGGGTGTCCGACCGAACCGCTCGCCGAAAGCCAGAGCGAGCGAGCGCACGCTGGCGGTCTCCGGGCCCGAGACATTGAGCGGCGTCGTCGGCGCCGTGCAGCGGACGAGGCAACGCAGGACATGGCTGTTGGCGTCGCCCTGCCATATGACATTGACGTTGCCGGTCGTCAGATCGACGGGTTCTCCGGCTAGCACCTTGCTGCCGATGTCGTGCAGTACGCCATAGCGCATGTCGATGGCATAATTCAGCCGGACGATCCGGCCCGGCGTGCCGAATTTCACTGAAAAATGTTCGAACATGCGCTCGCGGCCAAGGCAGCTCATCGCGTATTCGCCCATCGGCCCGGGCGGGTCGCTTTCGCGCGATCCACCCTCCGCAACCCGGGCGAACGGATAGACGTTGCCGGTGGAGAAGGCGACGATCCGGCTGTCGCGGAACGTCTCGGCGACGATGGCCGGCATCGCAACATTCATCGCCCAGGTCAACGAATGCGCGCCGGTCGTGCCGAACTTGCGGCCGGCCATGAAGATGACGTTCGGGCAGCGGGGCAGCGCCGCAGCCGCCTCACGGTCCAGCAGGTCGCAGGCTACGGTCTCAACGTCGCAAGCCTTCAGCTTTTCCCTGACCCCGGGATTGGAGAAGCGGGCTACGCCGATCACCCGCCGGTCGGGCGCGGCGCGCTTCGCCAGCCGCGCCAGCGTCGGTCCCATTTTACCGCCGACGCCAAGAATGAGGATATCCCCGCCGACCGCTTCGAGATCGTGGACCAGCGCGGCCGACGGGCAAGTCATGAACTCTTCGAGCGCCGCTTCATCAGCGAATCCCGCCGGCAGATCTATGGCATCGCGCCGCGCCATGAGCGTCCTTTTCTCCCGCACCGGGGCCCGGTGCAAGCCCGCGGCCATGCCGGCTTTCCGCCCCTTCAATTGTGCGATGTTCCGAATCCTGCCATTCTGGACGGAATTTGGGAATAGCCAGCAGAGGGCGACGATGAACGCCGACAGCCCGCGAATCAGGACAACCGTGGTCGGCTCCTACCCGGCGCCGGACTGGCTGATCCAGTGCCCGTCGGAACAGGCGCTGGCCGACGCCACACGGGTTGTGCTGCATACCCAGGAACTGGCCGGCATCGACCTGGTGTGCGACGGCGAACTCTATCGCTTCGATCCGGACCACCCCGAGACCAACGGCATGATCGAATATTTCGTCCGGCCGATGGGCGGGGTGGCCACCGAGATCGGCTTCGACGAGCTGACCCGCTTCCGCGCCCAGCCCGGCATGCAGTTCCGCAGCCGGCCGCCGGGCGTCGTCACCGGACCGGTCACGGCCGGCCATCTCGACCTGCCCGGCGCCTGCCGGATGGCGCGGCGGCTGACCCGTTCGCCCCTCAAGTTCACGCTGACCGGCCCGCACATGCTGGCCAAGACGCTGATCGACCGGCATTACCCGGACGCGCCGGCGCTCGCCCTGGCGGTCGCCGACGTGCTGGCCGAACAGGTCCGCCATCTCGATGCCGACGTCGTGCAGGTCGACGAGGCCAACCTGCCCGGCGCGCCGGAGGAAGGGCCGTGGGCGGCCGAGGCGATCAACCGGGTGCTCGACGCGGTCAACGGCCTGCCGGCGGTCCATCTCTGTTTCGGCAACTATGGCGGCCAGTCGATCCAGAAGGGAAGCTGGGACCGGCTGATCGACTATCTGAACGCGCTCCACGCCGACCATATCGTCATGGAGGTCGCCCACCGGCCGCCCGAGGAGTTGGCCGCTTTCCGCGGCCTGCGCCCGGAGATCGGCCTCGGCCTCGGCGTCGTCGACATCAAGACCACCGAGGTCGAGAGCGCCGACGGCATCGCCCGCGCCATCGAACGCGCAGAACGGCTGCTCGGCGAGGGCCGCGTCCGCTGGATCCATCCGGACTGCGGCTTCTGGATGCTCAAACGCGCGGTCGCCGACGCCAAGATCCGCGCCCTGGTCGAAGGCCGGGACCTGTACGAGGGGCGGCAGGGCCGCGCGGCGGCGTAGCGGCCCGAACCTCCGGCGCCTACCACACGCCGATCAGCACGCCCTGCCTGCGCGCGCCGCCGAGCGCGTCCTCGATCTCGCGGTCGGATTTTGTCGTCCGGGTGCGCCGCGTGCGCAGCCAGTGGAACAGGCGTTCGTGCAGGTCGGCGCGGACGGCTTCGTGGTCCTCGCTATCGCCCAGGTCGACCAGTTCGTCCGGGTCGCCGATCATGTCGAATAGCTGCGGCCGGAAGCCCTCGTAGAGGATGTATTTCCAGTCCGCCGTGCGAATGCAAAACGCCTTTGCCTGATGGGCGCGCAGAGCGAGCGCCGCACGAGCGTCGCGATAGGAGTAGTCGCACTCGGAGAAGGTGGCGTCGCGCCAGGGTTCGGCCCCGTTGCCGTTCGGGGCGCCGTTGCGCAACAGCGGCAGGATCGAACGGCCTTCCATCCAGTGATCCTGCTCCGCAGGATCGCCGCCCATCGCTTCGAAAAAGGTCGGCAGCATATCGATACATTCGACGAAGCGGCCATCTTCGGCGCCGCGGGTCGCGTCGGCCGCCGGGTCCGGATCGTAGACGATCATCGGCAGGCGCAGCACGCAATCGTGGAACAGCTCCTTCTCGCCGAGCCAGTGGTCGCCCAGATAGTCGCCGTGGTCGGAGGTGAGCACGATCATCGTGTCATCCATGCGGCCGGTCCGGTCCATATAGGCGAACAGCTTGCCGAGATGATCGTCGATCTGCTTGACCAGCCCCATGTAGGCCGGGATCACCGTCTCCCGGACCTCGTCGCGGCTGAAGTTCAGGCTGTCCTCATGCTGCTGGAAGGCGGCGTAGACGGGGTGGCTGGTCTGGCGCTCGCGCGCGATGCGTACCGCCGGGACGATGTCGGCCGGGCCGTACATCGCGTGATACGGCGCCGGCGCCAGATAGGGCCAGTGCGGCTTGATGTAGGAGAGGTGCAGGCACCAGTGTTGCCCGTCGCCGCATTCCTCCATGAAGTCCTGCGCGCGCCGGGTCATGTAGGCGGTCTCGGAATGGATTTCCTTCACGCGGGCAGGCAGACCCGCGTTGCGCATTTGCCAGCCGTCGACGATGTTGCCGTCGGCATCCAGCGCAGCGGCGCAATAATCCTGCCAGGGGTTGTCGCCTTCGTAGCCCTGTTCTCGCAAATAGCGGTTGTAGGCAAAATCCTGCGCGCTGTAGCCGCCCGGATGCAGGCCGTCGTCGCGGTCGAAGGGCTCGAAACCGGCCTGAGTCGCCAGCACGCCGTGGGGCGAGGCCCGGTCGATCCCCAGCCGGTCGAGTCCGGGCTGGTCGATCTGCATGTGCGTCTTGCCGGCCAGCGCGACCCGGGCGCCCAGGGTGCGCAGATGGTCGCCCATGGTGCGGATATTGAGCGGCAGCGGCACCCGGTTCCAGTTGGCGCCGTGGGTGACCATGTAGCGGCCGGTGTAGAAGGACATGCGCGACGGTCCGCAGACCGACGACTGGGTAAAGGCGCGGGTAAAGCGGACGCCCCTGGCCGCCAGCGCATCGATGTGCGGCGTCGCGAGCGTCGGATGGCCCATGCAGGACAGGTAGTCCGCCCGCAGCTGGTCGCACATGATGAACAGGACGTTCCGGACCTTGCCCATGAGTGGAGTTTTACCGGTTGGGGATCTGGATCGGCGGGACCCTAAGCAGCGACCGCCCTACCCGCAAGACGCACAATGGCCGGCAAGGGGCGCTGGGGCGGCACAGCCGGACTGCCTCATTACCGACGGTCGAGCTCTGCCATCTTCTCGCGCATTGCCTTGAGCAAGCCGGCCAGGCTGCCGCCGCGGCGCCGGATAACCGAAGCGAACTCCCGGCGCTGGTTGAGCGACATGGAGACATTCTCGAACACCATGTCACGCACCTTGAGCCGGCTGCCCGACGGCCGCATCCGCCATTTCAGGCTAAACGGCCGTTCGCTGCGGGTACCGAAGATCCGGCTGGTAACGACAACGCCTTTGCGGTCGGGTCCGGCGGCGATAATCTCGAACTTTTTTCCGGTGTATCGGCGTAGCTGGACAGTATAGACCTTCGCGATATAGCGCTGGAACAGGTTGAGGAACTGCGCCCTTTCCGCGGCCGTAGCTTTCGACCACACCGCGCGGCCCAGAACGAACCGTCCGATGCGCGGAACGTCGAAATGACGGGCGAAGAGTGCGAGGAAAGCGGCTTCCTGGGCGCGTCGGTCGCTCCCCTGGCGGAAAAGGTCGATCACCGAGGACGACAGGGACCGGACGATCGACTTTCCCTCCTCGACCATATCGGCCGGCGCGGCCGCGGCGCCGGCCGGAGTCGGCGACAGGACGGCGGCGATTGCGAGAACGGCGGCGAAAGCGCTACGTCGCATCCCCGGGCTGCGGCGGGGCGCACGATATGGTTCGGTTTTCGCTACGGTCATCGGCAGGGACTCTTGCCGGGCGGCCGCAGAACGCCGATTGTCCGGCGGACCCGGCGCGCATCCGAATAATCGGGGTGCGGTTCCGAATCGATACCCGCGGCACGGCAGCAGGCGTTGCTGTGGCGAAAAATCATTGGCTCCTTTCGGCGCGGCGGCTGTCGATGTTGCCGGGCTTCGGCGAAGCGCTGCCCGGCGCCGCTTCGGATTCGTCATCCTCGTCGTCGATATCGATGTCATCGTCGCCCGGCACGATCGTCGCAATCCGCCCGTTGTGGATTTCGGCGATCCGCCTCTGCCAGTAGCTGCTTCGCGCGGCGGCATAGAAATCGAGCGAGGTTTTCTTCAGCCCGTCGACCGCCTCGATCAGGCGCTCGCGCTGATCGACGACATCGATCGTTGTGGTGATAAGCCCCACCCATTCGAGGTCGGTCGTGGTGAGCACATATCCGAACGGATTGAAACCGATATCGACGACCCGGCCGCCCAGGTGGCGCGTCGTTTGCGGCCCGAGCAAAGGCAAGACCAGATAGGGGCCCGGATCGACCCCCCAAACCGCCAGGGTCTGTCCGAAGTCCTCCTCGTGGCCGGGCAGCCCGGCATCCTTCGCAATGTCGTACACGCCGGCGATGCCGACAGTCGAGTTGATCAGGAACCGGAAGAGAGTGCCATGGGCGCGCTTGAACTCGCCCTGCAACAGATCGTTGACGAAGGTGACCGGCAAATTGAGATTGTCCGCGAAGTTCCGGATCCCGTCGCGGACCTGCTTGGGAAGTATATCCCGGTAGGCCACCGCGATGGGCTTGCCGATCGCGTCGTCCAGCTTGATGTTGAACTCGAAAGTCGCGCGGTTGAACCTTTCGAATGGATCGCGCAGGCCGTTGCCGCCGTCGGCGCCGCCATGGCTCGCGCAGGCGGCCAAAGACATAGCCGCAGCCGCCAGCAGGCTCCGTCCCGTTGCTGCTCCCACGCAACACCCCCTTCTGCGCCACCCCGCCGCCGTGTTTCTTGTCGGTCGTGCGGTGCGCGCCGAGCCATCCGGTTAGCATACCGCAAAGCCCATTGCTATGTCGTAACAGCGCAGATTCGGTTCAGAATTGCCCCGTTTACCGCCATTTGTGGCCATTTTGCGGCGAAAACACCAGGCGCGGCCCGGTCGGGAACGATCGATTGAACTCAGAATCCGGAAGGAAGCCCGACGGACAGTACGCCACACGGATATTCCCGCCGGTTGTTACCATCTCCGGGATTGTCACGTTCCGGCCGGATCAGCTGAGAAGCCGGCCGGCGCGACTCGGAAAGCGGACCGGGCGGTAACGCACGACTGTCCGGCATGCCGGCCGGGATCGGAATATGCACACGAAGCTGTTGATTGCGGTTCTGATCGGACTGCTGGCGCTTTCGGGAGGCGCCGCCTGGCGCGTCTGGTCTGCATTGGACGACGCAGAGATGACCGCCCACGGTTATGTCGCTCTGGCGGCCGGGTCGACGCTCTCCCTCCTCATCGGCGGCGGCCTGATGGCGCTGGTGTTTTTCAGCGCGCGCAGGGGCTATGACGATGTCGACGACCCATCGCGGGACGATCGCTAGCACCAGGCGGCGCCTTTTACCCGTCCCCTGACCTGGGTTGCGCCGCGACAGGGCGACAGAGCGACACGGCACCCGATACGGATTATTCGGCCCAAACAGCCGATTGTTCGGTTCGCCCTTTCCCCAACCGGTCTGAGCCCATGTCATCGATGGAGCGTCCGAGCCAGGCCCCGTCGGGCCGGCATCTCCGAATTCGCCGGAACGAGCGGCTGGTCGTGCACCGGTCCGCCGTGCTGCCGGAGTGGATCGACTACAACGGCCATATGAATGTCGCCTACTACCTCCTCGCCTTCGACGAGGCGCTCGACGTGCTGTTCGACCGGATCGGCCTGACACAGCCCTACCGCCGGCGATACGGGGTTTCGACCTTCGCTCTGGAGGTCCACCTTTGTTACCTCCGCGAGGTCAACCTGGAAGACCCGCTGCGTTTTGAGGTCCAGATGCTCGATCTGGATGAAAAGCGGTTCCATCTGCTGATCCTTATGTTCGACGACGGGGCGGACGAGCTTTGCGCAACCGCCGAATGGATCAGCGCGCATATGGATATGACGACCCGCAGGATGGCGCCGTTTCGCGCCGACATCATGGCGCCGCTCGAAGAAATCCTGGCCGCCCACGAAGGCATGGCCTGGCCGGACCAGGCCGGCCGCAGAATCGGAATCCGCCGCAAAGCGCCCTGAGCGATCCGCCCGCCGGATCCGGGGCTGTCCCCGGCCCGGTGCTGTCCCCGGCCCGGCGCGAACGGCGTCTTCATCGGCTTCCCGGTTGGCATCGCTGCCGCCGCCATGCGATACCGCGACGATGGCCGCGAACCGCGATGACAGGATCGGCCGGACGGAACATTCCGTCTCCGACGGACCGGGCAATGCCGGGCGGCGAAGCCGTTTGCGCCGGGCCGTCGTCGGCGAAACGCGGCAACGCGCCGGCCAACTCGCCCGGGCGATGCGGGGTGAGGATGTTCGGATTGCCCTGCTCGCCCTCCTGGTCGGTGGCCTGGCCGGCTATGCCGCAGCCGGCTTTCGCCTCCTCATCGGCTGGATTCAATACCTGTTCTACGGCGCGGAGGCGGAAAGGCTGTACTCGACCGCGCTCAACCTGCCGTGGTGGCAGGTGCTCCTGGCGCCGGCGGCCTGCGGCCTGCTGGTCGGCCTTTTTATCCGCTATCTGATGCCGAACGGCCGGCCCCAGGGCGTCGCCGATGTGATGGAGAGCGCGGCCCTTCACGAGGGGCGGATGCCGCTGCGCCACGTCGCGCTTGCTTCGCTCGCCAATGCGGCATCGATCGGCGGCGGGGCCTCGGTCGGGCGGGAAGGACCGGTCGTCCTGCTGGGCGCGGGCCTCGCCTCGGCCGTCGGCAGGCGGCTGAGTTTGAGCCGGAGCACTATGCTGACCCTGCTGGGATGCGGCGTGGCGTCCGCCGTTGCGGCATCGTTCAACGCACCGCTCGCCGGCGCCCTGTTTGCGCTCGAGGTCGTGGTCGGGCATTACCGGCTGAAGGCCTTCGCCCCCGTCGTGATGGCGTCGGTGACCGGTACGATCGTCTCGCGCATCCATTTCGGCGACTTTCCGGCATTTATCAAACCTCAATACACCCTCGTTTCTTTCTGGGAATTTCCGGCCTTCGCCCTGCTCGGCGTCACCGCGGCCGTTGCCGCGGTCGCGATGATGGGCGCGATCGTCGCGGTCAACTATGGCGCGCGGCACAGCCGGGTGCCGGCCTGGGGCCGCCCGGCAATCGCCGGCCTCGCGGTCGGCGCGATCGCGCTGCTGTTTCCGCAGGTGCTCGGCGTCGGCTACGAGGCGACGGACCGGGCGCTGAACGGGGAATTCGGCCTCTGGCTGCTGTTCGGCATCATTGTCGCCAAGATCGCCGCAACCGGCCTGTCGGTCGGCGGCGGTTTCGGCGGCGGCGTGTTCAGCCCGTCGCTGATGCTGGGCGCCATGGTAGGCGCGGCTTTCGGCACCGTGGCGGCTTCGATATTTCCCGAACTGGCCTCCGATCGCGGCGCCTACGCCCTGGTCGGCATGGGCGCGGTCTCCGGTGCCGTACTGGGCGCGCCGATCTCGACCATCCTGATCATTTTCGAACTGACCGGCGACTACAAGGTCACGCTGGGCGTGATGTTCGCGGTGGTAATCGCTTCGGTCATTGCGCGGGCGGTCTTCGGGCGGTCTTTCTTCCACTGGCAGCTTCGCCAGCGCGGCGTCATTGCAGAAATGGACCACGCGGCGCAGACGGTCCGCCGAACGACCATGGCCGATCTGGCGCTTACCGCCGTTCCCGTCATGAACTGCGCCTGTTCGGTGGCCGACGCCCGGTCCATGCTGATCGAGGTACCGGACCGGCCGGTCTATGTGGTGGACGATAGCGGCCGGCTGCGCGGCTGGGTCGGCTTGCCCGAGTTGTTCGCTTTCGGGTTCGACGCGGCGCCCGGCGCCGGCGAATCCGTCGAGCATGTCATGCACACCCCGCCTTTCCTGCTCGAATCCGACAATGTCGATGAGGCCATGCAGGTATTTTCACGTTCGGCGGAGACCATGCTGCCGGTCGTCAGCGATCCGACCGACAAGACGCTGAGAGGCGAGGTCAGGCAGCGCGACGTCATGGTCACCTACCGCGACGCCCATGAAGCCGCCCGCGAAGCATGATCGGGCCCTTCGATACCAATGCGCAGGCCTGATTTTTCAACAGACAGAAATTATAGAAAATCGGAGTCTTTCAGTGCATCCCGTCGATACCAGGCTCAAGCAGACCGGCACCTACCGGTCCGTTGGATTTGATCACAGAGTTATCAACAGGCTGATTTGGGTCGCTCGGGCGGCAGGTTTATCGTTATCTGACAGGCCGGATAACTGTACAAGGGACCGTTCAAGCCTCTGCCGGTAGCCGTTACCGGCGCGAAGAAGCAGTCGGGATGTGCAGCGGCGTCGAAAAAATCCACATATATCAAAGCGTTGCAAATCGATTTTGGTTTCAGTTTTTTCGATAACAGGTAAATGTTCAATTGCCGGCACAACCGCCTCAACGAGGGTGCAGCAGTTTCTTCAGCCTGAAATGAATATTTCAAAAGCCGTCGAACCGGCCGACCCGAACCAATACTCGTCGAGGTTTTCCCCCGGGCCGCCGCGGTCGACCGCCAGGAAATCCTGCGGTTGCAATACGAGCAGCGGATGGTGCCAGGTGTTCGCCCGGTAGTTGACTCCTTGTTCGCCAGTCGCCCTGAAACAGCGCAGTGTCGCCGGTTCCGGTGCGGCGTCGCCGCAGCAGACGACGACCAGCCAATCGTGCGGCGCCAGCGGATAGAAGGCCTGGGAGCCGAGCGGGTGGCGCTCCATCATGCGGATGGCGATCGGCCGCGGGCGCGGCGTTGCCCGGAAAATCGAGATCAGGGGATGGCCGCTCTCGCCGCCGACATCGACCGCCGCAAGATCGTGAAACCGGACCGTTGTGCCTTCGTTTATGACCAATTGTTCGGCATCGGCCCGCTGGATGACGTCGCCGAAGGGCGCAAATGCCTCCCCGGTCAGCGGCTCGACCGGCAAATCGACGGGCGTCAACGGTCGAGCCGGCCGATAACCCGGAAGCGGGAGACACCGCCGTCGGGATAGATGTTCAGGCGCACCGTATCGACCGGCCCGGCCGACGCCAGGTCCGCCGCCTCGAAGAGATGGATCGAATCGGCCGCCAATTTCCTCTGTTCCAGCAGGAACGGCCAATCGCCGGCGGCCTCCATCTTCGCCGGATCGCTGCCGCCGTCGCCTGCCACGGCGCCCTGGACCGAGCACCGGTCGGGGTAGTTGCCCTTGAAGTGGGCGGTATCGACCTCAATCCGCTCGACAATGCCGCGATGGCCGAGCGCGATTACGATCCAGTCGTGACCCGGCTCGCGCCGGCGGCGGGTTTCCCAGCCGTCGCCCATCGTCCTGCCGCGCCCGTCGGTCAACAGCGCGGCAACATCGCCGTAATGCGCATCGTTGTAGCCGACGATTCGGCCGCCCATTTTGAGCGCGGACAATTCAACGGTGGCGTCGTCGGCGAAGGCGCTCCAGTCGATCACCGGCTCGCCGAAGATGCGCAGCCGCGCCACGCCGCCGTCCGGGTAGATGTTGAGGCGCAGCCAGTTCACCGGCGCCGCGCTGACCGAGGCCTCGAAATTATTGCAGGACGAGCCGAGCGTGCAGCGCGGCACCACGGTCGTCCATTCTGTAGCGTCGCCCGGCTCGCCTGCGCTCCGGCAGCCTTCGAGCATCGCCTCCGGCGGATAGTTGCCGGTAAAATGGCTGGTATCGATATCGACGCCGCGGACGATGCCCGGCACACCGAGCCGGATCAGGCACCAGTCATGGCCGGGCGTGCGCTTGCGCCGGCTTTCCCAGCCGTCCATCCACTTGCCGTGGTCGTCGTATTTGTCGGCAATCCAGACCGGGTCGCCATCCTGCAGCATGCGCGCCATCGGGGCGAAGAAATCGTCCGTGCAGGCGACGGCTTCCGTCCCCATCTTCGGCGACGCCAGGTTGACGAAGCGGGTGGCGAACGCGGGCGTCTCTGTCATGCGGCCTCTTCGGGCGGAAATTGTGCGACCCAGTGGCGGGCGATATCGATGCGGCGGGCGACCCAGACCCGGTCGTGGCCGATCACATAGTCTACGAACCGCTTGAGCGCCGCGAAGCGCCCCGGCCGCCCGACCAGACGGCAGTGCAGGCCGACCGACATCATTTTCGGCGCCGCCGCGCCCTCTTCGTAGAGCGTATCGAAGGCGTCCTTCAGATAGGCGAAGAACTGGTCGCCGCTGTTGAATCCCTGGGCCACCGCAAAGCGCATATCGTTGTTATCCAGGGTGTACGGTACGACCAGATGCGGCCGAGGCACCACCCGGCTCCAGAAGGGCAGGTCGTCGGAATAATCGTCGGAGTCGTAGACGAATCCGCCCTCCTCGGCGACCAGCCGGCGGGTATTGGCGCTGGTCCGGCCGGTGTACCAGCCGAGCGGCCGCTCGCCGGCGATCCGGGTCTGGATCTCGATGGCGCGGGCCATATGCTCGCGCTCCAGCTCTTCGGACATGCCGTGATAGTTGATCCAGCGGTAGCCGTGAGAACAGATCTCGTGGCCGTCCTTCAAGACTTCGTCGGCTACCTCCGGATGCCGTTCCAGCGCCATGGCGACGGCGAAGACGGTGAGCGGGATCTGCCGGTCGCGGAACAGGTTGAGGATGCGCCAGACCCCGGCGCGCGAGCCATATTCGTAGATCGACTCCATCGACATGTGGCGCGCGCCCTTGAACGGCGCGGCGCCGACGATCTCCGACAGGAAGGTTTCCGAAGCGGGATCGCCGTGCAGGACGCAGTTCTCGCCGCCCTCCTCGTAGTTCAGCACGAACTGGACGGCGACCCGCGCTCCGCCCGGCCATTGTACCGCCGGCGGCGTCCGGCCGTAGCCGATCAGGTCGCGATCGTATCCGTCCTGCCCGGTCATTCGGCGCGCTCCTTGCCCCGCCCTTCGACCCAGGCGGCGATCTGCCGGCGCTCGGCCAGCGTCATGCCGCTGACATTGTTGGGCGGCATCGCCGTCGTCAGCACCGAATGCAGGTAGATCGACCTAGCGTGGCGCGCGACCGCTTCGGGCGTATCCAGCAGGATGCCGTTCGGCGGCATCCCGACGCGCGGATAGCTGGTCAGCCGCGCGTGACACATGCTGCACCGGCCGGCGACGATATCAGCAATCTCGTCCGGCGCCGAAGCCGTTTGCACCGGCACCCCGCCGTCGATCTTCGGCGCGATCGCCAGCGCCTGCCGGCCGAGCGGGGTCGAGGACAGGCTGATCGCGGCGGCGGCGGCGAGGCAGAGGGCCGCGACGCCCCAGGTCCACCACAGTTCGCCCTTCCCGGCGTTGCGGTGGTTGAAATAGACCCGGATCAGCGCGCCTGCGATCAGCACCAGGGCGACGATCACGAAGGCGTAGGGCGTCGAGAAGGTTAGCGGATAGTGCCCCGACAGCATCAGGAACAGCACCGGCAAGGTAAGATAGTTGTTGTGCGCCGAGCGCTGCTTGGCCTGCTCGCCCAGGGCCGGGTCCGGCGCCCGGCGGGCGATCAGGTCGGCGACCACGACTTTCTGGTTGGGGATGATGACGAAGAACACGTTGGCCGACATGATGGTCGCCATGAAGGCGCCGGTATGGATCAGCGCGCCGCGCCCGCTGAACACAGACTGGAAGCCGTAGGCCGCGGCGACGACGAGCACGAAACAGGCGATGGAAAGATGCGTATCGTTCGCGCCGAGGCCGGACTTGCAGAGCTGGTCGTAGACCAGCCAGCCGGCCGCCAGCCCCGCCACGCCGAGCCCGGCGGCGACCCAGGGCGACATGGCCATGACCTCGGGGTCGATCAGATACAGGTCGGCGCTCAGATAGTAGATCCAGACGAGCAGGAAAAAGCCGGTGATCCAGGTCGTGTAGGCCTGCCATTTGTGCCAGATCAGGTGGTCGGGCAGGAATTCCGGCGCCACCAGGAACTTGCGCACCTGGTAGAATCCGCCGCCATGGACTTCCCACGCCTCGCCGCCCGATTCGGCCGGCATGTCCGGCGTTGCGCGGATCGCGGCGTCGAGATGCATGAAATAGAAGGACGCGCCGATCCAGGCGATACCAGTGATGATATGAGCCCACCGGATCAGCAGGCCGCCCCATTCGAGGATGGCGGCTTCGATCATGCGTCCGGATCCGTGCAGAGCGGCACCCGGACTCCCTTGCGGATCGCCGCAGGGTCCCACGCTGTGCGGGCGAAGACTTCCCGGACCAGCGGCGCGAAATGCCCGAGCGGCGGAGTATCGTAGTCCGGGTCGAAGGAAGCCTGGTCCCAGCGCTCGCAGAAGTCGACGCAGGCCGCATAATTCGGGCGGCCGCGGTAGCGCTCGCGCGCGTGGGGATCCAGTCCGATATGGTGGCCGTAGTAGATCATCTGGAACGCGCCGTGATGGCGCACGACCCAACTGCACTCCTCGCGCACGTAGGGTTCGATGACCGCCGCCGCAAGCTGCGAATGGTTGTGCGGCGCCAGCGCGTCGCCGATATCGTGCAGCAGGGCGCTGACGATCCAGTCGGTATCCGCGCCGTCGCGCTCCGCCCGCGCTGCGCTCTGCAGCGAATGATCGAGGCGCGAGACCCGATAGCCGCCCATGCTGTTTTCCAGCGCGCGCAGGCCGGCCAGCACGCGCTCGGCCGCACCCGCCGCGTATGCCGCCTCCTCGCGTTGCAGGAAGGCGTATTCCTCGGCCGTGCCGTCCTTCATCCGGACGAAATCGACCGCTGTCCGTTCATCGCGCATGACCGATCCCCGGGACGCCCCGCCTTTGCGGAAATACCGCTGCCGTTACAGGTCCGAAAGCCAGTCGACGGCATACGCCACTTGCCGGCAATCGGCAAATCTTGAGATACGCTCCAATAGCCGCTCCAGGGCCTGCCGCCGCCCCGCGCCGAGCCGGACGCCCGGTTCGAGCCACAGATTGCGCACGTTGAGTACCCCGGCAGGCCGGGCGGCGGTCATGTCGATCCGGCCAATCGTCCGGTCGTCTTCGAGCAGCGGGAAGACGTAGTAGCCGTATTGCCGCTGTGCCTCGGCCACGAAAATCTCGATCCGGTAATCGAAGCCAAACAGGTGGCGCAGCCGCTTGCGGTCGCGCACCAGCGGGTCGAAAGGGCTGAGCAGGCGCAGCCCGGCCGGCGGATCGGCCGCTGCCGTCAGCCGCGCCTCCAGGTCGGCGCGCGCGAACAGCCCGCGCGGGCGGGCGTCCCGATCGGCCGCTGCGACGCTGGCTTCGACAACCTCCCGGCCCAGCCGGGCCCTGGCCCAGCCGGCGGCCTCCCGCGTCGTCACCAGGTTCCAGTAGCCGGCGATCTCGCCGGCGGTGCCGAAGCCGAGCCGGTCGAGGGCCGAGCGGCAGGCCCAGTCAACGAAATCACGTTCCTCCGGTTCATCATCGAAGGCGCTGGCGGGCAGCACGCGCCGGCTGAGGTCGTAGACCTTCTGGAAATTCTCGCGCCGCGTCACCGCCAGTTCGCCGGTGCGCCAGAGGAATTCGAGCGCCGTCTTGCCGGCGTGCCAGTCCCACCAGCCGCGCGGGTTGCGCGCCGGCCGGCGCTCCAGATCGCGGGCGCGCACCGGGCCGTTCTCGCCGATCAGGTCGAGCAGCGGCCCGGTCTCCGCCTCGAAATCGGGGCCGTGCCAGCGCCGGTATTTCGCGCGCAGCGCCGCCGCCTCGCGCCGGAACTTGCGGCGCCACACCGGGTAGAAGGCCGTCGGAATCACCGAGGCGTCGTGGGTCCAGTGCTCGAACAGGCAGCGGTCGCGTTCGAGCAGCTGGCTCAGCATGGCCGGGCGGTAGGTCCGGTTTCGGCTGTGCAGGATGGTGTGATGGGCGCGCTCGACCGTCCGGATGCTGTCGACCTGGACGAAGCCCATGCGCGTGATGAGGTCGAGCAGCCCGCCGGAGCCGAAGCGCCGGTGCGGCGGATCGGCCAGGCCCTGCAGGTCGAGGATCAGCCGCCGGCCCTGCGCCGCGCTGACGGGAAGCGGCGTCACGAGCCGCTTTCCGGCAACACGCAACGATGGTCTGGCCTCACGCGTCTTGCATCCGGCGCAGCACCGGGCTTTTGTAGCGCCGGGCCGGAGCCCCGGCCTTTACGGTTCTCTTTCATCGGACAGGAAACATGACGGAATCGGGAGGCCGCGTCGCCGGCAAGGTTGCGATCGTCACCGGCGCGGCATCGGGCCTCGGCAAACGCACGGCCGAGATGCTGGCCGGCGAAGGCGCGAAGGTCGTCCTGACCGATATCGACCTGGCGGGCGCGCAAGAGGCCGCCGCCGGGATCGGCGACGGCGCCCTCGCGCTGAATCAGGACGTGACCGACGAAGCGCGCTGGCAGGCCGTCATCGCCGAGACCGTCGAGACCTTCGGCGGGCTGCACATCCTGGTCAACAACGCCGGCATCGGCACGCCGGGCACGGTCGAGGAGACGAGCTTCGAAGACTGGCGGCAGGTCCATGCGGTCGATCTCGATTCGGTGTTCCTGGGCTGCAAGTATGTCTGCCGCCCGATGGCCGACAGCGTGCGCGATACCGGCATGACCGGCGCGATCGTCAACATCTCCTCGGTCGCCGGCATCATCGCCGCGGCCAACCTCGCCGCCTACAATTCGGCCAAGGCCGCCGTCCGGCACCTGACGAAATCCGTCGCGCTGCACTGCGCGCGGCAGGGATACAACATCCGCTGCAATTCGATCCACCCGGCCTTCGTCGACACGCCGATCCTCAACCAGGTGAGCGGTCGGCACACGACCGACGAGATCAAGGCCAAGATGGCCCGCCAACTGCCGCTCGGCCATATCGGCGAGCCCAGCGACGTCGGCTACGCCGTGCTCTACCTGGCGTCGGAGGAATCCCGCTTCATGACCGGCGCCGAAATCGTCATCGACGGCGGCGTCAGCGCGATGTGAATCGGGGAGTGCATTTGCACGGCGTGGATACCCCGGACCCGGGGTCGCTGCTCCAATGTCTGGCGGAGCGCGCCGCGGCGCAGGCGGCGACAGCCTTCATCCAGCGGGCCGTCGGCAGAGCGGGCGTCGTCCTGATGCGCCACCCGCATGGGGCAAATTGGGTGGGGAGGAATTGCCGAGCTGATGCCGGACAGCCGCTCGCTGTCGGCGCTGCCAATTGCCGCCAGCTTTGGGCGGCCTTATAACGGCGGGAAGGGGGAGTGGGCGGTGCCGGTGATCGCCTAGGTCGTCTGGGCCGCGCGGATGCTGGTGTGAGAATGCAGATCGTAAAGAGGAGAAATCGATGCGAAGACTGGCGATCGTGATTGTGTGTGCGCTTGCGGCGGGCGGTTGCGCCGCACCGGCGGTGATTGCGGACCTGGAAACCGACAAGGTGATCGTCCAGGGCAATGAATACACCGGCGAAGACGCCATCGCAGCAAAGGCTGCGGAGGGCTGCGCGGTGCATGGCCGGAAGGCCGTCCCGGTCAGCAAGTGGTGCGCCGGCACCTACTGCAGCGTGAAGCGCTTTCTGTTCGCCTGCAAGAAATAGCCGGCCGGCGGTGCGCTGCCGGGTGGCGCTGACGGCCCGGCGGCGCAGAGACATCGGCGAGGCCGTCCGCACGGCGCGGATGCTGGTGTGAGGGAACGCAAGATGACGCTTGGCACAATGAAACCTGTCGATCCGGATGCCGTAACGGTTCATCCGGAGGAAGGCGAGACTCGTGGGTTCACGCACGAACCCTACGGTAGACGGCCGACCCAGATCCATTGGCCGAGAGGAGCGAAACTCATTTTGGAGGCCTGCCCGAACGTCAAGCGCCGGCCGTGGTCGAAATAGCTGCGGCGGGCCGCGTCTGCGCCCTTTCTCGTCAACGCCCAATCAATCGGCTAGATCGCCCGGTCGGCGCGGTCGCTGGCGTTAGGGGCGTGACTCCTCTCCAATTGCGTTGACCTCTAAGTATAGCTGGAATGGTTCAAAACAAAATCTGGTATGGCTGGCGTAAAGAGGGCGATAGGGACTCGTCGAACGTCGCGCTCCAAGACCGTGGGGAGCGGTCCGGACGCGGTTCTCCTTGCGTCCTATCTCGCCGACGCCATGACAGCCAATCAGGTAAGTACGCCGGCCAACAAGCTCGCCAACGACGATCCGTGCTGCGTCGAGCCGATGTGAAGCGGCAGGGGCCGGAGACACACCGTTGTGAAGCTGGAACGACATGGTAGATAGCGAACACCAGCCGTCCGAGGACACTGATCGCGAATTTGAGGCTCGGATGCTGGCGGTAGTCAGGCAAGCCATCCCCGCCGTGCGCGGCGCCAGGAACGCGGCGAAGGTTCTGCGACGCCTCTCTTCCCTCGCGTCGGACAGCGTGGCGGCCGCTCTCGAGGCGGGCACGTCCCGGTTGCAGCTAATGAAAGCGCGTGACGAACTGCATATCGCGCAACTCGCCGAGGTTCGCAGCGGACAATCGGCGATCGGCGTCCGGGTTGCCGAACGACTGATCGAGGAACAGCGCCGGATCGACCAACTCGTTATTGCGGCCATAGAGCAGGTTCAGGGCTCCGGTCAGCCAGTTCCACCCGAAGAAGGAGGCGCTGAAATCGATGACGATTGGATCGAGAGCTGGAGGCGCGGGGCGGCCGAGCGAAGCCAGGGCGAGATGCGAGAGACCTTCGCCCGGATATTGGCGGGGGAAATCCGCGCGCCGGGAACCTTCTCGATCAAGACGCTACACACGGTCGGGGGCCTCGGCCAATCCACGGCGCACATCTTCCGCAAAGCGGCCTCGCTGCGGGTGGGCATAGAGTTTGAGATTCCCGGCTCCCCTCCTCATGTCGTGGACGCCCGCATTCCGGCGCTTGGCGGACAATTGGGAGAAAATTGTTTGTCGAGCGAAGGTCTAGGCTACGAGCATCTCATCAATCTGACGGAAAACGGTCTTCTTCACTCTGATTACAATTCTTGGTGCATCTACAACCAAGCAATGCCGCATCCGGAAATCGGTTCCAAGGGAGGCGTCGTTCCCTTTGTTCATCAGGGCCAGCGATGGGCGATTGATCCTTTGCCCAGCTTCCAAGCAGGTTCGGAACTAAAATTTCATGGCGCCAAGTTCACAACCGTCGGCCAAGAGCTTTTAGGCATCGTGGACATCGAGAATGACGCCGAATTCCTGACCAAGGTTCGGGCCCATCTCAAGAAACAGAATGTCAAGATGGTTGCGCTTTCGCCCAACGCGGCCTGATGACTCTCAGGCGGTTCCTGCTAACGAGTTGATGAAACTTTGGCGCAACCGACTCACCGACTGCTTACCAACGCCTCTCCCGCCCGCCGCGCCCCAACCCTCACTGCGTGCCGTAGCCCGCCATGATGGAGTCGACGAGGCCCTCGTAGTCGTCCCAGGGGACGTGGCGGAAATTGTAGTCGCGGACGATGAAGCGCGGGCCGACGTAGAATTTCTCGTACTGGTCGTGGCGCATGGCGAATTCCGAGCCCAGCAGGTCCCAGGCGAGGTGGAACAGCTTCATGCGCTCCGTCGCGGATTCGTCCGCCGTCGACCAGTAGTCCTCGAAGACCGGCCCGAGCGCCGGGTCCCCGGCCACCTCGATGCTCGCCGGCATCTGGAACACCCCGCCGCCCATCAGCGTGCGGACCCGGTCGCAGATCGTGCCGTAATGCTCAACCGCGTAGTTGATCGCCGCATACATGTAGCGCTGGTTGACGTGGACATAGCCGTTGCCGGTCTCGCCGAAGGCCTGGAGCTGGCCGTCGACGATGCCGCCATAGGCCGCCTCCATCGAGGTGAGATCGGCCAGCACCTCGCGCACCGCCGGGATGTCGCGCGCCCCGTTCGAGCGGGCGATCTTCGAGGCGAGGCCGACCAGCAGCCGGAGCTTGGCCGCGAAGCGCACGTTCGACTGGTGGTTCGACATGTAGTGCGCCGGCGTTTCGACATAGATGTCGCGCGAGAGCGCCGGGTTGTCGTGCACGAAGACGCGCTCCCAGGGCACGTGCACGTCTTTGAACACGATCATCGAGTCCGATTCGTCGAAGCGGTGGGAGAGCGGGTTGTGGAACTCGATCCCCTGCGCCGCGCCGAACGGCTTGCGCGACCACAGCGCAACACCGGGGGCGTTCACCGGCACCGCGCAGGTCACCGATTCCTTCACCTGGCTCGGCGCCAGCGGAATGATGTTGCCGATCCACAGCTCGTCGGCGAACACCGCGCCGGTCGCCAGCATCTTCATCCCGTTGAGGACCACGCCCGCGCTGTCCTCCGCCGTCACGTGCAGCGTCGGCGGGCTGCGGTCGGCGCTCTGGTAGAGTTCCGGCTTGCGCGCGCCCTGCGGCGGCAGGATGGCGTAGGCGAGGTAGAGATCGCGCGTGCGCGCGTGGTCGTAATAGGCCTCGATCCGCTCCGAGAAGCCGCCGCCGTCGCGGTCGAACACGGACGATCCGATAGCGAGCCCGGTGATCGAGGACGCGACATGGTCCGGCGAGCGCCCGAGCAGGCCGTGCGAGAAGGCGGCGATGGCGCGGTGCGCGGCGGTGCGGATCTCGAGGTCGCGGCGGTCGCGCGGCTTCAGGAACCAGGCCGGGTACCGCGCGCCGCCGTCCTCGACCCAGAGCACGTCCCGCATGTCGTCTGCGCGCTTGAGGTCGTACATCGCGGCGTACATCCGGGCCGCGTTGGCGAAGGCCGGATGGTCGGTGACGTCGGCCACCCGCTCCCTGCCGATATAGACCGCCCGCCCGTCGCGGATGCCTGCGAGATATTCGTCGCCCGAGCGCAGCATCGGCGTTGCCATCCCATCGAACCGTCGCCCGCCGATGTTCGCACCCGCCCGGCACGGACGCAACCGCGCTGGACTGGCGATGATTTTGGTTCACCCCTCCGCCCCGCGCCGGTCGTAGAAGGCGGTGGTCAGGACGCTGGTCTTGACCTCGCCCTTTGCGTCGATGACCAGATGGCGCATCTTGACGATACCGAGGGTCGGCCGGCTCCTGGATACGCGCGTTTCCAGGATGCTCGTCCGGGCATGCAGCACGTCGCCCGGCCGGGTCGGCGCCAGGAAATGCAGTTCGTCCCAGCCCGGCGAGCCCTGGGACGGGACGTTGGCGAAGCCGTCGGCCTGCATGCGCCGGAGTATGGCGGCCATGTGGATGCCGCTGGCGATCAGGCCGCCGAACATCGTCTTCTTCGCCTCCTCCTCGCCGATATGGAAGGGTTCGGGGTCGAACTCGCGGCCGAAGCGGACGATCTCTTCGGCGGTTACGGTGGCCCGCCCGTACTCCATTTCCTGGCCGACCTCGAAATCCTCGAAATGGGTGTGCGGCATGACAACGGTGGTTTCGATGGGCATGGCATTGCGCGCGCGGCTGTGACAGAAACGGGCGGACGGAAACGGGCCGATCAATGGCGGGCAAAGGCCCGCTTGGCAAGAAAAAGACCGATGGGGAACGACCGATGGCGAATACCAGCACCACCACCCCCGCGACCGAACGCGGGACCCATCCGCTCAACGCGCTCACCCCGGCCGAGATCGAGGCGGCCGGCGGCATCGTCCGGGCCTGGGACGGATGGACGGAGACCGCGAAGTTCGAATCGATCCGCCTGCACTATCCGGACAAGGCGCAGTGCCGGGCCGAGATCGCTGCCGGAAAGGCGGGCGGCAGCCGCAAGGCCTATGTCAGCATCTACGACACGGCGGACAACAGCGTCTCCGAACTGATCGTCGACCTCGCCGGCGGCGCCGTCGAATCGGCGGCCGGCGTGCCGGGCGCGCGCCCGGCGATCAACGTCGACGAGTTCATGGTCTGCGCCGAAACGGTGCCCCAGCATCCCGACTTCATCGCGGCGATGGAACGGCGCGGCGTCACCGACCTGTCGCACATCCAGGTCGATCCCTTCTCCGCCGGCAATTTCGGCTTCAGGGACGAGGAAAGCCGCCGGCTGGTGCATTGCCTGGTCTATCTGCGCAAGGATCCGGGGGACAACGGCTACGCCCATCCGGTCGAGGGCCTGAACGTCCTGTTCGATCTGAACAGCGTCGAGGTCGTCAAGGTGATCGACCACGCCGTCCACGATGTGCCGATGGCGTCCTCGAACTACCATGCCGACCGGCCCGAGATTGCGGAGATCCTGCGCGGCGACCTGAAGCCGATCGACGTCTCCCAGCCCGACGGCCCGACCTTCACCGTCGAGGACCGGGTGGTGACCTGGGGCAACTGGCGCTTCCATGTCGAATTCCATCCCCGCGAGGGCCTGGTGCTCAACGACATCCAGGTGCGCGGCGGCGAGAAGGCGCCCTGGCGTCCGCTGATCTGGCGCGCCTCGATCGCCGAAATGGTCGTGCCCTACGGCGATCCCTCCTTCAACCACTATCGCAAGAACGCCTTCGACGTCGGCGAATACGGCCTCGGCCAGGTCGCCAACCCGCTCAAGCTGGGCTGCGACTGCCGCGGCAACATCCATTACTTCGACGGCGTGTTCAACCTGACCTCGGGCGAGCCGGTGGTGGTCGACAACGCGATCTGCCTGCACGAGGAAGACGACGGCATGCTGTGGAAGCATACCGACTACATGACCGACGAGATGGAGCACCGGCGGGCGCGCCGGCTGCTGGTCTCGATGATCGCGACCGTCGGCAACTACGAATACGGATTCTACTGGATCTTCCACATGGACGGCACGCTGGAGCTCGACATCAAGGCGACCGGGATCATGAACACCCAGGGTCTGAACGCGGTCTCCGGCACCGACTACAGCACGGAAATCATGCCGGGGGTCACCGCGCCCAACCACCAGCACCTGTTCTGCGCCCGGCTCGACATGGCGGTGGACGGCGACGCCAACCGGCTGGTCGAGATGAACGTGGTGCAGCCACCGATGGGCGACGGCAACCCGAACGGCAACGCCTTCCGCGCCGAGCCGACTGTGCTGGAGACCGAGGGCGGCCGGACGCGCAACGCCGATACCGAGCGATTCTGGCGCGTCGAGAGCGCCGCGGCGACCAACGGGCTGGGCCGGCCGACGGCCTACCGCCTGCATTCCAGCGGCATGCTGCGGCCGTGGTTCCACACCGGAACGATGATGGAAAAGCGCGCTGCCTTCATCTTCAACCATGTCTGGTGCACGCCCTACGATGCCGCCGAGCGCTATCCGGCGGGCCGCTTCGTCAACCAGAGCGACGGCTCGGAGACCATCGCGGCCTGGGTGAAACAGGGTCGCTCGATCCGGGACACCGATATCGTGCTCTGGCACAGCTTCGGCCTGTTGCACCTGCCGCGGTTGGAAGACTGGCCCGTCCAGCCGGTCGCACGCACCGGCTTCCGCCTCGAGGCCGACGGCTTCTTCGACCGCAATCCAACGCTGGACGTGCCGCCCGGAGCCTGACCGGAGCAGCGTGACGACGGGCGCGGGACGAAGGGCGCGATGGGCGGGAGCCCGCCGAAGCTACTGGCCGGCCGCGCGCTGGCCCCGGCAGAGTCCCGCCGCGCAGCCCCGGACCGTGCAACGCGCGGATGCGGCGTGCCGTGGCGCGAATCGGAGCGGGCGCTGTGAGAGCAGCCGTCTGCCGGGCGTTCGACGCGCCCCTTGAGATCGCGGATGTCGTTCTGCGGCCGCCGGGGCCGGGCGAAGTCGAGGTCCGAATTGCGGCGTGCGCCGTCTGCCATTCGGATATCCACGGCATGGACGGCGCATGGGGCGGCTATCTGCCGGCGGTTTACGGACACGAAGCGGCAGGCCATGTGACGGCCCTGGGCGACGGCGTCGCCGGCCTCGAACGCGGCGATCCCGTGCTGGTCACACTGATCCGCGCCTGCGGATCCTGCGCGTCCTGTGCCTGCGGACATCCGGCGACATGCGAGACGCCGTACGACCGGGTCGGAGCCAGTCCGCTCCGGGACCGGGACGGCGCGGCGATCGAGCAGGGACTTGCGACGGCTGCCTTCGCCGAACGCGCTGTCGTCGACGGGAGCCAGGTCCACAAAATACCAGCCGGCATCGGCATGGATGCGGCCTGCCTGCTGTCCTGCGGCGTGATTACCGGCTTCGGCGCCGTTACGAATACTGCGGGCGTGAAACCGGGCAGCAACGTCGTCGTGGTCGGCGCCGGCGGCGTCGGGCTGAACAGCATTCAGGGCGCCGCCATCGCCGGCGCCGCGCGGGTGATCGCCGTCGACACGGTTGCGGAAAAGCTCGACGGCGCCCGCGAATTCGGCGCGACCCACACCGTGCTGGCGACAAACGACGATGCCGGTCTCCGGATCGCCGACCTGACCGGGGGCCGCGGCGCGGACATCGTGCTGGTGACGGTCGGCGCGGCCGCCGCCTACCGGGAGGCGCCGGGTTTCCTGGCGCCGCGGGGCCAGCTGATCGCGGTCGGCATGCCGCCGTCGGACGCGCGGGCGGAATGGTCTCCTGTCAATCTCGCATATCTGGGCCAGAACATCCGCGGCTCCTGCATGGGCGACACGGTGCTTTCGCGGGACATTCCCGTCCTTGTCGAACTCTACCGGCAGGGGCGCCTCAAGCTCGACGAGCTTGTGACGGGAACATACCCTTTCGAGCGGATCAACGACGCCATCGACGACACGCATTCCGGCCGGTCCCGGCGCAACGTGATCGTGTTCGACGGAAACGGCCGATGAAGCTGGCGGACCTCGAAGTCCTGGTTGTCGGCAACCCGCCGCCCGGCTGGGGCGGCCGGTATTTCTTCTTCGTAAAGGTCTCCACGGCCTGCGGCGTGGTGGGTTACGGCGAAGTCTATGCCGCAGCGGTGGGGCCGGCGGCCATGGAAACCGTGGTCCGCGACGTCTTCGAACGGCACATGGCGGGGGAAAGCCCGGAGAACACGGAGCTGATGTTCCGCCGGGCCTATTCCTCCGGCTTCACCCAGCGTCCCGACCCGACCGTCATGGGCGCCTTCTCGGGGCTCGAGATGGCGTGCTGGGATATCCTGGGCAAGGCGCACGGCCGGCCGGTCCATGCCTTTCTGGGCGGACTCATGAACGAACGGCTCCGGTCCTACACCTATCTCTATCCGCTGCCGGGCCACGACCTCACTGCGTTCTGGACCAGCCCGGAAATGGCGGCGGAATGCGCCGCGGAAATGGTACGCCTCGGCTTCACCGCCGTGAAGTTCGATCCGGCCGGCCCCTATACCCTGCGGGGCGGGCACCAGCCGGCGATGGGCGACATCGAACTCTCGGTGGAATTCTTCCGCGCTGTCCGCGGCGCCGTGGGGCGGCGGGCGGATATCCTGTTCGGCACCCACGGCCAGTTCACGACATCCGGCGCGATCCGCCTCGGCCGGCGGATCGAGGAATTCGATCCGCTCTGGTTCGAAGAGCCGGTGCCGCCCGACAATCCGGACGAATTCGCCAAAGTGGCGGCGGGCCTGCGCATTCCCATTGCGACCGGCGAGCGGCTTTCGACCAAGGCCGAGTTCGCCGCGGTCCTCAAGACCGGCGGCGCCAGCATCGTCCAGCCGGCGCTCGGCCGCTCCGGCGGCCTGCTCGAAACCAAGAAGATCGCGGCGATCGCCGAGGTCTTCAACGCCCAGGTCGCGCCGCACCTCTACGCCGGGCCGGTGGAGTGGGCCGCAAACATCCAGCTCGCGGCCTGCATCCCCAATCTGCTCATGGTCGAGACCATCCAGACCGGCGGCGACTTTCACCGCCGGCTGATCGGCGGCACGATCGTATGGGAAGACGGCTACATCCGGACACCGACGGCGCCGGGGCTGGGCATCGAGTTCGATGAGGACCTGGCGCGGGCGCATCCCTGGGAGGGAACGCGGTTGCATCTGGAAATGCAGGAAGCGCCCTGCGACTACAGCGGCGCCAATGCGTTCGCCGGCGGCGCGCCTCCGATGAAGGATTAGGCGGCGGCAGGCCGGACCGACGGATGCCGGTTCGCCGGCGGCCGATCATGGCATGCTGCCATCCGGCGGCTGATTCAGCGATCCCGTATCGGCCATGCCGCCGAGTTCCGTCGTAACGGCCTCGCGCCCGCAGGATGCGACGAAGGCCAGAAGCTCGGCCGGTTTGAGGCCTATGCTCTCGGTGTTGACCAGCGGATGAAAATTCAGCTGGTCTGCCTCCATCAGGCCGGCTTCGATCACGACCGTCACCAGGCGCTTGTCGTCGTTGAGCACCGCGAGCGGCGTCAGCGCGCCCGGCACCAGGCCGAGCACGCTCTCCACCCGGTCGGCAGGGGCGAACCCCATGCGCCCGTTGGCGCCGACCCGTTTGTGCAGCGTCTTGAGGTCCAGGCTCTGGTCCTCATGGGCGACGATCAGAAACAGGCGGCCTTTCTTGTCCCTGAGCAGAAGATTCTTGGTGAACGTCCCCGCCATGTCGCCGCGCAGCGCCTTTCCCTCTTCGACGGTCCGATGCGCCGGATAGGGCACGATAGCGACGTCGATGCCGAGATCTTCGAATCGGCGAAAGAGCTGTGCGCGCGGATCGTTCATGCTCTCCGGCTCTCGTTCGTCGGGCGCCGTCTTCGATGGGAAAACCTGCGGCCTGCCATTCTGGATAGGCGCCGTCCGGCCGGCAGGCAAGCCCCGGCGTTCGGGTTCCGCTAACGCGCGCTGCGACGATGAAGGCAAACGGCGAGCGCCCCGGCCAAGCTCACGCACCCGATGGCGGACGGGTTCGGACATCTCCTGCTACCGCAGACCGGCGTCACGGCAGCCCTTCCTCCGGCATGCGGTCGCGCAGGGCGGGCATGGGAATGTCGGTCACCAGCATATGGGCCGAGCGGTGGGTGATGCAAAGGTCGGGCGCGGCCTGCCGGATCGCCAGTTCAACCGTCACGCCGCAGGCCCAGAACAGCGGCAGTTCGTCGTCCGGCACGCCGGTGCGGCCCAGGGTTTCCAGCGGCCTGTCCAGATCGACGCCGATCGCCGCCGGCTTGCCGATATGGACCGGCGCGCCGTGGGCCAGAGGATAGCGCGCCGTCGCCTCGATGGCCCGGATCGCATCGGCTGGGCGGAGTGGCCGCATCGAGACGATCAGCGGCCCGCCGAAACCGCCCGCCGCTTCGCTCTCCAGGGTCGAGCGGTAGATCGCCTCGCGCTCGCCGCGCGCCAGATAGCGCAGGTCGACGCCCTCACGCAGCAGCACGTCCTCGAACGAAAAAGAGCAGCCGAAGGCGAAGGCGACCAGATCGTCGCGCCACAGATCGCCGATGCTTTCGGCATGGCCGGCCGGCTCGCCGTTCCGATGCACGGTGTAGCCCGGCAGATCGGTGCGCAGGTCGATATCCGCGCCGAGGGCCGGCAGGCGCGGATCGCCCGGTTCGCCGGCCGCGACCAGCGGCGAGACCCGCGGATTGGCCCGGCACCAGGCCCGGAACCCCTCGGCCCGGCCGGCCGGCAGGATCGCCAGATTGCATTGCAGATAGCCCGGCGCCGCGCCGGCGGTCGGCCCGGTCCAGCCGCCCGACCGGATCGCCGCGCGGAGCGCTGCGGGCGAGAGAGCGGCCGGAGCCGTCATGGCCGCGTCATGCCGGGCCGGGTCATGCCGGGCCGGGTCATGCCAGCCAGCCGGCGAGATCGATCCCGTCGCCGCCCGGAATTCTCTTGCGCTCGAACTCGGCCTCGCGGCCCCAGGGTTTCGTGGCGTCGATGCCGAGGCGGCCCCAATGGTCCCTGTTGGGATCGCGGTAAAAGCCCGGCACATCGGGCACGACCAGGCTGCGTGTATCGGCCCGGCCGCGGGTGACGAAAGACCACCAGACATCGTTCAGATCGTGGATATCGACATCTTCGTCGGTCACCATGCAGGTCTTGCTGTAGTCCATGTGGGCGCCGAACGCGGCGAGCAGGACATGGCGGGCATGGCCGTCGTATTGCGGCCGGATTTTCACCACCGTGTTGAGCAGCTGCGGGCTGCAGGCGACGTCGAGGATACCGGGCAGCCGCGCGGTCAGATGCCGGTAGATTTTGGAAGCGACGGCGGTTTCGAGCGGGATCAGGTCTTCCGGCGAGCCGCAGACCAGGGCGTGATAGACCGGGTCGGCGCAGGCGGTAACGGCCGTGACCTCGAAGACATGGTTCGGCTCCTCCGGCACATAGTAGCCCATGAATTCGCCGAACGGCCCCTCGGGCCGGCGCTCATGGGGCAGGATGCGCCCTTCGACGACAATCTGCGTATCGGCCGGCACGGAGAGACCGACGGTTTCGCACCGCGCCATGTCGAGCGGCCCGCCGGCGACCGCGTTGGCGACCGCCAGTTCGTCGGCGTCCGGCGGGATCGACGCGCAGGCGGCGAGAAAAATCTCCGGCGCCGCGCCTATAAGGATGGCCGCCTCCAGAGGCTCGTCTTTCGCTTCCGCCGCCTGCTGGTAGCGCGTCAGGTCGTGGCTGGAACCGATCCGGATGCGCAGTTCGCCGTCGTCGACATGCATGGCGCGGTGGAAAGACAGGTTCGGCACGCCGGTTTCCGGATGGTTGGCGAGCAGGATGCCCGAGGTGATGTAGGGGCCGGCGTCCTTCTCGAAATAGACCGGCTGCGGCAGGTCGGAGAGCGCGATCCGGCGGCGGTCGGCGGGAACCTGCTGCAGGTCCGCCCGCTCCGGCGCACCCGTCATCAGGCGGTTCCAGGCCGGGCAGAAGGCGAGGTCCGGCGCGCCGATCGAAGCGCACAGCCGCCGCCGGCTGCCGTAGACGTTGCTGACGACGGGCATCGCCGCGCCGCGGACATTCTCAAACAGGATGGCGCCGTCATGCCGCTTCTGGAAAGCCGCCGTCACCGCCGCCAGTTCGTGCTTCGGATCGACCTCGCGGCGGACGACATGCAGGTCGCCGGCATCTCTCAGACTGTCCAGGTAGGCGCGCATGGCGCAATCTCCCGCAATCGTCCCCACGCAATATGAAGGTTCTGTCCGGTCTCCATACGGAGTATGAGCGTTTCATGCAAAAGGACAGCGCCCGGAACGGCGGACAGGACGGCACGGAGAACGGGGGTGAGCGGCGGGCCCCGACCGGCTGGCGGCTCGGCGTCGATATCGGCGGAACCTTTACCGATCTCGCCCTCGAGCATGGCGACGGGACGTTCCGTTCGGTCAAGCTGCTGACCACCGGCGCCGAGCCGGAACGCGCGGTGCTGGACGGCGTGGCGGCGGCCTGCAAGGCGGCCGGGATCGGGCTTGCGGATATCCGCCAGATCATCCACGGCACGACGCTGGCAACCAACGCCATGATCGAGCGGCGCGGCGCGGATACTCTGTTCGTCACCACCGAAGGCTTCCGGGACGTGCTGGAGATGGGATCGGAAAGCCGGTTCGAGCAGTACGACCTGAACATCGTCAAGCCCCGGCCGCTGGTGCGCCGGGCCCGGCGGCTGACGGTGCGCGAGCGGCTCGACGTCAACGGAAAAGCGCTGATCCCGCTCGACGAGGCCTCGGTTGCGCCGGTGCTGGCCGCCATTGCAGGCGAACGGATCGAGAGCGTCGCCATCGGCCTGCTGCACAGCTACGCCAACCCGGCGCATGAGCGGCGCCTGCGCGCGCTGATCCGGGAGGCCGATCCGGACCTGCCGGTCAGCCTGTCATGCGAGGTCTCGCCGGAGATGCGCGAATATCACCGCTTCTCGACCACCGTCGCCAACGCCTATGTCCAGCCCGCAGTTGCCGCTTATCTGCGCCGGCTGGAGCGGGCGCTCGCCGATAGCGGGTTCGCCGGCGCCCTCATGGTCATGCTGTCGAACGGCGGCCTGGCGACCCTCGACACCGCCATCCGCTTCCCGGTCCGGCTGATCGAATCCGGCCCGGCGGGCGGTGCGATATACGCCGCCGACGTCGCCCGGCAGACCGGGGCGGCGCGGGCGGTTTCCTTCGACATGGGCGGCACCACGGCGAAAATCTGCCTGATCGACGAAGGCCGGCCCCAGGCGGCGCGGGATTTCGAAGTCGACCGGGCCTACCGATTCAAACGGGGCAGCGGCCTGCCGCTGCGCATCCCGGTGGTCGAAATGGTCGAGATCGGCGCCGGCGGCGGCTCGCTGTGCGGGGTCGACGGGCTCGGCCGCATCGCTGTCGGACCGCGCAGCGCCGGGTCGGATCCCGGCCCGGCCTGCTACGGCCGGGGCGGCGGCGGCGCGACCGTGACCGACGCCGACGTCGCGCTCGGCCGGATCGACCCGGCCGGCTTTGCCGGCGGCACGATGCTGCTGAACGCCGCGGCGGCGGAGCGAGCACTCGCTGCCGATGTCGGCGCGCCGCTCGGCCTCGACACGGCGACCGCCGCCTTCGGAATCGCCGAAATGGTCGACGAGAATATGGCCAACGCGGCGCGCGAGCATGCCGTGGAGCATGGCAAGAATTTCGAGGGCCGGACGCTGATTGCGTTCGGCGGTTGCGCCCCGCTCCATGCCGCACGTGTCGCCGACAAGCTGGGCATCGACCGGATCGTCGTGCCGCGCGGCGCCGGCGTCGGCTCGGCGATCGGCTTCCTGCGCGCGCCGGTCGCCTTCGAAGTCGCGCGCAGCCTGTACCAACAGCTTGAAACCCTAGATGCCCGCGCCGTGGGAACCCTGTTGGCCGCCATGCGCGATGAGGCCGCCGCGTTCGTGGAGACGGCGGCCGGCGCGCCGCCGGAGAAGGTGTCCTACGCCGCCTACATGCGCTATCGTGGCCAGAGCCACGAGATCGTGGTGCCCCTGCCCGATGCCCTGCCCGATGCCCGGCCCGACCCCCGCAGTCCGCAATCCTGGACAGATGCCGTCGCCGCTGCCTATGCCGCGGCCTATCGCCGGCAATATGGCCCGCCGATCGACGGCGTACCGCTGGAATTCGTCGCCTGGACCGTGCGCGCCGAAAGCGAAATGGATACGGCGGCGAACCGCGTCGAAGGCGCCCCGGATCGCGATACCTCCGCTGCAGGGCAACGGCGGATTGTCGATACCGCGGGTAGCGGGCCGGTAACCGCCAGGGTGTTCGACCGCGACCGGCTGCGCCCGGGCGAACCCGTCGCCGGGCCGGCGATCGTCGTCGAAGCGCAGACCTCGACGATCGTTCCGCCCGGCTTTACCCTGACGCCCGATGCGTTCGGCTCGCTGATGCTCGAACGGGTTGCGGAGAAACCAACATGATCGAACGGCCCGCCGGCGATGCTTCGGCCGACGACACGCTGGCCCGCATCCGCTATCCCGTGCTGTGGAACCGCCTCACCGCCATCGTCGAGGAGCAGGCGCGCAGCCTGATCAAGACCGCTTTCAGCGAGACGGTCAGCGAAGCCGGCGACCTGTCCGCCGGCGTGTTCGATACCCGCGGACGGATGATCGCCCAGGCGGTGACCGGAACGCCCGGCCACGTCAACTCGATGGCCGAGGCGGTCGGCTATTTCCTGGAGAAATTCCCGGCCGCCGGCATGAAGCCGGGCGACCACTACCTGACCAACGACCCGTGGCTCAGCTCCGGCCATCTGCACGACATTACCGTCGTCTCGCCGGCGTTTCATCGGGACGAGATGGTCGCCCTGTTCGCCTGCACCTGCCACCAGGTCGATATCGGCGGGCTCGGCCAGTGCCCGGACGGCCGCTCGATATACGAGGAAGGACTGTTCATCCCGATCATGCAACTCGCCCGCGACGGCGTGTTCAACGAAGACCTGTTCGAGATCGTCCGCGCCAATGTCCGCCACCCGGACCCGGTAGAAGGCGACATCCGCAGCTACGCGACCTGCAACCGGCTCGGCGAACGGCGGCTGGCCGCCATGCTGGAGGAATATGGCGACGTCCGGTTCGACGCGCTGGCCGATTTCATCCTGGACCGATCGCGCGACGCGATGCAGGACGCCATTCGCGCCCTGCCGGACGGCACCTACCGCAACGCTATAACGCTCGACGGCTACGACCGGCCGGTCACCCTCAATGCGGCGCTGACGATCGACGGCGAGCGCATCGCGATCGATTTCGACGGCAGTTCGCCGGCCAGTTCCTACGGCATCAACCTGGTGATGAACTACACGCTGGCCTACACGGTCTTCGGCGTCCGCGCCGCGGTGGCGCCGGAGATCCCCAACAATGCCGGTTCGCTGGCGCCGGTCGAGGTCAGGGCGCCTCTCGGCTCCATCCTCAATGTCGAGAAGCCGCGGCCGGTCAGCGCCCGGCACATCATCGGCCAGTTCCTGCCGGATGTCGTGCTGGGCTGCCTGGCGAAAGTCCCCGGCCTTGAAGTGCCGGCCGAGGGCGCGGCCTGCCTGTGGGGCATCCAGGTGCGCGGCGGGCCGGAGATCGGCGCCGCGCCGGGTATGAACCGCGACAGCGACGCCGCTGCCTTCGACCTGCTCTCGTTCAACAGCGGCGGCTCCGGCGCGCGCCCCGCGGTCGACGGCCTCTCGGCCACCGCCTTTCCCAGCGGCGTGCGCGCCCTGCCGGTCGAAGCGGTCGAGACCCGCGCGCCGGTCGTGGTCTGGCGCAAGGAGTTGCGCCCGGATTCCGGCGGCGCCGGCCGGCAGCGCGGCGGCCTGGGCCAGACCGTCGAACTCGGCACGCGCGACGGCGCGCCCTTCGCTCTCTTCGCCATGTACGACCGGGTCGAGAACCCGGCGAAGGGGCGGAACGGCGGCACGGACGGGGCGGCGGGCCGGGTCGGAACCGAAAGCGGCGCCACGCTGCGGCCCAAGGGCAAGCAGACCGTCGGCGCCGGCGACCGGGTTCGCGTCGACCTGCCCGGCGGCGGCGGCCACGGCGATCCCCACGAGCGCCCGGTCGAAGCCATCGCGGCGGACATCGCCGAGGGCTATGTCACCGCCGAAGCGGCGCAGGCCTTGTATGGCGTCAGCATCGGCGACGACGGAACGGTGACGCGGTAGCCCGCCGGTATCGCGCGCCGCCGCTTCGGAACGCCCGCAATAATTTACTCATTGGTTGAATATCGTCGCGGAAGGCGATACACTCAACCGTATGGTTGAGCAAAATCTCGATCGCGTCTTTCGGGCGCTGGCCGACCCTACCCGCCGGGCCATACTGGATCGCCTGGCGGCGGGAGAGGCGACGGTCGGCCATCTCTCCGAACCCTTTCCCCTTACTTTCGCTGCGGTGTCGAAACACCTCGGCGTGCTGGAGCGCGCCGGCCTCGTGACCCGTGAAGCGCGTGGGCGGGAACGGGTGTGCCGGATCGATCCGGCCGCACTCGACGATGCCCGCGCCTGGCTTGAATTCCACGAGCGATTCTGGGCGGAGCGACTGGACGCTCTCGATGCGCTGGTCCGGGCGGGCTCCGGAAAACCGGGCGGATCGCGATGACAGATAACCGCACGCCGCCCCAAAGCGCCGGGCAGCCCCCGTCAGGAGCCCACCGCATGTCAGATCGCCGGCCGGACGAAACGGGCATCTTCCTGACGATGCATCGCATCATCGATGCACCGGTCGAAGCGGTTTACGCCGCGTGGACCGACCCGGAGATGTTGCGACGATGGCTCGCCCCCGGCGAAGCCACGGTGGCGCGCGCGATTGCCGAAGTTGCTGTCGGTGGGACGTTTCTCATCGAGATGCGCGGGAAGGACGGCGGGAAATGGCTCACCAGCGGGCTATATCGCGAAGTGGTGCCCAACCGCCGCCTCGTGCACACCTGGCGGTGGGAAGGCAGCGACATCGAATCGCTTGTGACCGTCGAGCTTGAGCCGGCGTCGGCCGGTACGACGCGCCTAACGCTCACCCATTCCCGGTTCGCGCAAGCCGAGGCCCGCGACGAGCATGAGCGCGGCTGGACCGGTTGCCTCGCGAAGCTGGAAACCCTGTACGCCGGTTGAGGCCTCTGCCGATACGGCCCCAGGGTATGCTTCCCTCTGGCGCCGTACCGCTTCCCGGCGTACAGGGCCACGACGTTCTCCGGCTCGATTCCGCCCCGGCGGCCGCTCCCGAATCCCCGGCCGGGTGCGCAACCAAGCAGGCAGGTTGAGGTAACGATGGACCGAATTGCGCCGGCCGGCCGCCCGGACTGGGTGTCGGACGAGATGTATCCGTTCGAGAGCCGGTTTTTCGACATCCCGCCGGGGCACCGGATGCATTTCGTGGACGAAGGCGGGGGCGAACCGATCGTGTTCGTTCACGGCAACCCGTCCTGGTCCTTCGAATTCCGGCATCCCATCGCAGCGCTCCGATCCGAATACCGCTGCATCGCCCCCGACCATATCGGTTTCGGCCTATCGTCGTGCAGCGGCCGGCGTGAGGACCGCCACCCCGAGAGCCACGCAGCCAGGTTCGCCGCTCTGCTCAACCAACTCGACCTTCGCGACATAACCTTGGTCATGTCCGATTGGGGCGGTCCGATCGGTCTCGATTTCGCGCGCCGGCATCCGGACCGCGTCAAGCGGCTCGCGATCGCAAACACCTGGTGCTGGCCGGTTGGTGACGATTTTCACTTCAGGATGTTCAGCTTCCTGATGTCGAGCCGGCTCGGCCAGTATCTCATCAAGCGGCGCAACATCTTCGTCAACAGGGTGATGCCGAAGGCGGTCGGCGACAGGGATGTCCTGACGCCGGAGATCATGGCCCACTACCGCAATGCGCAGCCGTCGCCCGCCGCGCGCGCTGCGAATGCCGCGCTGCCGGGTTACATCGTCGGCGCGGGCGCGTGGCTGGACTCGATCTGGCGCGAGCGCGCGGCGTTCGCGGACAAACCCGCGCTCATCGCCTGGGGCCACAGGGACATTGCGTTCCGCAAGAAGGAGCTTGAGCGGTGGAAGGCCGAGCTGTCCGATTACGAGTTGCACGAATTCGCGGAGTGCGGACACTTTCTGGCGGAAGAAGCGCCCGGGAAACTGGTGACGGCGCTCCGGGCTTTTTTGCAGCGGACCTGAATCCCGTCCGATCCGGTCGGAACCGCAGCGGGTTTCTCGGGGGCCGGCAGCCGCAGCCGCCCCTCCCGGCCGGGCCGGTGCAAAAAAGAATGCGATATAAAGACAAGTCTGTCTAGTAGATTAGGAGGTCCAACCCATTGTTTTACAGGCGAAGTTCCTTCGTCTGCTGACAATAATAAATTCCTATATCGAAATTCGGGCTCCGAAATTGGAAAAATACCCTACATTCCGGGGCCGGCCGGGCCGCAAGTCCGGCTAAACGTCCATCGCCCCCAGCCGCAGGCGGGCGATGCGGTGGACCTGTTGCAGCGCCGTGGCGAACTCCGTTTCCCGGTCGTTGTCGGCGCGGATGCGGAAGGCGGACAGGATGTCCTGCCGGCTCAGTCCGCGCACCGCGATGATGAAGGGGAAGCCGAAACGCGCAGTGTAGCGCTCGTTCAACTCATGGAATTCGGCGAACTCCTCCGGCGTGCAGCGGTCGAGCCCGGCCGACGCCTGCTCGGACGTCGAGTCTGCCGTCAATTCGCCGGACATCGCGAGCCGGCCGGCCAGTTCCGGATGGGCGCGCAGCAACGCCAGCTTCGCGTCGTCGTCTGCAGCGTCGACGACCTGCGCCATCCGGCCGGCCAGCACGCCGGCATCGTCGTCGCCAGCCCCGAGGCCGCCGTCGAACACCGCCGCCGCGACCCAGGGCGAATGCTCGTAGATGCCGCCATAGGCTTCGACGAAGGCAGCGCGGTCGAGAGTCGAGGGGCGGGGCGAAAGCATGGGCAGGGCCGGTTTCCTGTGGCGTTCGGCGCACACTAGCCGATTGTATTGCAAGGGCAAATCGGCTCTAGTAGCGGGCTCATTTTCAGGGAGACCCGCCCTAATGGGCCGATTGACCACCCATGTTCTGGATACGAGCGCCGGCCGGCCGGCCGCCGGCATCGCGGTTGCGCTGGACAGGCTGGAGGCCGGGGGTCCGGTGCGGCTGGCCGAAACCGTCACCAACAGCGATGGGCGGTGCGATGGACCGATCCTGGAAGGCGAGGCGTTCGCGGCCGGCGTCTACGAGCTGGCCTTCGCCGCAGGAGACTATTTCCGGCAGCGCGGCGTGGACCTGGCCGATCCGCCGTTCCTGGACCTGGTGACCATCCGGTTCGGCATTGCCGCGCCGGACGAGCATTATCATGTGCCGCTGCTGATCTCGCCCTACGGCTATTCCACCTACCGCGGAAGCTGACGCGCATGGCGCGCGCCATCACCTTCCTGCTGAACGGCGCGGTGGAGACGGTCTCGGACGTCCCGCCGACCGTGACGCTGCTGCAGTATCTGCGTCGCAACAAGGGGCTGACCGGCACGAAGGAAGGCTGCGCCGAGGGGGATTGCGGCGCCTGCACGGTCGTGCTGGGCGATCCGGAAGAAGACGGCGCGCCCCGCAACCGCGCAGCGAACGCCTGCATCCTGTTCCTGCCGATGATGCACGGCCGGTGCGTGACGACCGTCGAAGGGCTCGGCCGGAACGAGGCGCCGGGCCAGCACGGCGCGGCACTCGATCCGGTGCAGCGCGCCTTCGTCGAGCATCACGCCTCCCAGTGCGGCTTCTGCACGCCCGGTTTCGTCATGTCGGCCTATGCCGCCTGGCTGGAGCAGGAACCGCTGGACAAGCGCAGCGTCGATGACCTGCTGGCCGGCAACCTGTGCCGCTGCACGGGCTACGGGCCGATTATCGACGCAACCCTCGCCCTCAACGGAACTGCACCGCCGGATAGGGAACGGGCTGCCGCGATGGAGTCCGCCCGGCAGTTGCAGGAAGCAGCGGATGCCGGCTCGCTGGCCTACGAATATGGCGGCCAGCGATGGTTCGGGCCGACCGGCCTCGACGAACTGGCCGACCTGTATCAGTCCCATCCCGGCGCCACCATCGTCGCCGGCGCGACCGATGTCGGCCTTTGGGTGACCAAGCAGCACCGGCGGCTCGATACGGTGATCGACATCGGCCGGGTCCGCGCGCTGAACGAACTGACCGTGACCGGCGAAACCCTGCGTATCGGCACCGGCGTCACCTGTACCGACGCGTTCGACGCCATCGCCGGGCGCTGGCCGGATTTCGGCGAACTGCTGCGCCGCTTCGGCGGACGCCAGGTGCGCAATGCGGCGACGATCGGCGGCAACATCGCCAACGGCTCGCCGATCGGCGGCAGCCCGCCGGGCCTGATCGCGCTCGAGGGCACGCCGGTCCTGCGCGAGGGCGAGTCGCGGAGGCGGCTGCCGCTCGAAGCCTTTTTCCTCGACTACGGCAAGCAGGACCGCGAACCCGGCGAATTCGTCGAAGCCGTCGAGATTCCGCTCGATACCGGCGCGGAAGAGCTGAAATGCTACAAGATTTCCAAGCGCTTCGATCAGGATATTTCGGCGGTTTGCGGCTGTTTCAACCTGCGCATCAAGGACGGCGCGGTCGCCCGGGTACGCATCGCCTTCGGCGGCATGGCGGCGACGCCGAAGCGGGCGTCGACGGTCGAGGCGGCCTTGCTGGGCAAGCCCTGGACCGAAGAAACGGTGGCCGCCGCCCTGCCCGCCTTCGCCGACGACTTTGCGCCGATTACCGACATGCGCGCCTCGGCCGGCTATCGCCTGCTGGCGGCGCAGAACCTGTTGCGGCGCTGTTTCCACGAGAGCCGCCGGCCCCTGCACGATACCCGGCTGGTCGGCCGCGAAGCGGCCTTCGCATGACCGCGCTGCCCGCCAGGAAAGCGGCAACGGCGGCGCAGGAAATCGAGGGCGGCGTGCGCACGGCGCGGGTGCATGACAGCGCGGCCAAGCATGTCTCGGGCGCCGCGATCTACACCGACGACATCCCGGAGCCGCCGGGCACGCTCCAGGTCTATCTCGCGCTGAGCGCCCGCGCCCATGCCCGGATCGTCTCGATGGATCTGGCGGCCGTCCGGGCGAGCGAGGGCGTCGCGGCGGTCATGTCTGCCGGCGACATCCCGGGCACGAACGATGTCAGTCCAATGGCCGGAGACGATCCGCTCTTCCCGGCCGCCGCCGTCGAGTATTACGGCCAGTCCCTGTTCGGCGTGGCCGCGGAGACCGTCGAACAGGCGCGGGCTGCCGCCGCGAAGGCCGAAGTCGTCTACGAAGAGCTGCCCGCTCTGCTCACCATTGACGACGCGATGGCGGCGGAGAGTCTCCTGGAGCCGCCCTACACGATGGCGAAGGGCGACGCGGCAGCAGCCATTGCGGCGGCGCCGCACGTCGTCGAAGGCCGGATCGAGATCGGCGGACAGGAGCATTTCTATCTCGAAGGCCAGGCGGCGCTCGCCGTGCCGGGCGAGGACGAGGACATGACCGTCCATTGTTCGAGCCAGCATCCGAGCGAAATCCAGCACACGGTCGCCAAGGTCCTGGGCGTGCCGAACCATTCGGTGACGGTCGAGGTGCGCCGGATGGGCGGCGGTTTCGGCGGCAAGGAGAGCCAGGGCAACCTGCCCGCCGCCACGGCGGCACTCGCGGCCCGGCTGACCGGCCGGCCGGCAAAATGCGTCTACGACCGCGACGACGACATGCTCCTCACCGGCAAGCGCCACGATTTCCGGATCGACTACCGCGCCGGCTTCGACGATGCGGGCCGTATCCTGGGCATCGAGTTCGACCAGGCGCTGCGCTGCGGCATGTCTTGGGACCTTTCGGGGCCGATCGCCGACCGGGCGATGTTCCATGCCGATAATTGCTACAGCCTGCCGGACGCGCGGATCACCTCGTACCGCTGCAAGACGCACACCCAATCCAACACCGCCTTCCGCGGCTTCGGCGGGCCGCAGGGCATGATCGGCATGGAACGGGCGATCGACCACATCGCCGCGACTTTGGACATGGACCCGGCCGAGGTCCGGGCCGTCAACTTCTATCCCCACAAGGATTGCGACGACGACAAGGGAAAGATCGCGCCCTATGGCATGGCGGTGGAGGACTGCATCGTTTCGGATATCTGGTCCGAACTGGCGGAGACGTCGGACTATGCGGCACGGCGGGAGGAAATTCGCGAAAGGAACGCCGCGAGCCCGGTACTGAAGCGCGGCATCGCCATGACGCCGGTCAAGTTCGGTATCTCCTTCACCAACACGACGCTGAACCAGGCCGGCGCGCTGGTCCATGTCTATAATGACGGCTCGATCCACCTGAACCACGGCGGCACCGAGATGGGCCAGGGCCTGTTCGTCAAGGTCGCGCAGGTGGTGGCCTCGGAGTTCCAGGTCGATCTCGACCGGGTCAAGATCACCGCGACGACGACCGGCAAGGTGCCGAACACGTCGGCGACCGCCGCCTCCTCCGGCTCGGATCTCAATGGCATGGCCGCCAAAGACGCAGTCGGCAAGATCAAACGCCGCCTCGCCGACTTTCTGGCGGAGCAGTATCAGGCGAAACCGGCCGATGTCCGCTTCGAAGCCGACCGTGTCTATATCGGCGGCGAATCCCTGCCGTTCGACGAGGCGGTCGGCAGGGCCTATGCCGCCCGGGTCTCGCTGTCGGCGACCGGCTTCTACGCGACGCCGAAAATCCGCTGGGACAAGGCGACGGCCACGGGCCGACCGTTCTTCTATTGCGCCTATGGCGCCGCTGTTACCGAGGTCGCGATCGACACGCTGACCGGGGAGAACCGGCTGCTGCGCGTCGATATCCTGCACGATGTCGGCAAGTCCCTGAACCCGGCCATCGATCTCGGCCAGATCGAAGGCGGCTTCGTGCAGGGCGCCGGCTGGCTGACCACCGAGGAACTCGTGTGGGACGACCGGGGTCGGCTGATGACCCATGCGCCCTCGACCTACAAAATTCCCGCCTGTTCCGACCGGGCGCCAATCATGAACATCCGCCTGTTCGACCGCGGCGAGAATGTCGAGGACACGATCTACCGCTCCAAGGCGGTCGGCGAACCGCCGCTGATGCTGGGGATTTCCGCCCTGATGGCTCTGTCCGACGCAGTGGCGAGCGTCGGCGGCTACCGGATCTATCCCTTCCTCGATGCGCCGGCGACGCCGGAGCGGATCCTGTTCGCGGTCGAGCGGGTGCGCGTGGGCGCCGGAGCAGCGCCATGAGCGCTTCCTGGCTCGATTCCGTCCGTGAACGGGCCGCGTCCGGCGGCGATCTGGTCTCGGTCATCGTCGCCAGCGCGGAGGGCTCCGCCCCCCGCGAGCCCGGCGCCTGGATGCTGGTGGACCGCGATGGCCAGGCCGGCACCGTCGGCGGCGGCCGGCTGGAATGGGAAGCGGCCCGGACCGCCCGGGCGATGCTGGCCGGACCGGGCGCTCCGTGGCAGCGCGACCTGCGCGACTATCCGCTGGGGCCGGACCTGGAACAGTGCTGCGGCGGATTCGTGCGGCTGTTCTTCGAACGGATCGGCGCTGCGGAACTGGCGCAGCTGCCGGCTGAGTTTCCCGCCGGCGGTCTCCTGCTGCATCCGGTGGCGAGCGGCCCGGCGGCAGAGACAGTTGCGGACCGGCAATCGGCAAAAACCCTGCCCTTCCCGCTCGTCAAGAATGCAGCGCATATCCTGTCGGGCCAGGCGCCGCGCAAGGCCGCGCTGATTGAGGCGGAAGCGGGAAGCTGGCTGGTCCATCCGGTCGAGCCGCCCGGCACACCGCTCTATCTCTACGGCGCCGGCCACGTCGGCCGCGCCATCGTGCGGGCGTTGGAAGACCTGCCGTTTGCCGTGACCTGGATCGACACCGACGAGGCGCGCTTTCCGCCGGACGTTCCGGCCGGCGTGCACACGCTGGCGACCCGCGATCCGGCCGAAGTTGCCGCCGCGGCGCCGGACGGCGCGTTCCACCTGGTGCTGACCTATTCCCATTCGATGGACTACGACATCTGCCACGCGCTGCTTGCCGACGACCGGTTCGGTTTTGCCGGCCTGATCGGCTCCGAGACGAAACGCGCGCGTTTCTTCAAGCGGTTCCGCGACGCGGGCATCGCCGAGCCGGCGCTGGCGCGGCTGACCTGCCCCATCGGCCTCCCCGGCATTCCGGGCAAGAAGCCTGCAACCATCGCCGTCGCGGTCGCCGCGCAGCTTCTGCATCGACTCTCCGCCGCGGACGCCGTAAGCGGGGCGGATGAACGGCGTGCCTGACCCTCTTCTCCGTCTCGAAGGCATCGCCAGAGCGTTTCCCGGCGTCCTGGCGAACGACGACATCTCCTTCAGCGTGAACGAGGGAGAAATCCACGCGCTGCTGGGCGAGAACGGTGCCGGCAAATCCACCCTGATCAAGATCATCTACGGTGTGCTGCGGCCCGACGCCGGCACCATGACGCTGCGCGGCAAGCCGTTCGCGCCGCATCGGCCCTCCGAGGCGCGGGCCGAAGGCATCGGCATGATCTTCCAGCATTTCTCGCTGTTCGAGGCCCTGACCGTTGCCGAGAATATCGCGCTTGGCATCTCGCCGGAGCTGGCCAGAGGCGACCTGCGCGGCCGGATCGTCGAAGTCTCGACCCGCTACGGCCTGAGGCTGGACCCGGACCGCATGGTCGGCGATCTCTCGGTCGGCCAGCGCCAACGCGTCGAGATCGTGCGCTGCCTGTTGCAGGACCCGCGGCTCATCATCATGGACGAGCCGACCTCCGTCCTGACACCGCAGGAAGTCGAGACCTTGTTCGAAACCCTGCGCCGGCTCGCCGGAGAAGGCTGTTCCATCCTCTACATCTCGCACAAGCTGGAGGAAATCCGCGCATTGTGCGACCACGCCACCATCCTGCGCGGCGGCAAGGTTGTGGCGACCTGTACGCCGAGCGAGGAAACCGCCCGAAGCCTCGCCGAAATGATGCTCGGCGAGACCCTCAGCCCGCCGGCGACGGACCGCCGGACGCCGGGCGACGTCCGGCTCAGGCTGAACGAGCTGTCCGTGGAGGCTGACTCCCCGTTCGGCACCGATCTGGCAGATATCGCCCTGGAGGTGCGATCCGGCGAAGTCGTCGGAATCGCCGGGGTCGCAGGCAACGGCCAGACGCTCCTGATGTCGGCCCTGATCGGCGAGACGCTCGCCGGGCGGCCCGATGCGATCCAGCTCAACGGCCGGCCGATCGGCCGCATGCCGCCGCACGGCCGCCGCAAGGCAGGCATCTGTTTCGTGCCGGAAGAACGGCTCGGCCATGCTGCGGTGCCGGACATGTCGCTGACCGAGAACGTCATCCTGTCCGCCCGGGTGCGCAAGGGCCTGTCGCGCAACAGTTTTCTCAATCTGCCGCGTGCCGCCCGCTACGCCGGCGATGTCGTCGCGCGGTTTAGCGTCAAGACGGCCGGGATCGACCATGCCGCGCGCAGCCTGTCCGGCGGCAACCTGCAGAAATTCGTCGTCGGCCGGGAGATCATGCAGGAGCCGAGCGTGCTGGTCGCGTCGCAGCCGACTTGGGGCGTCGACGCCGGCGCCGCCGCCTTTATCCAGGAGGCGCTGATCCAACTTGCGCGCGACGGCGCGGCGGTCCTGGTGATTTCCCAGGATCTCGACGAACTGTTCGCGATCAGCGACCGGATCGCCGTGATCGCCGCGGGCCCACCCGGTCGACGACCTCACGCTCGAGCAGATCGGCCTGCGGATGGGTGGACAGCCGCGCGGCCGATCGGTCTCGCCCGGGGCGGCGGAGCCCGCCCATGCTTAGGCTGGAGCCGCGGCGCGAGCCCTCAAGGGCGATGCAGGTGCTGACGCCCGTCTTCGCGGTCATCCTCACTATCCTTGCCGGCCTCGTCCTGTTCGCCATCCTCGGCAAGGACCCGTTCCGGGCAATCTGGCTGATCTTCTTCCAGCCACTGACCCAGACCTACGCGCTCGCCGAACTGACGGTGAAGGGCACGCCGCTGATCCTGATCGGCACCGGGCTGGCCATGGGTTTCCGGGCCGGGGTGTGGAACATCGGCGCCGAGGGCCAGTTCGTGATCGGCGCGCTGGCCGGCGGCAGCGTGGCCCTGGCGCTGCACGAAACGGCCGGCCTGTGGGTCATGCCGCTCATGTGCATCGCCGGTATGCTGGGCGGCATGGCCTGGGCGGCGGTTCCGGCCTTCCTGCGCACCCGCTTCAACGCCAACGAAATCCTGACCAGCCTGATGCTGGTCTATGTCGCGATCCTGTTGCTCAGCGCGATGGTCCACGGGCCGCTGCGCGATCCCGAAGGGCTGAATTTCCCTGAGAGCCGGCTGTTCAGCGAGTCGATGACCCTGCCGATCCTGGTCGAAGGCACGCGCGCCCATCTCGGATTCATTATTGCGCTGGTGGCGATCGGCATCGCCTGGCTGTTCCTGCAACGCCACCTTCTGGGCTTCCAGATCAAGGTACAGGGCCAGGCGCCGCTGGCCGCGCGCTTCGCCGGTTATTCGGAGAAGCGCATCGTCTGGCTCTGCCTGTTGACTTCGGGCGGCCTCGCCGGGCTGGCCGGCACGTTCGAAGCCGCCGGCCCGGTCGGACAGCTCGTTCCGGCTCTGCCGATCGGTTACGGCTTCACCGCGATCATCGTGGCGTTTCTCGGCCGCCTGCATCCGTTCGGCATCCTGCTCGGCGGGCTGCTGATGGCGCTTACCTATATCGGCGGCGAGGCGGCCCAGATCGCCATGAGCCTGCCGAGCGCGACGACCCGGGTGTTCCAGGGCATGCTGCTGTTCTTCCTGCTGGCGATGGATGTGCTGGTCGGTTCGCGGATCCGCTGGATTCCGCGGCAGGCGGCCGGGTGAGCGCGGCATGGAACTGATCGTCAACATCCTGCTCGGCATCGTGATCGCAGCCACACCATTGGTTTTCGCCGCAATCGGCGAACTGGCGGTCGAGAAATCCGGCGTGTTGAATCTCGGCGTCGAGGGCATGATGATCGTCGGCGCCATTGCCGGCTTCTCTGTGACCATCGAGACCGGCAACTATCTGGCGGGAGTCGGCGCTGCCGTTGTCGCCGGTGCGCTAATGGCGCTGCTGTTCGGCTTCCTGACGCAATCCTTGCTGGCCAACCAGGTCGCGACCGGTCTGGCGCTGACCATGTTCGGTCTCGGTCTTGCCGCCCTGCTGGGGCAGGACTATTCCGGCAAGGCGGCGGGCAATTTCCCCAAGTTGGACATTCCGGTGCTGAGCGACCTGCCGCTGGTCGGCGCGCTGCTGTTCGGACAGGATTACCTCGTTTACCTCTCGATCCTGCTGGTGATCGGCGTCTCCTGGTTTTTCCGGAAGACCCGGGGCGGCCTCATCATTCGGGCGATCGGGGAGAATCACGACGCCGCCCACGCCATCGGCTATCCGGTGGTATTCTACCGCTATCTCGTATTGCTGTTCGGCGGCGCCTGCGCGGGTCTGGGCGGCGCCTATCTTTCTGTGGTACAAACGCCGTTCTGGGCGGAGGGAATGACCGCGGGACGCGGATGGATCGCGCTTGCGCTGGTTGTCTTCGCCGCATGGCGTCCGGGCCGGGCATTGCTCGGCGCATATCTGTTCGGCGGGATCACAATTCTGCAACTGCACAGCCAGGGTTTCGGGGTCGAGGTGGAGGCGCAGTATCTATCGATGCTCCCCTATCTGGCGACCATCGCGGTCCTCGTGATCATTTCCAGCGACCGGCTGAAGGTGAAGTTGAATGCACCGGCCTGTCTGACCCAGCCCTTCCGCGCGGCGACCTGAGCCGCCGTACCGCAACCTCAAACTTTTCCACAAGACAATGGGAGGCACCCGATGAGGTATCAATCGTTCACCAAACTCGCCGTGGCCGCTCTGGCCGCCGCTGCGGTCGTTGCAGCACCGGCCGCCGTCCAAGCCAAAAAACTCAAGGTCGGGTTCGTCTATGTCGGTCCGATCGGCGACCACGGCTGGACCTATCAGCATCATCAGGGCCTGCTGGCGGTGAAGAAGGCCTTTGGCGACAAGGTGGAAACCACCCATGTCGAGAACGTGCCCGAGGGCCCGGATGCCGAGCGCGTGACCCGGCAACTCGCCCAGCAGGGCCACGACATCATCTTCACGACCTCCTTCGGCTTCATGAATCCGACGATCAAGGTCGCCAAGCAGTTCCCGAAGATCAAATTCGAGCATTGCTCCGGCTTCAAGCGGGCGAAGAACGTCGCGACCTACAACATCCGCTACTACGAAGGCCGGTATGTAAACGGCGTGATCGCCGGAAAGATGACCAAGTCGAACACCGTCGGCTACATCGCCTCTTTCCCGATTCCGGAAGTGGTGAGGGGCATCAACGCCGCCTATCTCGGCGCGAAATCGGTCAACCCGAAGGTCAAGTTCAAGATCATCTGGGTCAGCACCTGGTTCGATCCCGGCAAGGAGGCCGACGCCGCCAAGGCGCTGGCCGACCAGGGCGCCGACGTCATCTTCCAGCACACGGATTCGCCGGCTGCCATGAAGCTTGCCGAGCAGCGCGGCATCAGCGCCGTCGGTCAGGCCTCGAACATGAAAGCCTTCGGGCCCAAGGCCCAGTTGGCTGCCGCGGTCAACAACTGGGGCCCGTATGCTGTCGCGCGGGTCAAGGCGGTGATGGACGGGACCTGGAAATCGACCGACACCTGGGGCGGCATCGGGGCCGGCATGCTGAACATCGCCAGCGTGCACGAGCGTATTCCGGCCGATGTCCGGAAACAGGCCGCAAAGGTCCAGGCCGACATCGCCAGCGGCAAGTTCCATCCTTTCACCGGGCCGCTGAACAAGCAGGACGGCAAGCAGTTTCTGAAAGCCGGCGAGAAGGCGTCTGACGGTTTGCTCGCCGGCATGAACTTCTACGTTCAGGGCGTCGAGGGCTCGCTGCCGAAATAGCGTCCCGCTCTTGAGCGATACGGAAAGGGCCCGGCGAGCCGGGCCCTTTTTCTCGTCCGGACGCCCCGTCCTATTTCGCCAAGAGTTCTGAAATACAGGCGTCCAGGAAACGCAGAAATCCGCTGTTTTTGCGGCTCGACGACGCCACGCAGTGACCCCAGGCCGATTCGTAGGGCCGAAGACTGGCGTTCGGCATGTGCCCGACCTCGATGGCGTTGTCGGCCGGCGGGAAGTAGAGATCCGTCGTGCAGGGAACCAGGATCGCCCGGGCACGGATGGCGCCGAGCGCGGCTTTGAAATCGCCCCGATAACGCTCGTTGGCGGCGATGTCGCCGAGCTGCCAGGTCCGGAGCTTGGCCAGCAAGTCGTTGGCGTCCCAATCGAGATGGTCGCGCTCCCAGTCGAGCAGCAATTCCTCCCAGGTCTCGAAACCGAGATCGCGGTGGAGCCGCTCGCGATAGAAAGTCTGCGAATACGCCCAGCCCGCGTAGACCCGGCCGAAAGCCCGGAGCCCCGCCTCGGGCGGCGCGGTGTAGTCGCCGCCCGCGAAGGCGCCGTCGGCGATGAGCGCCGCTTTCACTCCTTCGAGGAACACCTTGTTGTGCGGCGAGGTGCGAGCTGAGGCGCAGAATGGCAGTATGGCGTCAACCATATGCGGATACTGCGCGCCCCATTGATATGCTTGGCATCCGGCCATCGACCATCCGAGCACGAGCGCGATGCGTTTGACTCCTAACGCCTCGGTGAGCAACCGGTGCTGGCAGGCAATGTTGTCGAAGAGGGTGACAGTGGGGAAGCGCGGACCGTCGAACGGCGGCGCGGTATTGCTCGGCGACGACGACAGGCCGTTGCCGAACATGTCAATCGAGACGATGAAATAGCGCGCCGAATTGAGCGCCGGCACCGCCCACAGGTAGCCTTCGTTGCGGATATGCGTTCCCGTGTAGAAGGTCGGCATGACGATCGCGTTGTCGCCGGCCTCGTTGAGCGCACCGTAGGTCTTGTAAGCCAGCCGGGCATCCGGCAGCGTCGCGCCGTGCTGTAGCGTTACCGGGCCGAGTTCGAAGACATCGTAGTCCGGCGCCATGTCGAATTCCCTCTTCACCCGCTCGGGAAGATCCCGCCGGTGCGCTGGCGGCGGCCGTCAGTAGAGTCGCAGATACTCCTCCACCTCCCAATCCGTGACCGCCTGGTGGTAGCGCTCCCACTCGTCGTACTTGTATTTCACCCAGGAGTTCAGCATGGCAGGGCCGAGCACCTCGGCCGCCAGCGGGTCGTCTTTCAATATTTCGGTCGCTTCCAGCAGGTTGCGCGGCAGGCGTTGGACGCCGCCCGCGCGGATTTCCTCGTCCGTAACCGTGTACAGATCCTTGTTGAAGGGAGGGCCCGGATCGATGCCCCCGGTAACGCCGGCGACCGCCGCCGCCGTCGTCATGGCGAGAGCCAGATACGGATTCAGGCACAGATCGGAAGCCCGGTTCTCGATGCAGAACCGGTTCTGGGGCAGGCGCAGCATGGCTGAGCGGTTGTTGTTGCCGTAGGTCATGTGGGTGGGAGCCCAGGTGAAGGTGCCGCCCTCGAACCCGGCGACCTGGGCCACCAGCCCGTTATAGGAATTGACCGTGGACGCGGTGATGGCGGTGAGCGCCCCGCCGTGGCGCAGCAGGCCGCCGACTGCGTGGTACGCTGCGTCCGCCCAACCGCCCTCCGGATTTTCGAACAGGTTCACCCCCGGAGCATCGACCCGCTGCATCGAATAGTTGATGTGGGCGCCCGAACGCCAGTCGCCGGTGGCGGGCTTGGGCATGTAGGTGGCGAACAGGCCCTGTTGCTTGGCGACCGCCTTCAACAGGACGCGCAGGAACACCAACCGGTCAGCCATCCCCACGAGATCCGTGTAACCGAAATCGAGTTCGAACTGCGAATAGCTGCCCTCGCAAACGACGTCCTTCAGCCCCCAGCCAAGATCCTCGAGGATGTCGATGACTGCGCCGAGAAACCCCATGGAATCGATGGTGTACTCGATATCGTACCCGAACGCCTGGCGCCGCGGCCGCACGCCTTCGCCCGGCAGCGGATCGTCGTCGAACGCCTTGACCGGCTGGCCGTCGCGCCAGCGCATGACCATGAACTCCGGCTCAATGCCCGCGAACCCGGCAAATCCCTTTTCCGCCGTACTGTGCACCGCACGCCTGAGCGCCTGGCGGGGACACAGATTGTAGGGCGCATCTTCCCACCACAGATCCGCAAACATCCACGCGCAGGTCCGATCCCAGGGACAGATAACGAGGCTGTCCAGATCGGGTACCGGGATCTGGTCGGGGTCGGCCGCCCCGAGTTCCGGCACGAACGAGATCGAGTGCACCGCGAACTGCGGACCCTTCCCCATACACAGATTCTCGAAATCGCTGAGCGGCACCGGTTTGGTCTTCGGCAGCCCGTGCATGTCGACCCAGCAAGAGAAGACGTATTTTACGCCTGCCTCGGCGAGTTTCGCCTGCTCCTCGCGAATGCGCTCAATGTCGGGGAGCGCCCCTGCCATGGTCGGTGATGTCTCGTTCATCGGGCGATTCTCCTCACTCCAAAGCGATTCAATCGTTTTAACGAAAACGTCACCCATAACATGAAAATTTGTCAAAATCGCAATATTTGTTGACAATAATTTCTATATTCGTAGCATATACACGAGAAAATGCAAAAGTGGCAATAGAGAGTGCGTTTCCTCGCCGTTATCGGCGGTGCGCGCGGAGCACCCGGCCCGACCCATGGCACCCGCATTGCAGACAGTGACCGCCCACAATGGCGACGATTTCGACGACAAAGTCTCACGGCTGTCGTCTCCGTTCGACGACCTCAACCAGCAGATCATCCGCCTGCTCCAGGAAGACGGCCGCGCCGCCTATGACATCATCGGGCAGGAGCTCGGCGTATCGGGCGGAACGATCCGCAACCGGGTCACCCGAATGCGCGAGGCGGGCATACTTCGCATCGTGGCCGTGGTCGACCCGGTGGCTGTCGACTACGAGACCGACGCGATGCTCGGCATCAAGACCGCGCCGGGAATCGCCCCGTCAGCCGTTGCGCAGCGGCTCGATCCCCATGCTGCCGTCGTCTACGTCATGTGGGTCAGCGGACGGTTCGACCTGCTGGTCGAGGTCGTGTGCGACCGGGAAATCGAGTTCGCGGCCTTCCTCAACGAGCACATCCACGGCCAGCCCGACATCGCGCATGCCGAGGTCATGACCCGCATCGACATGTTCAAAAACCAGTTCCTCCTAAAACGCCACGTGGCCTAGACCGCCCGGCGCCCTCAGGAATTCGGCATGAATCTATCGCTGCAATCGATCCTGGGAGCCGAAACACTGGCCGATTTCGAAACTCCGGGACCGGTGGCACGGGGATTGCCGGCGGCAGCCTACACGAGCGAGGCGTTCTTCACGTTCGAGAACGAGCGGATTTTCCAGGAGTCCTGGACGTTTGCAGGATTTGCGCACGAACTGGCGCAACGCGGCGACGTGGTGCCGGTCGCCATCGCGGGCTCGGCGGTGCTCCTCGTGCGAGACCGCGAAAACAGAATTCGCGCCTTTCACAACGTGTGCCGGCACCGCTCCCTCAAGCTCGTCGAACAACCCGGCAATATGGGAAGCAAAATCCGCTGCCCGTATCATTCGTGGACCTACGGACTCGACGGTGCGCTCCAGATCGCCCCCTACTTCGGCGGAACCGATCCGCGCGCGATGCCTGCCGGTTTCGAGCGCGAGCAGCACGGGCTGGTCCCGGTCCGGTCGGCAACGTGGCACGACTGGATTTTCGTTAACCTGAGCGGTGACGCGCCGCCGTTCGAAGACTTCGTCGCGCCGCTTGAGAGGCACCTCGAGGGGCTCGACCTGACTGGCCTCACCCATCTGATTACCATCGACCTCGGCGAAATCGCGGCGAACTGGAAACTCCTTTTGGAGAACTTCATTGAGCCCTACCACGTCCAGTTCGTACACCCTACGACGACCGAGCAGCCCCTGACCGACCATTATACGGTGAACGAACCGGGCTGCCTCGGATGCGCCGTCGACGTTTCCGGCGAGGCGAAGCGCGACGACACTTTGTCGGCGGATTCCCGCTACCTCACCCTGTTCCCGAATTTCGCGTTCGGGCTGTACTTGCCGGACCAGATTGGCGTGCACCAGGACGTGCCGCTGGCACCGGGACTCACCCATCAGCGCCGGGCGATCTACAGCATCGGTCCCGGTTCGGTATCGGCCGAACGCACGGAAGACCTCGCGATGCTCTGGCGCGACGTGCATCTGGAGGACCAGATCATTTGCGAGCGGCTCCAGCAGGGGCGCGTTTCCGACGCGGCGCGGGGCGGGGTGCTCTCCCCGGTATGGGAGGACTCCGTACGCAGCTTCCAGGAACTCGTCGTGAGCCGTTTGCGATGAACGCGCGGCTACCCGGAACCACCGTAATGCTTTCGGAGACGCAACCGCAAAGGGGGCGACCGGCAGCATACTGATTTGCCCGGCAAAATCGCGGAAAACGCGGCGGGCGAGAGCCGACCGGTCCGGTATTTCCCTAGTTCGAAATACGGACAGGCAACAATTCAGGAGGAGGACTCTCAAATGAAATGGACACCTATCGGAAGCACCGTTGCCGTTGCGCTGGCGCTGGTTGCCGGCCCGGTACAGGCCGGCCCGCTGGAAGACCGGGTCGCTGCCGGCAAACCCATTCGCCTGGGCTTTGCCAACGCCGCGCCCTGGGCTCACCCCGGCAAGAGCGGCGAACCACTGGGATTCGTGAACGTTATCACGATCGAAGTGCTCAAGAAGATGGGGCATACAAAAATTGAACCGGTCCTGACGGACTGGGCCGGATTGATTCCCAGCCTCGTCGCCGGCCGCGTCGATATCATTACCGGCGGCATGTACATCCTTAAGGCCCGCTGCAAGAACATCGACTTTTCGGAGCCGATCGGGCAGTTCGGCAACGCCTTCATCGTGCCGAAAGGCAATCCCAAGAAGCTGCAGAACTACGAAGATATCAAGAAGAGCGGCGCCGTCATGGCCGTTCCGACCGGCTATGTGATGGTCAAGGAAGCGCGTAAGGTCGGCATCGCGGAAAACAAGATCATGAAGGTTCCCGGCACGACGGAAGTTCTGGCCGCCGTTCGTTCCGGGCGAGCCGACATCGGCGCGATGACCGCGGTCGAGGCGGACAAGATTGCCAGAGAAACCGGCAATGTCGATGCAACCGATACCAACGCGTTACCGAAATGGACCTTCAACTGGGTCGGAATAGGCTTTCATCTCAGCGATGACAAAATCCGCGCGAAATTTAATGCGGCAATGAAAGGCTATATCGGATCCAAGAAAATGTTGGCTCAAGTTGCGCAGTACGATTACATCCCGGCAAACGTTCCCGGCGATGTCAAGACCGAATGGATTTGCGCCAACCGCTGAATTCGAACACCTATTGTGTACTATCCGGAGCCGTTGCATGCGCGAGCAAGTAACGGCTCCGGGTCAATTTCCAATTTGAAGATTATGCGAGATTTTCGACAACCATGACATACGTCGAATTCTTACAGGCACATAGCGGCCGGATGATCGACGGCACGATCATAACTGTATACCAGTTTCTGTTGTCGACAGTTGTTGCAATTGGAATAGCGATATTATTTGGATTGATGAAGTTGTCGAAAAACTTGGCCGTGCGCAGCGTCGCAATCATCTACATAGAGATATTTCGCGGCACTTCGCTGCTCGTACAGCTGTTTTGGATATTCTTTGTGTTGCCTCTTTTCGGTATCCACCTGGATAAGTTCACCGCCGGGTTTTTGGCTGTCGGATTGAATATGGGCGCCTACGGAGCGGAGCTGGTTCGCGGCGCAATACTGGCGGTTCCGCAAGGACAGTGGGAAGCGGCAATCGCACTCAACATGTCGAGTCGCAAGCGCATGTGGCGGGTCGTCCTGCCCCAGGCCTTCGTCATCATGCTGCCGCCATGGGGAAATCTGATCATCGAGATACTCAAGGGCACCGCCCTGGTGGCGCTGATTTCGGTTACCGATCTCATGTTCGAAGTGAGGCAGATCAACATCAATACCTTCCTGTCAATCGAGGCGTTCGGCACCGCTATTATAATCTATTACTTGATAGCCCGCCTTTTCGTTACACCGGTCATGCGCGCATTCGAAAACGCAATGTCGCGAAAGATCGGGAGAGCATAATCAATGATCGAGTGGCAATGGGAGCTGGTTTGGGAGTTGGCACCGAGATTTGTCGACGCGACCGGAAAGACGCTTATGGCTGCGGGAGGCGGTTACGGGATCGCTGTCATTCTGGGCCTGATTTTTGTCGTAGCTCAACGGACTCCAATTCGCGTTTTGACCTTTACGATGCGTGAATTCGTTGAACTGGTTCGCTCCACTCCCCTTCTTCTGCAGATCTTTTTCGTTTACTATGTCGGTCCGCAATTCGGACTGATCCTGTCGCCCTGGACTGCCGGGCTGATAGCCATCGGGGTGCACTACGGCGCCTATTTATCGGAAGTCTACCGCGGCGGCATTGAGAGCGTTTCCAAGGGGCAGTGGGAAGCCGCGAAGGCAATCAACCTTCCAATCGTAAGAACCTACCGGCGGATCGTACTGCCGCAGGCGTTGCCGCCGGCGATCGCAGGGATGGGCAACTACCTGGTCGGCATTTTTAAAGATACGCCCATGCTATCCGTGATCGGCGTGGCCGAACTCATGCACACGGCGACGACAATCGGGGCGGAAAGTTACCGGTACCTCGAACCCTACACCATGGTCGGTGCAATTTTCCTTGCTCTTTCTTTGCCGGCGGCATTCTTCATAAATGTGTTCGAGAAATGGGTGCGCCGAACGCTGGGGATGGTGAAATGACCGAAGACATGAGCCAGTACCCCTTGCGTCTCGATGGCGACGATTTTCCTATGGTCCGGTTTCAAAAGGTGACGAAGGCGTACGGCTCTCTTGTCGTACTCAATCAGTTGGACCTCGATGTATCGGCAGGGGAAATGGTTACGATCATCGGCCCTTCCGGATCCGGCAAGACGACCGTGCTCCGGATGCTGATGACGCTCGAGACCATCAACAGCGGTGTCATCTATGTCGAAGGAGAGCCTTTGACGCATATGGAGCGGGACGGCCGGCTCGTTCCGGCGAATTCCGCTCATATCCGGCGCATTCGAAGCAAGATCGGTATGTGCTTTCAGCACTTCAACCTGTTTCCCCACATGACGGCGCTAGGCAACTGCATGGAGGGGCCGGTTCAGGTGCTGCGGCTTCCGCGCAAGGAAGCCGAGGAGCGGTCCCTGGAACTCCTCGAGATGGTGGGGATGGCGGAGAAGCGGGATCAGCATCCTTCCCGTCTTTCCGGCGGTCAGCAGCAACGGGTCGCCATTGCCCGAGCCCTGGCGATGCGGCCCAAGATCATGCTGTTCGACGAGGTGACGTCGGCGCTGGATCCCGAGGTCATCAGCGAGGTTACGAACGTGATCCGGCGATTGGTCGACACGCACAACCTCACAATGCTCATGGTGACCCACCAGATGGGCTTCGCGAAGGAAATCTCGGATCGCGTCTGTTTCTTTTTCGATGGTTCGATCGAAGAGCAGGGGTCCCCTGCCAAACTTTTCGAAACGCCGGAACGGGAGCGGACGAAGCAGTTCCTGAATGCAGTCCTCGAAGCAAATTGAAGCGGCCGGGGTGCGCCGAACTCGGGCGGTTTAGCCGCGCCGGTTTCCAGGGAGAACGATCATGCAGCTTCTGCACACCATGCTCCGGGTCGGCGATCTGGACCGATCCATCGACTTCTACACCCGGATGATGGGCATGGATCTGCTGCGTACGACAGTGCGTGCCGATCAGAATTATACGCTTGCCTTCGTCGGGTTTCGCGGCGGCAACAAGAACGGTGAGGCGGAGATCGAGCTGACCTACAATTACGGAGTGCCGGAATACGACCACGGGACGGCGTATGGGCACATCGCTCTGGAGGTGGAAAACGTCGCCGAGACCTGTGAGCGCATCCGCTCGGCGGGCGGCAAGATCACCCGCGAAGCCGGGCCGGTCCAAGGCGGAACCACCGTCATCGCCTTCGTGGAAGACCCGGACGGGTACAAGGTCGAACTGATCGAAGCCAGTACGCGCGAGCTGTAGTCCGGACTTCTCACCGCGGTCACGGCCTCCGGGCCAGCCGTGAGCCCGTTATGGAAGTGTCAGCGTACGGTTACCATTTCAGAACCGCCTGAGCGGCCGGCCTCTTTCGGTACCGGGCATCCCAGGCGCGCAGATTCGGGCGGTCGCCGAGCAAGTCGGCCTCGACGAAACGGAGGAACTGGAGCGCGGCCTGCATTGTACAGTCGGCGATGGCGGCCTGCTCCCCCGTCAGGAGAGCGCGGCCGTCGTCCAGCAACGATTCGAGGTAGTCCAGGGGGCCTTGAAGGCCCTCTTCGGCCGCCGCCGCAACCGCGTGATCGGGCGGCAGGCCGAGGGGCGACTTGGCGGCGTGGGCGTATCGCCCCATCGGCACGGCGATGCGCAGGTCTACGACCCGTTCCAGATCCCGGGATCGCGCGCGGCGCTCAACTTCCGCCTCGCGCAACGCACCGTCGGGAAACCGGTCCTCCAGATATTCGATGATGGCGAGCGATTCGATCAGGTGCGAACCGTCGCCGCGTTCCAGCACCGGCAACGTGCCGAAGGGATTACGCGCCAGATGCTCGGGTTCCTTGTGGCGGCCCTTGAGCGTGTTCACCATGATTTGTTCGATCGGCAACTCTGCGCCCGCCGCCGCACGTTCGGCAATATAGAGCATGACCTTGGTCGGATTGGGCGCCAGCGGCACCATATACAGCTTCATGGAAGGGTCGTTCATTCGTGGTTCCACCAGGGCAACGCCGAGAACGGCCGAAGGTCGATCTCATGGGTCCAGGCGGACCGGTGCTGCTGCGACAGATGAAAGTAGGTTTCGGCCACCTCGGCCGGCAGCAGCAGGCCGTCGTGCTCCATGCCGCGTGTTTCGCGCAGTTTCCGGAACGCTTCGGGGCCGAGCATCCGCCCCAGGGTATCGGGGGCGTCGACTGCGCCGTCGACCACGATGTGGGCGACGTGAATGCCCTTGGGCCCGAATTCGGCATTAAGCGACTGGCAGAGCATGCGCCGGCCGCCCATCGCAGCCGTATGGCTGTGCTGTCCCCTGTTGCCGCGGACGGCCGCGGTGGCGGAGGTCGCAAGAAGCGTGCCGGAACCCCGGGCCTCCATCAGCGGGCAAACGGCGCGCGCCGTGCGGAAGAGGCCGAAAGTGGCCAGGCGCCAACCCATCTCGAAGGCTTTTTCGCTGGTGTCGGCAAGCGCGTGGTCGCCGATCTGGGCCCCCAGATTGTAGACCGCGACGGCGATCGGGCCGATATCGGCCTCGACGGCGGCCACGCGCTCCTCGATGCTCCCGGGCTTAACGGCGTTCAGCAGAAAGCCCGAGGCGCTGCCGCCCTCGCCCTTGATGGTGTCGACCAGATTTTCGAGGCCGTCCGCATCGCTGCGGCGGCACAGCACGGAGTGGTATCCGGCCCGGGCAAAACGTCTGCCAACATGGCCGCCGATGCCGGCGCCGGCACCGATAACGAGACAAACCTGTTTCATCTGGATTTCCACGCCTCAATTGTTTCGAGCAAATCGGCAACGGATGTTGCGATCGGGCAATCCGGCCGCAAATGCGTTCAATCGTCCGAATCGAACACGATCCGCTCCTGGCCCGAGAGCGCGAGGAAGCGTTTGCCGCGCGCCCGGCCGATCAGGGTGAGGCCGGCCTGGCGGGCGAGATCGACGCCCCAGGCACTGAAGCCGGACCGCGAAACCAGGATCGGAATTCGCATCTGGACGCATTTGATGACCATCTCGCTGGTCAGCCGGCCGGTTGTGTAGAAGATCTTATCATCCGGCCGGGTGCCGTGGAGCGCCATATAGCCGGCGATCTTGTCCACCGCATTGTGGCGCCCGACATCCTCCATGTAGAGCAGCACCCGGTCTTCCCGGCACAGCACGCAGCCATGGATGGCGCCCGCGGTGAGATAGAGGCTCGGCATTGTATTGATCGTTCTGGTCAGCGCGTAGAGCCATGAGGTTCTGAGGCGCGCTTCGGCCGACAGCGCGATCTCCTCGAAATTCTCCATCAGGTCGCCGAACACCGTGCCCTGGGCGCAACCCGACGTTCGGACCTTTTTCTGCAGCTTTTCCTCGTAGTCGGTTTCCCGCTCGGTCCGGACCACGACGACGCCGAGGTCACCGTCATGCTCGATGGCGACGATCCGGTCGTCGTCGCGCAGCATGTGCTGGTTCTTCAGATAGCCGACCGCCAGCCAGTCCGGCCGGTCGCCGATCGTCATCACGGTGACGATCTCCTGCCGGTTCAGGAACAGGGTGAGCGGACGCTCGACCGCGACCCGCGTCTCGACCGGCGACCCCGTCTCGTCGATGCCGACGACGGCCTCCGACAGCGCGGGATCGTCCGGGTCCGGCAGAACGGTATGGGCCGCGGTCGCGGCCGGGGCGCGGTTCACAGCGATTGGGCGGGCGGCGGCTTCATGGCGGCAACATGCGCTTCCGGCGACCGGCAGGCAAGGCGGGCGGGCCAGACCGCGCGGACCCGGCCGGCGGCGGCAGGCCGTTGCAAAACCTTGCGCAACGTCGGCGCGGCAGTTGCCGCGCGCCGCCGGACGGTTTACATCGCCACAAGGATTCCCGACTGCCGCCCCGACCTGCCCGAGGCTCGATGCCAGACGACGTTCGCCCGTTGCAACAGTCCGCACCGCTGATCGACCCGTTCGCCCGGGCGATCACCTACCTGCGCGTGTCGGTGACAGACCGGTGCGACTTCCGCTGCGTCTACTGCATGGCCGAGGACATGACCTTCCTGCCGAAGTCGGAGGTTCTGTCGATCGAGGAGTTGGAGAGGCTGTGCCGCGCCTTCGTACGCCTCGGCGTGCGCAAGTTGCGGCTGACCGGCGGCGAGCCCTTGGTGCGCCGCGGCGTGATGACCCTGATCGAGCGGCTCGGCGCGTTGCTCGACCGGGACGGGCTCGGCCGGGGTGCGCTCGACGAACTGACGCTGACAACCAACGGCAGCCAGCTCGCGAAGCACAGCGACGCGCTGGTGCGCGCCGGCGTGCGCCGGGTCAATGTCTCGCTGGATACGCTGGACCCTGCGAAATTCACCACCATCACCCGCTGGGGCAAGCTGGAGAAGGTGCTGGACGGCCTGGCCGCCGCGAAAGCCGCCGGCCTCGCGATCAAGATCAACACGGTTGCGCTCAAAGGGGTCAACGAGGACGAAATCCACCGGTTGGCCGAATGGGCCGGCGCGGAAGGCTTCGACTTGACATTCATTGAGGTCATGCCGCTGGGCGAGATCGGCGCCGATGTCGGCACCGCCAACCGGGTAGACCAGTTCTTCCCGCTGTCGATGGTGCGCGCCAGGCTGAAGGAGCGCTGGACGCTCGACGAGAGCGACCATGCTACTGGCGGTCCGGCGCGCTACTGGACGGTGCGGGAGACCGGCCAGCGTCTCGGCTTCATCACGCCGCTGACCCACAATTTCTGCGAATCCTGTAACCGGGTCCGGCTGACCTGCACCGGCACGCTCTATATGTGCCTGGGCCAGGAGGACGCGGCCGACCTGCGCGGGCCGCTGCGGGCGAGCGGCGACGACGGACTGCTCGACGACGCGATCCGCGAGGCGATAACGCGCAAGCCCAAGGGCCACGACTTCGTCATCGACCGCCGCCGTAGCGCCCCCGCAGTCTCACGCCACATGAGTGTGACCGGCGGCTGACGCTCCGCGCTTCTCATCTCCCTGCATAGCCGTACCGTGCAGCCGGCCATTGACCGCTGCACCGTTTCGCCGGAATCTCCGAGGCACCTGTAGAATTGGGTGGGTGCCGGCCCTCATGCCTGACCGCGACTCCGCGCTGTCCTTCGACCTCAACACCATCGGCCAGGATTTTCTGGACGACCCGTTTCCCGTGTACCGTGCCCTGCGTGAGCATGACCCGGTCCATCGCAACCCGGACGGCACCTGGCTGTTGACCCGCTACGACGATGTCGTGCAATGCTTCAAGCACCCGGCCATGAGCTCCGACAAGAAGGTCGATTTCAAGCCGAAGTTCGGCGACGGGCCGCTCTACACCCACCACACCACCAGCCTCGTCTTCAACGATCCGCCGATCCATACCCGGGTCCGCCGGCTGCTCGCCGCCGCCTTTACGCCGCGCAAGATCGGCGAACTGGAGCCCCTGATCGATCGAGTGATCGACGATCTGCTGGACCGGATGGCGGCGCAGGGCCGCTTCGACGTGATCCGGGATTATGCGCTCGCCCTGCCGACGGCGATCATCTCCTTCATGCTCGGCATTCCGGAAGAGCACCGCCACCGGCTGCACGATTTTTCAACGCTGATTCTCGGCGCGCTCGACCCTGTGGTCTCGCCGGAGAAGATGCAGGCCGGTCACGACGCGGTCGAGGAATTCGGCGCGATGCTTGAGGAACTGATCGCCGACCGGCGGTTGGAGCCGGCCTCCGGCGGACAGGGCGAAGTGCTGGCGGCGCTGATCTTCGGCGAAGTGGACGGCGAGAGGCTGTCGCTGGTCGAGCTGGTGCAGAACTGCATCTTCCTGCTCAACGCCGGCCACGAGACGACGGCCAACCTGGTCGGCAACTGCATCGACATGCTGCTCGACAATCCCGGCGAGATGCAGCGCCTGCGCGACGATCCGGACCTGATTTCATCCGCGGTCGAGGAGGCGCTGCGCTACCAGAGCCCGCTGCAGATCGGTAACCGCAAGGCGATGCAGGAAATGGAATTCGGCCCCGAAGACCGGCGTATTGCCCTGCCGGCCGGCACTTTCATCCATTGCGGCGTTGCCGCCGCCAACCGCGATCCCGAGATATTCGACGATCCAGAGAATGTCGATATCGGGCGGAACCCGAATCCCCAAATCGCGTTCGGCACCGGCAAGCATGTCTGCATGGGCAACACGCTGGGCCGGATCGAGGGCCGGGTGGCGATCGGCAAGCTGGTCGCCCGCTTCCCGAACCTGCGCCGCGACGGGCCGAGCCGTTTCCACGGCCGCGCCCGCTTCCGCGGCCTCAGCACCTTGCCGGTCGCTGTATGAGCGGGAGAGCCGGACTCTACTCCGAAACTTCGGCCCGGCCGTTATTCAGCACCACGACATCCCGCTCGACGACCCGGGCGCGGAAGGAAACGGTGTCGCCGCTGCGCCACATTTCTGTGCGGATCGTTTCGCCCGGATAGACCGGCGCAGAGAAGCGCAGCGCCATCGACCGGATTCGCGCCGGGTTGTATTCGCAGTAGGATTTGAGAATGGCGTGGCCGGCGACGCCCCAGCTGCACAGGCCATGCAGAATCGGGCGATCGAACCCGGCAGCGCGCGCAATCGAAGGGCTTGCGTGCAGCGGGTTCGGATCGCCGGACAACCGATAAATCAGCGCCTGGTTGAGTGCGGTCGGCAGATCGCAGGTCAAGTCCGGCGCCCGGTCCGGAATCGGATGGGGCGCCGGCGCCGTCCCGGTCGAGCCGCCGCAGCCGCCGTCGCCGCGCGCGAAGGTAGTCGAGCGCAGCGTCGCCAGGGCTTCGCCGGTCTCGACCTCCCGCACCGTGCGCTGCACGAACAGCAGGGCGCCCCGGCCCGCACCCTTGTCGACGATATCGGTGACCTTTGCCGTCGCCACGACCGTCGTTGCAGCCGGCAACGGCTTGTGAAGCTCCATCGCCTGTTCGCCGTGGAGAATTCGTACCCAGTCGATTCCCGATTCCGGATGGCGCGCCCAGAAACCAGGCGGCGACAGCACGGCCGCCATCGACGGCAGAGCCAGCAGATTCGGCTCCTCGAAAACGAATCGCAGCTGCGCCTCGTCCAGCGGGTCGGCGCCGAGCCCGCAGCCAAGCGCATAAAGGATCGTATCGCGCTCCGTGTAGGTCTGCTCAACCGGCTGGAACGGCCAGTCCAGGATTGTCTGCGGATCGAGGACCATCGACCGGCCTCCTACACCGGATCCCAGCTGAAGACGTCGGCGGTACGCTCGAGTGGATAGAAATTCGCCTGCATGGCCGGGAAAGCGTGTTCCAGAACGGTCTCGGCCGTCCATCCGTCACCGCGCTGGACCGAGCGCAGCGGCCGCGACTGGCTCATCAGGAAAATCTCGTTGTTGCGCACTGCGAAAACCTGGCCGCTGACCTCCTTCGCCTGGTCGGAGGCCAGCGCCACCGCCAGCGGCGCAATTTTAGCCGGGACCATTTGCTTGATCTTTTCCACCCGGGCCTGCTGCTCGGGCGTGTCCGTCGGAATGGTGCCGATCAGGCGGCTCCAGGCAAAGGGCGAGATGCAGTTGGAGCGCACGTTGAAGCGGCTCATATCGAGCGCGACCGACTTGGACAGGCCGACGATGCCGAGCTTGGCCGCGGCATAGTTGGCCTGGCCGAAATTGCCGACCAGGCCGGTCGTCGACGTCATATGGACCATCGCGCCGCTCTCCTGTCCGCGGAACACGGTGGCGGCGGCACGGGCGATGTTAAAGCTGCCCTTCAGATGGACGGCGATGACGAGGTCCCAGTCCTCTTCCGTCATCTTGTGGAAGATCGCGTCACGCAGGATGCCGGCATTGTTGACGACGATATCGAGCCCGCCAAGTTCCTCCCAGGCCTGGTCCACCATGCCCTGCGCCGCCGCAAAGCCGGCGACGCTGTCGGTGTTGGCGGCCGCCTTGCCACCCATAGCCTCGATCTCCCGGACGACCGCCATGGCCGGCGAATCGGAAGCGCCTTCGCCGGTCTCCGAGCCGCCCAAATCATTGATCAGCACCCGGGCGCCCTGCCCAGCCATCTGCAGCGCGATATCCCGCCCGACGCCCCGGCCTGCGCCGGTCACCAGTGCCACCTTGCCTTCCAGCAATCCGCTTCCAGCCATCTTGCGATTTTCCTCGTCCGGAAACTCCAATATGCCGCCGGGTAATACGCTTGATTATCCTTTGCAAGGGCATTACCCGGCAGTAATCGCATGGCGCCGGCGCTTCCGGCCAAGCAGGGGACAGCTTCATGACCGACATTGGCAACATCAATCCGGCGATCGCCTTCAGGGTGGACGGCGGTATCGGCTTCGCCACCATGGCGCGGCCCCGGCAGCACAACGCCTTCACCGACGAGTTCCTCACTTGCATCAAGGAGATTACTGCCGAGGTCAAAGACCGCAACGATATCGACGCCCTGATTCTGACCGGCACCGACGGCACGTTTTGCGCGGGCGGCAACGTCAAGGGGATGGCCCGGCGGAAGGATTCCGGCGGTGCGCCGGTCGAGGACATGCGCGAGCGGCTCTATGGTGTGCACGACTGGCTACAGCCTCTGCGCAGCCTTAACGTGCCGGTGATCGCGGCGGTCGACGGGCCGGCCTATGGCGGCGGATTCGGCCTCGCCTTGTGCGCCGACTTCGTCCTGGCCTCGGAGCGGGCGCGCTTCTGCTCGGCGTTCGGCCGCATCGGCCTGATCCCGGATTGCGCCCTCCTGTTCACCCTGCCGCGCATGGTGGGCATGCAGCGGGCGAAAGAGATCGTGTATACCGGCCGGCCGGTCGGCGCGCAGGAAGCGAAAGAACTCGGCCTGGTCATGGAGGTTCATCCGTCAGAAGACCTGGCGTCGGCCACGCTGACCCTGGCACGGCGGATGCAGCAGGGCAGCAGGGCCGCTTTCGGCCTGACCAAGAGGATCGTCAACCAGGCTTTCGACATCGACGCAAACGGCCTGATCGAAATGGAGGCGGCCGGGCAGGCGATCTGCCTGAGCAGCGCTTATCACGCCGACGCGGTCGGCCGCTTCAAGGCCAAGCAGCCTTTGAAGTTCAACTGGGAAGCGGTAGAAGCCGCGTAAGTGCCAGCCGAACCCGCGTAAACTGGCGCTGGCCCATTCCAGCCCCAGCGGAGCACTGCCGATGCCGCCCGCCTTCGACCAGCAAGTCCTCCGCCGCACCATGCGGACCGGCGTCACCGGCCACAACAGGGAGAAAGCCGAGCAAGGCTATGTGCTCTACACGCCGCTCGGCGGGCCGGGGCGGACGCTGCTGATCGACATGGCGGGCGAGACCGTCCACGAATGGACCCACGACCGGCGGCCCGGCCTGTACGGCGATCTCCTGCCGAACGGCAACCTGCTCTACGGCGCGAAAGTCCAGGACGCGACCTGGGACCTCTTCTACATGTGGAAGGCGTTCAAGGGCGGCGAAATCCGCGAGGTCGCGCCGGATGGCGCGGTCCTGTGGCGCCATGCCGATCCGATGCATCATCACGACCAGCGCCGCACCGAAGCCGGCACGACGCTCTACATGTCGCTGGAGAAGGTCCCGGACGAGTTGGAGAAGCGCATCCACGGCGGCCACCGGCCGCCCGACGGCAAGGGCATGTATGCCGACATGATCGTCGAAGTCGACGCCGCCGGCGCGGAAATCTGGCGCTGGCGTGCGATCGAGCACCTCGATCCGGAACTGGAGCGCCTGTCCGACAGCGAGCCGCGCTGGGAATGGACCCACGGCAACACGGTGGCGCCGCTGGGCGACGACCGGGTGGTGTTCTCGATGCGCGCGACATCGACCATCGGCATCATCGACAAGGCGAGCGGCAAGGTCGTCTGGCGCTACCGGGTGCCCCAGATGGGCGGCCAGCACGATCCCCGGCCCCTGCCCAACGGCAACCTGCTGGTCTACGACAACGGCACCCAGCGGCGCTGGATGGGCGTGCTGCCGCACAGCCGGGTGTTCGAGATCGATCCCCGGACCGACGAGATCGTCTGGGAATATGTCGATACGCCGCCGTTCAATTTCTACAGCCAGCAGATTTCCGGCGCGGTGCGCCTGCCCGGCGGCAACACACTGATCTGCGAGGGCGTTCGCGGCCGCATTTTCCAGGTGACGCCCGAGGGCGAAACCGTATGGGAATTCATCAACCCGATCTTCGGCGAGACCGTGATGGGCTTCGACGTCAACATGGTCTTCCGCGCGTTTTTCTACACGCGCGAAGAAGTGCCGTTCCTGTAGGTAGACGGTCCGCCGATCTCAGGCGGCGCGCAACTGCTCCGGCAGCTTGAAGCGGATATGCTCTTCGATGCCGTCCATGATCGACAGATCGATCGGGGCGATTTCGCGCAAACGGTCGATAACCTCGTCGACCAGATGCTCCGGAGTCGAGGCGCCGGCCGTGACCCCGACCGCGGCCACCCCTTCGAACCAGTCCGGATCGACGGCGACCACATCCTCAACGAGATAGCTCGGTGTGCCGACTTCGCCGCCGATCTCACGCAGCCGGTTGGAGTTGGAGCTGTTCTGCGCCCCTACGACCAGGATGAGATCGACGGAATCCGACAGCTTGCGCACTGCCGCCTGGCGGTTCTGGGTGGCGTAGCAGATGTCCTTGACGTCGGGTCCGGCGATCTTCGGAAACCGCGTCTTCAGGGCCTCGATGACATCGCGGGTGTCGTCGACCGACAGGGTGGTCTGGGTGACATAGGCGAGCTTGTCGGGATGGCCGGGCGAAAGCGTTGCGACATCGCCGGCATCCTGCACCAGATGCACGACACCGGGGATCCGGCCCATCGTGCCGATCACCTCGGGATGGCCTTCATGGCCGATCAGGACGACTTCAAATCCCCTTTCGGCATAGCGCTGGCCTTCCTTGTGCACCTTGGCAACCAGCGGGCAGGTCGCGTCGAGCACCGGAAGGTCGCGGTCGGCGGCGGTATCCTCGACCGTCTGGGCCACGCCGTGGGCGCTGAAGACAGTGATCGCGCCATCCGGGATCTCGTGTAGCTCCTCTACGAAGCGGGCGCCCTTGGCGGTCAATTCCTTGACCACCCGTTTGTTGTGCACGATTTCGTGGCGCACATAGACTGGCGGCCCGTAGCGATCCAGCGCCTTCTCGACGATTTCGATTGCGCGTTCTACGCCGGCGCAGAAACCGCGCGGCTGGGCGAGAATTACTCTCATCGCGAACTCCTTGGATATATTCAGCAGGTAGCGCCGGACAGTCGCAGCGTCAACCGGTGCAACTCCGGAGCCGCGCCGTTTCCGGAAAGCGCAGGTCTGCCCGCAGGAACCGATTGAGCGCCCGTTCCGGCCGGGCAGTTTCACTACCGCGCCGGCACTGCGCGCCGTCGCGCCGAATCGTACCGGATTTCTGGCCGAGGCAGATCGCGCCCGGCTCGGCGGCAGACAGGCCGCCCAGGCGCGATAGGCGTTACGCCGCCAGCTCCTCGCCCTCCAGGGTGATGCGGTGCATCAGGCGGCGGTGGCCGTGATAATCGTTGAGCGCGTAGTGCCAGGACGCCCGGTTGTCCCAGAAGGCGACGGAACCCGGCTGCCACTGGAAGCGGTAGGTGTGCTCCGGCTTGGCGACATGGGCGTAGAGATAGTCGAGCAACGGCTTGCTCTCGGCATCGGTCCAGCCGTCGAAGCGCAGGGTGAAGCCCGGGTTGACGTAGAGCGAGGGCTTGCCGCCGATCGGGTGGCGGATGACGACCGGATGGACGGAATCCTGCGTCGCCGCCTCGGCGTTGCCATAGTGCTCCGCCTGAATTTCCTCGTTTGCACCGCCCGCCTCCGCGCCGAACACATGGCGGCTGGAATGCACCGCGCGCAGCCCGGAAAGCATCTTCTTCATGCCGTCGGACAGGGTCTCCCACGCCGCGCAGGTGCTGGCAAACAGGGTGTCGCCGCCATGGGGCGGGGTCTCGACCGCTACCAGGATCGAGCCGAGCGCCGGTTCCTCGTCATAGCTGTGATCGGTGTGCCAGCCGCCGCCGATATTGTTTTTCTGGTCAGGCTCCTTGAGCACGGTCGCGACTTCGGGGTGGGTCTCGGTCGGCTTGAAGAATCGGTTGATGTTGATCTCGCCGATCTTGCGGGCGAACGCGATGTGGGCGTCCGGATCGAGGTTCTGATCGCGAAAGAACAGCACGCCGTGACGCCCCAGCGCGAGCCGGATCGCCGCCGCCTGCCCGGCGCCGATCGTCCGCAGGTCGATATCGTTGACGAACGCCCCGACCCCGCCGCCGGACGGCGAAATGTCGAGGCCGATCAATTCCATCGAATCGGGCATGGCGCGTTTCCTTCCGGTCCGCCGCGGTTATGCGCCGCCGCCCCTCACCCGTCAAGAAACGGCAGGTTCAGCCCACGCTCACGGGTGATAGGGCCACTTCGATATGCACCGGGTCAATCATTCGAACCGGACGCGGCTTGTCCATGTATTTTGACCTCTGTGGCCTTATCTTGCTTTTGACTTACTAAATTCTTCGTGAGGTTTCCCACGATGTCGCCGTCGGATCGGCTTACCGCAACCGTCTCGACCAAGGGCCAGGTGATCCTGCCCAAGGCGATCCGCCGGGCCCTGCGCTGGGAGGCCGGAACGCGTCTGCCGGTGAAAAGTACGCCGAAGGGCGTGTTGCTGAAGCCCGAACCCGTGTTCGTAGAGACTCGGCTCGAAGAGGTGTTCGGACGCCTCGCCTACCAAGGTACGCCAAAGACCTTGGAAGGGATGGATGCAGGAGTCCTGGCAGAGGCGAAGCGGCGCCATAAATCGTGACGCCCTCCGCTCCGAAGAGACAGGGCGACGAAAGCCGCCCGGAAAAGCCCGCGTTCAAACGCAAGCTCGAATATCGCGGTGATGCTTCGCTTCGCCGGCGGGAAGGCGCCCGCACAGGCTCGTGAATTTTCACCTATATTTTTACTATTTTCCTTGACATTCCGATTTTTGCTTCCTATATCGGTTCCCGTCAACGCCCGAAATGCGCCCGGGGCGCCCCGCGGGCGTCTTTTCCGTCCGATTCCCGCCGCCGATCCCGTTCGTTGACCCCTGGCGGCGGGTCGCAGCCGTGGGCGTTGCAAGCGCCCGGCCCGCGATACGGCGCGGCACCCGGAGCGCTGTGGGGCGCGGCCCGAATCGCTGCGAAAAGAGCCGTTCCGGCGCATTGTCTGCAAAACGGGATGCGCGCGCCGCCTGGATCGGGAACACCGGCCAACCCTCTGTTTTTCCGGACCATTCGCCGGAAACGTGTCGCGGACGGCCGGGCAAAAGCACAAGGATTATTATCCTTCCGCGCGGGTTTTTGTGTCACAACCGGCAGCGCGCGCCGGGCCGCCGCTGTCTCGAAAAGCGAGGCGGTGCAAGGCGTTGCCGGAAGCGCCCCGCGCTGCGGCCGGCCGTCCCGGCGAAATTTTTCAGAAAGATGGAACGGTCTGTACAGTTCAGGAAAGCCGATCAAACTTCTGTTTTTCCGCCCTATTTGCCGGAATCGAATACTGAACGATCATGCAAAAACGAAGGATGGCGATCCGGTCGTGTCCCGGTTCGGCTTGTGGCGGTTTATCCTGCATTTCTGCCATTTTTCGTTGTTGGAGTTCAGGCCGCCGGTTTGTCACCGCCCCTCACCCACCCAGAAACGGCAGGTTCAGCCCGTGTTCGCGCGCGCAGGCGATGGCGTCGTCGTAGCCGGCGTCGGCGTGGCGCATGACGCCGCTGGCCGGATCGTTCCACAGCACCCGCCCGATACGCGCCGCGGCTTCGTCCGTGCCGTCGCACACCAGCACCATGCCGGCATGCTGGGAAAAGCCGATGCCAACGCCCCCGCCGTGATGCAGGCTGACCCAGGTCGCGCCCGAGGCCGTGTTGAGCATCGCGTTCAGCATCGGCCAGTCGGAGACCGCGTCCGAACCGTCGATCATGCCTTCGGTCTCACGGTTCGGGCTCGCCACCGAGCCGCTGTCCAGATGGTCCCGGCCGATCACGACGGGCGCCTTGAGTTCGCCGTTCGCGACCATTTCGTTGAAGGCGAGGCCGAGCCGATGCCGGTCCCCGAGCCCGACCCAGCAGATGCGCGAGGGCAGGCCCTGGAAGCGGATGCGCTTGCGCGCCATGTCCAGCCAGTTGTGCAGATGCGGATTGTCCGGCATCAGCTCCTTCACCTTCGCGTCGGTGCGGTAAATGTCCTCCGGATCGCCGGACAGGGCGGCCCAGCGGAACGGCCCGACGCCACGGCAGAACAGCGGCCGGATATAGGCGGGCACGAAGCCGGGGAAGTCGAAGGCATTCTCGACGCCCATTTCCTGCGCCATCTGGCGGATATTGTTGCCGTAATCTAGGGTCGGCACGCCCCGGGCCCAGAAATCGAGCATGGCGCGGACCTGGACGGCCATCGATTCCTTGGCCGCCTTCATCGTCCCGGCGGGGTCGCTCTCGCGCCGCTCCTCCCATTCGGCGAGGGTCCAGCCGGCGGGCAGATAGCCGTTCAGCGGATCGTGGGCGCTGGTCTGGTCGGTCACCGCGTCGGGCCGCACGCCGCGCCTGACCAGTTCCGGATAAATCTCTGCGGCGTTGCCGAGCAGGCCGACCGAGACCGCCTCCTTGCGCGCGCAGGCGTCGTCGATAATCGCCAGCGCCTCATCCAGATCCGTCGACTCGCGGTCCAGATAGCCGGTCTTGAGCCGCATTTCGATCCGGCTCGGCTGGCACTCGACCGAGAGCAGCGACGCGCCGGCCATGGTCGCCGCCATCGGCTGGGCGGCGCCGCCCCGCCTCGGCCCCCCCCCCCCGGCGGGGCCCCCCCCAGCCCCCCCGGCCCGCCGGTCAGGATCCAGCGGCCGGAAAGGTCGCCGCCGTAATGTTGCCGCCCGACCTCGACGAAGGTCTCGTAGGTGCCCTGAACGATGCCCTGACTGCCGATATAGATCCACGAGCCGGCCGTCATCTGGCCGAACATCATCAGGCCTGCACGGTCGAGCTCGTTGAATTTCTCGAGTGTCGCCCAGTGGGGCACGATGTTGGAGTTGGCGATCAGGACCCGCGGCGCATCGGCGTGGGTGCGGAACACGCCGACCGGCTTGCCCGACTGGACCAGCAGGGTCTCGTCGTCTTCGAGGCCCTGCAGCGCGCGCACGATGCGGTCGTAGCTCTCCCAGTTGCGCGCCGCCCGGCCGATGCCGCCATAGACCACCAGTTCCTGGGGCTTCTCGGCGACCTGGGCGTCCAGATTGTTCATCAGCATGCGCATTGGCGCTTCGGTCAGCCAGCTTTTGCAGCTCAGCTCGTCGCCGTGCGGCGCGCGAATTTCGCGGGTGTTGTCGAGGCGGCTGTTCTCGGTCGGGCGGTCGCTCACGGCATTTGCTCCGGTTGGGGGGATCGCGGCAGGCCGGTATCGTGGGCGAAGCGGGTCGCCAGGTAGAAGCGGTCGCCGGGGTGGGTCAGCCAGGCGCGCGACGCCACCCGGCCGCCGGACCAGGTGCGCCGGTGCAACTGCAGGCAAGGCTGGTGCCGACCGATGCCCAGCAATTCCCGCTCCATCGGTCCGGGCAGGACCGCTTCGAGCCGGTGCTCGACCTCGCTGAGCGGCGCGGCGCGCATAAGATATTCGTTCGGCGTCTGGCGCGTGAGATCGACCGCAAGATAGTCCGGCGCGGCCGCCGGATTGACCCAGCGGTCCTCAAGCTGAAATGGTGCGCCGTCCAGCCGGTGGACCAGTCGGCTGTGGAACAGGCCGGCGCCCGGCTCCGTTTCCAGTTCCTCGGCGATCTCGTCCGGCGGCACGGCCCATTCGTGCAGGACGACATCGCAGCCATAGGCGCCGCGGCGGCGGATGACATCGGCGATATTGCGGATTTCCAGCAAATCTAGCCGGGCGCGCCGGTCGGCCACGAAAGTGCCCTGCCCCTGGACCCGGCGCAGCCAGCCGTCGTCCTTCAGTTCGCGCAGGGCGCGATGCACCGTCATCCGGCTGGCGCCGGACAGCCTGACCAGCTCGTTCTCCGACGGGATGCGGTGGTCGACCGGCCAGTCGCCAGTCAGAATCGAGCGGCGGACATAGTCCTTGACCTGCTGGTAGAGCGGCGTCGATCCGGCCGCATCGAAGGTCAGCGCGGAGGACCGGCCGCTCATCCGGCCAGTCCCAGATAGGCTTCGACCAGCGCCGGATCCTCGCGCGCGGCCCCGGCCGTGCCGCTCCACACCGCCCGGCCGGATTCGAGCACGCAGACGGTATCGGCGATGTCGAAAGCGCGCTGGGTGCTTTGCTCGACCAGCAGGATTGCAAGCCCGTCGTCGCGCAGCCGGTCGAGTGCGGCGTAGCAGACGTCGATGACGGCCGGCATGAGGCCGAGCGAAACCTCGTCGATCAGCAGCAGGCGCGGCTCCGCCATCAGGGCGCGGCCGATCGCCAGCATCTGCTGCTCGCCGCCGGACATCGAACCGGCCAGCTGCTTCAGCCGACCTTCCAGCCGCGGAAACAGCGCCACTACCCGCTCGACATTGCGCGCTTCGACCCGCTGCGACCGGCTGTAGCCGCCGACAGTCAGGTTTTCCTGCACGCTCAGGTCCGGGAACAGGCGGCGGCCTTCCGGCACCAGGGCGATGCCACGCCTTACCCGGCTGCGCGCCGGCTCGGCGGTGATGTCCGCATCGTCGAACAGTACCCGACCACCCATTACGGCAACATGGCCGGCGACAGCCATCAGGGTCGAGGATTTGCCCGCGCCGTTGGCGCCGATCAGCGCCAGCACGCTGCCATCCGGCACTTCCAGGCTGAGTTCGGTGACCGCCCGGAACGGACCGTAGCCACAGGTCAGGCGGTCAAGCCGCAGCATCGCGCGCCTCCCCCGGGGCTTCCGATGCCGCGCCGAGATAGGCGTCGCGCACTGCTGGATCGGCCATGACTTCCGCCGGGTCGCCGTCGCCGATCTTGCGGCCGTTGTCCAGCACCACCAGTTGCCGGCAGACCCGCATGACCTCACTCAGATTGTGCTCGATGAGGACGACGGTCGTGCCCTGGCGGTTCAGGTCCACCACCGTGTCGGCCAGCCGTGCCGCCTCGCTGGTGTTCAGGCCGGCCAGCGGTTCGTCGAGCAGCAGCACCTTGGGATCGAGCGCGAGCGCCCGCGCCACCTCCACCCGCTTGAGGTAGCCCAGCGGCAGTTCGGCCGGCAGCGCGTCCGCCGCGTCAGCGACGCCGACCAGATCGAGCAGGGTGCGCGCGCGGTCCCGTTCCGCCTGCCGCGAGGCGGTGGCGAGCGCCTTGAGCGGGTCGGCGGTCTTGGCGTAGCCGGCGGCGAGCGCAACGTTTTCGACCGCCGTCATGCCGGCGAACGGCCGGACGATCTGCTGCGACAAGCCGAGGCCGAGCCGCACCCGGCGATGGGTCGGCAGGCGGGAAATCTCCGCGCCGTCCAGCACGATGCTGCCGGTCTGCGGACGGACCATCCCGGTGACAGCGCGCAGCATCGTCGTCTTGCCGGCGCCGTTCGGGCCGATCAGCCCGAGCAATGCGCCTTTGGCCACTTCGAAACCGACATCGGCCAGCGCATCGACGCCGCCGAAGCGCACCGAAACACCGGAAATGGAGAGCAATGCATCCATTGCGTTCCTCCTACTCCGCCGTCCGCCTGCCCGAAATCCGGCGCCACAGCATACGCATCAGGCTGTCGATGCCGCCGGGCGCGAAATACATGACGGCGAAAAGCAGAACGCCGTAGATCAGCAGCTTATAGTCGGCGAACACCTGGAGCAGAAGCGGCAGCACACTGAGGAATGCCGCCGCTACGACGACACCCCAGACCGATCCGATGCCGCCAACGATCACCATGGCGAGCACCGAGATGGATTCGATGAAATCGAAACTTTCGACCTCGACGAACTTGACATAGTGGGCGAACAGGGCCCCGGCGAGGCCGGCCAGCGCCGTACCGAACACGAAGGCGGTCAGCTTGTAGCGCGCGACGTCGACGCCGAGGGTCCGGGCTGTATCCTCGTCGGTCGCGATCGCGTCGAAGGCCTGGCCCATCCAAGATCGCTTGACGTAAAGGCTGAAGGCGATGACGGCGGCAGCGAAGGCGGCGCACAGGAGCATGTAGGGGATCTGGCCGATGCCCGGGTCCGGAATGCCCGCAATGCCTTCCTCGCCGCCGAGAAATTCCTGCTGGCGCACGAAGCCCGTGAACAGGAAACCCACGCCCATGGTCGTGATCGCCAGGAAATCGTGGCGCACCCGGAGCGACGCGAAGCCGACGATGAAGCCGAAAAATCCTGCAACCGCCATGGCGAGCGGCAAGGCCAGCCAGAAGGAGCCGCCATCGGTCGTGAACAGGGCGGCGGTGTAGGCGCCGATGCCGTAGAAGGCGGCATGGCCCAGGCTGATCTGGCCGCAAAAGCCTGTGATCAGGTTCAGGCTCAGCGCGAAGATCACGCTGAAGCTCATCACGGTCAGGAGCGAGATTTCGTACATGCCCGCGCCTTCTCCTCTAGCGCCGGGCGAACAGGCCCTGGGGCCGGATCATCAGGACGACGATAAGGAAGGCGAAGGCGATGGCGTCGCGGTCCAGCACCCTGTCGAGATAGATGGTACCGAAAGATTCGATCACGCCCAGCGCCAGTGCGGCGATCAGGGTGCCCTTGACGTTGCCAAGACCCCCCAGAACGATAATGGCGAGCGCCTTGTAGGCCGGCACGCCGCCCATGGTCGGAATAACCTGGTTGAGCAGCAGCGCCACCATGATTCCGGCCGCTGCGGCAAGCGCCGAAGCCACGAAGAAGTTGATGTAGCGCACCCGCGCGAGATCGATGCCAAAGGATTCGGCCATCGCGGCGTCGGACACCGTGGCGCGCCAGGCGATGCCGATGCGTGTCCGGCCCGCCAGTAAGGCAAGCCCTCCGATCAGGACAACGGCCAGGATGACAACGACGATGCGCCCCTCCTCCAACCGGACGCCAGCAACCTCGACCGTGTCCTTCAACGGCGGTGCCAGGAAGGAGATGCTCGTTGCTCCGAAGATCAGCCGGTAAATTTCCTCCATCGCCACGAACAGGCCGATCGACGCGATCAGCGCGACATGGGGCGGCTTGTTGAGGATCGGCTCGTAGAACAGCCGATAGAAGGCCATGCCGAAAAAGCCGACCGCGACGATCGTGATAACGAAGGCGGCGGCGAAACTGCCGGTCTCGTTGGTCAGCAGCAGGCCGACATAGGCGCCCAGGGTGAAAATCCCGGCATGGGCGATATGCAGGATGCGCAGCAGTCCGTAGACCAGTGTCAGGCCGACGGCGATCAGGGCATAGATGCAGCCTTCGACCAGCCCCTGAACCAGAAGATCGGAATAGTTCAACGCAGTAGGTCCCGCTCGCGTTTCAGGTCGCGCCTCGACGGTTCAGGCGAATTCGGGTCGCACGAGACCGGGCGGCGCCCGCCTGGGCAGGACGCCGCCCGGGCCCATTGTCGATACAGGGCCTACTTGTCCGGCGGGGTTAGCAGCTTTGCGTCCACGATCTCGGAATGGAAGCGCCAGCGGCCTTCCCGGACCTCCTGGACCTTGAGCGACTTCTGAACCTCGCCGAGCGCGTTGAAGGAAAGCGTGCCGGTGATCGCATCGACCTTGATCGAGGCCAGTGCATCGCGGATCGCGGCCCGGTCGGTCGAGCCGGCCTTCTTGAGCGCCGCGGCCGCGACCATCACGGCAGCGTGGCCCGAAGCGCCGACCATGTCCGCGCCGTAGCCGGTGCGCTTCTTGAACTCGGTCATGAACTGGCGGACCGCCGGATTCTTGCTGTCCCGGTCCAGCGCGGTGACGATGATGACGCCCTCGGCCGCCTTCTTCGCGATCTCGATGAACTTGACGCCGTCATAGCCTTCCTGGGCCACGACCACCGCCTTGACGCCGCCGGCGCGAAGCTGGCTGACGAAGGGCGCGGCGACGAACCAGTAGCCGGTGTCGAAAATAGCGTCGGGGTTGTCGCCCTTGATCGACGAGACGATCGGGCCGAACTGCCGGTCGCGCAGCGAATACTGGTATTCCTTGATGACCTGGATGCCGTAGTTGGCCATCACCGACTTGAAGCCAGCGGCGAGCGCCTTGCCGTAGTCATTCTTCATGATGGTGATGACGACGCGTTTCTTGCCCAGCTTGTCGCCGACCAGCTTGGCCGCCGCCTTGCCGAGTACGCTGCCCAGGATTCCGGTACGGAACACATAGTTGCCGGCCCGGGTGATGTCCGGGTGGACGGCATAGGCCGAGACGTACGGCACCTTGGCGTTCTGATAGACGCCGGCCGAAGCGCGGGTCGGCGCCGAATAGCTGCCGGAAATGCTCATCGCGACCTTGTCCTGCTGGATCAGCTTGGTCGCGATCGGTACGGCGAATTTCGGCTTGGCCTGGTCGTCGTAGACGATCAGTTCGAGCTTCTTGCCGTTGACGCCGCCCGCGGCGTTCACCGTATCGATGGCGATCTGCGCACCGGTCAGGACCGACTTGCCGTCGGCCGCCGCAAAGCCCGTCTGGGGCGTGTTGAATCCGATCTTGATGGTATCTGCCGAGGCCGCGGATGCCGTCAGCGCGACGGCTGCAACGGCGGCAATGCTGAACTTCCAGGACGTCATTGCATTCCTCCCTTCGGCGAACCGGCGCTTGCCAGGCCGCCCCTCACCGGACAATGCCGCCGGCCCGTTGCCGGGGCATCTTGGCAGTGGAAAGCAAGTTATATATACAAGTCAAGAGCCATGTAGAATTGCGTTGACCGGACCGGGAAAGCAGCGGTAGGCGACGTTTACCGCGAGCACGAGGAGGACGACATGGCCGCCGACCGCCCAATCGTCACGGACCGGCAGGTGGACGAGTTCGAGCGCGACGGTGTGCTCCTGCTCCGCGGCGTGTTCGCCGACTGGGTCGATGACTTGCGGCACGGCATGGAAACCAACATTGCCGCGCCGAGCTGGCGCGAGCGCAGCGTCCAGCCGGCCGACGGCTCGGCGGCGTTCTTCCAGGACTTCTGCAACTGGGACAAGATCCCGGAATACAACTGCTTCGTGACCGAATCGCCGGCGGCAGCGGTCGCCGGGCGCCTGATGCGATCGAAGACGGCGCGCCTGTTCCACGAGCATATCCTTGTCAAGGAGCCGGGCTCGTCGGTCGTCACGCCCTGGCATCACGACATGCCCTACTACTGCGTCGAGGGCAGGATGAACTGCAGCCTGTGGATCACCCTCGATCCGGTGACCCGAGGCTGCGCGATCGAATATGTCGCCGGCTCGCACCGGTGGGGCCGCGAATTCCGGCCCGAACGCTTCAACGGCGCCGCGCTCACTCCCGGCGACACCCGCGAGCGGATCCCCGATATCGCCGCCAATCGCGCCGACTACGACATCCGCGGCTGGGCGATGGAACCGGGTGACGCCGTCGCCTTCACCTACTGGACTGTGCACGGCGCGCCGGCAAACACCTCGGCGAACCGGCGCCGCGCCTTCTCGATCCGTTTCGTCGGCGAGGACGCCGTTTATGCCGATAAGGGGGTCCATTCGCCGCCCTTCCCGGACCTCGGCCTCGAGATCGGCGAGCCGCTGGCCGGCGACGATTTCCCGCTGCTGTGGAGCGCATGAACCCCTACCGCTTCGCGCCGGGAGATGCGCCGCTGCTGATGAGCATTCCGCATGTCGGGACAGCCATCCCGGCAGCGGTCGAAGCGCGGATGACCGAACGGGCGCTGGCGCGGCCGGATACGGACTGGCATCTCGACCGGCTCTACGACTTCGCCAACGAACTCAACATCCCGACGCTACAGGCGGTGTGGTCGCGCTATGTCGTGGATCTCAACCGGCCGCCGGACGACGCCCCGCTCTATCCCGGTCGGCTGTCGACCGGCGTGATACCGGGGCAGGATTTTGCCGGCGCGCCGCTTTACCAGCCCGGCGAGGAACCCGGCGACGACGAGCGAACCGAGCGGTTGCGCACCTTCTGGCTGCCCTACCATCAGCGGCTCGAACGGGAACTGGCCTCGATTCACCGCAAGCACGGCGTCGCCATCCTGTTCGACTGCCATTCCATCGTCTCGGAAGTGCCGCGGCTATTCGAGGGGACGCTGCCGGATTTCAACCTGGGCAGCGCAGCCGGTGGCGCCTGCGATGCCGCCCTGCGGCTGCAACTGGCCGAGGCGCTGGGCGAGGACGAGAACTACAGCCTGGTCGTCGACGGCCGCTTCAAGGGCGGCTTCATCACCCGCCAGTACGGCGACCCGGAAAACCGCATCCATGCCTTCCAGCTCGAACTTTCGATGGCGACCTACTGCGACGAGCAGGAGCCCTGGCACTATCTGCCGGAGAAAGCCGGAAAGGTCCGGCCGTCGCTCCGCCGCATGATGGAAGCCGCCCTCGGCTGGGCCCGGGAGCGGGGCTAGTGGGCCGGTTGCACGACGCCGGCGGGCCTGTTCGCGACAGGCGTCCCTCGATGCGGCGCTGGCGCGCCTGCTCGGAATGAGGGAATTTTCCGATCGTTCCCTCACCCTGAGTAGCCGCCAAAGGCGGCGTGTCGAAGGGCGGGCCTGCCCTGACACCGTCCAAGCCGCGTATCGAAAGCCTGCCCCGAGTTTGTCGAACGGGGCGGGCGCCCGGCTACATTTCGCCCCCCACGAGAACCCCGTACTTCACGACGGCCCGACAGGGATTGAAGCCGGCCGGATAGGCCAGTTCGCCGGGGCTGCCGATGTTCCACAGGGCGAAGTCCGCCGCCTTGCCCGGCTCGAGAGTGCCGATCAGGTCCTGCAGGCCGAGCGCGCGCGCCGCCTCGCGGGTCACGCCGGCCAGCGCCTCGGCCGGGGTCAGGCGGAACAGGGTGCACGCCATGTTGAGCATCAGCAGCAGCGAGGTGACCGGCGAGCTGCCGGGGTTGCAGTCGGTCGACAGCGCCATACCGACGCCATGCGCGCGGAACAGGTCGACCGGCGGCAATTGAGTCTCGCGCAGATAGTAAAAAGCGCCGGGCAGCAGCACCGCCACGGTCCCGGCCCCAGCCAAGGCACGCACGCCCTCTTCGCCGGCATATTCCAGATGGTCGGCCGACAGGCCGCCATATTCCGCCACCAGCGCCGCCCCGCCGAGGTCGCTCAACTGTTCGGCGTGGAGCTTGACCGGCAGGCCATGGTCGCGCGCCGCGCGGAAGACACGCTCGGTCTGGTCGCGGGTAAAGCCGATCGTCTCGCAGAAGGCGTCGACGGCATCGGCCTCGCCGGTTTCGGCGACCGCCGGGATCATTTCACGGCACACCAGGTCGATATAGCCGTCGGCGTCGCCGGCGAATTCCGGCGGCAGGGCATGGGCGCCGAGGAACGTCGTCTCGACATCGACCGGCAGATGCTCCGGGATGCGCCGGGCGGCCTGCAGCATCCGGCGCTCGGTCTTCGTGTCGAGGCCGTAGCCGGATTTGATCTCGACCGTCGTCACGCCCTCGCTCAGGATCGCGCTGAGTCGCGGCAGGGCGCTTTCGACCAGCTCGTCGACCGAAGCCCGCCGGGTCGCGCGCACGGTCGAGACGATGCCGCCGCCGGCCTGCGCGACCTCAGCATAGGTCGCGCCGTTCAGCCGCTGTTCGAACTCCGCCGCGCGGTTGCCGCCGTAGACGATATGGGTGTGGCAGTCGATCAGCCCGGGCGTGATCCAGGCGCCGCCGGCATCGTGGGCCGGAACGCCCCGCGCCTGCGTCCGGTCCAGATCCGCCGCCGTGCCGATCCAGGCGATTTCGCCGCCCGCCACGGCGATCGCGCCATCCTCTATGGCGCCATAGGGATCGTCGCCGGGAGAAGCGTAGCCGGACGGCGCCATCGTGGCGATCCGGGCGTTGGTCCACAGGCTGTCCCAGGCGGTCATGTTCGGGCCTCGCGATCGTTCAGGGCTTCCAGCGCCCCGCCAATGTATCTCCGGAGCTCGGAAAATGCTGCCCCATTCGTCCGGCCTGCAAGGGTAGACCTGTCGTGACCGGCGCGCCGGCAAGACTCTGGTGCCCGCTGTGCCTGTTGCCGTCCGGCTGGGCGGAGAGCGTCCTGCTGCATCTGGACGATTCCGGCACGATCCGGCTCGTCGAGACCGGTGTACCCGCAGGCGGGCACACGCAACTTCCCGGCCCGGTCATCCCCGGCATGCCGAACCTGCACAGCCACGCCTTCCAGCGCGCCATGGCCGGGCTGACCGAACGCGGTGGCGGCAGCGGCAAAAGCGATTTCTGGTCGTGGCGGCAGACCATGTACAGCTTCGTCGGCCGCTTGTCGCCGGAGCAGATCGAGGCGATTGCGGCGCAGCTCTATGTCGAGATGCTGAAGGCCGGCTATACCGGCGTCGCGGAATTCCACTATCTCCACAATACCCCGGAAGGCGGGCGCTACGGCGATGTGGCGGAACTGGCCCGGCGCGTTGCGGCGGCGGCGGACGCAGCGGGCATCCGACTGACGATGCTGCCGGTTTTGTACCGGGAAGGCGGCTTCGGCGGCGGACCGCTCGCTGCTGCGCAGCAGCGCTTCCGGCTGGAGATCGATGAGTGGGCCGCTGTCATCGCCGCGCTTGCCGGAGCATCCCCGACGCAGACCGCAGGCGCGGCCCTGCACAGCCTTCGCGCGATCCTGCCGGCGGACATGGCGGACGCGCTGGCGGCCTATGACGGCCTGAGCCCGGAAGGCCCGATCCACATCCATATTGCCGAGCAGGAACGGGAAGTCGCCGAGTGCCTCGCCTGGTCCGGGCAGCGTCCGGTCGAGTGGCTGCTCGACGGTGTTCCGGTCGACGGCCGCTGGATCCTGGTCCACGCCACCCATATGACCGCCGACGAGACCAGGCGCGCCGCCGCGTCCGCCGCCGTCGCCGGCCTGTGCCCGACCACAGAGGCCAATCTGGGCGACGGCGTGTTCGCCCTGCCGGAGTGGCGCGCGGCCGGCGGCGCGTTCGGCATCGGCAGCGACAGCAACGTCTCGCTCGATCCGCGTGAGGAATTGCGCTGGCTTGAATATGCCCAGCGGCTGGTCCTGAAACGCCGGCTGGTCGCGGCCGCGACGTTGCCCGGACCGGCGGATATCGAAGCAACACGCCTATCTCTGGGCGCTTCGCTATGGCAGGGCGCGGCCGACGCCGGGGCGCGGGCGATGGGCCAGCCCTGCGGCGCGCTGGCGGAAGGCCGCCCCGCCGATCTGCTGGTGCTCGACGCGGACCATCCGACGCTGGCGGCGCACGGCCCGGAGACGTTGCTCGATGCCTGGGTCTTCACAAACGCCGGTCCGGCGCTTAGGGAGGTTTGGGTAGCCGGGCGGCGTGTCGTCGAGAATGGCCACCATGCCGGACAGGACACCGTCAGCACGCGCTACCGAGCCGCGATGGCCGAACTGATACAGGATCTCTGATGCCCGAACCGGTCACCCTGGCGCCCGGATCGATCGCCCTGCCGGCCCTCGAAGCGCTGTATCGGGAAAACCCGCCGGTCTTGCTCGACCGCGCCTGCCGGGCCGACATGGCGCAGGCGGAATCGGTCGTCGCGCGGGCGGCTGCGGGCGGCGCGGCGGTCTACGGCGTCAACACCGGCTTCGGCAAACTGGCCAGCACCCGCATTTCGCCGGAACAGACCGCACAACTGCAGCGCAATCTGATCCTGTCCCACAATGCCGGCGTCGGGCCCGACCTGCCCGAACGGATCGTCCGCCTGATGATGACCCTGAAGCTGTTGAGCCTCGGCCGCGGCGCGTCCGGCGTGCAATGGGCCATCGTCGAGACCCTCGAGCGGATGCTGGAGGCGGGCGTGACGCCGGCAGTGCCGGCGCAGGGCTCGGTCGGCGCCTCCGGCGATCTGGCGCCGCTCGCCCACCTGACGGCCGTCCTGATCGGCGAGGGCCGGGCGGACTATCGCGGCGAACGCCTGCCCGGCGGCGCGGCGCTGCAGGCGGCCGGGATCGCGCCCGTCGCCCTGCGCGCCAAGGAAGGCCTGGCGATGATCAACGGCACCCAGTGCTCGACCGCGCTGGCGCTGGCCGGCCTGTTCGACGCCAAGCGGTTGCTGCGCGCGGCGCTCGTGACCGGCGCGCTTTCGGTCGACGCCACCCTGGGGTCCGACACGCCGTTCGACCCGGCGATCAACGCGCTGCGCGGCCATCCGGCCCAGATCGACGTGGCAGCGGCGCTGCGCGCGCTGCTCGCCGGCAGCGAAATCCGCGCCTCCCATATCGATTGCACGCGGGTGCAGGACCCCTATTCGGTGCGCTGCCAGCCCCAGGTCATGGGCGCCTGCCTCACCCTGCTGCGTCAGGCCGGTTCCGTCCTGGCGATCGAAGCGGCGGCGGCGACCGACAATCCGCTCGTCCTGACGGAACGCGGCGAAATCCTCTCCGGCGGCAATTTCCACGCCGAACCGGTCGCTTTCGCGGCAGACCAGATCGCGCTCGCGGTCAGCGAAATCGGCGCCCTGACGGAAAGGCGCATCGCCCTGCTGGTCGATCCGTCGATGAGCGAACTGCCGGCGTTCCTGACCCCCGATCCCGGCGTCAACAGCGGCTTCATGGCGGCCGAAATCACTGCCGCGGCGTTGGCGGCGGAGAACAAGCAGCGCGCGGCGCCGGCCAGCATCGACAGCCTGACGACCTGCGCCAACCAGGAGGACCATGTCTCGATGGCGACCCACGGCGCGCGCCGGCTGGCCGAGATGAACGACAATCTGTCCAAGATCGTAGCCATCGAATGGCTGGCCGCCGCCCAGGGCATCGGCTTCCGCCAGCCCCTGAAAACGAGCGCCCGCCTTGCCGAGGCGGTCGGGCGGCTGCGCGCCGTCGTACCGCCGCTCGAAGAGGACCGATACATGGCGCCGGACATCGAGGCCGCCGTCGACCTTGCGCGCGCCGGGGCCCTCGTCGAAGCCGTGGGGCCGGAAGGGATGCCGGGCTGGTGAGCGATCAACCCACGCCGCGACGCCCGGCCTCCTCCGCGACCGATATTGCGGACCTCTCCGCCCGCCTGCGCGCGGGCGAGACGCGGGCGCTCGCCCGGGCGCTTACGCTGGCCGATATCGGCGGCGAGGAGGCCCGCAGGTTGTTGCAGGCGCTGGACAAGGACCGGCGCGACACCCCGGTCGTCGGCCTGACCGGACCGCCCGGTTCCGGCAAATCCACCCTGATCAGCGCCGTGATCCGCACGCTGCGCGAACGGGACATGCGGGTGGCCGCGCTGGCGGTCGATCCGTCGAGCCCGAAGAGCGGCGGCGCGATTCTCGGTGACCGGGCGCGCATGGGCGAGCACGGCTCCGATCCCGATGTCTTCATTCGCTCGATCGCCGCGCGCGGCCATCTCGGCGGCCTCGCGCTGAATATCCAGGCGTCGATCGACGTGCTGAACGCGGCGGGCTTCGATATCGTCCTGCTCGAGACCGTGGGCGCCGGCCAGTCGGAAGTGGAAGTCGCGCAGGTCGCCGACGTGACCGTCGTCATCAGCGCGCCCGGCCTTGGCGACGATCTGCAGGCGATCAAGGCGGGCATTCTGGAAGTCGCCGACATCCTCGTGGTCAACAAGGCCGACTTGCCCGGCGCCGACGAGACCGCCCGGCAGCTTGAGGCGATGCTCGGCCTGCGCAGCGCGAGTCGCCCTAGTGTGCAGGGGGACACGCCGGTCGTCAGCACGGTGGCGACGATTGGCGAGGGGGTCGCCGAGCTGGTGGACGCCGCCACGCGGCAGAGCGAGGCGGTGACGCCGGAAGTACGCCGCGCACGGACCGAGCGGCAGGCGATCGACCGACTGGCCACAATGGCGGGTGGCTTGGTGCGCGATGCGCTGAAAATCATGCCCGCAAAAGAGCGACGCGCGCTTGTCGAGCAGGTCAGGGCCGGCGCCGTCGATCCGGCGGAAGCGGTCCGGCGGCTGTTCGGGGATTGAACGCGGGTCTACCCACCCCGTCGCATGGCTTCTATGCGCGCTTGCGTTCGCCCGCAAACAGTCTTGATAACCGGATCGGCTTCGGGCTAGACAAGAGGGAATGCCTCTGTATTGGTTTAAGTATCTGTTCCAGCATTACTTTCTTTCGCTCGGATGCCTGATGCAGTTGCATATTGCGAGAAAATCCGGCTGATTCGAAAAAAAAGCAGCAACCGTGAAGGTCTCCAAGGTCGAAGTCTTCCCGCTTTTCGTTCCCCTGTCGAAGGCGATCGATGCTCCGGTAAGCATCCCCTACGCCGATAAGGTGCAGGACATCGTATTCGGCGGCTATCGGGCCACAATCGTGCGGCTTACGACCGACGAGGGCCTCATCGGGTATGGCGAATGCATGACCCGGTTTGCGCCGGCGGCGCTCAAGAAGATCATCGAGGAGCTGAGCCCGCTGGTCGTCGGCTCAGACCCGCTGCAGCCCGAGCACACCTGGGAAGTCATGTATGCGGCGATGATGAACCGCGGGCACAACCGCGGCTTCTTCATCGAGGCCCTGAGCGGCATAGACATTGCCTTGTGGGACCTGCGTGCCCAGGCCTTTGGGCAGCCTCTGTACATGTTCCTCGGCGGGCGCCAGCGCGACCTGATCCCGTCCTACGCGTCCAGCCTGAGGATGCGCGAAAAGAGCATCGTACTCGACACCGCCCGGGAATTCATGGACCTCGGCTTCAAGTCGATGAAGATCAAGTTGGGCAAGAATCCGGCGGGCTACGTCAGGGATATCAAACTGGTCGAAGACATCCGCACGGCCGTTGGCGACGAGATCACCCTCACCGTGGACGCCAATTGCGGCTACCACGAGGATTACAAGCTGGCGCTTCGGGTGGGCCGGGAACTGGAGAAATACGACATCTACTGGTTCGAGGAGCCGATCAGCCCGGACAACATGTATGGGTACAAGTATCTGGCGGACCATCTCGACATGGCGATCGCGTGGGGCGAGAGTTCGTTTACCCGGTTCGATTTCGCCAACATGTTCGCCGAGCGGTGCGTCGACATCGTCCAGCCCAATCCGTCCCGCGTCGGCGGCCTGACGGAGATCGCCAGGATCGCCCATATGAGCCAGGCGTTTCACATCCCCTATGCGCCGCATACGGGAAGCTGCTCGGCCCTGTGCCTGGCCGTCTCGCTGCACATCGCAACGGCACTGCCGAATCTGCTGACTTTCGAAGTCATGCGCTCGGACTGGTCGAAGGACGACCGCAACCCGCTCCGCCATGACCTGCTCAAGGAGCCCTACGACATCTTCGAGGACGGATTCCTGCACGCGCCCAGAGCCGATCGTGCTGGCATCGGCATAGACATCAACGAGGAGATCCTCGAGCGATACAGCGTTAGCTAAAAGAATTTTCCGATCTGAGAAGCGAGGAAAAACGGGAGTAGAGTGCCAACCAACGACCGAAGGAGGAAAGGTCCAATGTTGAATAGCTGGCGAAAGAAAGCCTTGGGTGGATGCGCCGTCGTTCTGTACGCCGCAACTACCGCCGGAAGCGCCGTGGCGGCAGACAGGCTGTCGTTCGGCACAAGCCAGACAAAGTCGAGCCACTATGCGTACGGGGTCGCCGCAGCGAAGGCGATCAACACCCATTCGGGCAAAGCGGTCGACGTGACCGCCGTTTCGACCAAGGGCGGCGGCGACAACCTCAACAAGGTACGGCGCGGCCAGATCGATATGGGCATCGCCGCCTTTGCGAGCGTCTACCAGATGTGGAAGGGGCTCGGGAAGTTCAAAGGCAAGGCTTTTCCGAAGCTGCGGACCCTGTGGGTCTATTCGCCCTCGATGCAGGCCTGGGTCGTGCGGGCGGATTCCGGCGTCAACAAGCTGGCCGACCTGGCGGGCAAAACCTTCACGTCCGGCCAGCGGGGGTCCGCGACAGAGCAGTTGGTCATCCAGATGCTCGAAGTCCTCAAGATCAAGCCGAACTATCTTCGGGCCAGCCTGAACGACGCGATCGCGGCGGTTAAGGACAAGCGTTCGATCGGCTATGCCAAGGCCGGCGGCGCGACCGTCCTCGACGGTTCGACCCTCGAATTGATGGCGTTTACGAAGATCAAGCTGCTGAGCTTCACCGAAACGCAAAAGAAGGCAGTCCAGGCAAAGTTCCCCTATATCGCTTTCCGCCAGTTCAAGGACAACGAGATCAAGGGCTTTCCGGCCACGCTGATGCCGTTGCAGATGATCGGCGTGTTCACAACCGATACCGGCCTCAACGACGGGCAGGTGAAGGCGATTCTGTCCGGCATCGCCAAGGGCCGGAAGATTCAGGAGGCCGCCTTCTCGACGTTCAAGGATGTCGACATCACGCGGGACACCCTGAAACTGGCCAAGGTTCCCCTGCACAAGGCCGCGGTGGAATTCTACCGGTCCCAGGGCGGGAAGGTTCCGGCCCACCTGATCCCGCCGGAAATGAAGTGATTCGGCCGGCGAGTTTATAATCGAAATCCATGACCCGCGCCGGGGCTGAAGACTCGGCCCCACTCCGCCTCACCGGGCGCGAGGGGGTCGTGATGTTCCTCGCCCTGGCGCTGGTCGCCTTCCACATTTACACGGCCGGCTTCGGCCAGTTCCAGCCGCTGGTTCAGCGATCGGTTCACGTGGCGCTCGGCCTGCTGCTGACCTATCTGCATTTCGACGGACTGAGGGATCGCCGCACCGGGCCGGTATCACTGTTCATCCGCGTTTTCAGCGGCGTCGCCATGCTGGTGGCCATCGTCTCGTCCCTGTACATCCTGTTCAATGAGGAAGCGATTTCGGACGATTTGGGCGTCGTCGCCGAGTTTCACGATTTCGTTCTGGGCATCGCCCTGGTCCTGATCATCCTGGAGGGTGCCCGGCGGACGACCGGCCCGTTCCTGCCGCTTCTGGCCGTCGCGATGATCCTCTACGCGCTGTTCGGGCACCTGATTCCCGGCAGTTGGGGCCACGCGCCGTTTTCGCCTCAGTATGTGCTCGAAAACATATACCTGAGCGAACTTGGCATATGGGGGATGGTAACGAGCCTGTCGGCCAGCCTGATCGCCATATTCATTATCTTCGGCGCGTTCCTGCTGGCGACGGGCGCGGCCCAGAGCTTCATGGATATCTCCATCATCGTGGCGGGGCGTTCGCCCGGCGGCGCGGCGAAGGTCGCTACCCTGTCGAGCGCCATGTTCGGCACCCTGAACGGCGCTGCGGTCGCCAACGTCGCGACGACAGGAAATTTCACGATCCCGGCAATGCGTCGGCTCGGCTATCGCCCGCAGTTCGCCGGCGCCGTCGAGGCCTCGGCATCGAGCGGCGGGCAGATCACGCCGCCGATCATGGGAGCCGGCGCGTTCGTGATGGCCGAAATTCTGAGCGTACCCTACCTGGACATCGTCTATGCGGCGATCATCCCGGCGCTGTTCTTCTATGTCTGTATCTGGTTCAGCATCGACGTCGAGGCGCGCAAGATCGATCTTCGTCCTTTCAAAGCCGAAGACATTCCGAAGATTTCAACTGTATTGACCTGGAAGAAGGTCGGACCGCTGGCTGTGACGATCGTCGTCCTGCTCGGGTCACTGTTCAGCGGCCGAACCGCGGAATTGTCCGCCTTCTACGCGATCTGTACGAACCTGATCCTGTTCCTGGTCACCGGCCTGACCTCCGGCGAAACACTCAAAAATCTCTTCGCGATGTTCCTGAATGGCGTCCGGACAGCGGCGCACGGCATCGTGACCATCGTCTCGCTGCTGATCTGCGCTCAAATCACCCTGTTCCTGGTGTCGTTCACCGGTATCGGGATCAAGCTGGGCGAGGCGGTGATCGGCCTGGGCGCGCATGGCGGCCTGCTGGCGGCGGTCAGCCTGGCGCTGGTGGTCGCCCTGATCCTGGGCATGGGTATGCCGACGACCGCGGCCTATCTGGTTGCGGCGGCGGTCGTCGTCCCGGCGCTGGTCGATCTCGGGGTGCCGGCGCTGCCCGCTCACTTCTTCGTCTTCTACGGTGCTCTGTTATCGGCGCTGACTCCTCCCCTGTGCACGGCGGTCTTTACTGCATCGGTCATCACGAAGACGCATTGGTGGCCGATCGCGCTCAACTCAATGAAACTGGCAGCGATGAAATACATCCTGCCGTTCATGTTTATCTTCAGGCCCGAAGTCTTGTTAAGGGGTACAACTTTTGAAATTGCCTGGATTGTACTGGTAGGTTTCGCAGCATCGATTCTATTTGCGATCGGTTTCGGCGGACATTACCTGACCCGGCTGCCAGTCGTCATTCGCATCGGCATACTGATTGTCGGACTGATCTTCATTTACGGCAGCTTGATCGCGGACGTTTTTGGCCTTGCGGTTCTGGCCGCACTGATCGTCTGGCAGAAATCGGCGGCAAGAACGGCCTCGACCGGTTAGCGAAACGACGGGGAAGCACTCACCGAATGCCGATGCCGATCATCGACGCCCAGGTTCACGCCTATGCCGCCGACACGCCTGACCGACCGTGGGCCGGAGCGCCGAACTGGCCTGCGCATGTCACCGGCGATGAGATGGTGGCGGCCATGGATGCCGTCGGCGTCGACGGCGCCATTCTCATCTCCGCCTATTCGATCTACCGGTATGACGCAAGCTATGCCGTAGAGGTGCGAAACGCCCATCCCGGCCGGTTTGCGCTCGTCAAACCGGTCGATCCGTCGGACCCGGCGGCTGCCGAAACCATTGCCGCGTGGAAGGAAACCGACGGAACGGTCGGCACGCGGATTCTGATGAGCCACGAAAGCAGCCGTGGCCCCGACGATCCGGGTTTTGCCGTTATCGTGCGCGAGTCAGCGCGGCTCGGCCTTCCAGTCAACCTGCTGTGCTGGGGCCGGCTGGACGCCGGCATGGCCCTGGTCGACCGTTACCCCGGAACTTTCTTCATTCTCGACCATATGGGCCTCCTGCAGCCCCACGCGCCGCCGGCCCCGCCGGAGCCTTTCGCCGAATTGCCCAAAGTGCTCAAGCTTGCCAGGCGCGAGAATGCGGTCATCAAGATCAGCGGCGCGTGCACCCTTTCCCATGCCGGCTACCCCTACCCCGATATCTGGGATCCGCTGGCGCGCATCTTCGACGCCTGGGGCATCGAGCGCTGCCTCTGGGGAACCGACTGGACCCGGACGGTCGCACACCTTTCCTATGCGCAGGGCGTCGACCCATTCCAGCTGACAGACCGTCTCACCGAAAGCGAACGGGCAGTCCTGATGGGCGGGGCCTGCACGAAGGTATACGGGTGGGCGCCCCGGGTGCGCGGTAGATCGTCAGGGAACCCCAATTGACAGCAATCCGCCAAATTGGGAAATTTGCGAAACGGCAATCCGCAGAATTGAGGTCCGCGATGAATCGGCCAGGCCGGCTGTTGACCGACGAAAAATTTGAGCTTTACGAGGAACACGGATATGTTGTCATCGACGATTTGCTGTCGAAAGAAGAAATAAATCGTCTCTCGGAAATTGTTGACGAACTTGTGGCCAAAGCGGCGAACCTTGAGAGAGGCGACGACTATTACGACCTCGAACCATCGCACAGTCCGGGTAATCCTCGCGTAAGGAGGCTGAAAAAACCGATCTTTCAGCATGAAGCGTTCGATCGGCTGGCGCGCTCCTCCACTATTCTGGATATCGTCGAGCAATTGATCGGCAACGGCATCCGCCTCACCCATCCCAACGGCAAGATCAACATAAAGGCGGCGGAATACGGGTCGCCGGTGGAATGGCATCAGGACTGGGCTGGATACCCCCATACCAATGACGATTTGCTGTCGGTCTCCATCCCCCTGGACGATGTCGAACTCGAAAACGGCCCCCTCCTGATGATACCGGGTTCGCATCGCGGCCCGGTCTATTCCCATCATTCCAACGGCGTTTTCTGCTCGGCGATCGATCCGGTGCGCGATCCGCTGGACTACGACAAGGCCGTGCCGCTCACCGGCAAGGCGGGCACGGTCTCGTTTCATCATGTACGCACGATCCACGGCTCCGCGCTGAATACATCGGCACGTTCCCGCCGGCTGCTCATCTACCAGTATGGCGCCACCGACGCCTGGCCGCTCACCGGCGGGATTTCGATCGCCTCGTTCGGGAAAACAATCGTACGCGGCGATCTTGCCGTGCAACCGCGTATGGAAGCGCTCCCCGTGCGCCTGCCCCTGCCCGTGGCGCCCAATTATGACGGCCTCTATACCAGCCAGGAAAATGCCTCGAACCGATACTTCGAAGTTCACGGAAGCGACCGGAACTCGGCGCAGAATGCCGATCTCAGATAGGGTCGCGGACCTGTGACCCATGCCAGATTCGACGAAAAGGTGGCCGTTGTTACCGGCGGCGCGAGCGGTATCGGCCGCGAGACCGCCCGCCGTCTGGCGCGGGAAGGTGCATCGGTCCTGATCGTCGACCGCAATGAAACGGAGGCCGGGGCGACAACCGAAGAAATACGCGCAGAAGGTGGCAATGCCGCTGCGTATATCGTCGATCTAGATGACGCCCTGGATTATGGCAGCATCCCGAGAAAGGCAGTCGAGACCTTCGGCGGCCTCGACATACTGGTAAACAATGCAGGCATCGGTGCGAACCGCCCCGCCCTCGAAACGGATCGAGAGTTCTGGGAACGTGTCCTGAAGTCCAACCTGGACACCTGTTTCTTTTGCTCGCAGGCCGTGGCGAGAGAGATGATCTCCCTGCGGGCAGACGGGCGAATCGTCAATATCTCGTCCCATGCGGCGCTTCTGGGTGGTACGGGCCAGGTCGCGTATGCGGCGTCGAAGGCGGGAATGCTCGCGGTCACCCGGGTGATGGCGGTTGAATTCGCCGAGCACGGCATCACGGTTAATGCCATCGCTCCCGGCCCCGTCACGACGCCGATGAGCGCGCACCATCCAATCGAGCGAACGACCGCGTGGATGAATGCGATGCCGATTCAGCGTTATGGCACGGTGGACGATGTTGCGGCGGCAATCCTGTTTTTTTGTGGCCCGGACAGCAGCCATATCACCGGGCAGACCTTGAGCGTGGACGGCGGATTTACCGCAAAGGGCCTGATGATTCGCGAACCGTGGATGCCCGAATGATCCGCCTTACACGACCGCCGCTGCCGAACGCCCCGCGAGGCGGCCGAAGACGGCGCCGTTGGTGAGGCCCGTGCCGCCCGGATAGTTGAACCAGAACAGGCCGCCGACCAGTTCGCCGGCGGCGTAGAGGCCGGGGATCGGCGCGAGGTCGCTGTCGAGCACCTGCGCGCTCGCCGGGTCGATGCGCAGGCCGCCGAAAGTGAAGGTGAGGCCGCAGCCGACCCGGTAGGCCTCGAAGGGCGGCGCGCTGATCGTGTTGGCCCAGTTGGTCTTGTTCACTGCGAGGCCGTGCGTGCCGCGCCCGTCCCTGACCGTCGGATTGAACGGCGTATCGGTGTCCACAGCCGCGTTGTAAGCCGCAATCCCGGCGAGGAAACCGTCGCGGTCCACACCCTCCAGCCGGCCCGCCAGTTCCTCCAGCGTATCCGTCTTCGCCTTCGTGACCTGCCGGATGCGGTATTCGTCGCGCAGCAGATGGCTGACCTGCGCGTCGAAGACCTGCCAGGCGAAGCTGTCCGGCTGCTCCAGGATCGTGCGGCCGTAGCGGGCATAGGTGTAGTTGCGGAAATCCGCGCCCTCGTCGACGAAGCGCCGGCCGGTGGCGTTGACCATGACGCCCCAGGGGTAGCTGTGCTTCTGGAAGCCGTCGCCGACCGCCAGATCGCCGAACTCCGGCGCGTTGTAATCCCAGCCGACGGCGTGGCCGCCGGACCAGTTACCGTAGGCCGCCGCGCCGATCTCCAGCGCCATGCGGATGCCGTCGCCGGTGTTGAAGCGGCTGCCGCGCACCTTCGCCAGTTCCCAGCCGGGGCCGAGATAGCGGGTACGCCATTCCGGGTTGGCCTGGAAGCCGCCGGCGGCGAGCACCACTGCTTTCGCCGGCACGGTCTCGATCCGGCCATCCTGCTTGAAGCGGACCCCGCCGACCGTGTGGCCGTCATGGATCAGGTCCAACACCCGCGCGCCGTAGCGGATGTCGATCCCCGCCGACCGTGCAATCCCGGTGTGGCCGTCAACCAGGCCCGGACCGCCGCCCCAGGCTTCGAGCGTCAGCCCGCCCCAGAAGCGGAAACGGCCGTCGATCTCGAAGGCCTGCCGGCCGTAGATCGGCATGAATCGGATGCCCTTGGCGCGCAGCCACCGCATGGTTTCGGCAGATTCCGTAACCAGCCGCTCGCACAGCGCCGGGTCCGTGCGGTAGCGGGTCAGGCGGAACATGTCGTCGTAGAAGCACTCCTCCGGATAGTCGCCGAAATCGGATATGGCGGCCTGCGCTTCCGGCAGGTCCGGGCACAGGGCGCGGATGTCGTCCGCCCCGGCATAGGCGAAGCGGAACGCCCCGGCGGTGAAGCGCGAGTTGCCGCCGTTCTCCGCCTCGGGCGCGCGCTCCAGCATGAGCACCGACGCGCCGGCCTCGCGCGCCGCCAGCGCCGCGCAGAAGGCGGCGTTCCCGGCGCCGACGACGATGATCTCCGGATGGGTCATGATGTGTCAGGAAATGTCATGTTTTGTCATGTTTTGTTTTCATCGGTCTCTCTCTACCCACTCCGCTCCCGCCCGTCATTCCGGCTCGAGCGGGCCGCAGGCGCGCGGAGCGAAGGATTCCCGTCGATTGACTCCAGGCTTGATGGACAGACCGAGCCGGGATCCCTTGCATCTCGTCGAACGGCCACCGGTGCTATGGCTCCGGTGGCGGAAGCGGTCGGGACGACGGTCCGGATTCGCTCGGTCGGGACGACGTTCGGAGCAAGACCCTCGGGTGTCATGGAATGTCATGATTCGTCATGTCCCCCTGGATTTGCGCCGAATTTACTGCAGTGGCATTTGCGGGCCGGTCGTCAATCTAGGAAATATTACAAAAAATTCAAGCGAATTTACGTCTTTTTTCTTCTGCAAGGCTGGGGGAAGCGCGCACCGGCCAGCGTCAGGTTACGCCGTTTCCCGCAACATCTCCACGATCGCCCGGCCATGCGTCAGCGTCATCATGTGGCCAGCGCCGGGTAGGTCGTGAAGGGTGGCGCCGGGGATGGATTGCGCGACCAGTCCGGTCAGCCGGGCGTGGAGCGGGTCGGTGTCGCCGCCGCGGACGATTGTGACCGGCCCGGCAATTTCAGCGATAGCGGCGAGGTCAGCGTAGCGCATGTCGAGGCGCTCGACGGCTTCGAGCCCGACGGCGAGGCGTTCCGTCAGGGTCAGCATCCTGGCCTGCACCCGCCGGTCCAGGCTGCGCCAGAACCCCGGCCGGTTGTTGAAATAGTCGAGATACCGTTCCATCGCCTCGGCGTCGCGGCCGCCGGCGCGCACGGTTTCGATGAAATGCCGGTTCCGGCTGTCGATCTCGTCGGCCAGCGCGGTTTCTCCGGCGTCGCGCAGCAGAGGATAGGGCGCGGGTTCGAGCAGGGTCAGCCGGCCGACCAGTTCGGGCCATGCCAGCGCCAGCACCAGCGCGATGGTGCCGCCATAGGAATGACCGACGACATGGGCACTCGGCCCACGGCCGTTCGGCAGCTCGGCACGGATGACGGCAGCGAGCGCGGCGGCCTCGTCGCCGAGCGTCATCGGCGCAGGCCCAACGAAGGGCTCGGTGTTGCCGTAGGCCGAGGGGTTGACCGCGGCGGTGCGGAAGCGATCCCGGACCATTGCCGCGATAGGCCGCCAGATCGACGCGCCGCTCGCGCCGGGCGGCTGGAACAGCATGAGCGGTACAGAACCGTCGTCCGGCCCGCCGGCCTCATAGCTCACTCTTCGGCCGTTGCAGTCGGCAAGGGGCATGGCGGGGCTCCGGATGGATTGAGGTGGGCGGAAGGACTCACGCCGTCCAGCGAGCCCTCGGGGCGGTGCCTGGAGGTCTCCCGACAAGCTGTAGCCCGGCCCGGCAGGGATAAATATCCGGTAATTGTCCCACGGCGACCGGCCAGTCGCCGCGCCACGGTTACAGGCAACGATCTAGATTCGTCCCATCGCAGCGCGAACCCGCCAAATAACCTCAAGAAAGAAAACAGTTATTGAGAAATTAAGTTATAACATAACAAATAATTCGAGAAATCGTTACCGGCAACAATCGGCAAACTTCTAGATTTTTGTTGCAAATACACATTTATAGTACTAGAATTATTGTTCCATTGTCCTCATAAGTATGAATTCGAGGGTAAATGAATACTAATTTCTGAGCTTTTAGTATTCGTTAGATTATATCGTTCACAACCAAGAATAAATGGACGATTTACGTAATCAGAACTTACATAATGTTTAACTAACCTTGTAAAGAGGAGGAAGCAAAATGGTGAATACAGTATTTCGAGCAGAAATGGACAAGTGGCCCGAAGATCAAGCGGTCAAGACCCACAATCGCTGGCATCCCGATGTCCCCATTGTGGAGCAGTTCAAGCCCGGCGATGAATTTCGCGTCGAGTGCTACGACTGGACGGGCGGCCAGATCCACAACGATGAATCAGCCAACGATATCCGCGATGTCGATCTGTCCAAGGTGCACTATCTGAGCGGCCCGTTCGGTGTCGAAGGCGCCGAGCCCGGCGATCTCCTGGTTGTCGATATCAACGACATCGGCTGGCTGGAAGATTCGCAGTGGGGCTTCACCGGCATTTTCGCGCTTGAGAATGGCGGCGGTTTTCTCGACAAGCACTTCCCGGATGCGCGCAAGGCGTGCTGGGATTTTCACGGGATCTACACCTCGTCGCGCCACATTCCCGGCGTGAGGTTCCCGGGACTGATCCATCCGGGGTTGATCGGCACCCTGCCTTCGGCTGACCTGCTGAAGACGTGGAACGATCGGGAATCGGCCCTGTTCAACACCGATCCGGACCGTGTGCCGCCCCTGGCCACCCTGCCGGACGGCCTGGCAGGGACCACAACGGCACTGATGGGCCAGATGACAGGCGATGCCGCGCGTGCGGCGGGTCTCGAAGGCGCCCGGACAGTTCCGGGACGCGAGCATGGCGGCAACTGCGACATCAAGAATCTGTCGCGTGGTTCGACGTGCTACTTCCCGGTTTACCAACCGGGCGGCGGCCTGTCGATGGGTGATATCCACTGGTCGCAGGGCGACGGCGAGATCACATTCTGCGGCGCCATCGAGATGGCGGGCTGGATCGATATCGGCGTCGACGTCATCAAGGGCGGGGTCGAGAAATACGGGATCACCAATCCGGTATTCAAGCCAAGCCCGGTCGAGCCCCACTACTCCGAGTATCTGATCTTCGAAGGGGTCTGTGTCGACGAACACGACGGCTCCCAGAAGTATCTGGATGCGACGGTGGCCTATCGAAGGGCCTGCTTGAACGCAGTCGAATATCTCAAGAAATTCGGCTATTCGGGCGAGCAGGCCTACATGATTCTCGGCACGGCACCTGTTGAGGGCCGCGTCAGCGGAATCGTCGACATTCCGAACGCGTGCTGCACGGTCGCCGTACCGACCGAAATCTTCGATTTCGATATCCGGCCGAACAAAGCCGGTCCGAACATCGAGGTCAGCGGTGCAGACGCAGCATCCTGCAGCTAACTGATTAGGCGGGCCGGAAGCGGGGCGACCTTGCCCTGCTTCCGGCCTTCTCTTTTTGAAGGCGCAGGCATGTCAGATGACATGTGAAATTCGGAGGTACCGACTATGTTGGGATTGGCACTTCTCTGGGTCGGAGCCGTTCTTTTCCTGAACGGGCTTTGGCTCATGGGCCGCATCGGAGATCGCGAAATCGCGATCATCAACATCTTCAGCGGCGGCGTTACGGGGCTGGTGGCGCTGTATCTGGCCTTCGGCCCGGGCAACAATCTAGCGGGGCAACAGGCGGCAGGGTTTACCCTACTGTTCTCGTTCACCTATCTGTGGGTGGCGTATAACCGTTTTCAGGATGTCGACGGAGGCGGACTCGGCTGGTACAGCCTGTTCGTCGCCATTACCGCGGTTCCGGTTGCGATTACCACGCTGCAGGGCGCATCGACGCTCTGGGGCTACTGGTTCGGACTGTGCTGGGCGGCATGGGCCGTGCTGTGGTTCATGTTCTTCCTGTTGCTGGCGATGCAGAAACCGATCGCCAAGGTGACAGGCGCGGTGACGTGCATCCAGGGTATCGTAACAGCCTGGCTGCCGGGCTACCTGCTGTTGGGCGATTATATCGCCTGACGCTCGTTTCCTGCGGCCCAATTCACAATCCGGGGCGTGCCATCCGCTTTCCGCGGACGGCACGCCTCTTTTCCTGCTATAACGGCGCGGTGACAAGGGAGGGCGCGATGCCCATTTACGAATATGTTTGCGAGGATTGCGGGCCGTTCACGGAAATGGAAAAGATGGTCAGAGCCTCGGAGCCCAAGCCCTGCCCGTCCTGCGAACAACCTGCCCCGCGCGGCATCAGCGCACCGTTTCTCGCCAATATGGACCCGCACAACCGGGTCGCGCACCAGCGCAACGAAAAAAGTTCCCACGAGCCCAAGGTCGGGAACGTCACGAAACACGATCACAGCCATCACGGCCACAGCCATGGCAAGGCCCACGTTCACAAGGGCTCGCGCCCGTGGATGATCGGGCACTGAATTCCGGCCGGAAACCGGGCCTGCCGGTTTCCTGATCTCGAGGCGATCCTGTGCCGATGCCCCGGCAAAGCCGAAGCGGACCGCCGCAGGCATGACCTACTTCTGGATCGCGCTCGGCAGCGCCATCGGCGGCATGGGCCGATACTGGTGCAACGGGCTGGTCACGGCGCGGCTGGGGCCGGAATTCCCCTGGGGCACACTCCTGGTCAATGTGGCCGGCTCGCTGATCATCGGCGTCGTCGCAGCGCTCAGCGCATCGATAGACCGGCCCTGGCCCGGACCGGAGGCCCGCGCCTTCATCATGGTCGGGTTCTGCGGCGGCTACACCACATTTTCCGCCTTCAGCCTCCAGACGCTGAACCTGCTGCACAACGGCGAGTGGATGAGAGCCGGCGGTAACGTCCTGCTTTCGGTCGTGCTGTGCCTGATCGCTGTCTGGCTCGGCTATCTCGCCGGCAACGGCATCAACCAGCTCAGGGCCGGCTGATCCGGCGCGGTCATCCCACCGCCGCCCGCACCGCCTCGATAACCCGGTCCGCCGCTTCGTCCTGCATATAGGCGTGCATGGGCAGGCTGAGGACCCGGCTGCACAAGGCTTCGCTCACCGGCAGGGAGCCTTCGCCCGCGCCGTGGTCGCGGTATGCCGGTTGAAGGTGCATCGGCGCGGGATAGTAGACGGCGGTCGGAATGCCGGCCTCTGCGAGCCGCGCACGCACGCCGTCGCGATCGTCGACGAGGATCGAATATTGCGCCCAGGCGCTGACGCATCCGTCGGGCCGGAACGGCGTGCTGACGACATCGCCGAGGCCGGCGTCGTAGCGGTCCGCCAGCCGGTTGCGCGCCGCGACTTCGCCCTCGAAGGCCGGCAACTTGCCGAGCAGCACCGCCGCCTGCAGGCTGTCGAGCCGGGCGTTCAGGCCGACCCGCTCCACCGCATACTGCACGCTGCCCTGGCCGTGCGCCCGGATCGAACGGAGCCGGTCCGCCATGCCGGAATCGTCGGTGAATACCGCGCCGCCGTCGCCGTAGCAGCCGAGCGGCTTGGCCGGATAGAAGCTGGTCGTCGTGACCGGCGCCAGCGTGCCGACATTGCGGTTGCCGCGGCGGCCGCCGAAACTCTGGGCGGCATCGCCGATCAGGCTGAGATCCTCCTCCCCGGCGATGGCGGCGAGCGCTTCGTAGTCGGCGGGCAGGCCGAACAGGTCGACGGCGATAACCGCCTTCGGCGTCAGGGCGCCGTCCGCGCGAATCTGCGCGATGCGCCGGCGCAGGTCGTCCGGATCGATGTTGAAGCTGCGCTCCCCGACATCGACGAAGACCGGCGCGGCGCCGAGCAGCAGCGCCACCTCGGCGGTTGCCGTAAAGGTGAAGGACGGCACGAACACGGCATCGCCCGGTCCGACGCCGAGCGCCATCAGCGGCGCCACCAGCGCATCCGTGCCGCTCGAGACGGCCACGGCCTCCCGGGCGCCGCAGAAGGTGCAAAGCGCCGCCTCTAGCGCCTCGATCTCCGGCCCCATGATGAAGCGTCCGTGGCGGAAGACCTCTGCGATACGGGGCGCGATCCCATCCTTGAGCGCCGCATACTGGGCCCGGATGCCGGCGAATTCCAGTTCGGGCACTTCGGCATCCGGGAGAGAGAAGCCGTGCGCGTTTTCCGGCGCCGTTTCGATTGGGCGCGCCGCCGCCTTCGGTGTCACGTTGTCGTTCTCCGGTTGCCGGACGTTCGGCCGCTGCCCCGGCTTGCGGCCCCGATTGCCGCTCAGGCCGCGCGTTGCAGGGCCAGCCGGCTCCACACCGACGACAGCGAGGCCGCCAGATGCTCGATATCGGCGTCCGTGTGCAGGGGCGACGGTGTGATGCGCAGCCGCTCGGTGCCGCGCGGCACGGTCGGATAGTTGATCGGCTGGACATAGACGCCGTAATCGTCCAGCAGCAGGTCGGAGATCTGCTTGCAGACCACGGGATCGCCCACCGTCACCGGGACGATGTGGCTGGGATTGTCCATATGGTGGATGCCGTGGTCGCTCAGTCGCTTGCGGACCCTGGCAACCGCGCTGCGCTGCTTCTGCCGTTCGGCATCGCTACCCTTCAGATGCCGGATGCTCGCGATCGCCGCGGCGGCGACACCGGGCGGCAGAGCAGTGGTAAAGATGAAGGCTGAGGCGTAGCTGCGGACGAAATCGACGATGGCGGCCGAGGCGGCGATGTATCCGCCGACGCAGCCGAAGGCCTTTGCCAGGGTCCCCTCGATGACGTCGACCCGGTCCATGACGCCCTCGCGCTCGGCAACGCCGCCGCCGCGCGGGCCGTACATACCAACGGCATGCACCTCGTCCAGATAGGTCAGCGCGCCGTATTTTTCCGCCAGATCGCAATAGCGAGCGATCGGCGCGATATCGCCATCCATGGAATAAACGGATTCGAACGCGACCAGCTTGGGCCGGCCGGGGTCGGCCGCGGCGAGCAGCCTTTCGAGATCGTCGGCATCGTTGTGCGCGAAAACATGCTTCTCGGCGCGCGACTGGCGGATGCCTTCGATCATCGACGCGTGGTTGAACGCGTCGGAGAAAACGATGCAGCCCGGCAGCTTTGCCGCCAGCGTGCTCAGCGCGGCGAGGTTGGCGACATAGCCCGAGGTGCAGACCAGGGACGATTCCTTGCCGTGCAGGTCGCTCAATTCGCGTTCGAGCAGGACATGGAAATGGTTCGTACCCGCAATATTGCGCGTGCCGCCGGCGCCGGCGCCGCAACGGTCGACGGCTTCGTGCATTGCGCTCAGCACGTCCGGATGCTGACCCATGCCCAGATAGTCGTTCGAGCACCAGACCGTGACTTCGCGCGCCGCACCGTCCTTGCGCCGCGTCGCCTTCGGGAAATCTCCCGCATGCCGCTCGATATCCGTGAACACACGGTAACGGCCTTCCCGGTGCAGATTCTCAATCTGCTGCTGGAAGAAATGGTCGTAATTCATGGGGTCTCCCATAGGGCCGCCCCGGTCGCCGCAGCAGTCATCCGGCGGATGGGGAACCGGCTTTTCAGTACCGTCTTTGGCGCAGGAGTCCTTCACGGAAAATTGCCGCAAGGATGTTGCGGCCGCCGGCGCCGATTCCGGTCCTGCGCGCAGTTTCGAGCGTCCAATGCGATTCCTGCGGCCGTGCTGACCCGACCGTCGACCGTCGGATATCGGCTGCCGATCGCCGCGCGCGACTGCGGTGCCTTTCGTCGAAAATTGCGGGACTGCCGTCGAATGCCAATTCCCCCGGACCGAACTTGCAGAGACAGTTCCGCCATTGCCATTGTCGAGTCGCCGGCCGGCGAATATTAATCTTTCGCGTTCTCTGAAGCGTAATTTGCATTGACTAGGCGGTGTATCTTCGCGGGTTGAGGGAAGCGCCGGTTGCAGAGCACAGATTTCCCGTAAAGAGGTACTCAGCCGAAACCAGACGACATTCGTGCTTATCGCTGCTCCGAAACTATGTCTTGTTTTTCGATCGGACTTAGGTTAGGGCGATGGTGCTGGATGGCGTACTGTTGTTTCCTGCGTGCGCTGCGCGCAGATTTGGCCGGTCGTCGGGCTTGCTGTTAGCTGGAACAAAGTATCCAACCGGCATATGAAATATAAAATCAGCCTCTGTTGAAATCGGACCATCGGGCGGTCGAAAACGGTAGTTCGTCGTACAATGCCGTTAACCGCAAGGAGAAGAAAAGTATGTCATCGCATTCAATCGACCAAAGCGGCCTCACGAAAGGGCAGCTCCGCAAACTAAACGCGCTCTGCAAGTCGGTCGGCCACGAAATCGGCGAGCGCGCCTTCGTCGAGTGGATGTCGTCGCAGACGGCGGAAGACGGCGACAGCAGTGCGGAGCTGATCGCCGACACGCTCTGGCCGCTCGTCCAGGACGGCAGCCTGAGGATCCCGCGCGGCGGCTACAGGGTCCGGCGCGGGCGCGGCAGGATTATCGTCGAGCCGGCCGGTTAATTAGGCGAGCAGCAGTCTGCTGAGCGGTTGGGGAGCGCCTCGCTGCCGCGGGGCGCTTTCTTTGCCCGGTATGTTCAGCCTTGCGTCAGCCGCGGCGCTGTGATCGGCAAACCGCCTGCCGATTCCGAATGCACGGCGCGGGCGCCGAAGCCCGACAGTTCGCCAGGTCCGGATGCCGCGCACCGGCTTCCGGAGTCAAGACGTATTCCGGTCCGTATAGTCTACCGTGGGTGCGGCTTTTCGGGGACGATCTCGGGCGGCGTCAAACATATTGTTCGACTGACCCGGCCCGTCTCGATCGCCGGCGCAAACGCAGCAGCGAACGGTCCGGAACCGGACCCGGCCGCAGTCCTCTTCAGACCCGACTGCGAATTCAGGCAGGTCCGGCCATTGGATCCGGTGACGGTACGCAGCAGGCGCTTTGAACGGCACCTTGCCGCCCTACTGGCACATCGACCGGATATTTTCTGACTCGGGCGGCGATCGAATTGTTATATTTTCTATCCGCCAATCGAAACGAGCGCACGGAATTGGCAGCCGAATAATCGGAATTCGCCGCTTCCCGCTGGAAGCGTCCGGATCGGGAGGATCGGCTTGCTGCGCGGACGGGGTTTGCAACTACGCGATGGCATGCCGATACAATCGGAGACTACCGAGCCGGTTTAGCGTATCGGAATATCACGACAGGTTCGCAGGCAGCGCCGTATTTGCAGCCCGTCGTCAATGTATGTCAATTCAGCGTAATTCGAACATCGCGTCGATACAGCCGATCCTTGCTCGTCGGACTGGCGAAGCACTCCTATGAGCCGCGCAACCCGGAACTTGGCCCGGCGCCGATTGGCCGGAAGGCGCTTCTTTCTCGAACATTAGTCTCGCACTCCGCAATTCGGCTAATCGCAAAAGGGCAACTCACGTCGAGGTATAATGGGCTGCGACCGTGATCGGAGCGTCGACGGGACCGGGCGGCTAAATGATCTTGTCACAGCGACCGCAGCCGGCGCGGCCTGTGCGGCAGGCTGCCGGCTGCCGGCCCGGCAGTGCCGCGCAGACCGTGACCGCGGTGAGAAATCCGGGTTAGGTATTGGTCAAGCCTTTTTGGGTCGTGTTAGGGTGACCGGGTAACTTTCACTGTCCGCCGCCGGCAATCAGCTGTTGCCGGACCGGACCATCGTCGGGGTCAACGGGAGGAGAAATCCATGACCAACACCGGAAAAATCCATCGAGGCTTGCGCCGCAGCGCAGCGGTTGCGTCGCTGGCGGCAGGCGGGCTGATGCTGGCCGCCCTGCCGGCTGCCGCGCAGAAGGATATCGTGATCGGCGCCAAGGAGCCGGGATCGTCCTTCTACACCTATGCCGCCGCCATCGCCGGTGTGCTCACCAAGGCCACCGGCAAGACCGGCAAGGTGCTCTCGGTCGCCGGCGCCGGCGTCTGGCTGCCGATGATGGAGAACAAGGAAGCCGATGTCGGCCTGGTCTCCCACTACCAGGGCTGGGTTGCGAGCGTCGGGCGCAAGCCGTTCCCGCGCAAATACGATGTCCGCCTCGTGCTGGTCGGCGGCGGCATCAATGTCGGCCTGTACGTCCGCAACGATTCGCCGATCAAGTCGCGCAAGGAGATCAAGGGCAAGCGGATCGGCTGCAAATATGCCGGCAGCCCGGTGATCCACACCTACGCCGAAGCCGAAATCGCCAATCCCGGCTACGGGTGGGGCGATCTCAAATGCGTGCCGCGGACCTCTCTCTACGCCGGCCAGCGTAACGATGTTAAGGAAAATCGGCTCGAGGTGTTCTACGCCTCGGTCGGCTCGGGGGTCACCCGCGAGCTCGATTCGACCATCGGCATCCGTTTCCTCGGTGTCGATCCGGCACCGGAGGCGGTGACCCGCATGAACAAGGTCTACCCGGTCGTCGTTACCAAGGTGAAGGCGGGGCCTCCCGGCATCCGGGAGGACATGTGGCTGGTCCGCCTGCCGGTCTATCTGATCACCCAGAAGAATGTCAGCGCCGACGTGGTCTATGAAGTGACCAAGGCGTTGTGGGACCAGAACGAAGCGCTCAAGAAAGCGCACAAGCGCACCCGCAGCTGGGATCGCGGGAACTTCGCCGATCCCCAGGCGATCCTGCCCTACCATCCGGGTGCGATCCGGCTCTACAAGGAGAAGGGCGCCTGGACCAAGCAGATGGAAGACGCCCAGGCCGGGCTGACGAAAGGCATGTAAGAGCACCGGCGCATAACCGGTGAAGCGGTCCGGCGCCGGTCGGCGCCGGGCCGTTTTTCTGCCGCCGCTTTGGCGGCGCGAGCAGGTGTAATCCATTGCCGGAAAATCGGGAGGGCGGCCGTTGAGCGATGACGGCGGTATCGAGCGGGGCCGGACGCTGAGCCGGCCGGCCGAACGCGAGCTGGTCCGGGTCGTCGCCGTCCTGATCGCGCTGGTCGCCCTCTCCTACGTGCTCGACATTTTCATCTCCTTCGACATCACCTTCTACAAGGAGCAGTTTTTCGGCCTGCTCTACGGCCTGGTCTTCGCCGGCGGATTTCTGGTTTTCCCGGCGACCAAGGGCGCGCCGCGCGACCGGATCGCCCTGTACGATTACGTTCTGGCGGCGCTCGGGCTGGCGATCGGCCTGTATGTCTTCATCGCCTACCCGGCGATCGTGCTCACCGCCGGCATCATCACACCGTTCAAGACGGCGCTCGGCGCCATTGCGGTCCTGATCATCCTGGAGCTGACCCGGCGCATCTTCGGCTGGCCGCTGGTGATCCTGGCCGCCATTTTCATCCTCTACGCCAAGTTCAACTATCTGTTGCCCGGCGCGCTCGGCGGCAGGGGCAAGGACTGGGCGCGCCTCGCCGTCTATCTCTATCTCGATACCAACAGCATACTCGGGCTGATCGCCGCCGTCGTGTTCGGCATGGTCTTCGCCTTCATCCTGTTCGGCCGGGTGCTCTTCGCGACCGGCGGCGCGGATTTCTTCACCGATCTCAGCATGGCCCTGATGGGCCGCTGGCGCGGCGGACCGGCCAAGGTCGCGGTGGTGGCAAGCAGCCTGTTCGGCACCCTCTCCGGCAGCGCGAGCAGCAATGTCGTGATCACCGGCTCGATCACCATTCCGATGATGACGCGCATCGGCTACCGGCCGTCGGTCGCGGCTGCCGTCGAATCGGTGGCGTCGAGCGGCGGCGGGCTGATGCCGCCGATCATGGGCGCAACCGCCTTCATCATGGCGGAATTCCTGTCGGTGCCCTACCGGGAGGTCGTCATCGCCGCCCTGCTCCCGGCAGTCCTCTACTACGTCTCGCTGTTCCTGCAGGTCGATCTCGAAGCCGCCAAGGCCGGTATCAAGGGCTTCGCCGGAGACCGGATACCCCGATTGTTCGCCGTCCTGCTGCGCGGCTGGGTTTTCGTCGCGCCGCTGGCCCTGCTGGTCTACTGCCTGTTCGTGATCTTCCTGAGCCCGTCTAAATCGGCAATGATCGCGACCGCTGCCCTGATCGTCGTCGGCTTCGCGCGTCGCGAGACCTGGCTGACCCCGCGCCGGGCCATCGCCAGCCTCGACGATACCGGGCGGCTGCTGATCGAAATCGGGGTGATCGGCGCCGTCGCGGCAATTGTGGTCGGTATCGTCAACCTGACCGGCCTGGGCCTGGTGTTCTCGCAGATCCTGCTGTCGATATCCGGCGGCAGCTTGCACCTGCTGCTGTTGCTCACCGCGGCGGCCAGCATCGTGCTCGGCATGAGCATGCCGGTTACGGCATCCTACATCATCCTGGCCGTACTCGCTGCGCCGGCACTGGTCGAGGCGGGCGTACCCGAAATGGCGGCCCATCTCTTCATCTTCTATTTCGCCATCCTGTCCTTCATCACGCCGCCGGTCTGCGTCGCGGTCTATATCGCGTCGGCCATCGCCCGGTCGAAACCGATGGAAACGGCGGTGCACGCCATGAAGCTGGGCATCGTTGCCTATGTCGTGCCCTTCGTCTTCGTGGCGGACGCTGCCCTGCTGATGGAGGGCGCGCCGGCGGATATCGCGCTCGCCTTCGTCACCGCGGTGATCGGCTTTATCGGGCTGGCGGTCGCGTTGCAGGGGTATTTCACCCGCGTCGTGCCGTGGTTCGTGCGCGTGCCGCTGGGGGTCGCGGCCATCCTGGCGCTGGTCGATATCGTCGAGGTGCGGGTCGCCGGCGCTGTCGCCGTGCTCGCGCTCGTCGGCTGGCAGCACGTCGCCGCGGCGCGGGCCTGAGAACGGACGGCGTTTCGAAAGGGAGGCAATTTTCCATGGCCGACTTTCCCGGCATGAGAACCGTGCGGATTCAGGACCGGCCGGCGCAGGTCTACCGGGGCGACCTGTGCGTCGTCGGCTCCGGCGCCGGCGGCCTGTCGGCGGCGCTCGAAGCGGTCCGGCTCGGCCAGAAGGTCGTGATCGTGGATGCCGCGCCCCACATCGGCGGCCAGGCAGTCGGCGCGGCGCTGGGCACGATCTGCGGACTGTTTCGCAACGGCCCGGCGCCCCGGCGCCTGACCCACGGCGTCATGGACGGCCTTTTCGACGCCCTGTTTGCCCAGGGCGACGCCAACCTGCGCCGGGTGCGCGGTACCTTCATCCTCGATTATGTGCCGAACGCCTGGATGCGCTGGGCCGAGCGGCAGATCGCCGAAACCGGGATCGTCCCCCTGCCCGGCGCCATCGTCCGGCAGGTCGAGCACCGGGACGGGATCGTCGAAGCGCTCGCGCTCAGCACGCGCTTCGGCGACGCCCGGGTCGAGGCCAACCGCTTCATCGACGCCTCGGGCGACGCCGTCCTGCCTTGGCTGGCGGGCCAGGAATTGCGCGAATCGGAAAAGCCGGTGTTCGGCACGGTGATGGCAATCCTGGAGGACGTCGATACCGACCTGTGCTCCGGCTATCCCCGCTCGCTCTATCACGGCCTGATCCGCGAACACGGTAAGGAGTTCGGCCTGGTACGCGCCGAGGGGCCGGTCTTCGTCATTCCCGGCACGCGCAAGCTGCTGCTCAACCTGACCCATGTCGAGACGCCGATGGAGACGGCCGGGCTGGCGCTCGCCGGGATCGAGGGAAGGCGCCAGGTCGATGCCCTGCTCAGCCTGTTCCAGCGCGAGCTGCCGGACGCTTTCGGCGAGGCCAGGGTCGCCGTCTACGGCAACGCCGGCCTCCGCCAGACCCGGACCATCGTCGGCCGGAGCCATGTCACCGTGGAGGATGTCGCGACCGGCGCCCGGCCGCCCGACGCCATCGCGCGCACGACCTGGCCGATCGAAATGCACGGCGACATGGCCGGCGCCGACTGGACCGTGTTCGACGAGGACCACATCCACTACATCCCGTTCGGCGCGATGGTGCCGGAGGGGCTCCACAATGTCGTCGTCGCCGGGCGCTGCATCGACGCCGAACCGGCGGCGCTCGCCAGCCTGCGGGTCATGGGTCCCTGTTTCGCCATGGGTCGCGCCGCCGCGACCGCGGCGCATCTGAACGCCAGCGGCTCCCTGCACCAGATCGACATCGCCGCCCTGCAGGACGCGGTGAGCGACAACCTCACCCGCGAGACCACCGACTCCTGGGCCGGCGACATCGTCCGCGAAACCGGCCCGGAAGCCGAGGGGAAAGGGGCGTAGGGAGCGCGCGCCGATGCAGCAGATCGAGCCGGACCTCTGGCAGAGCGGCATCCACCGGTCGGGGATCCTGAACAGCCATGCCTATTGCCTGACCCGACCGGCCGGCAATGTGCTGTTCTACAATACGGGCGACGAGGGCGATCTGGCGCAGATCGAAAGGCTGGGCGGCATCCGCTATCAGCTTCTCACCCATCGCGACGAAGCCGCCCTTTCGCTCAAGCGCATCAAAGAACGGTTCGGTTGCAGCCTGGGCTGCAGCGCCCCGGAAGCGCCCGCCGCCTTCAGGCATGCGCCGGTCGATATCGTCTTCGGGGCGGATGACCGCCGGCTGGGGACATCGACATATTGCATACCCCCGGCCACACCGACGGCAGCCTCTGCTTCTTCTACCGCTCGCCGCACGGCAAATCCTACCTGTTCAGCGGCGACACGATTTTCCACTGGAACGGCCGGTGGGCGACGCTGGTTCTTTCCAAAGCCAGCGGCAGCAAGGCTACCCTGGCCGACAGCCTGTTGCGGCTGCGGGAGCTAAATCCCGACCTCGTCATGAGCAGCGGTTTCGTCGGCGACGTCGCGATGGCGGCGGTCACGCGCGACGAATGGGCCGAGGCCATCGACAGTACTGTGCGGCGTTTGAAGCGGTCATCCCGATAGTGCGCGGCCGGCCGCGATTCCCGTAGCGCCGTGCGCCGCTCAGTAATCGTTCCGGCATTGGCCGGACACTCTTGCCCGCTCCGGATTTACTTGCGATCTTTTGGGGCTATTGCCGCAATCATTCCAATTCCATTGCATATTGCTGTTCGCATTCCGCACGGTTTGGCCCTAATCGGGCGCCGGGCGAGAATGTCCGGCCGAATCGACGTGGAGAGCCCAGTATGAACGACCTGCCGACAGGCGCTTCCGCGATGCATGCCGGTATGGCTGCCCCGTCGATGGCGGGGCTGCACGACGCGGCTGCGCGTGAGACGGCAGACAACGGCCCTGGCGCCGGCAAAGTCATCGTGCTCGGCAACGAGAAGGGCGGGACGGGCAAGTCGACCACGGCGATGCATCTGATTGTCGCCCTGCTGCGCGACGGCCGGGCGGTGGCGAGCGTCGACCTGGACGGTCATCAGGGCACTCTGACACGCTATGTCGAGAACCGGCGCAGTTTTGCCGAGAGCGAAGGCCTGCGCCTCCAATTGCCGGACCACCACCGCGTCGCCGGCGGTGACGCGGACATAGCCGAAGCCGACGCCCTGATCGACCGGCTGGCCGCGTCCCGCGACTATGTCGTGCTCGATTGCCCCGGCACCGACAATGCGCTCGCCCGCCACGCCATCTCCCGCGCCGACGTCCTGATCACGCCGGTCAACGACAGCTTCATCGATCTCGACCTGCTGGCCCGGATCGGCGGCACGCCGCCGCGCGTCCTGGGGCCCAGCGTCTACAGCCAGACCGTCTGGGAAGGCCGCCAGCGCCGCGCCATGAACGGCGGGCGGCCGATCGACTGGATCGTGCTGCGCAACCGGCTGAGCCCGCTCGATTCGCACAACAAGAAGAATGTCGGCCTGACCCTGGACGAGCTCGCCCGGCGCATCGGCTGCCGCTGCCTCGACGGCTTCCACGAGCGGGTGATCTTCCGCCAGCTCTTCCTGCAGGGCCTGACCGTGCTTGACCTGCGCGAGGACGGCGCCGGCGTCGCGCTCAACATGTCCCATGTTGCAGCGCGGCAGGAGATCCGCCGGCTGGCCGATGCGGTGCTGGGACGCGGTGCGGGCAAAGTAAAGGCCGGGTCGCCTGTGAAAGCCGGCCCTGGCGGCACTGACCCCATGCTGGCAGGGCTGTAGGCAGCCGCCTTACGCCTCGGGATCGCCGTGTGTCAGGTAGGCCCACATCCGTTCGACGACTCCGCCGCCGGTACCCGAACGCGCCTCGACTTCCTCGGGTGAAAGCGGGACAGCGTCGCCGGCGCAATCCGATCCGATCAGGAACGACTCGATGCGCGCGGCATCCTCCAGGAACCAGGCCCAGGTCACCGCGGCTTCCAGGCTGTCACCGGCTGTTACAGCGCCGTTGCCGCGCATGACTACGGCCTTGGCGTTGCCCAGCGTTTCGGCAATGCCGCCGGCGATGGTATCGTCACGCGCCAGCAGGGGCGAATCCCACAAGGGCGGCGACGGCGCGAAAAAGGCGGCATTGCCGTGCCACGGCCGGGGCGTGCGCCGCAGCAAGGAGAGCGCCATGATCGCCGGCGGCATGATGCGGCAGACGCCGCCCACCTCCGGCCGGCGCGCGTAGATTTGCTGGTGAATACGCACTTCGCCCAGCACACCTTCGGGCAGCGGCCCCGATACCGGCACGACGACACCGGATTCGCCCGGCGCGATGATACCCATCGGCTTCGCGGCACAGACCAGGAAGCGACCGGCATCGAGCCGCGCGCTGCAATGGCCGTAGGCATGAACGAGGCCGGCACTGGCGAGGGCGCGCGCCGCCAGCCTGACTCGGCGCTGGATTTCGGCACGAGCGCAGGTCACGTCGGTCATGGCAAACGCGTTCGTTTGTCAGTGCGGACAGCAGCCAGGTAATTGACCAGCATGTCCCGCCAGAGCAGGTGGAGACGCTCGAAACGGGCCGGTTCATCCTGCCAAAAGGCGCGGATCGCCAGGCCGCGGATCATGCTGATGGTCAGCCATAGAATGTCTTCCGCCAGATGCTCGGGGATATCGGCGGTGCGCAGCACATCGAGCCAAGCCCGTTCCACCGGCAATCGGTGGGCGCGGGCGATCGCCTGCACCTGCGAGCGAATCGCCGGATCCTTGCCGGCGGACATCAGAATGTCGAGCGCGACGAGAAAATGGTCGCCGAAAAAAAATGCCTCGCTGTCGCGGATGATCTCCTCAATCGGGTCGGCGGCGTCGGCGAGGTCGCGCGCGCGGCTTTCGGCTTCGGCCCGCGACGCGGCGAAAGCATATTCGAGCGCCGCCAGCGCCAGAGCCTCCTTGGTCGGGAAATAGTGCAGCAGCGCGCCGCGCGACACGCCGGCCACCTCCTGCGCCTCGGCGATCCGGAACCCGGAATAGCCGCGCCTGCGAATCACGTCGAAAGCGGCGAGGATAATGCGCTCGCTGGTTTCCTCCCGGTGCTCCTGCCGGGTCCGGCGGCGCTTCGTCGTTACGGTCATGGCGACGCCGCTCCGCCCGAATCGATGTAAACGGCGTCGATGTAGACGGAGTCGCCGATAACGGTGACCGGCCAGGTCTTCAGCGGCTCGCGGCAGGGCATCTGGATGGCTTCCCCCGTAGTGACGTCGAAGGCGCCGAAATGCCAGCCGCATTCGACGATCCTGCCGTTCAGCATGCCTTCCTCGCTCAGCGAGGATTGGCCGTGAGTGCAGAGATCGTCGGTGACATGGAATTCGCCGTCGACATTGTAGACCGCAAGCCGGTGTCCACCGGGCAATTCGGCCTGGCGTATGTCGCCGGATTCCAGGCCGGCCGTATCGCACAGTCTGACCAGATCGCCCATGCGGCTATAACATCGTGCTGCCGCCGTTGACGCCGATCACCTGCCCGTTGACGAAGGCGGCCTCGGCCGAGGCGAGATAGGACACCATTGAGGCAACCTCCGCCATCTCGGCGGGCCGACCGACGGGAATGATGTCGATGAACTTCTGCGCCACCTCCGGCGCCTTGTCGAAATAATCGTCCAGCTGCGGCGTGCGCGTGGCGCAGGGCGCAATGGCGTTGACGGTGATGCCCTGCGGCGCGAACTCGCGGGCGAGCCCTGTGGTCAGCCCGTGCATGCCGCCCTTCGCGGCGTTGTAGGCAGCGTGGTCCCACAGCCCGTTGCGCACCGAATCCGCGCCGATATTGACGATACGGCCGTAACCCTGCTCCGCCATGATCGGCAGCGCAGCCCGACTGCACCAGATTGCCGTCCACAGGTTCCGGTCTATTGTGGCCTTGAGGGTTTCCGGCGTGTGATCGAGGAAAGGGCGGATGACTCCGCCTCCGGCATTGTTGACCAGAATGTCGATCCGGCCGAACCCGTCGCGGGTGGCCGCGATCAGGTCGCGGGCGTTGTCTTCTTCGGCAAGATCGCCGGCGACAGCAGCAACCTCGTGGCCGGACAGCGTCGCCAACCTGTCCGCCGCCGCTTCGAGCCCGGCTTCGTCGAGATCGCCCAGCGCCACCCTCGCCCCATCCCTTGCGAGGCGTTCGGCGATCGCATAGCCGATGCCGTTGGCGCCGCCCGTGACGACGGCGACGCGACCGTCGTGCCACGCCTTCGAGAAGCCGAAAGCGGCGCCGGGATCGGCGATCATGCCGCTGCCTCGAACCGGCCGACTTTGGCGAAGTCGAGGCTGGGCAGGCCGCCCCAGAAATCGAGCGATTCGGGCACCGGCGGCAAGGTTCGCGGCGCCCGGGCGCCGGTTTCCGCGAACTCTTCCATGCCGAAGCTGTATTCCACCGTCATGCCGTCCGGATCGAGGAAATAGAGGAAGATACTACCGGACGGTGGATGGCGGCCCGGCCCGTAGACGATCTCGACACCGTTCTTCTTGAGCCGGTTGAGCGCCCGGCCGACATCGTCGATATCCGTCACCATGAAATTGACATGGTGCAGCCGGTTCTCGTCGGCCCGCGCAATCCCCAGCGAGTGGTGGAACCGGTTCGGGAAGCAGCGCAGGAAAGAGACAAGGCCGTCGACCTCGTCGGACAGCAGAAAACCGAGGTCGCGGATCAGCGAATCCCGCATCGCCGGCAGGTCGGGCGTGGACACGACGACATGGCCGAGCCGGGCGATCCTGGCGAGGCGCGCCTCGAACGGGTCGGCCATCTGCTCCATGCCGGCGAAATATTCGAGCGGGAGCCCGGTGCCGGGATGGTGGAAGCGCAGGCTTCGGCCCTGGCGGAGCGCGGCGGTCTCCTCCGCATCGACCCATGCCGGGCCGTAGCCGCACCGCTCCAGATGGCCGAAGGCGCGCTCCAGGTCGTCTCCGGATTCGAGTTCGAAACCGATCCGTTTCAGACCGGGTTCGGGCGCCTGGCTCAGCAGGATATTGTGATGGTCCGGCCCGCAGCGCAGCGCCGCCTGCGCCTCCGTCACCTCGGTCGTGTCGAGGCCGACGATATCGGTATAGAAGGCGAGGGTGCGGGCGAGGTCGGTGACGTTGAGCGCTACATAACCCAGCCGGCTGTAGCGATAATCCGCGCTCATCGGGGCCGCCTCACAGCAGAATGCTGATACGGCCCTGGGGGCGCAGGCCTTCCATATCCAGGAAGCACCATTTCTCGGCAATCTTGAGTGCGCCGTTCGGCCGGACCAGCTTGTAGCGCGTGCTGCCGATATAGGTGTCGGTGACGCCGTCCTTGGACCGGAACGTGGCAAAAGCGGCGGTCACCGTCGCCGATTCGTCGTCGATCTTCCGTATCCGCACGTTGCTGACCAGGTGCCGCGTCTTCGAGCGCGGAAACTCGGCATGCGCGGTTTTCTTCTTCAGCCGGGTCACCCGCTCCTCAAGCCGCGTCCTGTCGTCGGCGATATAGAACAGGTTGTCGGCAGCCTTCGCCGATTTGTCGAGGTCGGTCGACGGCACATTGTAGACTGCGTCGTCCGCAAACAGATCAAGCCAGGCCTCGAGGTCCCAATCGTCGAGGAATTCGGCCTCGGCGAAGACAAACTCCTCGGCCTCGTCGCGTGTCAGTCGAAAGGTCATTTCCGGCCCTCCCCTCAGGCCGCGAGGCCGAAGCCGTCGGCGCGGGATATTCGCGACTGCCATTCGGTCCAGAACGCCCGCATCTGCGCTTCGTCGTCGAACGACGGCTCGGCCTTGCCTATGCCCTTCGAAATGTCGTTCCATCGGGCTTCTTTGAGGTTCCGGTAGCCCATCTGGCACTTCTCCATGGCCTCGACATCGTCCGGCGTGGCGAACCCGCCCGGTCCGAGAAATTCCAGGAAATTGTACAGGCGGTATTGGCGCGCCCAGTCCACTTCGCGGCGTGGCGCCAGCGCCCAGGCGTTCACATTCATGAAGTCCGGCGCGTCGGGATAGTAGGTGCGCACGGTGATCGCCATGATGTCGTTGACGATCAGGTTCGGGAAGATCAGCAGATTGCGGTTGTAATGCGCGATTCGGTCGGCCTTGTCCGGCCCCAGCCGCTCGACCAGCTCCGCCTTGACGTCCTCGAGCTGCGCCTTGACCTCCTCGCCCCACATCGGAATCCACTGGGCGATGGTACGGCCCCAGGGCGCCTTGTATTCGAGCACCGCGTGGCCGTTGCCCAGATCGAATGCCCGCCCGACCAGGGGCTGCTTGATCAGCCCGCCGCTGACATTCATCAGATAGTCGAGATAGGTGGCGTGGGTCGATTCGGCGTGATAGCCGTCTACGCTGTTTTCGGTCAGCAGCTTCCAGTTGGACCGGATCGCGTATTCCTGCGTTCCGCCGACGATCTCCATGCCGTGTTTCGAATGCAGCGAGAGCAGTTCGATATAGGGCATCGCGGCGCCCAGATAGTCGTCCAGGGAAGGTCCGTCGGGGTCGAAGCAGACGAACCAGAAGCCGGCGCAGTTATCCAGCTTCGGCACCGGGGTGAGATCGCCGCCGCCGCTTTCGCGGAAATTCTCGCCGTAGGAGTCTTCGCCGGGCAGATGCTTAAGCCGTCCGTCGTTTCCGAAGACCCAGCCGTGGTACATGCACTGGAAGGATTTGGCCGAGCCGCTGCGCTCGCGGCAAACCGAAGCGCCGCGATGGGGGCAGGTGTTGAGATAGGCGCGGAACTCCCCGTCGGCCTGACGGGCAAAGAGAATATTCCGCCGGGCGACCGTGCGCGTCAGGAAGTCGTTGGGCTGATCCAGCTCCGATTCATGGCCGAGATAGAGCCAGCATTTGTCGAAGATTTCCCGGTATTCGGCGTCCGTGACCGCCGGATCGACGAAGGCGCGCCGGGACACCTTGAATGTCTTCAGATCCTCGTCGATCCGTACATAGGCGCCGTTGGTTCCGCTCATCCGCTTCCTCCCGATTCCTGTCCCGCAGCCCACGGTCTTGCGCTACAGTCCGTCCGGACGGTTTATATTTCTCGCACGCGCAAAGTCAAGCGCGACCTGCGCTTCGGCTAACCGCCATCCTCGAGAAATGCGATGGCCTCGATCTCGACCTTGTATTCCGGCCCGGCGAGGGCGTTGACGCCGATCAGTGTCGAGGCCGGCATTCGGCCGTCGAAGAACTCCTTCCGGGCGCGGCCGATCTCCGGGCGGTCGGCAATGTCGGTGAGATAGATGGTCAGCTTGGCGACATCGGCGAGCGAGCCGCCGGCGGCCTCGACCAGCTTTTCGATCTTCGCGAAACAGGCGCGCGCCTGCTCGTAGGCCGAGTCGCCGCCGATGACGCCGCCGGCGGCGGCGGACGCCACCATGCCGGACAGGACAACCTGGTTGTCGGCCTTCAGGCAGTTGGAAAAGATATTGCCCGGAAACTCCGGCGCTTCCGGTGCCGTAATCTGCTCGAACCTGACCGATGTCGGCATTTCCAGTTCCTTTCGGTTTCCGGCCTATCCGGCCGGCGCTTCCCCGCTGTGTTCCGCTTCGGCCTGCACTGCCGCCATCGCCTTGGCCTGCTGCAGCGCCTCGCGCGCCATCAGGCCGCGGACCCGGGTCAGGCCGAGATCGTGGCTGTAGAGATGTTCGCGCGCGTCGGCGTCGGCGGCCATGGTCTCCATGACCAGCCGGTCCTGCTCCAGGACGTGCCAGTGCCGCTCCTCCAGCCGGGTCCGGTAAAGGAACTGCCAGACATCGGCCTGCCAGCCGCTCACCTTGCGGTGGCGCCAGAAAAAGCAGGCCGAAGTCTCCGCGTCGATCGGCGTGACGTGGAAGACGATGCCGAAATTGCCGCCCGGCCCGCCGGTCGCCGGATAGGGGATTTCCAGGCAGACCGCCTGGAAGTTGCGGTCGTACCATTCGCTCCAGTCGAAATTCAGATCCTTCTGGCCGGTCTTCTCGAACACGAAGCCGGTGTCGGTGTCGCGGGTGCGGAATTCCGCCTGCCGGGAGCCCTGCTGCATCGAATGGGCGGTCGTGTGCAGAAAGGCGCCGTGCATCGGATCCATGTTGTTGTCGATCAGGAAGCGATAGGGGCAGCGCCATTCCGTGTAGCAGAGGATCGCCCGGTAGTCTCCGTTCGCCAGCCGATCGGGCGGGGTGAAGGCGGCCGGCGGGGCTTCCGGATCCGACCCGTACCAGGCATAGACCGCGCCGCGGTGCTCGCGCGCCGGATAGTTGCGGACGGCGCGCGTGCCGACAAGGGCGCAGCCGGGCTCGCCGGGAACCGCCGCCACCGTGCCGTCGCCGAGGATCTGCGCGCCGTGATAGACGCAGACCAGCCGGTCGCCGTCGATGCGGGCGAGCGAAAGCGGCGCGCCGCGGTGCGGGCAGCGGTCGTCCATCAGCCGGACCGCGCCGTCCCGGTCGCGCCAGGCGACCAGGTTCCGGCCCCAGCGCGTCAGCGCCAAAGGGCCGGCGCCGATCCGGTCGGACGGGCAGATGCCGTACCAGCGGTCGTAAAGGCCGGTCGCCAGAATCGCCTGGGTCGCCTCGCCGGCCCGCGGCTTCGGAGCCGGGTCGTTCATCGCGCCGCCACCGGTCGTTCCCGTCCCCCGGCCCCGGACAAGTCGGAGTCGGACCCGGCCGGATTGCCGAGCCGCTGCATGGCGGCCGGGAAGTTGGCTTCCGTCCACGCGTCGCCGTCCGGGGTTTGCAGCCCGGCGTCGTTCAGGGCGTCGGCCAAGTCCGGCAAGTCGTGGATGCCCGCGGCGAAGGCCGCTTCCAGGGCCGCGCTCAGCCGGTCCTCGTAGTCCGTCGGCGCCGTCGTGCGGAACTGCCACGGCTCGATCGAGAGGCCATTGTGCGGCAGGCGCGGATGATCGCCGCCGCCGGCGCCGCTCGACACAGGCGCTTCGGCCACAGTGTCCGACCCCGGCGACCGGTCTTCGCCAATCCCGCCGGCCACGCGCCGTTCCGCCGATTCCCGGGCCAGCCGCTCGCGCACCTTCAGGAAATCGTAGGAGACGAAAACTTCCGTGCGGAACACGCCCCAGGCCGAGCGCTCCAGCTCGACATTGACCGCCTGGAGTCGGTCCGGCGGCAGCCGCAGGGTCACGATCTGGCCGAGGCCCATCGCGACCGTCCAGGACACGATCTCGACCCCCTCGGGCGGGAAGCGCCGCCACCAGTCGCGCGCGTCGAGCGCCGTCTGGAATTCCCCCAGCACCTTCGACTGATCGTGCTTCAGGAACACGGTCAGCAGGATATCGCCGCCTGCGATGTCATTAGGTTCTGCCATCGGCTCCCCGCCCGGTCTGCGGCCGCCAGCCGCCAGGAAAGCGTGACTCAGAAGCGCCGGAAAGACAAGATGAGCGGGACGGAGGACTTCGCCGACTAACCACTCGCCGCAATGGATACCCGCACCCCGGAACAGCGCCGACGCATTATGCAGGCGGTCAAGAGCAAGCACACCAGGCCGGAATTGATCGTGCGCCGGCTGTTGCACGGCATGGGCTATCGCTACCGGCTGCACCGCAAGGATTTGCCGGGCAGGCCGGATATCGCATTCGTTTCACGGCGGAAAGCGATCTTCGTGCACGGCTGTTTCTGGCACGGACACGGCTGTTCGAAGGGACGCTTGCCGAAATCCCGCCTCGACTACTGGCAACCGAAGCTTGACGAAAACATGCGTCGGGATAGAATAAAACAGGAACAATTGAGAGGCTTGGGTTGGAATGTGCTCGTCGTATGGCAATGCGAGATTGCGGATATCGATGAATTGGCGAAGCGACTACAATATTTTGTGGATGAATCGGAAAATTCGATCGACATCTAGTGACGATCCCGATATTGTAGGAGCGAATATCAACGGGAGCCGGGCTGTACTGCAATGAGACCCATCGGGATCGATCTGTTTGCCGGCGCCGGCGGGCTGAGCCTCGGTTTCGAGCAGGCCGGCTTCGACATTGCGGCGGCCGTCGAGATCGATCCGGTGCATTGCGCGGTTCACAAATTCAATTTCCCACGCACCGCCATTGTCCCCCGGTCCGTCGAAGGCCTGAGCGGAGCCGCGATCGTCGAGGCCGCGGGTATCGGCTATCGGCCAGTCGATTGCGTGTTCGGCGGCGCGCCCTGCCAGGGCTTTTCCCTGATCGGACATCGCATACTCGACGACCCGCGCAACCGGTTGGTGCGCGAATTCGTTCGCCTCGTCGCCGAACTCGGCGCGCGGACATTCGTCTTCGAGAATGTGAAGGGGCTCACGGTCGGCAGGCATCGCGCGTTTCTCGACGAACTCGTGACGGAATTTTCGGACGCCGGCTACGATGTGCGGATACCGTGGCGGGTTCTAAACGCGGGCCACTTCGGCACGCCGCAGCATCGCGAACGCCTGATCCTGCTCGGCGCGCGCAAGGGCGAGCGATTGCCCGACTATCCCGACCCGACAACCAACATCGCCGGCGGGCGAAATCGGATAGACGACCTGCCCGACGGGCCGACCTGCGCCGACGCGCTCGGGGATCTTCCCGATGCCGAACGATTCGGGGTGCTGGTCGACTGCGATGCGGTCAAGACCTCCGCTTTCGGAGAACCTTCTACTTACGCAACCGCATTGCGATGCCTCACCAACGATGCGTGGCATAGCGGTTATGCGCGCGAGTGGAATCCGGCGGTCCTGACGTCCAGCGCGCGCACGAAACATACCGCCATTTCCCGTCGCCGATTTTGCGGCACCAAACCGGGCTCGGTCGAACCGATCAGTAGGTTCTTCAAACTCTGCGCGACGGGCGTCTCGAATACACTACGCGCCGGCACGGACGGGGCGCGCGGGGCATTCACAAGCCCACGCCCAATTCACTACCGCTACGATCGCTGTATCACCGTGCGCGAGATGGCTCGGCTGCACGGTTTTCCGGACTGGTTCCGCTTCAACGCAACCAAATGGCACGGCGCGCGGCAGATCGGCAATGCGGTACCGCCGCCGCTCGGAAGAGCGATAGCCGGCAGCGTTATCGAAGCATTGGGTATCGTTCCGACCCGAACGTCGCGCGCGATCGCACTCGGCGACGCGGCGCTTCTGTCGCTCGATCTTTCCGGCGCCGCCGCACAATTCGGAGTTGACGCGCCGCCCAGCCGCCGCGACAGGAAAAGCGGCGCAACGAAGCGCAAACAGATCGACATAGAACGCGAGCGTCTCTCCGGGCAGCCGGCATATGCCTAAGAAGCTCAACAGATACCAAGCGCTGATCCAGAAGATTTTCTTCGATCGTTATAGGGAAGGCTCGACCGAATTCGAGTTCGAGCGGGAGGCGTTAGAAGAAGGAGCTGAAGAACTCGGCTTCGCTCGGGTCAAGAACCTCGGCGACGTCGCGTATTCATTCAGGTACAGAAACGACCTGCCGGATAAGATTTTAGACACCCAGCCCGAAGGACTCGAATGGATCATCGAGGGAGCCGGAAAGGGTCGCTACCGGTTCAGGCTGGTCAAAGAGAACCGAATCGTGCCGCGCGACAACCTCGCCGCAATAGACATACCCGACGCGACGCCTGAACTGATCCGGGCCTATGCGCTGGATGACGAACAGGCCCTGTTGGCGATCGTTCGCTACAACCGCCTGATCGATACCTTCCTCGGCCTGACGACCTACAGCCTCCAGAACCATCTTCGGACAACCGTCAAGGGCATGGGGCAAATCGAGATCGACGAACTTTATATCGGCCTCGACAAGTACGGCTGCCACTACGCCATCCCCGTCCAGGCCAAAGGCGGCAAGGATCGAATCGGTATCGTGCAGACCGCGCAGGATATCCGTTTCGTAGATGAGAGGTTCCCGGAAATGCGTTGCCGGGCGATTGCCGCTCAATTCTTGGACGATCAGGTCGTTGCGCTTTTTGAACTCACGCTGCAGAACGAAGAAATCAAAGTGGTCGAAGAGCGGCACTATCGTCTCGTTCCGGGCGACCGACTCGACGACGACGCGATCCGGGCCTACCGCAGTTAATTTGCGGCACCTTGAACGCGCCAGAGCGCGTGAGGCTTGAGGAGATGGCCCTGATACCGGATTCCCGGGAAACGATCCGGGCGCGGATCGCGCGCCATCCGGCCTTCCGCGAGGAACTGCTCAAGGAAGGCGTCGATTGCCTGCCGGCCGGCGATGTCGATACGGGCAAGGCGGTTCTGCGCGATTTCGTCAACGCCACCATCGGCTTCGGGGAACTCGGCGAACTGACCGACAAGTCGCCCAAGAGCCTGATGCGCATGCTCGGCCCGGACGGCAACCCGCAGGCCCGGAACCTGTTCGAGATTATCGGCTGCCTCCAGGACCGCGAAGGTCTCCGCCTCACGGTTCGGGCCGTTCACGACGCGGCGTAACCGAACACTTCTCCGGCGTCCCTATCCAATTGTCCCCCCACGCAAAGCCCGCAGCATCCGCTCCGGCGTGAAGGGCTGGACCGTCGCCTGCGCGCCGAGCGGGCGCAGGGCGTCGTTGACGGCGCACCAGACGGCAGCGATCGCGCCGATGATGCCGGCTTCGCCGGCGCCCTTGACGCCGGTTTCGGCGCCGGGCTGCGGAGTCTCGACGTGATCGACATGGATGGGCGGCACCCACCCCGCGCGCGGCAGGGCATAGTCCATCAGCGAGCCGGTCAGCAGGTTACCGTCGCCGTCGTAGACGCAGCGCTCCATTAGCGCCGCGCCGAGGCCCTGGACCACGCCGCCGACGATCTGCCCGTCGACCAGCGCCGGGTTGACGACGCGGCCGCAGTCCTCGACCACCCAGTGGTTCAGCAGGTCGATGGCGCCGGTCTCCGGATCGATGGCGAGATGGCAGGCCTGGATGCCGTTGGCGGCATAGAAAGGCGCGGTCTTCGGCACGAAGCTGCGGGTCGCGCTGAGATCGGTCGAGACCTCCGGCGGCAGCTGATGCTGGCGATAGTGCGCGATCTTCGCGACCTCCGCCACGGCAAGCCGCGCCGCACCGCGCCGGTCGATGACATGGCCCTCGGCGAGCGACAGGGTCGCGGCGGCCTCCTGCAGCAGGGTCGCGGCGATATCCAGCAGACGCGCGGCGACCGCATCCGCCGCCTGCCAGGCCGCTGTGCCGCCGATCGCCAGGCCGCGCGAGGCCCAGGCGCCGCCGCCGATCGGCCCGGCGCTGTCTCCCGCCGTCACGGCGACATCCCCGGGCCGCAGTCCCAGGCGCTCCGCCACGAGCTGCCCGACTCCGGTGAGCGTGCCCTGGCCCTGGTCGGTGCAGCCGACCTGGACCCGCACGACGCCGGACGGCAGCAGCGCCACCGTGGCGGTATCCTCGGCGGTGACATCGACCTCCTGCGCGCCGTAGACGCCGGCGCCGGGCGCGGTCAGCTCGACCAGCGTGGCCACGCCGATTCCCTCGATCCGCCCGGCCGCGCGAGCCGACGCCTGGGTCGCGCGCAGCGCCGGATAATCCATCAGGTTTTCCAGCCGGCCGAGGCAGGCGTGCAGCGAAAGCGCATCGGCCCTGACGCCGCCGGCGCCGGTAAACGGGATACCGTCGGCAGGATAATTGCGCCGGCGCAGCTCCAGCGGATCGATGCCGAACCGGTGCGCCGCATCGTCGATCAGCACTTCCGTCACCGCCATGGCGACAGGCTGGCCGACCCCGCGATAGGCGCCGGTCGGCGCCTTGTTCTGGGCCAGCACCTGCGCGGCCACGCCGACCCGGCCGGCGGTGTACGCACTGCCGATCAGGGACGAGGCGAGACCGGCATCCCCGGCGCTGCCGCGCGGATAGATCGAATAGGGCCCGGCGCCCATCGCCATCTCCGCCTCGATGGCCTGCATCGAACCGTCATCGCCCAGCGCGAGGGCCGCCTCGATCGTGAATTCCCGGGCATGAACATCGGACAGGAAGGACTCCAGCCGGTCCGCCGCCCATCCGACCGGCCGGCCGAGCAGGCGCGCCGCAGCGACCACGGCAAGTTCGTCGGCATAGGCGTGCAGCTTGATGCCGAAGGCGCCGCCGACATCGGGGCAGACGACCCGGACCTTGTGCTGCGGCAGGCCGAGCAGGTCGGCCCAGACATCCTGCATCTGGTGCGGCGCCTGGCCGGATTGGTACACCGTCAGGGCGCCGTCGGCCGGGTCGTAGTCGGCGAGCACCGCCCGGCCTTCCAGCGGCACGCCGGTCTGGCGCTCGAACACGAAGCGCCGACGCTCCGCCGCAGATTCGCCAGTGGGGCTGCCGAACGTCCGGCGCAGCATGACGTTGCTTTCCGCCGCATGGGCCCTGCGCTCGCGGTGCGCCGGATCGGCGTAGTCCGTTGCCGGCGGCAGCCCCTCGATCTCAAGCAAGACGGCCTCGGCGGCGTCGCGGGCGCGGTCGAGGTTGTCGGCGACGGCGAGGGCAACCGGCTGGCCCTGATAGTGGACGCTGTCCCCGGCGAGCGCCGGTTGCGGTGGCGGCCGGTGTTCCGGAACCATCGCCAGGCGCGTAACCATCGGCTTGCAGACCGGCCGCAGATCTTCCGCCGTCAGCACAGCGGCGACGCCCGGCATGGCCCGCGCGGCGGCCGTATCCAGCACCGCAATCCGGCCGTGGGCGGCCGGGCTGCGCAGGAAGGCGGCGTGCAGCAGGCGCGGCGCCGTCAGGTCGGCGGTAAAGCGGCCGCGTCCGGCAATCAGCCGGCGCGCTTCGCTGCGCGGGATCGATCGGTCGACGGTATCGTCCATGCAAGGTCGGGGATTCGGGTGGCGGACAGGCGGCACTGTAGCCGAGGCGTAAGTCGACAGCCATCTCTGCGATTCGGCCCTTCGATACGCCGATTTGCGGCCACTCAGGACAAGGGATTCTGAATGATCGCGCTGATCCCGAGCAGCCCCGGACCCGGTCCGGGACGTATCGGGGGATGCACCGATCGTCACTCTCTTTGCAAACTGGATCGGCGCTTCGGATTGGCGTATTCAGGAAGCGCCATGGCCCTCGCCACCGACAACAGCAGCTTGCCGCCGGCCGTCGGCGCCGCCGAGATCGCGGCGCTGGTCGAGCCGACCCGCGTACACCGGCGCGCCTACACGGACCGCGCGGTGTTCGACCTGGAAATGGAACGCATTTTCGGCCGGGCCTGGATCTTCGTCGCTCACGCCAGCCAGATCCCGCACCCGAACGACCTGATCCGCACGCGCCTCGGCCTGCACGACGTGCTGGTGACGCGCGATCCGGAAGGCCCGGTCCATGTCGTGCTCAACCGCTGCACCCACCGCGGCACGACCCTGTGCTCCGTCGAGCGCGCCAACGCCGCAAGCCTGGTCTGCCCCTACCACGCCTGGACTTTCGGCCTGGACGGCACGCTGCGCTCGGTTCCGCACCGCAAGAGCATGCCGGCCAGCTTCGACATGGCCGACCCGGGCCTCAACCTGTTCCGCGCGCCGCGGGTCGCCGACTACCGGGGCTTCATCTTCGCCAGCCTGGCCGAAGACGGGCCGGCGGTCGAAGATTTCCTCGGCGACATGACCGATGTGCTCGACAATTTCATCGACCGCGCGCCGAACGGCGAGGTTACCCAGGAAGGCGGCGCGTTCCGGCTGGAATACCGCGGCAACTGGAAGCTGCATCACGAAAACGCCAACGACACGATGCATCCCGGCTTCGTCCACGAATCCTCGGTCAACGCCGCGCGGGAGGACGGCCGCGACTATGCCGAGCCGGCCTACGACGAGCACCAGGCCCATGTCCAAATGCTGTCGAACGGGTTCTCGGTGCGGGAATGGCAGTCCCTGGGCCTGCAGGGGCTGGCCAACGGCCACAGCTATATGGACGGCTTCTACACTCAGGGCATCCTGTCGCCGGACCGGGACGATCCGATTTCCCGCAGCTATCGGGACGCGCTGGAAGCCGCCCACGGGCGGAAGGCCGCTGCCGGCATCCTGGCGATGGACCGGTTCAACAACCTGGTCTGGCCCAACCTGAACATCAACGCCCAGTATCAGCAGATCCGGGTGGTCCAGCCGGTCGCGCCCGACCGCACCGTCGTCCAGGCCATGTGCTTCCGCCTCGGTGGCGCGCCGGAGGGCATGTTCCACCGCGCAGTGCGCTTCCTGACCAATCTCAGCTCGCCCGCGTCGATGATCTTTGCCGACGATGCCGAGATTTTCGAGAAGGTCCAGGCCGGGCTGTCGGACGGCAGGCGGGAATGGCTGGACCAGTCGCGCGGCATCGACGAGACGGTCGGCAACGGCCGCATCGCATCGGCCGGAACCAGCGAATTGCCGATCCGCGGCCAGTACCGGGCCTGGCTCGACCATATGACCGCGGCGCCGTGACGGACGCTGTGGATCGGAAGGCCGTGGATCGGGGGGCCGTCGAAGCCTTCCTCTATCGTGAAGCCCGCCTGCTCGACGACCACCGGTTCGAGGACTGGCTGGCCCTGTTCGCCGACGACGGCCTCTACTGGATCCCGGCCCAGCCCGGCCAGACCGACCGCTTCGGCGCGGCATCGATCGTCCACGAAGACCGCACGGTCCTGCGCATGCGGGTCCGGCGGCTCAGCCATCCGCGCGCGTGGTCGCTGACGCCGCAGCCGCGCAGTTCCCATCTGCTCGGCAATATCGATGTCGCGCCGGCGGCCGGCGGCGAAATCGAAGCGGTCGCCTCGCTGCAGGTCGCGATATACCGCGACGGCGACCGGACGCGCTACGACGGCCGCCAGACCGTGCGCCTCCGGCCCAACGGCGGCGATTTCGAAATCGCGCTCAAACGTATCGACCTGATCGACTGCGACGGCACCCTGGGCGTGTTGCCGGTGCCGATCTGACCGGCAATAGCCGACAGACCGCCGCCCCGATCCCGATCCGGGATGAATCGAAAGCCTGCCCCGAACCTACCGAAGCGCGCGCCTCACATGCGCTTGGCGACTTCCTCCAGCATCACTTCCGTCGCGCCGCCGCCGATCGCGGCGACCCGGGCGTCGCGGCTCATGCGCTCGATCGGGCATTCGCGCATATAGCCCATGCCGCCGTGCAGCTGGACGCAATCGTACATCACCCGGTTGACCAGTTCGCCGCCCATCGCCTTGATCATGGAGACCTCTTTCACGCAATCCCGGCCCTGGGAGACCAGCCAGGCGCAGTGGTAGGTGAGGTGGCGGAAGGCCTCGGCCTGGGTCGCCAGCGTCGCCAGCTTGTGGCGCACCACCTGCTTGTCCCACAGGACGCCGCCGAACGCCTTGCGGTCCTTGACATATTGCGTCGTGATCGCCAGCGCGCTTTCCATCGAGCCCGCGTTCATGGCGCCGGCGACCAGCCGCTCGTTCTGGAAATTTTCCATCACGGCGTAGAAGCCCTTGTTCTCCTCGCCGAGGATGTTCTCGTAGGGGATTTCGCAGTCCTCGAAGACCAGCTCGGCGGTGTCCGAGCAGCGCCAGCCATGCTTGTCGAGCTTCTTGGCGACCTTGAAGCCGGGTGCGCCCTTCTCGACGATGAACATCGAGATGCCGCGCGAACCCTTGGCGTGCGGATCGGTGCGGGCGGCGACGAAATAGACGTCAGACAGGACGCCGTTGGTGATGAACACCTTGGCGCCGTTGAGCACCCAGCGGTCGTTGCCCTTGCGCCTGGCTCTTGTCTTGAGAGCGGCGACGTCGGAGCCGCCGTCCGGTTCGGTCACCGCGATGCTGCTGACCTTGCGGCCGGCGATCAGGTCGGGCAGCAGGCGCTCTTTCTGTTCGTCGGTGCCGGCGTTGATGAGGTGCGGCACCGCCATCTCGGCATGGGCCGAAGTGCTCCCGGCAAAGCCGCCATAGCTGGTCTTGCCCAGCTCCTCCCACTGGGCGACCATGGCGACCGGCCCCATATCTGTGCCGCCGTAGGCCTCGGGCGCCTGGATCCCGAAGAAACCGAGTTCGCCCATCCGGGCAAACGCGCTGCGCGGGATTTCCCCGGCCTCCTCCCAGGCATCGCCCTCCGGCTCCACTTCCTGTTCGATGAAGCGCCGCGCGGTGTCGCGCAGCATACGGTGCTCTTCGGTGAGATAGACGGGATCCATGGCGGCCGGCGGGGATGTTGTCGATTGGCCGGAAGGTTGTAGTCCCGCCGCCTGCCGTTGAAAAGCCGCGCCTGACCGCGACCGGCCCTTCGATACGCCCTATCCCTGGACCAACAGCCCGGCGCCGGCGAACAGCAGGAACCACAGAATGACGAGCCGGAAGGTATCGGCGCCGATCCGGCTGAACAGCTTCACCCCCAGAAAGGTGCCGATCAGCGTGACCGGCGCGGCGTAGACGACCAGCCAGATGACCTCTTCGGTGAAGAAGCCGGCGACGATCTGGGCGCCGCAGGCGATCGACAGGATCAGCGTGTTGAAAGGCTGGTAGATGCTGCGCGCCACCGCCGGCGACCAGCCGCGGAACTGGGACCAGATCACCGGCAGGGCGCCGGACAGGCCGATCATGCCGCCGAGCACGCCGCCGACGAAGCCGACCGCGCCGTCGGCGACCGGGCGTTTGCCGGGAAACGGCGCCTTCATGCGCACCAGCAGGCCGAAGCCGCTATAGACGACGATCACCACGCCGACCGCCATCCTCACCGTATCGGCCGGCAGATGGTCGAGCAGCCAGACGCCGATCGGGATGCCGGCGACGCCGGCGGCGACCATCGGCATCGTGCGCCGCCAGTCGAGCTGATCCTTGAAGGCAGGCACGCTGGCGACCTGCGCGATCACCGAGGCGGCCAGGATCAAGGGCACGGCGACTGCCGGGCTGAGCACATAGAGCCAGAAGGCCGATGCGGCGAGCGCCGTGCCGAAGCCGGCCAGCCCGCTCATCAGCCCCGCCGCCAGCGCGCCGAGCAGCACGAAGAGTAGATCGAGGGTCATGCGGTCAGGCCGAGCGGCAGTTGGCCTCAAGCCATAGTGCGAGTCGCTCTTCGGATATCTCGCCGGTCGCTACGCCGACCATCGTCTCGACCTCCTCCGCTTGCGCCGGATCGAACATCCAGCCGTTCAGGCTCCGGAAGCCATTCGTCGCCACGAGCGCGCTGCGTTTGTTTCCGTCGACGAAAGCATGGTTCCCACAGAGGCCCGCGCACAGCGCCGCCGCCATATCGAATATACCGGCGTCCGACCTGTAGGCACTCAGATTTTTCGGACGGTCGAGCGCGCTTTCCAGCAAACCCCGATCCCGCAACCCGGAACTGCCGCCGGAGGCAGTGAGAACCTCCCGGTGTATGGCTTCGACCATTGCAACGGTCAGCCATCGAGGAGTATTCACCGATCGGCAAGTTTCTTCAGCGCCTCCCGGTGGCGGCGTATATAGCGGCGGCTCGCATCGAGAACCGCGTCAAAATCGGGATCGTGCGCGGTGGGCGCAGTCCCTTCCGGCGCCCGGTCGCGCGAATCCGTCGTCGGGGCTGCGCCACCCGAATTGCGCACCTTACCGGTCTTCGAAAACTGGACCCTGGAGGTCGGGGCGCTCATTGCTGCGATTTCGGCTCGGTTCAAGAGATATTCGTTGATATGACAGACCTGACGACAACGACAACCCCTGCCGTGCGTCGACGATCCGGAGTGGCGTGAAGGCGTCAGGCGCGTCCCTGCGACCGGATTGTCTCTGCGGTAAATCATTTCTCGCAGGCGGGCGGCGCGACGGCGCTATAGTGGCCGGCGCCGCAATCGGCGACACAGCCCGCGAACGGAGGGCGGCGACCATGAGCGACAGCAGCAGATCGACCCTCGACGACTGGCGCGCCCTCGCCTCGAAGGAGATGCGCGGCGGCTCGCCCGACGACCTGGTCTGGCAGACGCCGGAGGGCATCGCCGTCAAGCCGCTCTACACGGCGGAAGACCTGGAAGGGCTGGAGGCCGTGGACAGCCTGCCCGGCCTGTTCCCCTTCCTGCGCGGCCCGAAGGCAACCATGTATCCCGGCCGGCCCTGGACGATCCGGCAATATGCCGGCTTCTCGACCGCCGAGGATTCCAACGCCTTCTACCGGCGCAACCTGGCGGCCGGGCAGATGGGCCTGTCGGTCGCCTTCGACCTCGCCACCCACCGCGGCTACGACAGCGACCATCCGCGGGTGGTCGGCGACGTCGGCAAGGCCGGCGTGGCGATCGACAGCGTCGAAGATATGAAGATCCTGTTCGACGGCATCCCGCTCGACCGCATGTCGGTCTCCATGACCATGAACGGCGCGGTGCTGCCGGTGCTCGCCGGCTTCATCGTCGCCGGCGAGGAACAGGGCGTCGCCGCGAAGGACCTGTCCGGGACCATCCAGAACGACATCCTCAAGGAGTTCATGGTCCGCAACACCTACATCTATCCGCCCGGGCCCTCGATGCGGATAGTGTCGGACATCATCGGCTACACCGCCGGGCGCATGCCGCGCTTCAACTCGATCTCAATCAGCGGCTACCACATGCAGGAGGCCGGCGCGACCTGCGCCCAGGAACTCGCCTACACCATCGCCGACGGGCTGGAATATGTCCGCGCCGCAAAGGCGAGCGGGCTGGACGTCGACCGGTTCGCGCCGCGGCTCAGCTTCTTCTTCTGCCTCGGCATGAACTTCTTCATGGAGGTTGCCAAGCTGCGCGCCGCCCGGCTGCTGTGGGCCGAGTTGCTGGCGGAGGAATTCGCGCCGCAGGATCCGCGCTCCATGATGCTGCGCACCCACTGCCAGACCAGCGGCTGGTCGCTGACCGAGCAGGACCCGTACAACAACATCGTGCGCACCGCCTACGAGGCGCTCGCCGGCGCGCTGGGCGGCACCCAGAGCCTGCATACCAACAGCTTCGACGAGGCGATCGGCCTGCCGACGGAGTTCTCCGCCCGCATCGCGCGCAACACCCAGCTCATCCTGCAGAACGAGACCGGGGTGACGAAGGTCGTCGATCCGCTCGCCGGCTCCTACTATGTCGAGCGGCTGACCGCCTCGCTGGCCGAGGTCGCGCGCGGCCTGATCGCCGAGGTCGAGGAGGCCGGCGGCATGACCCGCGCGGTCGCCGACGGCCTGCCCAAGCGCCGGATCGAGGAGAGCGCGGCCCGCCGCCAGGCCCGCATCGACCGGGGCGAGGAAATTATCGTCGGCGTCAACCGGTTCGAGCCGGCCGAGGAAACCCGCGTCGACGTGCTGGAAGTCGACAACACGAAGGTCCGCGAGCAGCAGGTCGCGCGCCTGAACGCGATCCGCGAGGGCCGCGACGGCGCGGCCTGCGACGCGGCGCTGGCGGCGCTCACGAGGGTCGCCGAAACCGGCGAGGGCAACCTGCTCGACGCCTGCGTCGCGGCGGCCCGCGCGCGGGCCACGGTCGGCGAAATCTCCGACGCGATGGAGAAAGCCTGGGGCCGTCACCGCGCCGACGCCCATGTCATCGGCGGGGTCTATGGCGCAGCCTATGGCGACGATACGGAATTCCTGCGGATTCGCGAGGCGGTCGCCGATTTCGCCGACTACGAGGGGCGGCGACCGCGCCTGCTGGTCGCCAAGCTGGGCCAGGACGGTCACGACCGCGGCTCCAAGGTCATCGCCACCGCCTTCGCCGACATCGGCTTCGAGGTCGATATCGGGCCGCTGTTCGCCACGCCGGAGGAAGCCGCGCGCCAGGCGGTCGAGAACGACGTCCATGTCGTCGGCGTCAGCAGCCAGGCCGCCGGCCACAAGACGCTGGTGCCCCAGTTGATCGACGCCCTGCGCAACCAGGGCGCCGACGACATCCTGGTGATCTGCGGCGGCGTCGTCCCGCAGCAGGATTACGAATTCCTCAAAGCCAGGGGCGTCGCGGCCGTCTATGGCCCCGGCACCAACATCCCCAGGGCCGCCGGCGAGGTTCTGCGCCTGATCCAGGCCGGGCGCGAGATGGCGGCGGAGTGAGCCGGCACACGGCGCACCTGCCGCCGGAACCGGCAAACGGGATCGCTTTCCTTTGTTTTTGCACAGTCGTTCAATATTCGATTCGGGCGATTGGGGCGAAAAAACAGGAGCTTGACCCGCTTCCCTGAACTGGACAGACTGTTCTATCTATTCAAAAAAATTGCCGGAACGGCCCGGCCACGGCCTGCCGCGCTGCGGGCAAAGCCTTGCGCTGCCTCGCTTTTCGAGACAGCGGCGACCCGGCGCGCCCTGCCGATTATGACGCAAAAGCTGCCTAGACAGGACAATAATCCTTGAATCATTGCCTGGAAGTTCCCTGTCGGTTTCCAAAGAATGGGCCGGAAAAACAGAGGTTTCGCCGGTTTTCCTGAACCGGCCCGGCCTGGAGAGGGCGCCATCCCGTTTTGCAGAGACTCCGCCGAAACGGTCCTTTTGCAGCAATTTGGGCCGCGGCGGCCTTGCCGGAGCACGGCATTCTCCACAGGATTCCTCTGCGAAAAGCCGCGCACGTCCGCGCCGCTGTTCCTCCCCCTCTGCAGAGGGGGAGGCCAGGTGGGGGTGGCGCGGCGCGAGACGCACGTCGCCCCAAGGCGACTCCGCCGGCGGCCCGAGACACCCCCATCCCCTCCGCTTCGCTCCGGGACTTCCCCCTCTGAAGAGGGGGAAGGATAACTATTGCGGCGTGAAGGCGTTTTGCAGAGGCATCCCTTGGGATTTCTCTGCGAAAAGGGCACTGGCCAAATCCCCCTCCCCTTGGGGAGGGGCCAGGGGAGGGGGGAACCGTTGCCTTGCAGGCCGGATCGGTCGGAGAGGTCGCCCGCGGGGCGCTCCGGGCGCAGTCCGGGCGTTGACAGGAGCCGATATAGGAGACAAAAATCGGCGTGTCAAGGAATAAAGTAAAATAATGGGTAAAAATATTGGAACCTGTCCAGACGTCCCGGATTGCCGCCCCTAGCCTTGCACGCCCTAGACAACAGAGGTATTTTGGCGACCCAAGGTGGTTTCTTCCGGCAGCAGGTCTCCGATTTCCCGGAGGTAAAAGGCTTCGCCGCAATCTACCGCCCTAAACCAACACCCCGAAGGCAGCCGGTGAAGTGCCCGGCATCATCAAGCCCGGGCTCGAGTAAGCGTAGGAGTGAGGTAATGAGTAACGAAGCATCAACAGAACCTGATAATACAATGTTAGATGAAATCTCTATATCAGTGGCCACTGCAAAGACTGCGGGAAAATTTCTTGCAAAAAATTCAGATCATTTAACTAATGTTGTTCGATCAATAATGCAAACCGCATCTGAAAAGATCTTGTTGCATTCGCGGCATTGCTACAAGACCTATTTGGAAAAATCAATTGAACTAAATTCAAATTGTAGGTCATTCTTTTTTAGGGCAAGTCCGGTAAATATCTATAACTTCTTTGTTTCTATGGACATAGAACATTCTTCAAATGTAAAGAAAGAAGCAAGTATAACAGACGTTCTGCAAATCAATAATCATACAGTAATACAGGCGAGCGCAGGTTACGGCAAATCAATTTTTCTCAGACATCTATTTTTGACTTCGATAGAAACATGCAATTATGTACCGATACTATTCGATTTACGGAACATTACAGAAAATAAACGTTCTCTATTGGAATCAATGCACGATAAAATGTATGGACATGGATTTGAACAAGATATTGCATTCTTGACTAAAGGATTAGAATTTGGTCATTTCTTGCTGCTGCTTGATGGCTTTGACGAAATTAGCCCGGAAAATAGATCAAGTGTAGCAAAGGAGTTTAATTTTTTTGCAACAAAATATAGTAAATCGCCGATTGTTGTAACTTCAAGACCGGACAATTCTTTTACATCTTGGGAAAAATTCTCTGTAGTCAAATTATCTCCATTGAGTCGGAAAACTGCTGTAGAGTTGGTACGGCGAACTCCGGAAGAAGATGAATTGAAGGATAAATTTATCCAAGATCTAGAAGAAAACCTCTTCGAAAAACATGATACCTTTTTAAGAAATCCTTTATTGTTATCGATAATGGTCCTAACATATACCAAGAGCGCCAATGTTCCTACAAAAATTTCGTTATTCTATGATAACGCCTATCACGCATTGTTTGAGGGTCACGATGCATTGAAGGGAGGATTCCAAAGACAAAGAAAATGCCAATTGGATGTCTTGGATTTTTCAAAGATATTTGCGAGTTTTTGCATCCAAACTTACAATAAACAAGAATACTCTATCTCAAGAATCCGTGCACTAGAAGTTGCAGCGAGAGCTATAGCGGATCAAAAATTTCAAATTGAAGCGAGTGATTTTCTTGATGATTGCCTTCAATCTGTTTGTTTGTTGGTAGAAGACGGTTTGTTAATTTCTTTTTCGCACCGGTCGTTTCAAGAATATTTTGTTGCTAAATTTATTTCCAAATGCCCGGACAGCTCTAAGAAAGGTCTAATTGAGCGGGTTGACATAAATTCGAGATTTGAAAATGTGTTGCCGATTTTGTGGGAGATTGATGAATATGCATTCGAAAAACATTATCTCCTGCCTCGTGCTAAAGAATTATTCGACAAGATTGGATTTAAATCTAAAGTAGGGCAGTATGTTTATGTTCGGTTTATGAGATTGGCATTTTCTGAAATCAGTTTACATAATTTAGAAAAAACGGATTATTCGTTGTCTTTCCGACATCGCGAATCTTCAGATAGTAGTTGGCGATGGACAAAATTTGTGGAAGATAAATTTAAGTTAATAGAAACAATTGGTAGCTATAATGGGGACGTACGGCGGTCCATGAAGTGTTTTGTTGAAAAGGAATTTGGCCGTGAAGTAAGTTCGACAACGATGGTCACAAATGATATTCCAGCAAGATCAGAATTTTGGGTGTTGATGGGTGGGTCTAGTGTTTTTTTTGGCAAAATTTGGCTAGAAAAGATGCACGACATCTATGTAGATATTTTGAACAAACACGATTCGAGAGATTCAGAAATTATTGATCTCATCAAGTAGTTGTACAATGGAACGTTTTTCATTTTTGATTTGTCAGCTCGTGAAAAATACGGATTTCTCAATTAAGTTTGTGTTAATTGACTATTTTGAGCATAGATTTTTCAAACTTTTTTACCTCATATTTTTCTTTAGCCTGACCCGCACAATCCCCACGAAATTCTCGTACAGGATCCGCGCATCGCGGTTGAAGCCGGGCATGTTGCGGGCGGTCTCCGCGGCGAAGGGGGCGAGGCTGCCGGGGCCGAGGGTGTTTTCCAGCGAAGCGGCATAGGCCGGCACTTCGCCCCATTCGTCGACCGTCGTCGGCGTCTGCTCGACATGATACTGGATGCCCCAGGCGGTGCGCCCGACCCGGAAGGACTGGATCGCGCAGACCGGCGACGAGGCCAGGGTGACGCCGCCCTCGGGCAGCGCCGTCACCGCGCAGCCGTGCCATTGCAGGCAGGTCACCCGGTCGTCCAGCCCGGCGAGCAGCGGATCGGCGCGGCCGGCCTCGGTGAGGTCGACCGTGAGCACGCCGACCTCGGCCTCGGCCATGCGCTCGACCCGGCCGCCGAGCGCATCGGCGAGCATCTGGTGGCCGAGGCACACGCCGAGGAACGGCATGTTTCGCGCGCGCACCGCCTCGCGGATCGCCGCCTTCTCGTCGGCCAGCCAGGGGAATTCGTCCTCGTCGAACACGTCCATCGGCCCGCCCATGGAGATCACCGCGTCGTAATCGCCGAGCGGCGGGATCGCCTCGCCCTCGTCGAGCTCGACCGCGTCCCATTCGATCCCGTCTTCGCGCATGAAGTCGCGGAACACGCCGGGATGCTCGATCTCGATATGCTGGAGGACGAGGAATTTCATCGCCGGGCTCTCCGCGCTTCCGGGGGGCAGCCGCCTGCGGCAAAACGGCTGCCGCGGGCCCGCCGCGTTAAAGCACAGCCGCGCGCCGGGGTGAAGCCGGCACGGCGCCGAAAAAAATTCGGGGACAGCGGCTTGACAACGATACGAACATATCGTGTACATGGATCGTTGCTTCGCGACTGTTACCACGGGCAGGCGGCTGGCGGGGCCCGGGCTTAGGCCCAACCGTCCTCAACCGACCGGAGCTGCCCGATGACAGGCCGCGACCCTTCCGGCCATCCGCAACCGCCGGAACGCGCCCAGGCGCTGATCGCCGGATTTCTGAACCGTCACAGGCAGATTGTCTCCGCCTTCGTCCTGGCGAAGCACTCGGCAACGGGCGCCGATGCCGGCGGCCCGGATGCCGCCCCGGACGGTTCCGCCGCGCAGGCGGCGGCCCGGCTCGGCGACTATCCCGTCTATGCGGTGCATCTCGCCAACCGCGCGAGCGGCCTGTGTGCGGCCGTGCTGCCGGACCCGGTGGACGATGACGCCTTGTTCGGTATCGTCTGCGAATCGCTCGCCGAGGGCCTGGGGCTCGCGCCGCGGGAAGCAGCCGAACTGACGGTGAAGATTCTGCTGCAGACGCCGCATAACACGGACGGCAGCGAACTCGACGAAACGCAGATCCGGTCGCTCTCGAAAGACGAATTGCGCTGGATACTGATCGCGGAAACCGCCCAGCGGGACGCCGAGGCCGTGCGGGACGCCTTCGAGAGCGGCGCGGAGGCCGCCGACCGGCCGGACCACGACATCGAACCGCTCGCCGCCCTCCTGGACCTCCCGGTGCATCCGGCGTCTGACGAGCCGGAGGCCGCTGCGCCGACCGGGCCGGAATAGCGGCCGCCATGTTCGGCCGTTTGTTCAGAAAGAAGACCTACACCCGCGATCGCGCCCGGGCGCTGACCGCGCAATTCCTGAGGCAGCACATGGCCGCGAGCGCGGCCCGCATCCATGCTTGGGATTTGCCTGAGCATTTCGACGAGAATGACGCCGGGCGGGCGCCCGACGGTTCAGGCCCGGACACACAAACCGCTGCGGACCGCTATATCGCCTACGCCGTCTTTCTTGCGATCCACGTCTACGGCCAGTGCTCGCCGCTCCTGCCGCAGACCGGGGACGAGGACGAAGGCATAAGTTTTGCCGGCACTGTGCTGATGGGCGGGTTGGGGGTCGGTCCGGAGGTTGCGCGGGACCTTTTTTTCAGTGTCCTCGGCAAATTGCCCCGGACCGATGACGGCCAGCGCTTGAACCTGGGCGAAATCGAAGGGCTCCCGGACGCCGAACGCCGATCGGTTATGCTCTGGGAAATCGCCGCCGAGGACGCCGCGGTCGCGGTGCGGGCCTTCGCCGAAGGCCGCACGAGCATCGATCTTTCGGACCACGATTTCGAACCGCTCGCCCAATGGCTGGAGTATCCGGTCGGAACCGACGGTGAGCGATCCTGACCCGCCCCCGGCCGAAACCGCACGGCTGAGCGGATCGCGCGCCGCAAGACCAAGGAGGCAGCCCCATGCTGGGAAAACTGTTCGGCAGGAAGCGCCGCGAAGAGACCGAAGACGACCCCGAGCAGCTGGTCTTGCGGGCGGTCATCGGCTTCCTGGAGGTCCACCGGAAAAAAATGGCCGCGCAGACCGCCGCGTCGGCCATGGCCGAGCGATACGCGGAACACGGCAAGGAGGCCGCGTTCGAAATACTGGGCGAAGACAGGAGCGTGGTCTTCGACCGCGAATACTATTTCTATGCTTCCAAGGTTGCCATCCTGGCCTGTGTAAAAGCGCTCGACGACCTGGACGCGGAGCATCTCGCCAATCTTTCGCTGTCCTGCCTCGTCCACGCCTTCGGTTTCGAACCCGAAACGGCGGGCGACCTGGTGCTGGAGTCGATGACCAGGTTCCCCTACGGCGACGGAGACGAGCCGAGCGGCGACGCCTATGAAGCGCTGGACGACGGTCAGAAGAAGCTCGCCGACCTGAGCAGCGCGGCTTCGGCGGCGGCGTCCATGCTGGTCGCCGGTCTTCCGGCAACTGCCGACCGGATCGAGATCGATAGCAGCCTCGTCGACCCGGTTGCCGAACGCCTGGAAATGCGCGTCGAATGACCGGCCGGGCAACCGGTTGCAGGCGGCAACGCGGCATCCATCGCATTTGACGGGAGTCGCCCCATGCTCGGCCGCCTGTTCAAGAGAAATCCCTATACCCACAAGCGCGCGGAGGCTTTGACCGTCGACTTCCTCAAGAAGCACAAGGAGCGCGTCTCCGGCGAGGTCTTCGCGCGTCGTCTGATCGCCAATATCGAGGCAGGCGGCGAGGATGGGGCGCTCGTCGGGTTCGGGCCCCACGCCCAGGCCCAGATCGGATACTACCCCAATTACGCGGTCCATCTGGCACGATATGCGCTGGTCTATTGTACGTCCCTGATGGCGGAGCCGCCCGACCCGGACAATGGTCTTGTCCATACGGGGATGGCGGTCTGGCAGGGCCTCGGCACCGACCCGGAAACCGCCGGCGAAATGGTGATGCAGACGCTGGAGAACATGCCGCGCAAGGAGGACGGCAGCGAATTCCGCGGCGACGAGGTCGCCGTCCTGCTCGAAGACGAGCGCCGCCTGGTCCTCATCGAGGAGTTCGCCCGGAAAGATGCGCAAATCGTGCTCGAAGCCTTCGGCAGAGGCGACAAGACCGTCGATCTATTGGACCACGACGTCGAACCCTTGGCGGAACTGCTCGACCTGACCTTTGTCCCCGACCCCGACCATGAACGGCTGGCGGCGCGTCTCAAGCCTGTGCAAGAGTGAGCGAGCCGCTCCACCCTGTTCTGCCCGTCTCGAGGAACACGCGCCATGTCCACTCCCGTCACCTTCTACACCAACCCGATGTCGCGCGGGCAGATCGTGCGCTGGGCGCTGGAAGAATCCGGAGCCGCCTATGAGGCCGTCATCCTGGAATATGGCGGCGACATGAAGGCGCCGGACTTTCTGGCGATCAACCCGATGGGCAAGGTTCCGGCGATCCGGCACGACGGCCGGGTCGTGACCGAGTGCGCCGCCATCTGCGCCTATCTGGCCGAGGCGTTTCCCGAAGCCGGGCTGGGGCCGGGCGCGGACGAGCGCGCCGCCTACTACCGCTGGATGTTCTTCGCCGCCGGGCCGCTCGAGCAGGCGATAATGGCACAGGCCCTGGGCTGGACGACGGAAGAGGACAAGAGCGCGATGCTCGGCTTCGGCAGCTACGACGATACGGTCGGCGCCGCCGAATTGCTGCTGAACGAAGGCGATTATGTCTGCGGCGGGCGCTTTACCATGGCGGATGTCTATGTCGGCAGCCATATCGAGTGGGGCCTCGGCTACGGCACCTTGCCGAAGCGCCCGGCGTTCGAGTCTTATGCCGAACGCCTCACGGCGCGCGAAGCCCACAAGCGCGCCCGGGCGATCGATAAAGCCCTGATCGCCGAGCGGAAGACGGCGGCCTCCTGACTGCGCAAATCACAGATATTTGTCGCCACATCCTGTTGGAACGAAACCGGAAACCCGCTATATCTTGAGCGTACGGCGCAATAGGACTATTCTTGAAATTGCAATCCCGGGACAAAGGCCCAACCATGTCCGCAATGCCTGACCTGTTTGCCGAAGCGCCGAAGCCGCCCGGGCGCAGCGCGCGGTCCGACGCGCGGCCCGAGCCGGGACCGGCGCGGAACCCTGCCGGCAAACCGGCGCGCAAACAGGCCTATACCGCGCGCGACATCGAAGTGCTGGAAGGGCTGGAGCCGGTCCGCAAGCGGCCGGGGATGTATATCGGCGGCACGGACGAACGCGCCCTGCATCATCTGGCGGCCGAGGTCATCGACAATGCGATGGACGAGGTCGTCGCCGGCCACGCGACCCGCGTCGAAGTGGCGCTGGAGGCGGACAACTACATCGCTATCCGCGACAACGGCCGCGGCATCCCGGTCGATCCGCACCCGAAATTCAAGGACAAGCCCGCGCTGGAAATCATCCTGACCACGCTGCATTCCGGCGGCAAGTTCGGCGGCAAGGCCTATGTCACCTCCGGCGGCCTGCACGGCGTCGGCCTCTCGGTGGTCAACGCGCTCGCCGACGATCTGCGGGTCGAGGTCGCGCGCGAAGGGCGGCTGTGGACCCAGCGCTACAGCCGCGGCGCACCGCGCGGCCGGCTGGAAGAAGCCGGCCCGTGCCACAACCGGCGCGGCACGACGGTGCGCTTCCGTCCCGACCCGAAAATCTTCGGCGACGGCGCGGCCTTCCGGGCGGCGACGCTCTATCGCATGGCGCGGGCCAAGGCCTATCTGATCGGCGGGGTCGAGATCCGCTGGAGCTGCGCGCCGGACCTCCTGCCGGCCGAGGGCGGCGTGCCGGAGAAGGAGTCCATCTGCTTCCCGGGCGGCATCCTCGACTATCTGACCGAGGCGCTCGGCGAGCGCACGGCCTATACCGGCAGCGCCTTCGCCGGCGCAGCGCAGCTCAACGGCGAAGGCCGCGTCGAATGGGCGGTCGCGTGGCCGGCGGACGAAAGGGGCTTCGTTCACTCCTACGTCAATACGGTGCCGACGCCCCAGGGCGGCAGCCACGAACAGGGCTTCCGGACGGCGCTGGTCAAGGGCCTGCGCAGCCATGCCGAATTCGCCAATATCCGCAAGGCCGGCCAGATCGCCGGCGACGATGTCATGGACGGCGCCTGCGTGATGCTCTCCGCCTTCATCCCGGACCCGCAGTTCCAGGGCCAGACCAAGGAACGGCTCGGCATGCCGGAGGCCGTTCGGCTGGTCGAACAGGCGGTGCGCGACCATTTCGACCATTTCCTGTCCGGCGACCCCTCGGGCGCGCGGCGGCTGATCGACTATCTGGTCGAAAAGGCCGAGGACAGGGCGCGCCGCAAGGCCGAGCGCGACAAGAAACGCGCCAATGCCGCCACGCGCCTGCGCCTGCCCGGCAAACTGGCCGACTGTTCGGCGCGATCGGGCGAGGACACCGAAGTCTTCCTGGTCGAGGGCGATTCGGCCGGCGGATCGGCCAAGCAGGCGCGCAAGCGGGCGACCCAGGCGGTGCTGCCCCTGCGCGGCAAAATCCTCAACGTCGCCAGCGCCTCGGCCGACAAGATGCGCGCCAACCAGGAACTGAGCGACCTGATCCTGGCGCTCGGCTGCGGCACCGGCCAGCACTATGACGGCGACAAGCTGCGCTACGACCGGGTCATCGTGATGACGGACGCCGATGTCGATGGCGCCCATATCGCTTCGCTGCTGCTGACCTTCTTCTATCGCGAAATGCCGGAACTGGTGCGCGGCGGCCGGCTTTACCTTGCCATGCCGCCGCTCTACCGGATCGCCCAGGGGGGCAAGGTCGCCTTTGCCCGGGACGACGCCCACAAGGACGCGCTGCTGAAGGACGAATTCGACGGCCGCGGCAAGGTCGAGATCAGCCGCTTCAAGGGACTGGGCGAAATGCCGCCGGCCCAGCTCAAGGAAACCACGATGGACCCGGCCACCCGAACGCTGCTGCGCGTCACCGTGCCGACGGCCGGCGACCTGCACGAGACCGGCGCCGCGCAGGCAACCCGCGATCTGGTCGAAGACCTGATGGGCCGCAAGCCGGAGCCGCGCTTCCGGTTTATCCAGGAACAGGCGCGCTTCGCCGGAGACATCGACCTGTAGTCCGGGAATCCCGCTTCCCGCCGCGGTCCGCGAACCGCCTTCCGGCAGGCGGTACGCCGACATCGCCAACAAGTCATTCAAAGGCAAATTTGCCGCCTTGTCTTGCCGCATGTGAAACAATGCGGCAGACGGCGGCCGCTGCTCCTTACGATTCCGTGATACACAGCCGCAAATATTTCTCTTTACTTTAACGGTTTTTGACTACATCTTCATCGAAATCCGTAAGTACTCATCTGTCCCTGGAGCATGCAGTCATGTCTCTCAAAAGAATTCTTCATGTCGGCCTGGCGCTGTTGTTTCTCGGTGCATTGGGCGGCGGATTGACGGCCTGCAACACCATCGAAGGCGTCGGCGAGGACATTTCGTCCACCGGGCGCTACGTCAAAGACAAGGTGTTCACCGAATAGAACGCTGCCGGCCGGCCCGCGCCTGCCGGGCAACACCGCAAGTCCCGACCCGTCAATCGGCCTGCAGCGCCTGCGTCCAGCGTTTGACCCGCGCCCTGTTGACGCCGAAATCCCAGATTCCGACCTGCGCGCGGCTGTAGAGCGCTGGCGCAGAACCGTTGCCGTTTGGGCCGGCCCAAACGGCGACGCTCACCCGATCCGGAAAGCGGAAAATCCGGCTGCGCTGGGTCAGTTCCAGCCGCAGTCCGGCGCGGTCCTCCGCGAGCCACTGGATGCGCGGCTCCCCGGCGATGACGGCCTTCAACCGGCGGAACAGCGCTTCCGGCGCCTCGGCAAAGACCGGCGACCGTTCATGGGCTCTCGCCACGGATTCGAAGCCCGGCGGAAGCATCAGGAACCGGTTCGGCCTCCATCGCATCCGCAGGGCCGAAAAATCGCAATAGTCCGCCATTCCGCTGCCCTGCCGCATTCCGCGAACGGCCCGATCCGGCCTATCTGATCAGCGCGGAGACGGCGCGGAACTCCGGATGCCCGGCGGTGCCCAGCCACTCGAACAGGACCATTTCGGTGCTGACGATCCCGACGCCGGCTTCGCGCATCCGCTCGACCGCAAGGTCGCGGTCCTGCGCCGAGCGCGACGAGATGGCGTCCGCCACGACATGGACCCGGTAGCCGGCCTCCACCAGGCCCAGGGCGGTCTGCAACACGCAGACATGAGCCTCCAGGCCGCACACGACGACATCGGGACGGCCCGCCGCGGCCAGCACGCCGGCCAGCCGGTCGTCGGCCTGGCAGGAGAAGTGCACCTTGTCGAACACCCGCGCCGGATCGGCCTTTTCCAGCACCGCGGCCACGGTCCGGCCGAGCCCGCGCGGATACTGTTCCGAAACCGCGTGGGGCACGCCCAGGATTGCCGCAGCGTCAAGCAGGACCGCCGCGCGCGCGACCGTGCGGTCGCCGTCCAGCGTGGCGGGCGCCAACCGTTCCTGGATGTCGATCAGCAATAACTGGCTCGATTCGGCGTTCATCATGGTGTCACGATCCGTCGGCTATACGGGGCCGGCTATTCGGGGATTGTCGCCACGGGCCCGGCAGAGTCCCGAGCCTGCGTCCCGGTGCGCGTTGATTTGCGCCGGAAAAGGACGATGTAGACCCTGCGTGGCGTGCACCCAAGAAAAACCGCCCCACGAATAGCCACCTATCCCAGACCCAAGACTTCATGACATTCGATACCCTCGGACTGAGCGACCCCGTTTTGCGCGCGGTCGCCGAGACCGGCTACACCCAGCCGACACCGATCCAGGAAAAAGCCATTCCGACCGTCCTTATGGGGCGCGACATGGTCGGCCTGGCCCAGACCGGCACCGGCAAGACCGCCGGCTTCACCCTGCCGATGATCGACATTCTCGCCGCCGGCCGCGCCAAGGCGCGGATGCCCCGCTCGCTGATCCTCGAGCCGACCCGCGAACTGGCCGCCCAGGTGGCGGAGAGTTTCGAGAAATACGGCAAATACAACCGGCTGACTCACGCCCTGCTGATCGGCGGGGAGAGCTTCGACGGCCAGGACAAGCTGCTCGACCGCGGCGTCGACGTGCTGATCGCGACGCCGGGCCGGCTGCTCGACCAGGTCGAACGCGGCAAGGTTCTGCTGCGCGACGTCAAGGTCTTCGTCATCGACGAGGCCGACCGCATGCTCGACATGGGCTTCATCCCGGACATCGAGCGCGTCGTCAAACTGCTGACGCCGCTGCGCCAGACCCTGCTGTTCAGCGCCACCATGCCGCCCGAAATCCGCCGGCTGGCCGACGCCTACATGATCAATCCCAAGGAAGTCGCCGTCGACCGGTCCGCGACGACGGCGGTGACGGTCTCGGACGTGGTCGCCATCGTGCCGGACCGCGACAAGCGTGCGACCCTGCGCGCGATCATCCGCACGGATAAGGTCTCCAGCGCCCTGATATTCTGCAACCGCAAGCGCGATGTCGACATCCTGCAACGCTCGCTGGTCCAACACGGCTTCGACGCCGCTGCCCTGCACGGCGACCTCGCCCAGGAAACCCGCACCGCGACGCTCGATTCGTTCCGCGAAGGCAGGCTGACCATCCTGGTGGCGAGCGACGTCGCCGCGCGCGGCCTGGATATTCCGGACGTCTCCCACGTCTTCAATTTCGACGTGCCGTACAACCCGGAAGACTATGTCCACCGGATCGGCCGCACGGGCCGGGCCGGCAAGGCGGGCCGCGCGGTCACCATCGCGACTCCCGCCGACGGCAAATCGCTCGATGCGATCCAGAAGCTGATCGGCCGCAAGATCGAACGCCTGGACCTTGAGGGCTCGCTGGACGACAGCGCCCTGGAAGAAACCGACCGGCCGCGGGGCCGGGGCCGCAGCCGCAGCAACGGCCGGGCCCGCGCCGAAGCCGTTCCGGAACGGCGCGACGCGAAGGAAAAGCCCCGGACAGACAAACCGCGGACGGACAAGCCGCGGCGCAACGGCCGTCCGGCGCCGAAGCCCCGCCCGGCAGCCGAACTGACGGACGAACCGGTCGTCGGCATGGGCGATCACGTTCCGGCCTTCCTGCAAAAGCCCAAGCGCAAGGCGGTCTGAACCGGCGGGTTCGCGGATCGGCGAATACGCCGCCCCTGCCTCTCGCCTTCTTGCTGTCTCCGGTCCAGACTGCCGCCGGCAACCCCGCCGAACCGGACGGCAGGACGGATGGACACGCCCGGCGCCACCGCGCGCCCCCGCTTTCAGGTCACCATCGAGGATAGCGGCGAGCGCTTCGCCTGCGCCGAAGGCCTGCCGGTGCTCAAGGCCATGACGGCGCTCGGCGGCCGGGGCATCCCCTCGGGCTGTCACGGCGGCGGCTGCGGCGTGTGCAAGGTCAGGGTGCTGGAGGGCGATTACCGGACTGCCGCGATGAGCCGCGAGCATGTCTCGGCCGAAGAGGAAGCCGGCGGGGTCGCGCTGGCCTGCCGGCTCTATCCGGCGAGCGATCTCCGGCTTAAGGTATTGGGCATGATGCACAGGGCTGTCGAAGCGCGGCGCTACGGGCTGGTCTGACCGGCCCGGCCGCCGCGCCGGCAGCCGCAAATCCGAGGGAGACCGGACAATGGGTGTGATGCGGATCGGGCATGTCGACCTGCGCGTCCTCGATATCGACGAGGCCCTGAACCACTATGTCAACATTCTGGGCATGATCGAGACCGACCGCGACGATGCGGGCAACGTCTATCTCAAGGGCTGGGACGAGTGGGACCAGTATTCCCTGATCCTCAACCCGTCGGACCGCGCCGGCATGAACTCCATCGCCTACAAGGTGGAAAAGGATTCGGACCTCGACGCCTTCGAGAAACGCATCGCCGACTGGGGCGTCGCCGTCGACCGGGTTGCCGCCGGCGCGCTGCACAATTGCGGGCGCGCCATCCGGTTCAACCTGCCGAGCGGCCACGAGATGTATCTGTTCGCCGAGAAGGCGTTCGTCGGCAAATCGGTCGGCGCGGTCAACCCGGACCCCTGGCCGGAAGACATCAAGGGCGCCGGCGTCCACTGGCTCGATCATGCCCTGCTGATGTGCGAGCTCAATCCCGAGAAGGGCATCAACAAGGTCGAAGAGACGACGCGCTTCCTGCGCGAAGTCCTGGATTTCTACCTCGCCGAGCAGGTCACCGCCGGCCCCAACGGCGAGATCCAGGCCGCGACCTGGCTGTTCCGCACTACGACCCCGCACGACATCGCCCTGGTCGGCGGGCCGCGCCCGGGCCTGCACCATCTCGCCTTCTTCCTCGACGAGTGGAACGACGTGCTCAAGGCGGCCGACACGATGGGCCGCAAGGGTGTCAAGATCGACGTCACGCCCCAGCGCCACGGCATCACCCGCGGGTGCACGATCTATTTCTTCGACCCGTCGGGCAACCGCAACGAGACCTTCGCCGGCCTCGGCTATCTCGCCCAGCCGGACATGCCGCCGATCACCTGGACCGAGGACCAGCTCTGGCGCGGCATCTTCTACCACGTCGGCGAGGAGGCCGGCTCCTTCACCAGCGTCTATACCTGAGGATTTAGTGTCGCCGCGGCGCGAGCCGTTGCGGTTCGGCGACCTCTTCCCCCATCAGGCCCGTTGCCGCCCCGGACCAGGTCCCGGGCGTATCGAGGGAGGCCGGCGAACGGCGCCAATGCAAGCCTCTACGCCCCCGCGATCGTCATACCGTCGATCCGCAGCGTCGGGGCGTCGATGCCGTAGCGCAGGTCGAGATCGTCGGCCGGGGTTATCGCCTTGAACATGTCCTTCAGGTTGCCGGCGACGGTCATCTCGGTCACCGGATAGGCCGGTTCGCCGTTCTCGATCCAGGTGCCGCCGGCGCCGCGGCTGTAGTCGCCGGTCACGCCGTTGACGCCCATGCCGATCATCTCGGTGACGTAGAGGCCGCTGTCGATCCCGCCGAGCATCTCCTGCGGCGAGACCGCGCCGGGCTCGAGATACACGTTCGTTGCCGACGGCGACGGCGGCCCGGAAGTGCCGCGGCTGGCATGGCCGGTCGACGCCAGCTCCAGCTGGCGGGCGGAGCGCAGGTCGAGCAGCCACGTCGTCAGCACGCCGTTATCGACCAGGTTGCGCCGGCCGTTGGCGACCCCCTCGCCGTCGAACGGCTTGGAGCGCAGGCCGCGCGGGCGATGCGGGTCCTCGACGACCGTGAGGCCGGACGCCATGACCGCCTCGCCGAGCCGGTCCTTGAGGAAGCTGGTGCCCCGGGCGACCGAAGCGCCGTTGATCGCACCCAGCAGATGCCGCAGCAGGCTGCCCGATACCCTGGGATCGAATACGACCGGCGCCTTGACGGTCCTGACCGGCCGTGCGCCGAGCCGGGCGACCGCACGTTCGCCGGCATTTCGGCCGATTTCGCCCGGCGCCATCAGGTCGGCGGAGAAAACCGCCGTATGGTAATCGTAGTCGGTCTGCATGTCGGCGCCCGACCCGGCGACCACCGAGACGCCGACGCTGTGCGAAGTCCTCTCGTAGCTGCCGGCAAAGCCGTTGGTCGCGGCGAGGAATACCCGCGTCCGGCCCCAGGAGGCCTCCGCCCCTTCGGAATTCGTGACGCCGCCGACCGCGCGTGCGGCATCTTCGGCCTCGCTCGCCCGCGCGATCAGCAGATCGGCCGGCGGCTCGTCGCGATCGGCCATGTCGAGCCGCGGCGGCCGGACGGCGATCTGGTCCGGCCCGGCGATGCCGCAATACGGATCCTCCGGGACCGCGCGCGCCATCGCCATGGCCCGCTCGGCCAGACCGGCAAAGGTCTCCGGCGCAATCTCGCTCGCCGAAACGCTGGCCTGGCGATGGCCGACGAAGACGCGCAGGCCGAGATCGCGCCCTTCCGAGCGCTCGATCATCTCGACGTTGCCGAGCCGCTGGGCGTGCGAGAGGCTGTCGCCCTCGACGTAGACGGCGTCGGCCGCGTCGGCGCCGGCGGCGCGGGCGGCCTTCAGCAGGTCTTCGAGTCGGTTCAGATGGTCGGTCATCGGTTGGCGCGTCCCACGATACGGCGCTTCGGCCTACTCGGGATGGAGAGAGAGCTTCGAGCTGATCCGTTTCGCCCTGAGTAGCCGCCGCAGGCGGCGTATCGAAGGGCCGGCCGCCGCGACTTCTTGTCTGTGCTTCCGGTTTCGCCGGTGCGCCGGGCCCGTCATTCCTTCAGGACGCCGGCCCGCTTCATCCAGTCGTAGCAGTCCCGCACCATGAATTCGAGATCGGGGGAACGGTAACCCAGTTCCTTCTCCGCACGATCCGACGCCACCCGGCCGTGCGCCAGCACGATATGCGCGGCCTGGGGTGTCAGGTCCGGCTCGCGGCCGCGCAGGTTGCCGGCTGCGTTCTGGAGATGGGCGACGGCCCGGAACAGCCAGGCCGGAATGGCGCGCTTCGGCACCTTGCGGCCGGCGACGCGTCCGACGAGGGCGATGACCTCGACATAGCTCGCCGCCGGGCCGGGCAGCAGATAGTTGCCGGCGGAGCATTCGGTCTCGGCCGCCGCGATGTGGGCTGCGGCGACCGCTCCGGCATGGCAGAACACGCCGGAGCCCGGCGGGATGCCGGGCAGCCTGCGCTCGTGGACCATGCGGATCATGCGCGCCCAGTTGCGGCTGTCGTAGCGGCCGACGATGTGGCAGGGGTTGAGGATCACGGCGGGCAGGCCCTCGGCGGCGGCCTGCTTGACGATGGTCTCGGCGGCCAGCTTGGTCCGGTCGTAGAGCACGGGAGAAGCATTGCCCCGCTGCGGCGTGTCCTCGGTCAGCGGCGGGTCGCCGGGCCGGTAGCCCCAGGAATTCCAGCTCGAGGTGAAGACGAACCTCCTGGCGCCCTTGCGCTCGGCCGCGGCGACCGCGTTGCGGGTGCCGTCGACATTGGTGCGCAATTGCCGCGAGCCGTGGCGCGCCCACATGGTGAGGTCGGCGGCCATGTGAAACACGGCATCGACGCCCTCCGGGATCGCGCCGGTCAGGCCCGTGAGGTCAAGCAGATCGCATTCGACGCCGGCGACATCCCATTGCCGGAGCGCCTCGAAACGCGCCGGATCGCGATAGGCCGCCGTGATCTTCCAGCCCCGTTCCGCCAACTGCTCGACCAGGTTGCAGCCAAGAAAGCCGGTGGCGCCGGTCACGAAGGCATGTTTGGCGGCGGAAGGCATGGAGGGCGCGGGGACCGTTGCAAGGGAAGCAGCAATCGAAGGCAGGGGTCACATATAGGCAATGTCCGGGACGGCGCCACAAGGGCGTTGCACCCGACCCGGCGTTCAAGGCAACTCGACGCGACCGGCCATTCCGGCCCGACCCTTCCACTTGTTGTCACCCCGGCCGACCGAAGGGCGAGCCGGGGACCAGAGCCGGCCCAAAAAGATTTTGCAGGTGGCACTGGACCCCGGATTTCCGCTCCCCGGATCGTGGTCCGGGGCAGGTCGCTCCATCCGGGGTGACATCTCGGTGGAAAAAAGAATACCGGAACAGCTTCATTGCGCCTGTCTCGCAACGGAGCAGACAGGCGGTGGGACGGGCAGAAAGCTCGCTTTTCGCCCTGCCCTCAGCCAATGACCCGGGACCCGTCATAGGCAAAGGCGTGCGCATCCTGTTGCAGCCCCGCCTCGCGGGCGAGGCACAGGGCGCGGTCGGCGGCGTTTTCGCGGATGAAATCCTCAACCGTTCCGGTATGCCCCAGCCTGCGGTGGACCTCGGCGATCGCCCGGGGCTGCGGCCAGGACGGCCAGGGACGGCCCCGCGCCGCGATTTCGGCGAGGCCGACGAGCCTGCCGCCGGCGTTCAGCGCGCCGCCGCGGTGGATGTAGGCGTAGACCTCGTTCAGCGCGCCGCCGCCTTCCAGCGCCAGATCGAGGCCGGACAGCACCGCGTAGTCGTAGGAATAACCCCGGCCTTCGGTCTCGTGCATGCGCGCCATCAGATCGTCGGACAGCCAGGTGACCGCGACTTCGACCCGCACGCCGGGCGCCGGCATCGGGCAGGCGGAAACCGAACCGTATCCGGTTATGTGGGCGGCATACACGACATCGAATTCCCGCAGCCAGCCGCGCTGGACGGGGATCGTCACGGCATCGAAATCGAAGTATTTCCGCGCCAGCTGGTCCGGCGCGCGGTTGGAGCCGCAGGCGAGGACCGGGCGCCGCCCGGCGGTCAGCGCGCCGTCGATCTCCGCGGGCCGCCAGCCCGCCTTGTCGAAAACATAGCTGCACGCCGGAATGGCGTAGGGATAGCCCATCGCCCGCTCGACAGGGTCGAGGTCCGACGGCGGAACGAACATCGGCGCATCGGTCGTCATGGGCGGCGACACTAGCCCGGAACCGGATCGCTCGCCGAATTTACTTTACTCGGCTGGCGCCGCCCCCGAAGCTGAAACAGACATGCCCGTATCGGAGGTGCCGAGCCATGCCGAAAGCGGTCATCAGCGCCGGAGCCGGAGCCGTTGCGGCGGTCCTTTCCGCCACCGCAAGCCAGGCGGCGGACTTTAACAGCGTGACCGCGCCGACGATCGTCGAAATGCTGGAATCGCAGGGCCTGCCCGTCGTCACCGGATTTCGGCGGCCGTCCGGCGACCCCTATGTCAGGACCCGGGCGAGCGGGATCGACTACACGGTCCTCTTCTACAAGTGCAGGAAGGCGCGCCGGCCGCGCCCGTGCCAGCACATCATGTACATGGCGCGCTACAAGCTCGAACGGCCGCTTTCCCTCCTGCAGATGAACGAATGGAACCGGCGCGTCCATTTTCAGCGCGGCTATCTGGTCCGGGACCGGGCGACCGGACAATGGACCGGTGCGCGGCTCGAAATGGATGTCATTCTTGCAGAACGGGGCTGGATCCGGCCGAAGACGCTTCTGCCGTCCTTCATCGTGTTTCACCGCACGAACCGGCGGTTCTTCAATCTCATCCGGTCCCGCAAGGGTGAGCGGCACGAGCGGATTCCGGGCGCCAAAGATCTGTAGGTCCCGGTCCCGATCGCCCAGCGCCGGATGTAACTTGCGGGCTTCGGCCCGCTTGTCCTTGCGCGGCGATTGGGCCATGTGTCCGGCATGTGCAATGCGCCGGACTTTCTCCAGTCTCCCGATTTGAACCGGGCGCGGCCGGCATGAGCGCCGGCGGGACGCCCTATGCCTCCCTGCGCGATTTCCTTGCGCACCTGGAGCGGGACGGCGAACTGCGGCGCGAGGCCGGCCCGGTCTCGCCGGCGCTGGAGATGACGCGCATCCACCGGGCCGCGCTGCTGGAAGGCGGGCCGGCGATCCTGTTCGAACAACCGCAGGACGGCGCGCGCGCCTGGGACATGCCGGTGCTTGTCAACCTGTTCGGCACGGTCGAGCGGGTCGCCAAAGCCATCGGCCGGACGCCGGAGCAACTGCGCGAGGTCGGCGAGATGCTCGCCTTCCTGCGCCAGCCCGAACCGCCGGGCGGCTTCCGGGAGGCGCTGGAGCTGATTCCGCTGGCGCGCAAGGTGCTGGCCATGAAGCCGAAGACGGTGCGCAGCGCGCCGTGCCAGGAAATCGTGCTCGAAGGCAACGCCATCGACCTCGGCCGCCTGCCGGTCCAGACCTGCTGGCCCGGCGAGCCCGCGCCGCTCATCACCTGGCCGCTCGTCGTCACCCGCGGCCCGGCGCCGGAGAGCGCGCGCACCGACGGCTTCAACCTGGGCATCTACCGGATGCAGGTGACCGGCCGGGACAGCACCCTGATGCGCTGGCTGCACCATCGCGGCGGCGCCCAGCAATTCGCGCGCTGGAAGGCGCAGGCTTCGCCCGAGGAACGGCGCGAAGGCTTCCCGGCCGCCGCCGTGATCGGCGCCGACCCGGCGACCATGATCGCCGCGGTGACGCCGGTGCCGGATACGCTCTCGGAATACCAGTTCGCCGGCCTGTTGCGGGAGAAGAAGGTCGAGCTCGCCGATTGCCGCACCCTGCCGCTCAAGGTGCCGGCCCAGGCCGAGATCGTCATCGAGGGCCGCGTCATGGCCGACGAGGAAGGCGACGAAGGCCCCTATGGCGACCACACCGGCTACTACAACAGCGTCGAGCGCTTCCCGGTGTTCCGGGTCAGCGCGATCACCATGCGGCGGGAGCCGATCTACCTCTCGACCTTCACCGGCCGGCCGCCCGACGAACCTTCGGTGCTGGGCGAGGCGCTGAACGAGGTCTTCATTCCCCTGTTGCAGCAGCAGTTCCCGGAGATCGTCGATTTCTGGCTGCCGCCGGAGGGCTGCTCCTACCGCATCGCCGTGGTCTCGATCCGCAAGGCCTACGCCGGCCATGCCAAGCGCATCATGATGGGCGTGTGGAGCTATCTGCGCCAGTTCATGTACACGAAATGGGTCATCGTCGTGGACGACGATATCGACTGCCGCGACTGGAGGGACGTCATGTGGGCGATCTCCACCCGCATGGACCCGGCGCGCGACACGGTGACGATCGAGAACACGCCGATCGACTATCTCGATTTCGCCAGCCCGGTCAGCGGCCTCGGCTCGAAGGCCGGCCTCGACGCCACGAACAAGTGGCCCGGCGAGACGGTGCGCGAATGGGGCAGGAAGATCGATGCCCAAGATCGATGAATGAGGCGCCGGCCGGCGAACCGCTGACGCTGGACCGGATCGAGCGGACCCGGAGCGCGATCGCGCCCTGGGCGATTGAAACCCCGGTGCTGGAATGGTCGGGCGTCGCAAAGGACGCGCTGGTCGGCGCCGATACGCGCGTCGTCCTGAAGCTGGAACTCCTGCAGCGGACCGGCAGCTTCAAGCCGCGCGGCGCGCTCTCCAGCATCCTGGCGCTCGACGCGGACGAGCGCGCCGCCGGGGTCACGGCGGTCAGCGCCGGCAATCACGCCATCGCCGTCGCCTATGCCGCCGGGGCGCTCGGCACCGACGCCAAGGTCGTCATGCACAAGGCGGCCAACCCGTTCCGCGTCGCCCAGTGCCGCGAGCTGGGCGCCGAAGTCGTGCTGGCCGACGACATCCACGCCGCCTTCGACGAAATGGCGCGGATTCGCGACGAGGAGGGCCGCGCCGTCATCCACCCCTTCGAAGGCCCGGACACGATTTCCGGCACGGCGACGCTCGGCCTGGAATTCGCCCGGCAGGCGCCGGAGCTCGACGCCGTCATCGTGCCGGTCGGCGGCGGCGGGCTGATCGCCGGCGTCGCGACCGGCTTTCGGCTCGCCCGGTTGCAGGGGCGGGGGCTCCGGGTGGGGCCGGGGGGGGGCCGGGGGGGGGGGGGCAGGCCTCGCCGGCGGGGGGCGCGCCGGGCTTCCGGCTCGCCGGTTCGAAGGCGCGGGTCTACGGCGTCGAGCCGGACGGGGCCTGCGGCATGCGCGACAGCCTTGCACGGGGCGCGCCGCTCGACAGCGTCGCGGTCTCGACCATCGCCGACAGCCTGGGCGCGCCGCTGCATATGCCCTATTCCTTCGATATCGTCCGGCAGTCGGTGGACGAGGTCGCCACCGTATCCGACGATGCCTTGCAGGACGCCATGCTGACCAGCTTCAGCCGGCTCAAGCTGGCAGTCGAGCCGGCCGGCGCGGCAGCCCTCGCAGCGCTCGCCGGCCCGCTGCGCGAGCGGCTGCGCGGCAAGGCGGTCGGCCTGATCGTGTGCGGCGCCAACATCGACCCGGCCGGGTTCGCCGGCCATCTGGCCGCCGCGCAGGCGCGCGCGGAACCTGCGGCGTGACGACGCCGACGCGCTCCGACACGCCGTGCGATCCCGGCATCCGGCTCTTTGTCGAGGCGCCGCTGGCGGCGGGACAGGCCGTCGTCCTGGCGGCGGAGCAGAGCCATTATCTGAAGACTGTGATGCGGGCGCCCGCGGGTACGGCGGTCCGGCTGTTCAACGGCCGCGACGGCGAATGGCTGGCGACGATCGAGTCGCTCGGCAAGAAGGACGCGGCGCTCACGGTTGCCGGGCAGACCCACCGCCAGCGGGCAGAGCCGGACCTCTGGCTGTGTTTCGCCCCGATCAAGAAGGCCCGGATCGATTTCGTGGCGCAGAAAGCCTCCGAGATGGGGGTTTCCGCCCTGCAGCCCGTGATGACGCGCCATACCCAGGTGACGCGGGTCAATACGGACCGCCTGCGCGCCAACGCCGTCGAAGCTGCCGAACAATGCGCGCGCCTGTCCGTCCCGGACGTGTTCCCGCCGCGCAAACTGGACGACCTGATCGCCGACTGGCCGGCGGACCGCCATATCCTGCTGCTCGACGAGACGCAGACCGGCATTCCGATCGTCGATACGCTGCGCCGGCGCGGCGACGCGCGCGGCCAGCCCTGGGCCGTCTTCGTCGGGCCGGAAGGCGGCTATGCGCCCGGGGAGCTTGACCTTCTGCGCCGCCTTCCCAATGTCACGCCGGTCGGGCTCGGCGGGCGCCTGCTCCGCGCCGATACCGCCGCGATTGCGGCGCTGGCGTGTTGGCAGGCCGTGCTGGGCGACTGGACGGCGCCGGCGGACCGCCGGGAGACGAACAGTTAGGCCTACCGCCGCCGGCCGGGCTTTTGCTTTCTGTCATTCGCTTTCAGTCGATTCCGGATCACCTGCGCATGTCCATCCCCGCCGCCGCCAATGCCGAGCCGGTGCAGTCCCGGGCGCAACTCATCGAAAGCGTCGAGCAGGGCAACAAGCCGGCGGCGGACTGGCGCATCGGCACCGAACACGAGAAATTCGCCTTCGACTGGAAGGACTACCGGCGCCTGCCCTATGACGGCGATTGCGGCATCCGCGCCCTGCTGGAAGGCCTGCAACGCTTCGGCTGGGACCCGATCCGCGAGGGGCAGACCCTGATCGGCCTGAAACGGGACGGCGCGGCGGTCAGCCTCGAACCCGGCGGCCAGCTCGAACTGTCCGGCGCGCCGCTGGAGACCATCCACCAGACCTGCGACGAGGTCCACAGCCACCTGGCCGAGGCCGAAGCGGTGACCAAGGAACTCGGGGCCGGCCTGATCGGGCTGGGCTTCGACCCGAAATGGCGCCGCGAGGACATGCCCTGGATGCCCAAGGGCCGCTACCGGATCATGCGCGACTACATGCCGAAAAAAGGCAGCCTCGGCCTCGACATGATGGCGCGCACCTGCACGGTGCAGGTCAATCTCGACTATGCCTCCGAAGCCGACATGGTGAAGAAGTTCCGGGTCGGCCTGGCGCTCCAGCCGGTCGCGACCGCCCTGTTCGCCAATTCCCCCTTCACCGAAGGCCGGCCCAACGGGTTCAAGAGCTGGCGCGCGCAAATCTGGACCGATACCGACCCGGACCGCACCGGCATGCTGCCCTTCGCGTTCGAGGACGGCTTCGGCTTCGAGCGCTGGGTCGACTACATCCTCGATGTGCCGATGTATTTCGTCTATCGCAATGGCCGCTATCTCGATGCGAGCGGCCAGTCCTTCCGCGATTTCATGGCCGGCCGGCTGCCCGCGGCGCCCGGCGAAACGCCGAGCCTGAGCGACTGGGCCGATCACATGACGACGGCCTTCCCGGAAGTGCGGGTCAAGACCTTCCTCGAGATGCGCGGCGCCGACGGCGGCCCGTGGAAGAGCCTGTGCGGCCTGCCCGCCTTCTGGGTCGGCCTGCTCTATGACGGGACGGCGCTGGATGCGGCATGGGACCTGGTTCGGGACTGGTCGGCCGAGGAGCGAGAAGCCCTGCGGACCGGCGTCGCCAGGCACGGTTTCCAGGCGCCTTTCCGCGCCGGCACGGTGCGCGAACTCGCCCTGCGCACGCTGGAGATCGCGCAGGCAGGCCTGTCGGCGCGCCGGGCGCTCGACAAGGCCGGCAACGACGAGACCGGCTTCCTCCAGGTGCTGCACGACCGCGCCAACGCCGGCAAGAGCCCGGCGGACCAGCTGCTCGAAGACTATGCCGGCGACTGGGCGGGCGACATCGACCGCATCTGGACCGCCTGCGCCTATTAGCGCGAGTCCGGTTATTCCAGAACCGCCGACGGGACGGAGAAACGCCCTTCGATACGCCGCTTCGCGGCTACTCAGGACGAGGGTGAAGTTTGAAGCCTAAAACAGCTCAATGTCTCCTCATCCCGAGTAGGCCCCACAGAGCCTGCCCTGAGCCTGTCGGAGGGGGCCGTATCGAGGGACGCTGCGCTGCCCGGACATAGCTACCGGTTCCGAAAAATCGGGAGGCTGGTGGGATTTGCGGGCGCATAGGCGATTGCGCCGGACGCGGGCTTCGGCCAATCTGCGCGGCATGATCAGGACAGCGATAGTCTTGCTGACGCTTCTCGTGTTGGCTGTGGCGCCGGCGCAGACCCAGGAGAAGCAGCGCGACGGGCTCACCATCGGCATCACCCAGTTCCCGTCGACCTTCAACCCGATGATCGATTCGATGCTGGCCAAGAGCTACATCCTGGCCATGGCGCGGCGGCCGTTCGTGACCTTCGACCGGGACTGGAAGCTGGTCTGCCTGCTGTGCGAGACGCTGCCGACGGTCGAGAACGGCGGCGCGCAGGTCGTGACCTTCGACACGGGCGAACTCAAGGGCAAGCAGGGCCTGCGCATTACCTGGCGCATCCGCGAGGGCGCGAAATGGGGCGACGGCCGGCCGGTCACGGTGGACGACGTCGTCTTCGCGTGGAGGGTCGGCCGCCATCCGCAGAGCGGCGTCGCCGGCCGCGAGCCGTTCCTGCGCACCGTCGCGATCGAGCGGATCGACGAGCGGACCTTCGTCCAGGTGCTGGACAAGCTGCGCTACGACTACAACCAGCTCGTGCCCGACCCGATGCCGGCGCACCTAGAGACCGACGCGTTCCGGGAGCCGAAAGAATACCGGCAGCGCACGGCCTACGACCGGGACCCGGCCAATCCCGGCCTCTATTACGGGCCGTACCGGATTTCGCGCATCGTCTCCGGTTCCCATGTCGAATTGGTGCCGAACGAGACCTGGTGGGGCGAGCCTCCGTCGTTCAAGCGCATCGTCGTCCGGGTCATCGGCAATACCGCGGCGCTGGAAGCCAATCTGCGCGCCGGCGGCATCGACTATGCGGCCGGCGAACTCGGCCTGTCGCTCGACCAGGCGACCGCGCTGCAACGCCGGGCGGCGAACCGCTACCGCTTCATCTTCAAGGCCGGGCTGATCTACGAGCATATCGATTTCAACCTCGACAACCCGATCCTGAAGGACCGGCGGGTGCGCCGGGCGCTGGCCTACGGCATGGACCGCAAGCGCATGAGCGCGCAGCTGTTCCGCGGCCTCCAGCCGGTCGCGGACACCAACATCAGCCCGCTCGACCAGGTGGCGTCGAAGGAGGTGACGACCTATCCCTTCGACCCGAAGAAGGCGGCCGCGCTGCTCGACTCCGCCGGCTGGAAGCGGCGCGGGGACGGCTGGCGCTACAACGCGAAGGGTGAGCGGCTGAGCCTGTCGCTGATGACCACGTCGGGCCACCGGGTGCGCGAGCAGGTCATGGAAATCCTGCAGGCTTACTGGCGGCGCATCGGCATCGACATCCGGCTCAAGACCCAGCCGGCGCGGGTCTATTTCGGCCGTACCGTCACCCAGCGCCAATTCCCGGCCATGGCGATGTATGCCTGGATCTCGGCGCCGGAATCGAACCCGCGCGGCACCCTGCATTCGTCGGAAATCCCGACGGCGAAGAACAACTGGTCGGGCCAGAACTTCCCCGGGTTCCGCAGCCCGGAGATGGACCGGCTGATCGAGCAGCTCGAAGTGACGCTCAAGCTCAAGGACCGCTTGCCGATCTGGCGGCGCATCCAGCAGATCTATGCTGAGGAACTGCCGGTCCTGCCGCTCTATTTCCGCGCCAATCCCTATGTCATTCCGCGCTGGCTGGCGGGCATCCGGCCGACCGGGCATCAATTTTCCACGACCCTGTGGGTGGAGGACTGGCGCGCCGGCGCTGACGCGAAGCAGCGATGAGCGCCTTCCTCATCCGCCGGCTGATACAGTCGCTGGCGGTGATCGCGATCATGTCCTTCCTGGTCTACGCCCTGATCGGGCTGATGCCGGGCGACCCGATCGACATCATGATCGCCTCCGATCCGAAGCTGACGCCGGACGACGCCGCCCGCCTGCGCGCGCTCTACGGCCTCGACCTGCCGATCGGCGAGCGCTACTGGAACTGGCTGACCGCGGCGCTCGGCGGCGACCTCGGCTTCTCGCGTACCCACAGCCGGCCGGTGCTCCAGGTCATGGGCCCGCATCTCGAGCGCACCCTGCTGCTGATGGGCATCAGCTTTGTGCTGTCCGCCGCCATCGCGATTCCGCTCGGCGTCTGGGCGGCAGCCCGGCCCTATTCGCTGCACGACTATGCGATCAACCTGTTCAGCTTCGCCGGCCGCTCGGCGCCGCCCTTCTGGCTGGCGCTGATCCTGATCTTCGTCTTCGCGGTCTGGCTCGGCTGGTTTCCGGCCGGCGGGCTGGAGACCATCGGCAAGGGCGGCTTCTGGGACCGGTTGCAATATCTCGTCCTGCCGGTGCTGTCGCTGACATTGCTCAACGTCGCCGGCTTCACCCGCTTCGTGCGCGCCGAGACCATGGCGGTGATGCGCCAGGATTTCATCCGCACCGCGCGCGCCAAGGGGGTCAGCGAGCGCGGCGTCCTGACCGGCCACGCCCTGCGCAACGCCATGATCCCGATCGTCACCATCATCGCACTGGATTTCGGCACGCTGTTCTCCGGCGCGCTGATCACCGAGACGGTGTTCGCCTATCCCGGCATGGGCAAGATGATCTACGATTCGATTCTGGCCAACGATTTCAACCTGGCGCTGGTCGGCCTGCTGTTCGCCACCTTCGTGACCCTCGCCGCCAATATCGGCGCGGACGTGGCCTACGCGGTGCTCGACCCCAGGATTGCCCTGACATGATAACGGGGCAATGAGAATCGGGACATGAGCGCCGCGGCAATCTCCGTCACCGGCCGGCACGAACTGCGGCTCCGGGTCCTGCGCCGGTTCCTGCGCCATCGGCTGGCCGTGGCCTCGGCCGTCATCCTGGCCGTGCTCATCCTGGCGTCCGTCTTCGCGCCGGCGGTCGAGCGGCTGCTGGGCGCCGATATCCGCGACGTCGATCTGAGCGCGATCCTGCAGGGGCCGAGCCCGGCGCACCCGCTGGGCACCGACGAACTCGGCCGCGACCTGCTCGTGCGCCTGCTCTACGGCGGCAGGATTTCCCTGCTGGTCGGGCTGGTGGCCGCCGTGTTCTCGGCGATCATCGGCGCCGCGATCGGCATCGTCGCCGGCTATTTCGGCGGCCGGCTGGACGATCTGCTGATGCGGTTTACCGACGGCGTCATCGCCCTGCCGATCCTGCCTTTGCTGATCGTCCTGGCCGCGGTCGACCTGACCAAGCTCGGCCTGCCGGCCTCGGTCGCCAACAGCAGCGATATCAGCCTCTACCGCATAATTGTCATCACCGCGCTGTTCGGCTGGACCGGCGTCGCCCGGCTGGTGCGCGGCGCGACCCTGTCGCTCAAGGAGCGCGAGTTCGTGCGCGCGGCCATCGCCATGGGCGCGAGCCCGTGGCGGGTCATGCGCATCCACATCCTGCCCAACGCGATCTCGCCGATCGTCGTGGCGACGACGCTCTCGGTCGGCGGCATCATCCTGTTCGAATCGGTCCTGAGCTTCCTCGGCCTCGGCATCCAGCCGCCGATCCCGAGTTGGGGCAACATGCTCACCGGCGCCCAGGAGCAACTGTCCAGCGCCCCGCAGCTCATGATCTGGCCCGGCCTGATGATCTTCGTCACCGTGATCGCCTTCAACTTCCTCGGCGACGGCCTGCAGGACGCTCTCGACCCGCGGGCGCTCAGCGACTGAGCGCGGCGATGGCCAGCGCCAATCCGCGGAAACTGCTCGCCCAGGCAAAACAGGCGCTGGCGCGGGGCGAGACGGACTACGCAGGCCTCCTGCTGCGCGAAGCCCACGACGCCGCGCCGAAGGATGCCGCCGTCGCCCGCCTGCTCGCCGATGTGCTGCTCGCGCTGGACCGTCCGATGGAAGCGATCGAGGCGTTGGCGGACCATCTCGCCGTCAACCCGCGCTCGGCCGATGCCGCGCGCAGCCTGTCGGACATCTTCGCCGCGGTAACGCCGGTGAGCTTCGCGACCGTCAACGCCGCGGGCCTGACCGCCGCCCTGCGGCTGGACCGGGTGGCGGCCGATCCGCTCGGCCGGGCGGCCGGGCCGCTGCTGGCGGAGCGCGGCGAACCTTCGGCCTTCCGGCGCGGGTCCGACGAATTCACCCTGCTGATCGCGCTGCTGGAAGCCGCTCCGGTCCGTGAACCGGAGCTGGAATCCTGGCTGGTTGCGCGCCGGCGCGCGGCGCTGCTCGGCACGGCTGAGGTACGGCAGGGGCGGGGCCGGCCGGGCCGGGCGCGGTGCGCCCCGGACGGCCCCGCCGGGCGGGAGCCGTTGCTCGCCGCGATGGCCCGGCAGGTCTGGCTCAACGAAGGCGTGTGGCCGGTCGACGGGGACGAGCGCAGGGCGCTGGACGGGCTCGATCCCGACGATCCGGGCCAGGTCGCGCGCGCCGCCCTGTATCTGCCGCCGGAGCGGTGGTGCCCGGACGATGCCGGGGCCGAGACCCTGCCGAAATGCCTCGCGGGACTGGCCGGAGACATCCGGCGCGAACGGCGCGAGATGGCGCGGGCCGATGCCGCGCTGGGCAGGGCCGTCTGCGCCGCGGACGCAACCGGCGGCGCGGTCGCCGCCCAGTACGAGGCCAACCCCTACCCGCGCTGGGGCTGGGTGCAGCCGGCGCCGCGCGGCGCCGGACGCGCCTTTCTAGACCGGATCGCCGGGAAAGCCGGGACGGCGGCGGACGCCGCGCCGTCCGGCGGCTGGGCGAAGGGGCCGCTGCGCATTCTGATCGCCGGCTGCGGCACGGGGCAGGAGGCGGTCCAGGCCGCGCTCGCCTACGCGCCGAACGCCCGGCTGCTTGCCCTCGATTTCAGCCGGGCCAGCCTGCGCTACGCCGCCATGAAGGCGCGCCAGCACGGCCTCAACGCCATCCGGTTCCGGCAGGCGGATATCCTCGATCTCCCGGCTTTCGACCCGCCGTTCGACCCGCCGGCCGATCTGATCGAATGCATCGGCGTGCTGCACCATATGGCCGATCCGTTCGCCGGCTGGCGCATCCTGCTCGGCCGGCTGCGGCCCGGCGGGCTGATGTATGTCGGACTCTACAGCGCGACCGCCCGGCGCGGGCTGACTGTGCTGCGTGACCGGCTCGCCGGCGCAGGCGTCGATCCCGCCGACCCGGATGCGATCCGCGCGGCCCGCGCCCGGATTCTCGCCCGGCCGGAGAACGATTTCGAACGCACGCTCGCGGCTTCGGCGGATTTCTACACGTTGAGCGAAGTGCGCGACCTGCTGTTCCACGCCCATGAACGGCCGCTGAGCCTGGACGCTGTCGGCGCCTTCCTGAAGGACGAGGGGCTGGAATTCCTGCACATGGACATCCGCCCGCACATCGCCGAAGCCTTTGCGGCGGCGCAGGGCGAATCCGCCGTGCGCGATCTTCAGGCGTGGGCGGAGTTCGAGCGGGAAAACCCCGACACTTTCGATGGCATGTACCTGTTCTGGGTCGGAAAGCCCGGTTAGCCCGGAGTCCCGCCCCGGCGACGGTGGCGGAAGCAGGCGGAATGACGGGTGGAGACGTCTCGTCTCGGTCGGCTTTGTAGGGGAGGGTTTCAAACCCTCCCCTACGGACTTTCGTCCGCACACGGCGTCCGATGCCTGCTCGTTGGACCGAGCCGGGATTCTCCGGCCACCTCCCCGCCGGACAGCCGCTTTTTCACGCCGCGCGGCGGTTCAGTCCGTCGCCAGCGCGCGTTCCACGAAGTCCATCCGGTCCTTGCCCCAGAAGATTTCGCCGCCGACGATCACGGTCGGCGCGCCGAACACGCCGCGGGCGAGCGCGCCGTCGGTCGCCGCGACCAGCGCGGCCCGGCATTCGTCGCTTTCCGCCGCGGCCTCGAATTCGTCCGGGTCGGCGCCGAGCGCTTCGGCGATCGGGCGCAGGCCGGCATAATTCTGGATCGAGGCGTCGTCGCGCTCCCAGTAGGCGGCGAAGATGGCGTCGATAAAGGCCACCTCCCGGCCCCAGCGCCGCATGGCGATGGCGCCGCGCAGAGCCCGGCTGGTCTTGATCGGAAAGACCGTCGGGAAGCGGAACGGCAGGTCGCAGCGTTCGGCCCAGCGTTCGAGATCGCGGATGCGGTTGGCGATCTTGGCCTCGGGCTCCTCCATCAGGACATAGTTGTGGTGGCGGAAGACGTGGCCGAGATTGATCGGGATGTAGTTTATCGCCGCGCCGTGGCGTTCGGCGATCGGCCGGAGCAGGTGCAGCGCGAAATAGCTGTTGGTGCTGCCGACCTCCCAGTAGAAATCGACGGTCCTGCCCACCGCGCTACCGTCCCACCGCGCGCCAGCCGATGTCGCGGCGGCAGAAGCCTTCGGGCCAGTCGATGGCGTCGACGGCGGCATAGGCCTTTTTCTGCGCGTCCGCGATGGTCGGCGCCATCGCGGTCACGCCCAGCACCCGCCCGCCGGTCGCCAGGACGCGGTCGCTCTCGGCCGCCGTGCCGGCGTGAAACACGACCGTGTCCGGATCGTCTCCCAACTTGTCGAGGCCGCGGATTTCCGAGCCTTTTTCGTAGGCGCCCGGATAGCCGTTTGCCGCCAGCACGACCGTCAAGGCCGGCTCGTCGTACCAGCGCAGGTCGAAATCCCTCAGTTCACCGTCCCGCGCCGCGATCAGCGCGGGCAGCAGGTCCGACATCAGGCGCAGCATCAGCGGCTGGCATTCCGGGTCGCCGAAGCGGGTGTTGAATTCCAGCACCTTCGGCCCGTCCGGCCCGATCATCAGGCCGGCATAGAGCACGCCCTTGAAGGGCCGGCCTTCCGCCGCCATCGCCGCCACCGTGGGCGCGACGATTTCGTCGCGTATCCGTTCGGCCAGCGGCTCCGTCACCACCGGCGCCGGCGAATAGGCGCCCATGCCGCCGGTGTTCGGCCCGGTATCGCCCTCGCCGACCGCCTTGTGGTCCTGCGCCGAGGGCAGCAGCACGAAGTTCTCGCCGTCCACGAGGGCGAGGATGCTGGCTTCCTCGCCTTCGAGACAGTCCTCCACGACGATCTCTGCGCCAGCCGCGCCGAAGGCACCCTCGTCCAGCATGGCGCCGGCCGCCGCCTGGGCTTCCGCGACCGAGCGGGCGACGATGACCCCCTTGCCCGCGGCGAGGCCGGACGCCTTGACGACAATGGGCGCACCCCGTTCGGCGATCCAGGCCTGCGCTTCCGCAGCATCCGTGAACCGGCGGTAGGCAGCCGTCGGAATGCCGTAGCGGGCGCACAGATCCTTCATGAACGCCTTGGAGCCTTCGAGGATAGCGGCGTCGGCCGTCGGGCCGAAGGCGGCGATCCCGGCCGCCTCCAGGCGGTCGACCAGCCCGGCGCACAGCGGCGCTTCCGGGCCGACCACGACGAAATCGATGGCATTGGCCTGCGCCGCCGCCACGATGCCGCCGATGTCCTCCGCGCCGACATCGAGGCAGATCGCCTCCTGCGCGATTCCGGCGTTGCCCGGCGCGCAATAGAGCTTCACGCACAGGGGCGAGGCGGCGAGCTTCCAGCACAGCGCATGCTCGCGCCCACCGCCGCCGACGACGAGGATGTTCATCGGGCGCCCGCGCAGGACAGTTGCTCGAAATCCCGGCGAGGCAAGGCAAGGCCGGCGCGGCGCGTTGCGGGAGACGCCTGCCCCTGCCGCCAAGGGGAGGAAGATTCGGTCCGGTTCTTCCCCCTCTTCAGAGGATTCTTCTGCGAAACGGTTTCACGCCGGAATACATGTCCTTCCCTCTCTTCAGAGGGGGAAGTGGCCCCGGATTCATCCGGGGTCGATGGGGGTGTTTCGGGCCGCCGGCGGAGTCGTCTTGGGGCGACGTGCGTCTCGCGGCACGCCACCCCCACCTGGCCTCCCCCTCTGAAGAGGGGGAGGTATAGCGCCGCAGAAGCGCCCGACTTTCGCAGAGAAATCCTCTTCAGAAGGGGAGGGATGACGAAACGGCGCGGCCGTTTGCACCTCCCCCAAGGAGAGGGAGAAGGAGGCCGCCCGGGCGGCCTTGCCCCTTGCGCAGGGACATCCGTCCCGGCCTGAGCTCGCCCGGGCGCGGCTGGGCAGTCAGAAACCGGCATCGGGATCCTTCAGATAGTCCTCTTCCTCGGGCGTGTTCGGCCGGCCGAGGATTGCGTTGCGGTGGGGGAAGCGGCCGAACCGGTCAATCACCTCCTTGTGGTCAACGGCATAGCGCACGAATTCGGTGTCGGGGCAGCGCTCGCGCACCAGCTCCACGCAGCGCTGCTGGTCGGCGGCGTCCTCCGAATGTTCGAGCGGCAGGTAGAACAGCATCCGGTGCTCCTGGTCCGCCAGTTTCAGGTCGAAACCGCGGGCAATGGCGGCCTTCGTCACCTCCCGCGCCTTCGGATCGGCCGCGAAGGCTTTCGGCGAGTCGCGGTACATGTTGCGCGGGAACTGGTCGAGCAGGATGACCAGCGCCAGCGCGCCGTCCGCCGTTTCCTGCCAGCGGTCCAGCGTCCCGGCCAGCGCCTCCTTGTGGGCGGCCTCGAAGTTCCGCCGGATTTCGGCGTCGAAATCCGCATCCTTGTCGAACCAGCGCTCCCGGGTCGCCGGCGCGAGCCAGAAATCGAGCACATCCTGCGGTTTCGTCATGCGCTACGCCTCTCGAACGCCCGGTCGTCTGCCAGCATCTGTCGCGGGGCCGCGATATGGACACCCGATCCATAGCTATGGTGTAACCGGAGCGCCATTCCTAAATCCAGAGTGCCGGAACCGCCGCGCCGCCGACGGCCCCGAGCGCGCCGCACCCGGCCCTCCCGCCGCTGCACCCGGAGCCCGAACCATGCCTCTCACCGGAACGCAGAACAGCTTCGACGCCCGCCGGACCCTCGAGGCCGGCGGCAACAGCTATACCTATTTCAGTCTGCCCGCGGCGGCGGAGAACGGCCTGGGCGGCATCGGCCGGCTGCCCTTCTCGCTCAAGGTGCTGCTGGAGAACATGCTGCGCTTCGAGGACGGCGGCAGCGTGACGGCCGACGACATCCGGGCCTTCGGCGCCTGGCTCGACCGGCGAAAATCGACCCGGGAAATCGCCTACCGGCCGGCGCGCGTCCTGATGCAGGATTTCACCGGCGTGCCGGCGGTCGTCGACCTGGCGGCGATGCGCGACGCCATCGGCCCGCTCGGCGGCGATCCGAAAAGGATCAATCCGCTGGTCCCCGTCGACCTGGTGATCGACCATTCGGTAACCATCGACCATTTCGGCACACCGGACGCGTTCCGGCAGAATGTCGAGCGGGAGTTCGAGCGCAACCAGGAGCGCTACGAGTTCCTGCGCTGGGGCGCCTCGGCCTTCGACAATTTCCGGGTCGTGCCGCCAGGCACTGGCATCTGCCACCAGGTCAATATCGAATATCTCGCCCAGACCGTGTGGTCCGGCGCGGAGAATGGCGAGACCATCGCCTATCCCGACACTTGCGTCGGCACCGACAGCCACACGACGATGGTCAACGGCCTTGCCGTGCTCGGCTGGGGCGTCGGCGGCATCGAGGCCGAGGCGGCGATGCTAGGCCAGCCCGTCTCCATGCTGATTCCCGAAGTGATCGGCTTCAGGCTGACCGGCACGCTGAAAGAGGGCGCAACCGCGACCGATCTGGTGCTGACGGTCACCCAGATGCTGCGCGCGCGCGGCGTGGTCGGGAAGTTCGTCGAGTTTTTCGGCGCCGGCCTCGACAGTCTGAGCCTGGCCGACAAGGCGACGATCTCCAACATGGCGCCGGAATACGGCGCGACCTGCGGCTTCTTCCCGATCGACGCCGAAACCCTGCGCTATCTCGAATTCACCGGCCGCGATGCAGACCGGGTCGCGCTGGTCGAGGCCTACGCGAAAGCCCAGGGCATGTGGCGCGACGTGGACACGCCCGACCCGCTGTTCACCGACACGCTGGAACTCGACCTGGGGGATGTCGTGCCCTCCATCGCCGGCCCGAAGCGGCCGCAGGACCGGATCGCACTCACAAACGCCAGCAGCGAATTCGACGCGCTCGAATCCCGCAGACGCGAGCAGGCCGTCGCCGGCGCGGACTGGACTCTGGACGACGGCGACGTCGTCATCGCCTCGATCACGAGCTGCACGAACACGTCGAACCCGGCCGTGCTGGTGGCTGCCGGCCTGCTCGCCCGCAAGGCGCGGGAAAAGGGCCTGCAACGCCAGCCCTGGGTCAAAACCAGCTTCGCGCCCGGCTCCCAGGTGGTGAGCGACTATATCGAGGCGGCCGGCCTCCAGGACGATCTGGACGCCCTCGGTTTCAACCTTGTCGGCTACGGCTGCACCACCTGCATCGGCAATTCCGGACCGCTGCCGGCGCCGATCCACGATGCCGTCGAGGCCGGCGACCTGACGGTCTGCGCGGTGCTGTCCGGCAACAGGAATTTCGAAGGCCGGGTCCATCCGCTGACCCGGGGCAACTATCTGGCCTCGCCGCCGCTGGTCGTCGCCTACGCGCTCGCCGGGTCGCTCCGGATCGACCTGTACGCCGATCCCATCGGCCAGGACCGGGAAGGCAACGACGTCTATCTGAAGGATATCTGGCCGACCGAGCGGGAGATTGCGGAGACCATCGACCGCTGCGTCACGCCCGCCATGTTCCGCGCGCGCTACGCCGACGTCTTCACGGGCGACGAAAACTGGCAGACCATCCAGGTCTCCGGCGGGCTGACCTACGACTGGGATTCGTCGAGCACCTATGTCCGCAACCCGCCCTATTTCGAGGGCATGACGGCCGAGCCCGCCGCGGTCGGGGACATCGCCGGCGCCCGCTCGCTGGCCCGGCTCGGCGATTCGGTGACGACCGACCACATCTCGCCCGCCGGCGTGATCAAGGAGGACGGACCGGCCGGCGACTACCTCAAGACCTACCAGATCCGCCCGCGCGACTTTAACAGCTTCGGCTCGCGCCGCGGCAACCACGAGGTCATGATGCGGGGCACTTTCGCCAACATCCGCATCCGCAACGAGATGGCGCCCGGAACCGAAGGCGGCGTGACCCGCCACCAGCCGTCCGGCGAGGAGATGCCGATCTACGACGCCGCCATGCGCTACCGGGCCGAGGGCGTGCCGCTCGTGGTCGTCGGCGGCAAGGAATACGGCACCGGCTCGTCGCGCGACTGGGCGGCCAAGGGCACAAGGCTGCTCGGCGTCAGGGCGGTGATCGTCGAGAGCTACGAGCGCATCCACCGCTCGAACCTGGTCGGCATGGGCGTGCTGCCGCTCCAGTTCAAGGACGGCGCGAGCCGCGAAAGCCTGGGCCTCAAGGGCGACGAGACCTTCGACATTGCCGGCATCGCCGGCGGGATCAGGCCGGGCATGAATGTCGACTGCACGATCCGCTACGCCGACGGTGCGACTCGCAAGATCCCCCTGCTGTGCCGGATCGATACCGCCGACGAGGTCGCCTATTTCGGCAACGGCGGCATCCTGCACTACGTCCTGCGCAGCATGGCCGCGGCGGCCTGACCGCCAGCACCAACGAGACGAAAAGAAAGAGGATCAGGAATGCCCGATGCGGAAATCCAGTCGCCGCCGGACTTCGGTTACGGACGGCGCGAGCCGGCGGCCGGCCTGAACGGCGCCGATGCGGCGATCACCACCCGGCGCTCGGTGCGCGCCTTCCTGCCCGACAAGCCGGTGCCGAAGGAACTGATCGAGCATATCCTGAACGTGGCCGCCCGGGCGCCGAGCGGCACCAACGTCCAGCCCTGGCACGTCACGGTCGTGACCGGCGCGGCGCGCGACCGGGTGAGCGCGGCGATCCACGAGCGGCGCGACGGCGGCGGCCAGGAAATGGGTTACAACTACTACCCGGTGAAATGGTTCGAGCCCTACATCTCGCGGCGGCGCAAGCTGGGCTGGGACATGTACGGCCTGCTCGGCATCGCCAAGGGCGAGCGCGAAAAGACCTACCGGCAGCACGGCCGCAATTTCGATTTCTTCGATGCGCCGGCCGGCCTGTTCTTCCACATGGACAAGCGCATGGAGACCGGCTCCTTCATCGATATGGGCCTGTTCCTGGAGAATGTGATGGTCTCGGCGCGCGGCCACGGGCTGGACACCTGCCCGCAGGCGGCCTGGGTCGACTACACGGACTCGGTGAAAGCCCTGCTCGGCATTCCCGAGGACCATATCCTGATCTGCGGCATGAGCCTGGGCTACGAGGACACCTCGGCGACCGTCAACGCGCTCTATTCCGAGCGCGAGCCGGCCGGCTTCTTCGCCGACTGGCAGGGTTTCGAGGACTAGGGCCGCCCGGCGCACGCTGAGCGACGAATGAACAGGATAAGTACGTCGATCATCGGTGCGTCCGGTGAATTCCACGTTCTCAGTCAATTGTTGCGCCGAGGATGGATCGCTGCTTTGGCGCCGGACGGTGCACCGAACATGGATATTCTGGTCACTGATGACCGGAGCCGAAAGCTGTGCGCCATCCAGGTGAAGACCCGCCGCGACAAAGGAAGGGACAAGGGATGGCATATGCAGCGAAAGCACGAAACACTGGCTGCTGACGATCTATTCTACGTCTTCGTGGATTTTGGAGGAAAGCCGTCGGATACAGCCGCTTGCTACATCCTGCCGTCTCAAGTGGTCGCAGATGCCATACGCTTATGCCATGAAGTCTGGCTCGACACGCCCGGAAAGAACGGACAGCCGCATCGGGATAGTAATGTGAGACGAATGCTCCCGGACTATTCCACCAACGTCAAGCCGATCACCGACGAAGGGAAGGCCATTATCGACCGCTACAGCCTAGGCTGGCTGGAAAATTACCGGGACAAATGGAGCATCTTGGGAATACCGGAAGCGGACAGTTTTTGAAAATCGCCGACCAAGTGAATTGGGTCACTTTCGTATATAATTTCCCGCTAAGACCTTCGTCGATCTTCGACAAGCCCGCCACGAGGCCGACCATAATTTGGCGCACCGTCTCACCCGTCGCGAAGTGTTCAATCTCGCGAACCGGGCAGATAGCGCTACGGCCGTCAGGCGCGGTCTGCGAAAATCCCCACAAGCGGCCACCTTCCTCCTCGAGCTCCCCGTCTTCGAAAACATGCAGGGCTGGCGAATCGCGCCCTTGGCAACCGCGGTTCCGTTCCGCCGCCCAGCTTGACGGATCCAGCGCGCCGCTGCGTCCGGGCGGGCCGGGATGTCGCAAGCGCATTGCCCCATCGGGCGCAAAGCCCCGGAATCCTTGGATTTCAGCGATTTATGTGACATCAGGTCGCGAAGAATCGGCTGGCGGCATCGATGCTGCGGCCTCTATTTTCGGCGCAGTTCCGGAGGGCGCGTTGCCGGGCAAATGACCTTGCCGAAGGCACGGCCGGCGCGATCCGGGAATGCCCCGGCTGCGGGTCGATGGAACAGATTTTTCGCCGGGAACCGGAATACTGCGACGCTGGCAGCAGCGGCGTATCTTGGCATAGCAGGATGTACCGATGTCATTCGCCTTCCGTTCGGCGCGCCGCGCCGCATTTACGGTCCTTTCCGGGACCCTGACGGCAGCCGCGGCGCTTGCAGTTTCCGGCGCAGCGTTCGCAGCCCAGCCGGAGCCTTGGCAGATGGGCTTCCAGAAAGCGGCGACTCCGGTGATGGAGCGGGTCGACGAGTTTCACGACCTGCTGCTCATCATCGTCACGCTGATTTCGCTGTTCGTGCTGGCCCTGCTGGTGATGACGGTGGTGAAATTCCGCGAGTCGAAGAACCCGACGCCGTCGAAGACGACCCACAATCTGCTGCTCGAGGTCGTGTGGACGGTCGTGCCGGTCCTGATCCTCGTGGTCATCGCGGTGCCGTCCTTCCGGCTGCTCTACTACACGGACAAGGCCCCCGAGCCGACTGCGGCCGAGAAAGCCGCCGGCAAGACGGTCATGACCGTCAAGGCGACGGGCCACCAGTGGTACTGGAGCTATGAATATGCGACGCCGGAAGGCGGCAAACTGAGCTTCGAGAGCCGGATCGTCTGCCGCGGCACGATCGATCCGGACAACCGCAAGCAGTGCGAGGAAGCCAACCAGCGCTTCCAGGCCGAATACAAGCGCGACGTGATCCGCCTGCTCGACGTCGACAACGAGATGGTGCTGCCGGTCGGCGCGACCGTCCGGGTCTACGTCACCGCGACCGACGTCATCCACGCCTGGACCATTCCGGCGTCGGGCGCAAAGGTCGATGCCGTGCCCGGGCAGACCAACGAGACCTGGGTGCGGTTCACGCGCCCGGGCTGGTATTTCGGCCAGTGTTCGGAAATCTGCGGCCAGGATCACGCCTTCATGCCGATCGCACTCAGGGTCGTATCGGCCGACGATTACAAGGCCTGGCTCGCCGCGGCGTGGAAGAAGGCGAAGGAAGACAGCGACGGCTTCAGCGTGGTGCGCGAGCCGCAGAAGACGGCGCGGACCGGAACGCCGTCGCCGATCGTCGAAGCGTCGGCGAAACGGTTGCCGGCGGACAGCGAATAAGCCGGCGCCGCAGAGCGCCGGAGGATATCGGGAAGAGGACGGGATATGGCCTACGGTGCAGCCCACGCCCCTGACGATCACGGGCACGATCACACCCCGAGTTTCTGGGTGCGCTGGCTCTATTCCACGAACCACAAGGATATCGGGACTCTCTACCTGATCTTCGCCGTGATCGGCGGCCTGGTCGGCCTGACGATGTCGATCTGGTTCCGGGCCGAACTCCAGAACCCCGGCGTCCAGCTCATGGACGGCCATTTCTTCAATGTCCTGATCACCTCCCACGGCCTGATCATGATCTTCTTCATGGTCATGCCGGCCATGATCGGCGGGTTCGGCAACTGGATCGTCCCGATTATGATCGGCGCGCCGGACATGGCCTTCCCGCGCATGAACAACATCAGTTTCTGGCTGCTGCCGCCGGCGCTGATCCTGCTTATTCTGTCGGCGATCCTGGGCGGCGGCGCCGGGACCGGCTGGACCATCTATCCGCCGCTCTCCTCGACCGGCGCCAACTTCGGCTTCACCGGCCATGACGGGCCGGCCATGGATATGGCGATCTTCGCGCTGCACATCGCCGGCGCAAGCTCGATCCTCGGCGCGATCAACTTCATCACCACGATCTTCAACATGCGCGCGCCGGGCATGACCCTGCACAAGATGCCCCTGTTCGTGTGGTCGATCCTGGTCACCGCCTTCCTGCTCGTCCTGTCGTTGCCGGTGCTGGCCGGCGCCATCACCATGCTGCTGACCGACCGCAACTTCGGCACGGCCTTCTTCCGGCCGGACGGCGGCGGCGACCCGATCCTGTTCCAGCACCTGTTCTGGTTCTTCGGCCACCCGGAGGTCTACATCCTGATCCTGCCGGGCTTCGGCATGATCAGCCAGATCGTCGCCACCTTCTCGCGCAAGCCCGTGTTCGGCTATCTCGGCATGGCCTACGCCATGGTGGCGATCGGTTTCGTCGGCTTCATCGTCTGGGCCCACCACATGTACACGGTCGGCATGGACGTGAACACGCGGGCCTATTTCACCGCGGCGACCATGGTGATCGCCGTGCCGACCGGGGTGAAGATCTTCTCCTGGATCGCCACCATGTGGGGCGGCTCGCTCCGGCTGGAAACGCCGATGCTGTTCGCCTTCGGCTTCATCTTCCTGTTCACCGTCGGCGGCGTGACCGGCGTCGTGCTGGCCAATGCCGGCATCGATTACGTGCTGCACGACACCTACTACGTCGTGGCGCATTTCCACTATGTGCTGTCGCTGGGCGCCGTCTTCGCGATCTTTGCCGGCTTCTACTACTGGTTCCCGAAAATGACCGGCAAACTGTATTCGGAAACGCTGGGCAAGACGCATTTCTGGCTGATGTTCATCAGCGCGAACCTGACCTTCTTCCCGATGCACTTCCTGGGCCTGGCCGGCATGCCGCGCCGCTATGTCGACTATCCGGACGCCTATGCCGGCTGGAACCTGGTGGCGTCCCTGGGCGCCTATCTCGGCGGCCTCGCAACCCTGCTGTTCCTGTACCTCCTGTTCCGGGCCTTCACCAAGGGCGCGCAGGCGGCGGACAACCCGTGGGGCGAAGGCGCGACGACCCTGGAATGGACGGTGTCCTCGCCGCCGCCCTTCCACACCTACGACGAGCTGCCGAAGGTCGAATCCGGCGCGCACCACTAGGCGCGCGGCAGGACGGGAAGCAGGGCCGCAGACGCCATGACCGAGACGACAGCATCATCGCCGCTCGTTGCCGCTGCCAATGAGGCGGACTGGCGGGACTATCTGGCCCTGCTGAAGCCGCGGGTCATGTCGCTCGTGGTGCTGACCGGCCTGGTCGGCCTGTATCTCGCGCCCGGCCCGATCCATCCGGTGATCGCGGCGCTAGCCGTGATCTGCATTGCGGTCGGCGCCGGCGCCTCGGGCGCGATCAACATGTGGTACGACCGCGATATCGACGCGGTGATGGCGCGCACCCGCAGCCGGCCCATTCCGGCCGGCCGGGTGGATCCGGAAAGCGCCCTTGCCTTCGGCGTGATCCTGTCGGTCTTCGCCGTCATGCTGATGGGGCTGACGGTAAACTGGGCCGCCGGCGTCCTGCTCGCGCTCACCATCGGCTTCTACATTTTCATCTACACGGCGTGGCTGAAGCGCCGGACGCCGCAGAACATCGTGATCGGCGGCGCGGCAGGGGCGTTCCCGCCGATGATCGGCTGGGCGGCCGTCACCGGCGATGTCGGGCTCGGCAGCCTCGTGCTCTTCCTGCTCATCTTCATGTGGACGCCGCCGCATTTCTGGGCCTTGTCGCTCTATCGCGACGCCGACTATGCCCGCGCCGGCGTGCCGATGCTGCCGGTGGTCGCCGGGCGGAGGGAAACAAAGAAGCAGATCCTGATCTATACCGTCCTGCTGGCGCCGCTCGCCCTTGCGCCGATCGCGGTCGGCATCGCGGGCTTGTTCTACGGCGCAGCCGCGGCCGCCCTGTCGCTGTGGTTCCTGCATGCGGCCATCGCCGTCTGGCGGACCGGCGACGGCGACGGGGAAAGCGACGGCGCGGCGAAGCGCATGTTCCTGATCTCGCTCGCCCATCTGTTCGGACTGTTCGCGGCGCTGGCCGCGGACCGGGCGCTGAGCGGCCTGCCCGGGGGCGCCTTCGGTGTCTGACGCGACAGAGACCAGGGTTCCCGACGACGTCCGGGGCGAAGCGTTCCGGGCCAAGCGGCGCGGCCGCAACCTGGCGCTGCTGGCAGTGCTCGCCGCCTTCGTGCTGATCGTCTACATCGTCACGATCGTCAAATTCGAACTGGCGACGGGCTGAGGCGGAAACGAAATCATGGCGGCGCGCGGCTCCCTGGCAAGAGGCAAGCGGAACACCGTTCTCGGCGTTCTGGCGATCCTTTCGGGCATGACGCTGCTCGTCGTCTACGCCGTGCCGCTTTACGACCTGTTCTGCCGGGCGACCGGCTTCGGCGGCACGACCCAGCGGGCGGCGGCGGCGCCCGAAGCGGCCGGCGGCAGGACGATGACCGTGCGGTTCGTCGCCAACACCAACCCGAACCTGCCCTGGCGCTTCCAGCCCGAGGTCGACAGCGTCCGGGTCGCGGTCGGCAAGCGGCGGCTGATCGCCTACAGCGCCCGCAATCTCGACGACAGCGAGACGACCGGCATCGCAACCTTCAACGTGACGCCGGCCAAGGCCGGGGTCTATTTCACCAAAATTGCCTGCTTCTGCTTCGACGAGCAGACCCTGAAGCCGGGCCAGACCGTCAGCATGCCGGTCAGCTTCTTCATCGATCCGGCGATCGCGAAGGACCGCAACCTGCGCGACGTTGAGACCATCACCCTGTCCTACACCTTCTTCCGCGCCGCCGGCAGCGACGCGAAGGACCTGGCGCGGGCGGGAGACGGCACGACCCCGCGGGCAATCCGCAACTGACGCACGGGACAATGACGGCCGGCGCGTTGCCGGGCCGAGAGGAAATGAACGACCATGGCTGAAGCCCACAAACATCCCTATCACCTGGTGGACCCGAGCCCGTGGCCCTTCGTCGGCGGCGTGTCGGCGCTCGCCCTGTTCGGCGGGGCGGTGCTTTGGATCCACGGCGTTACCGGCCCCTATTTCTCCATCGCCGGCTTCCTGGGCCTGCTGTTCACCATGTATGTGTGGTGGCGCGACGTAATCCGCGAAGCCGAACATGACGGCTATCACAACAAGGTGGTTCAGCTCGGCCTGCGCTATGGCATGACCCTGTTCATCGCCTCGGAGGTCATGTTCTTCGCGGCGTTCTTCTGGGCCTTCTTCGACAGCGCCATCTTCGGCGACGGCGGCGTGCAGGTCGGCGAAGCCGCCAAGATGTACGCCCGCGAACTGGCCAACGGCGGACAATGGCCGCCGGCGCATATCCATGTCTTCGACGCCTGGGATCTGCCGCTGCTCAACACGATGGTGCTGCTGCTTTCCGGCTGCACGGTGACCTGGGCGCATCACGCGCTCAAGGAGGGCAACCGCAAGGGGCTGATCCAGGGCCTGACCGCCACCGTCTTCCTCGGCCTGTGCTTCACCGGCTTGCAGGCGATCGAATACGCCCAGGCGCCGTTCAGCTTCGCCATGCTGATCGAAGGCGGCCAGAAGGTGACGGAAGAAGGCGCCCGGATGGCGAACGGCGGCATCTATTCGTCGGCCTTCTTCATGGCGACGGGCTTCCACGGCTTCCACGTCATCGTCGGCACGGCCTTCCTGGCCGTCTGCCTGTACCGGTCGATCAAGGGGCATTTCACGCCGGACCACCATTTCGGCTTCGAAGCCGCCGCCTGGTACTGGCACTTCGTCGACGTCGTCTGGCTGTTCCTGTTCTGCTTCGTCTATGTCGTCGGCAGCGCGGGCGCGCCGGTCGCCATCCATTAGCCGGCGGCAACGGAAAGCGCCGCGCGGATGAGCGTCTCCCCCTTCGGCGCCGGCATCCGCTGCAGATGCCCGGCCTGCGGAAGGGGCGCCCTGTTCCGCGGTTTCCTGTCGGTCGTTCCCGAATGCGCGGCTTGCGGGCAGGATCTCCGGGCCCATGAAGAGGGCGACGGCCCGGCGGTGTTCGCCATCCTGCTGCTCGGCGCGGTCGTGGTCGGGCTGGCGCTGCTGACCGAGGTGCATTTCCAGCCGCCGCTCTGGCTCCATGCCGTCCTGTGGGCGCCGCTGACCCTGGGCGGCGCCGTCGCGCTGCTCCGTCCGCTCAAGGCAACGCTGATCGCCCTGCAATACCGCCACCGGCGCGAAGACTATGACGCCGCCGGCTAGGAATTCCTCGGCAATCGCACCGCCACCCGTAACCCCCTCTCCTTGGACGAGGTGCAAACGGCCGCGCCGCTTCGTCATCCCTCTCCCTCTTCAGAGGGGGAGGTCAGGTGGGGGTGCAGCGGCGCCGGGCACGCGCCGCCGGACGGCTTCTCTCGTTTGTACGACACGGCACCCCCATCCCCTTCGCTGCGCTCAGGGACTTCCCCCTCTGAAGAGGGGGAAGAATAGGACCGAATTCCCCTCCCCCTGGAGAAGGAAATGGATCGCCTCACCGCCTGTGGCGGCGCCATGACCCTCCTCGGCTTCCGGCCGGCCCTGTGGCCGACGCTGATCGCCCTGCCGGCGGTCGCGCTGACCTTCGGCCTCGGCGTCTGGCAGGTCCAGCGCCTGGCCTGGAAGGAAGGGCTGATCGCCGAGCGCACGGCCCGGATCGCGCTGCCGGTGCTCGAGGCCCTGCCCTCGCCGTTCGACCCCGAAGTCCACAGCTTCCGGCGCGCCCGGTTCAGCGGCGTCTTTCTCCACGGAAAAGAGATGTACCGGCCGGCGCGCTCGCGGCGCGCGGGCGAAATCGGATTGCATATCGTGACGCCGTTCCGCCTCGGCGACGGCGGGACGATCCTGGTCAATCGGGGCTGGGTGCCCGGCCTGCGGCGCAATCCCGAGACGCGGCGGGACGGGCAGATCGCTGGAACCGTCACCCTGGTCGGCGTCGTCCGGACGCCCGCGCCGGTGGGCTATTTCGTCCCGGACAACGATCCGGCAAAGAACACCTGGTTCCGCATCGACCTGCAACAGATGGCCAAACATGCCGGGATTGACGCGGTCCGGCCCTACTATGCCGATCTCGTCGCCGACGCGCCGGGCGGCTGGCCGCGCGGCGGACAGACCCGGGTGTCGGTGCGCAACGCCCATCTCGAATATGCCATCACCTGGTTCTCGCTCTGCCTGATCGGGATCGTCGTCTATATCCTGTGGCACCGGCGTTTCCGGCCCGCGGACCGCACTGCAGCGGCCCGGTAGGCTCTGGCTGGCTGGCGGCATGGGAGCCTGCGCCACCCTGGAAGACCGCTTCCGGCGCGCCGCCCTGATCGGCGAGGCGGCCGGCATCCTGAGCTGGGACCGCGCCGTCGTCATGCCAGAGGGCAGCGCCGCCGCCCGCGCCGAGCAGATGGCCGCGCTCGGGCTGGTCGGCCGGGAAATCCTGACCGCCGCCGACATGGCGGACCTGCTGGACGCGGCCGGGCAAGAGCCGCTCGACGATTGGCAGACCGCCAACTTGCGCGAGATGCGCCGCGACTGGGTGCGCGCGGCTGCCATCCCGCCCCGGCTGATCGAGGCCCGCGCCCGCGCCAACGCCGCCTGCGAAATGGCCTGGCGAACTGCCCGTCCGGCATCGGACTACCCCGCCGTCCTGCCGCTGCTCGAAGACGTTGTGCGGCTGACCGTCGAAGCGGGACAGGCCTGGTCCGCAGCGCAGGACCTGCCGCTCTACGATGCCCTGCTGGACGGCTTCGAGCCCGGCGGCCGTTCGCGCGACATCGAGCCCGTGTTCGACGATCTCGCAGCTTTCCTGCCGGGCCTTATCGGCGCGGCGATCGAACGGCAGGCCACCCGGCCGCCCCGGCCGATCGAGGGTCCGTTTCCGGTCGACCGGCAGGAAGCGCTGGGCCGGCGTTTCATGGCGGCGCTGGGTTTCGATTTCGACAAGGGCCGGCTTGACGTCAGCCACCATCCGTTTACCGGCGGCGCGACGGACGATATCCGCATCACCACCCGTTACGACGAAGCCGATTTCCTGACCGGGCTCTACGCCGTCCTGCACGAGACCGGCCACGCGCGCTACGCCTCCGGCCTGCCGCAGCGATGGCGGCGCATGCCGATCGGCAGGGCGCGCGGCATGACCCTGCACGAGAGCCAGTCCCTGCTGATCGAGATGCAGGCGTGCCGCGGCGGCGCCTTCTTGGCCTGGGCGGCGCCGCTGATGGCGGAAACCTTCGGCGGGGAAGGACCGGCCTGGTCGGCCGATAACCTGCTCGCGCTCGTGACGCGGGTCGAGCGCGGCTATATCCGCGTCGATGCCGACGAGGTCACCTATCCGGCCCATGTCATCCTGCGCTACCGGCTGGAGCAGGCGATCCTTGCGGGCGACCTGCCACTCGCAGATCTGCCGGGCGCGTGGAACGACGGGATGGCGGCGCTGCTCGGCATCCGCCCGCCCGACGACCGCCGGGGCTGCCTCCAGGACATCCACTGGTATTCCGGCGCCTGGGGTTATTTCCCGACCTACACGCTCGGCGCGATGGCGGCGGCCCAGCTTTATGCGGCGGCGAAAGCGGCGGACGCCACCATCGAGCCGGCGCTGGCCGAGGGCGATTTCGCGCCGCTCTATGCCTGGCTGGGGCCCAACGTCCACGAACAGGGATCGCGCTACGGCACCGGCGAACTGCTCGAGCGCGCCACCGGCCGCCCGCTCGACGCAGCGGCGTTCAAGGCGCACCTGAAGGCGCGCTATCTCTGAAAATCAATTCCTGCCCCGGTCTCAATCCGCGACCCCTCTCCCGAGGGGAGTTCATTGCGAACGTTGCGAGGTGAAGTTTGTGCAGGAGGTTGCGGTGTGTTCGGACATATTTGATATCGATCGGCGTGTTCGCTGCGGCGCCCTCCGGTCGGCTCCGGTCGGAACGGCGGGAGAGGCAGGTGCGAACGCCTGACGGCGACTCATGACATTTCATGGCGCATCGCGCTGTGGCATGGTTCCGGGCCGCCGTTCCGCGAAACTCGATCCGGCCGATCCGCCATGAACCTTGCGACATCTCCGAAACCGAGCCCGTCCGCCGGCCCGGCTTCCCCCGCCCCTGCCGGAGCCGTGGCCGCCGCCGCCGGCACGCCGCTGGCGCCGGACTGCCACGGGCTGAATTTCTTCGAGATCGACGCCAGCCTGCAGGAGCTGCTGCCGCTCTATCTGCCGGATGATTTGCGCGCGCACATGCTCCCGCATTTCCGGCGGCTCGGCGCCATCGCCGGCGGGCGGCTCGACGAACTGGCGCGCATCGCCGACCGGCGCGGCCCGGTCCTGCATCCGCGCGACGCCTTCGGGCGCGACGAGGAATGGATCGAGTTCCACCCGGCCTACCGGGAGATGGAGCGGATCGGCTTCGGCGAGTTCGGCATTCACGCGATGTCGCGCCGGCCCGGCGTGCTCGGCTGGAACGGTACGCCGGTGACGGCGAAATACATCCTGCAATATTTGTTCGTGCAGTCGGAATTCGCCCTGATGTGCCCGATCTCGGTGACCGACACCTCGACCCATCTGATCCAGAAATACGGCGACGAGGCGGTCCGGCGGCGCTTCGTCCCCCGGCTGACCAGCCAGGACATGGGCGAGATCTACAAGGCCGCCCAGTTCATGACCGAAAAGGCCGGCGGCTCCGACGTCGGCCGGATCGAACTGGCCGCCCGGCGGGAAGACGGGCCGGACGGCCCCGAATGGCGGCTGTACGGCGACAAGTGGTTCTGCTCCTGCGCCGATGCCGATGTCGCCCTGCTGCTGGCCCGGCCGGAGGGCGCGGCTCCGGGCACGGCGGGCCTCGGCCTGTTCGCCATGCCGAAGCGCCGCGACGACGGCAGCCGCAACCGTTACCGGATCGTGCGCCTGAAGGACAAGCTGGGCAGCCGGTCCATGGCGTCGGGCGAGATCGTCTTCGAGGGCGCCGTCGCCTATCCGCTCGGTCAGGTCGGGCCGGGCCGCAACGATGGCCTCAAGCAGATGCTGGACCAGGTCAATCTGAGCCGCCTGTCCCACGGCGTGCGCGCCGCCGCCATGATGCGGCGCTGCCTGAACGAGGCGCTGGTCGCGGCGCGGGGGCGGACGGCGTTCGGCGGCCCGGTCGCCGAAAAGCCCCTGATGCGCCGGCAGCTGCTGAAGCTGATGGTGCCGGCCGAGCAGGCCCTGTCGATGGCACTGTTCACCGCCGACCGGCTGGAGAAGGCGGAAAACGGCGATTCGGACGCGGCGGCGCTGGTCCGGCTGCTGACGCCATTGCTGAAATTCCGCACCTGCCGGGACAATATCGCGGTTGCGACCGGTGCGATGGAGGCGCGCGGCGGCAACGGCTATATCGAAGACTTCGTCAACGCCCGGCTGGTCCGCGACGCCCATCTTGGCGTGCTCTGGGAGGGCACCTCCAACATCAACGCGCTGGACGTCGTCACCCGCGCCGTCGGCAAGGCGGGCGCCCAGGACGTGTTGCTGGAGACGCTGACCGGACTGCTCGAAACGGCGGACGGGCTGCCCGGCCAGCTTAAGGGCGCGCTGGGCCACGCCGCCGGCCGGGCGATCGCGCTGGCTGAAGAGGTCGCCGGGGCCGGCGACGAGCCGCGCATGCGCCAGGCCTCGGACGCGCTTTACCACGCCACCAGCGCCGTCGCGATGGCCCATGAAGGCGCCCGGATCGCAAAAGCGGGCGGCAGCCGCAAGCGCCTGATGCTGGCGCAGACGGTGCTCGATTACCGGTTGAGCCCGCAGGACCCGCTGGCCCCGCGCGGCGACGACCCCGCGGTCGCAGCGGCACTACTCGACGCAGCGTGACCTCTCAGGCCGGCGAAAGCATGAAATTGGCGTTGGCGCCGGCGACCGGCCTGGCCGGATCGTCCTGCCAGGCGAAGACGCGGACATTGGCGACCCGGGCGCCCAGCTTGGTGACGTTCGCCCTTGCGTAAGTGTCCTTGGGCCCGGCCGAGCGAAGGTAATCGACCGTGATCGTGATCGTCTTGGGGATGCGCAGGGTTTCCTGCATCCACAGCAGTTTCAGGATCGCCGCTGTCTCGAGCAGGCCGCCGATCGTGCCGCCGTGGATCGCCGGCAGGATCGGATTGCCGATGATGCGCTGGTTGAAGTTCATGCAGGAGACCAGATCGTCTCCGTCGAGCGCTGCGGTGATGTCGAGAAACCGGGCATAGGGAATCGCTTCGGCCATGGCGTTCGGGTCGCCCGCTGCGCGCGCCGCCGCAAGCCGCTCGGTCAGCGTGCCGCTCATGCCGGCTTCTTTCCGCCGCCGTTCTTCCTGCGTTTCCCGACGAACATGAAGGTGCCGGTGGCGAGCGCGACCGTATCCTTGGGATCGTCCTGATATGCGATCGCGCTGAGGAAGGCGATGGTGCGGGTCATCTTGGTCACCTCGGCCCGGGCGAACAGGTCGAGATGCGGCGTGGCCGGGCGCTGATAGTCGATGCGCAGGTCGAGGGTCACGATGCGCTCCGGCGGCTGCCGGGCGCTCATGGTCGCCATGCCGCACACGCTGTCGAGCAATGTCGTCACGACGCCGCCGTGCATCACCATTTCGTCGGGATTGCCGACCAGCCGCTCGTGCCATGGCAGGCGCATGATCGCCATGCCCCTGGCGGAATGCACGACCTCCAGCCCGAGCTCCCGGCTGTGCGGGGTCGATCCGCTGATCAGCCGGAGCATTTCTTCGGTGGTCGGCGGCTTCTTGCCCTCCGGATCGCCTTTCGATCCGCGGCGCGCCGGCGTGACGGGGTCGTTTGCCATGCCGGTGTCTTGTCAGCCCGCCCCAAGCCGGTCAAATTGCCTTCATGACGCATAACCCGGCCAGCCCGGCCGGCTCCGGCAGTTCCGGAGACCGGCCGCCCCGCCAGCGATCCGGCACCGGCCAGGATGTGGGGCCGGACATCTGGAAGATCCCGGAGGGCGACGAGCGCGAGCGGCTGGTCTGCTCCGATTGCGGTTTCATCCACTACGACAACCCGAAGATCGTCGTCGGTTCCGTGGCGGTATGGGAAAACACGGTGCTGCTATGCCGCCGGGCGATCGCGCCGCGCATCGGCTACTGGACCCTGCCGGCCGGCTTCATGGAACTGCACGAGCGCTCGGAGACCGCGGCAGCGCGCGAAGCCTGGGAAGAAGCCCGCGCCGAGATCGAGGTGCACGACCTGTTCGCGCTTTACAACATCCCGCGCATCAGCCAGGTCCAGCTCTTCTATCGCGCCACCCTCAAGACGCCGGCGATCGAACCGGGGCCGGAGAGCACCGAGGTCCGCCTGTTCGGCTGGGACGAACTGCCGGAAGACGAGTTCGCTTTCCCGTCGGTCCCCTGGGCGCTGCAGCATTATCGCGAGATCGCCGGCGAGGCTTCGTTCGCCGTCCGCACCAACCCGCCGAGCGCCGCCGCCGACGGGCCAGACTACAGACCCAAGCAGCAGGAGCAACCGCGTGGCTGAATTCATTCAATACACCATCGACAATGGCGTCGGAATCATCACCCTGGACCGGCCGGAGGCGAACAACGCGCTCAACGCCGACGCCGCGAAGGAATTGTGGGAAGCGGCGACCGAACTGACCGAGGATTCGTCTGCTCGGGCGATCCTGGTCCGGGCCAACGGCAAGATGTTCTGCTCCGGCGGCGATCTGAAATTCATGCTGGCGCTGGAAAACGAAGCGGCGCTCGCCAAGGCGCTGAAGGTAACCACGACCTATTTCCACGCGGCGGTCGCGCGGCTCCTGCGCGGCAATGCGCCGGTCGTCATGGCGGTGCAGGGCGCGGCGGCCGGCGGCGGCTTCAGCTTCGCGATCACCGGCGACATCGTGATCGCCGCGGAAAGCGCAAGGTTCAAGATGGCCTACACGGCCTCCGGCATCAGCCCGGACGGCGGATCGACATGGTTCCTGCCCCGGCTGGTCGGCATGCGGGTGGCGCAACGCCTGGCGTTGGAAAATCCCACCCTGACAGCACAGGAAGCGCTGGACCTCAACCTGATAACCCGGGTCGTACCGGACGACAGCCTTGCCGAGACTGCGATGGAAACCGCCCGCCGCTTTGCCGAGGGGCCGACCCTGGCCTACGGCCGGACCAAGCAGCTGTTCGCCGAAACCTGGGCCAACGGGCCGGAACACCAGATGGAACTGGAAACCGTGGCCGTGGCCGCCAGCGCCCGCACACGGGATATGAACGAAGGCCTGGCGGCCTTCTCCGCGAAACGGGCGCCGGTCTTCAAGGGGGCCTGAGCCCGCCCGGAACCCGTCTAGTACATGTGCTGGCCGCCGTTGATGCTGAGCGTCGAGCCGGTGATGAAGTCGGCATCGTCGCCGGTCAGGAAGACCACGCCGCGGGCGATGTCTCTCGCGTTGCCCAGGCGGCCGACCGGGATCCGCTGGATAATCCGCTCCAGCACCTTCTGCGGCACGGCACGGACCATGTCGGTGTCGACATAGCCGGGCGCGATGGCGTTGACGGTGATGCCCTGGGCGGCACCCTCCTGGGCCAGCGCCTTGGTGAAGCCGTGGATGCCGGACTTGGCGGCGGCGTAGTTCACCTGGCCGTACTGGCCGCCCTGTCCGTTGATCGAGCCGATGTTGACGATTCGGCCGAACTTGCGGGCGCGCATGCTCTCGATGACGGCGCGCGAGCAGTTGAAACATGATGAGAGGTTGGTGCGGATGACGTCGTCCCAGTTGTCGTAGGACATCCGGTGCATGGTGCCGTCGCGGGTGATGCCGGCGTTGTTGACCAGAATATCGATGGGTCCGAGATCGGCCTCGACCCGGGCGACGCCTTCCGTGACCGCTTCGTAATCGCCGACGTCGAACTTGTAGGCCTTGATGCCGGTGCGGTCGGAAAACTCCATCGCCCGCTCGACATTGCCGCCATAGTTCGCTGCGACCGCGCAGCCGGCCTCCTTGAGGGCGATGGAAATCGCTTCGCCGATGCCACGGGTGCCGCCCGTGACCAGTGCTACACGCGCCATGATTTCAGTCTCCTGTTGAGCAGCCCGCCATCGGTCATTCTGCGATGGCGCCCCGCATCCTGCCGGGTTCGTTCGAGGGGTGAGCGTGCGGCGCGGAAAGTCCGGGGCGCCGCACGGTACGGTTGTCGGTTCGGATCAGTCGCGCGCCACGCACATCGCGATGCCCATGCCACCGCCGATGCACAGCGTCGCCAGGCCTTTGTTGGCGTCGCGGCGCTTCATTTCGTAGAGCAGCGTGGTCAGGATGCGCGCACCGGAGGCGCCGATCGGATGGCCGAGCGCGATCGCGCCGCCGTTGACATTCACCTTGGCCATGTCGAAGCCGAGATCCTTGGCGACCGCGCAGGACTGGGCGGCGAAGGCCTCGTTCGATTCGACCAGGTCGACGTCGTCGATGCTCCAGCCGGCCTTTTCCAGCGCCTTGCGGCTCGCCGGGATCGGGCCGGAGCCCATCAATGCCGGGTCGACGCCGGTGGTCGCCCAGGACACGATGCGGCCGAGCGGTTCGACGCCGCGTTTCTCCGCCTGCTCGCGCGACATCAGGACAAGCGCCGCTGCGCCGTCGTTGATGCCCGAGGCGTTGCCCGCCGTGACCGTGCCGTCCTTCGCGAAGGCCGGGCGCAGCTTGGCCAGCGTTTCGGCCGTGGTGCCGTGGCGGGGATATTCGTCGGCGTCGACCGTGACGTCGCCTTTGCGGTTCGGCACGACGACCGGCGCGATCTCGTCGGCGAACTTGCCCGATTTCTGCGCCTCTTCGGCCTTGGCCTGGCTCGACGCGGCAAAGGCGTCCTGGTCGGCGCGGGTGATCTGCCATTGCTCGGCGACATTCTCGGCCGTGGCGCCCATGTGATAGCCGTTGAAGGCATCCCAAAGCCCGTCCTTGATCATCGTATCGGTAAAGGCAACGTCGCCCATCTTGGTTCCGGCCCGCATGTGCGAGGCGTGGGGCGACAGGCTCATGCTTTCCTGTCCGCCGGCAACGACGATCTCGGCATCGCCGGCCCGGATCGCCTGCCCGGCCATGGCCACCGCGCGCAGGCCGGAGCCGCAGACCTGGTTGATGGTGAGCGCCGTCGTTTCCTTGGGCACGCCGGCGGACATCGCGGCCTGCCGGGCCGGGTTCTGCCCGGTATCGGCTGTCAGCACCTGGCCCATTATGACATCGTCGACATCCGCCCCGGCGACATTGGAGCGCTCCATTGCCGCCGCGATGGCGACCCTGCCGAGATCGGCGGCAGGCACCGTGGCAAAGGCGCCGCTGAACGCACCAATCGGGGTGCGGGCGGCGCTGGCGATGATGACATCGGTCATGGAAGAGTCCTCCTGAAGTTCCGGCCCGACGAGCCGGTTGGGATCGATCTGCGGGATGCCGGCGCGCGGCGAATCCGGCCTGGAGCCGAACCGGAAGGGTACGGATCGGACCGGTGGCGCGCCAATACCCGATCATTGAATCCATTATAATGGTGCAGTGCAGCATTTTCAAGTGCACATGCGAAATAAGGTCGGAACGTCGCGGTTCGGCCGGTCCCGTACATGGCCGTCCTCCCCGTCACCGTGCGAGCGACTGCTGCCAGGCCAGCAGCGGCCGCCAGGTCTCCCGCTCGGCCCGGCGCCCGGCCATCATGCCGATATGGCCGGCCCGCGCGATCCGGATCTCGGCTTCGGGCAACAGGCGCGCCAATGCCATTGCGGACTCCTGCGGGACGATCCGGTCCCGGTCGGGGATAATGGCGAGGGCCGGCAGGCCGATCTCTTCCGGCCGGACAGTTGTAACGCCGACAGTCCATCGCCCGGATGCGGTGAGATTATCGCCATACCAGCTCTGTAGCGTTTCGCGCGCAATCGGCAAAGGCAGCGGAATGCCGTCGTTCAGCCAGTCCTCCAGCGCCACGAAGCGCCGCGCCGCATCGGAATCCGGCGCCATGCGGGCAAAGGCGCGGAATTTCCGGAACGCCACCATCGGATCGTTGGCCGCGAACAGGGCCTGCAAGGCATCGACGGGAAATTGCCCCAGCGCGTTGAGCGTGGGCAACCAGGCGCCGGTGAGTTCGGCCAGCGCCCGGGCCTGCGCCGGCCGCTCGGCATGAAAATCCCAGGGTGTCGCCAGGACGGCAAGGCCGGCCACTTCGGCCATCTTTTGCTGCGCCGCAACCAGCGCCAGCAACCCGCCCATACAGTACCCGACCAGGGCGGGCGGGCCAGCGCGCGCCGCGACATCGGCCAGCGCCGGCATCAGCCGCTCCCGGATCAGCCGGTCGAGATCGAACCCGCTTTCTTCGCTGTCCGGCGTGTTCCATTCCAGCAGATAGACCGGCGCACCGGCGGCTGCCAGGAACCGGGCGAGCGAAACATCCGGCATCAGGTCGAGCACATATCCGCGATTGACCAGCGAAGGGATCAGCAGGAGCGGCGGCCCCGCCCCGCGGCCGGACCGGCCGGGCTTCGAATATTCGAGCAGACGGACCGTGCCGTAGCGTGCGACCGGCGGCGGCTCCGGCATCGACCGCCGGTAGGGATGTGCGCGATAGGCGACGATGCCGGCGAGGAATTCCTGAAACGCCCGGGCGGAAACCCTGCCGATCGCCGTCGCTACAGCGGCGTCATCGTGGACAGCCAGCCGGCTGCGGAGCGCCGCAGCTTCAGGACCGTTCCAGCCGGGCCAGCCGTTCCTCAATCCGGTCAAGCCGCTCAAGCAGCTCGCGGACGCGATCGTCGCCATCCACAGATGCAGGCCGCACGGGCGCGGCGACATCCGGCGGTTGAGGCCGATCCGATCGGAACTCATCCTGCGCCTCCCCCGGCCGCCCCGCCGATGTTTCCGCCGATTCTGCAGGAGCGCCGGCCTGCCCCCACTTCGCGAAAAAGCCCGAGATCGCTTCCGAAACGGCCGGGTTCGCCGAGAGCGCGGTCAACTGATCCTGCCACAGATCCAGATATTGCCGGGCCAGTTCGTCGAGCGGATCCGGCGCTTCGTCCTGGGCGCGCTCATCTTCCGTTCCAGTCATGGCGCAGCATAGCGCGCGCCGCTGTCATGCGCCAATTCCTTTGGATTCCGACCTGCCGAACCCGGCTCTGCCGGCGGATGCGTTCGGCCGGTGGGCAAGCTGCCGATCCGTGCGTATCCGCATTATTGCGCGCCTGCGAAATGAATCTTGCGCATTGCGGCATAATCCTGCCATGCTTGAAAATACCGGAATTCGAGACCGGCCGTCTGCCCGCCGACTTCGAGCGGCGACGCGGGCGCCGGCAGCTGCGGGAGGACTGCATCGCCATGCCCAGCAAGAAGCAGCCGGGCGTCGACGGACGGGTTGTCATCAAGAAGTATGCGAACCGCCGCCTCTACAACACGGCAACCAGCAGCTATGTCACCCTGGACGACCTGAGCGGAATGGTCCGCAGCGATATCGATTTCGTGGTCTATGACGCGAAATCGGGCGAAGACATCACCCGTTCGGTGCTGACCCAGATTATCGTCGAGGAGGAATCCAAGGGGCACAATCTGTTGCCGATCGGCTTCCTGCGCCAGCTGATCGGCATGTATGGCGATTCGCTTCAGGAGCTCGTGCCCAAATATCTGGAGCACAGCATGGAGAGCTTCATCGACAACCAGGAGCAGATGCGCGAATACATGACCGAAGCGTTCGACGGCATGTTTCCGTTCGGCTCGCTGGAAGACCTGAGCCAGCAGAATATGGCGATGATGAAACAGGCGCTGGCCATGTTCAATCCGTACCAGGCCGCCGCAGCCGCCAAGGCGGCGGACAAGAACCCGGCGTCCGGCGCTGCCGACCCCTTCGCCCTGATGCAGGCGCAGATCGATGCGCTGCAGGAGCAGATGCAGGCCCTGGCCGGCCTGAACAGGAAGAAATAGAAGCGCCCTCCACATGGCCGGTTCGCCGGCGATTCCAACCGACGCGACGGCCCATGGACAATCCGGAAACAGTTCTGGACCTGCTGCAATCGGGCGAGCCCGAAGCACCCGCCCTGGGCGGGGAACGGCACGATAGCCTGACCTTCGCCGGCCTGCGGGCCCTGGGCCGGAAGACTGCGGCCAGCCTCGCCGCCCACGGAATCGGCCGCGGCGACCGGATCGCCATCGTGCTTTCCAACGGGCCGGAAATGGCGTCCGCCTTTGTGGCCATGGCAGGGTGCGCCACCACCGCGCCGCTGAACCCGGCCTACCGGGCGGAGGAATTCCGCTTCTATCTGAGCGATTTGCGCGCCAACGCCCTGATTATCGAACGGGACATGGAAAGCCCTGCCCGGCAGGCCGCCGCCGAACTATCCGTGCCGATCATCGAGCTTTCCGCAGAAAGCGGCGGACCGGCGGGCGCTTTTACGCTTTCCGGAGACGCCGGCGCCGCAGACCCGGATACGACAGCGCCCGGACCGGGCGATATCGCGCTGATCCTGCACACCTCGGGGACCACCTCGCGGCCGAAGATCGTGCCGCTGACCCAGCGCAACATTTGCGCTTCGGCCCTGAACATCGCGCAGACCCTGGAGCTGGCGCCGGCCGACCGCTGCCTGAACATCATGCCGCTGTTCCATATCCACGGCCTGATCGGCGCGGTGCTGTCGAGCCTGGGCGCCGGCGCTTCGGTCTGGTGTGCGCCGGGCTTCAACGCGCTGCGTTTCTTCGCCTGGATGGCGCAAGCGGCGCCGACCTGGTACAGCGCCGTGCCGACCATGCATCAGGCTATCCTGTCCCGCGCCGGCCGCAACCGGGATGCCATCGACACAGCCGCCCTCCGCCTTATCCGCTCGTCCTCCTCCTCCCTGCCGCCGCAGGTCATGGCCGCGCTGGAGGAGACGTTCGGCTGCCCGGTCATCGAAAGCTACGGCATGACGGAAGCGGCCCACCAGATGGCCTCGAACCCGCTGCCGCCCGCCGCGCGCAAAGCCGGTACCGTGGGGATCGCCGCCGGTCCCGAAATCGCCGTGCTGGATCGGGCGAACCGGCCGGTGCCGCCGGCGACCGTCGGCGAAGTCTGCATCCGCGGAGCCAACGTCACGGCGGGTTACGAAGCGAACCCGGAGGCCAATGCCGAAGCCTTTGCCGGCGGCTGGTTCCATACCGGCGATCTCGGACTGCTGGATGCCGACGGCTATCTGACCATCGCCGGGCGGATCAAGGAGATCATCAACCGCGGCGGCGAGAAGATTTCGCCGCGCGAGGTCGACGAGGTGCTGCTGGACCATCCGAACGTGGCGCAAGCCGTCACCTTCGCCCTGCCCCACGACAAGCTGGGCGAGGAGGTCGTCGCCGCCATCGTGCCGGCGGATGGCGACGGCGTGGACGAACGGGCGTTGCGCGACTTCGCCGCCGAACGGCTGGCCGACTTCAAAGTGCCGCGCAGGATTATCGTGCTCGAAGAGATTCCGAAGGGCGCGACCGGCAAGGTCCAGCGCATCGGCCTGCACGAGAAACTGGCGGCCTATCTATGAAGATCGCCATCTACGGCGCCGGCGCCATCGGCGGCTATCTGGGATGCGAACTGGCGCGCGCCGGCGCGGATGTCACCATGATCGCCCGCAACGAGACGCTGGCGGCGATTCGCAGTAACGGCATTACCCTGCATATCGACGGCGAAACCCGCGTCGGGCGGCCGGATGCGACCGACAGGCCCGCCGAAGCCGGCCTGCAGGACGCGGTGATCGTCGCCGTCAAGGCCAATGCCGCGCCGGTCATCGCGCCGGTCATGGCGCCGATGCTGGGGCCGGACACCGCCGTCGTCACGGCCGTCAACGGCGTCCCCTGGTGGTATTTCCACGAGCATGGCGGCGCGCTGGCGGGCACACGGCTGGGGACTGTCGATCCGGGCGGAGTCCAGTGGCAGGCCATCGGGCCGGAACGGGCAATCGGCTGCGTCGTCTATCCGGCGGCGGAAGCCATCGCACCCGGCGTGATCCGCCACATTTCGCTCAACCGGTTTTCGCTCGGCGAACCGGACGGCAGCAGGTCCGACCGCGTCCGGCGCCTGTCGGATGCACTGAAAGCCGCCGGCTTTTCCGCGCCGGTCCGGCCGCGCATCCGCGAAGAAATCTGGCTCAAGCTGTGGGGCAATCTCAGCTTCAATCCGGTCAGCGCGCTCACCGGCGCGACGCTGGGACAAATGGCCGACGATCCTCTCATCCGCCCGGTCATCGCCGCCACCATGGCCGAAGCCCAGACAGTGGGCGAAGCGTTGGGCGTATCGTTCGGGGTCGGCCTCGACAAGCGGATCGACGGAGCCGGCAAAGTCGGCGCCCACCGCACCTCGATGCTGCAGGATCTCGACGCCGGCCGCAAAATGGAGATCGACGCGCTGGTCTGCGCGGTCCAGGAACTGGCGCGGCTGGTCGGGATCGAGACGCCGGCGATCGATACCGTTACCGCCATGATCAAGATGCGGGCGCAGGTCGATGGTCTGTATCCATAGGCAAGCGGTACGGCACTACCGCCCGGTAGCGGCCGGCGCCCGATGACCGTCAGATCCCCCTGCATTCTGGTCTGCGAACTCGACCGAACCACCGGATGGTGCTTCGGCTGCGGGCGCAACGGCGAGGAGGTCGAGAACTGGCTGGCCTATTCCGACCGGCAGCGCGACGCCGCGATGGCCGCCCTGCCGGAGCGCCTGATCGCCCTGGGGCTGCCGGCTGAAGGCGATCAGCGGCTGGCCGAAGACAGGGCGCGCGCCCAGAAGGGCGTTACCAGGCGGCGGAACCGCCGGCGCAAGCAGCGGGCTTGAACGGGCTAATCCGGGGCGGAAGCCGGGTGCCGCTCCACATCGGTTTTCGCAAAATCCGCGCCCTTGAACAGCAACGGCTCTCCGGTCGCCTTGCTCACCGCATAGGCCATGCAGTCGCCGAAATTCAGCCGCGCCGGATGCCGTCCCTTGCCGTAGCGGTGGAAAGCCGCCGCAGCATGGCGGTACTCGTCCGGCCCGAACGGCACGACGCGAACGCCCAGACCGCTGCAAAATGTGTCGATATCGCGCGAGTCACCCTCGGTCCGGCTGACGAAGACCATCGAAGCTTCTAACAAGTTCGGCGCGCCGACGAGCACCGTTTCCGCAGTAAAAATTGCCGAAATGAAACCGGTCGATCCAGGCTCGCCCTTCAAGATGGAAATGACAACGGAAGTATCGACGACCACTTACTTGGGCAACCCGTTCTCGTCGTACAGTCCTTCGACCATCTCTCTGGCCGACTTTCCGGAGTCTTTCCACCGCAGCGCCGAGGTGCGCGCCACGATCTCCCGAACCGCCTCCAACTTGCGCTCACGCTCGGTGGAACATTCCCGGGTCAGCCGCTGTTCGATCGCCGTCCTGACGGCTGCCTCAATCGTCTCGCCGGTTGCGTCGGCGAGCGCGCGGGCAAGGCGGTCGGTCTCGGGATCTTCGATATTGAGCGTCATCGTTTGTTTCCGATCCGCTTGCGGGCGGAACGTAAGTAGGTCGCTACCGGAATCCCTTCAACCGGCCGTTAATTCTCCGGCGTATCGAAGCGCCAGATATAGCCGCGGTTGAGCGTGTCGTATTGCGGCGGCCATTCCACCTTGCCATAGCCGATATGGTCCAGTTCATAGGCCGCGTGGCGGGTCCAGTAGGGATCGAACAGATGGGCCCGGGCGATCACGCACAGATCGGCGCGCCCGCCGGCCAGAATGGAATTGGCGTCCTCATAGGAGCTGATCGCGCCGACCGCCATGGTCGGCCGGTCCAGCTCCAGGCGGATACGCTCGGCGAACGGAGTCTGGAACAGCCGGCCGTATTCCGGCTCTTCGTCCGACACGACCTGCCCCGACGAGGCATCGATGATGTCGGCTCCGGCAGCGTAGAGCAGACCGGCAACCTCGACGGCGTCCGGCGGAGTTGTCCCTCCGGCCTTCCAGTCGTGCGCCGAGATGCGCACCGAGATCGGTTTCTCCGCCGGCCAGACCTCGCGCACCGCCCGGAAGACCTCAAGCGGGAAGCGCATTCGGTTCTCCAGGCTGCCGCCATACGAGTCGGTGCGGATGTTGGTCAGCGGCGAGACGAAGTTGTTGAGCAGATAGCCGTGCGCCATGTGAACTTCGAGCATGTCGAAGCCCGCCTGCTCGGCGCGCAGAGCCGCCTGGCGGTATTCCTCGACGACCCGGTCCATATCGGCCCGGTCCATCTCCCGCGGCACCTGGCTGTGCGGTTTGTAGGGCAAGGGCGAGGCCGCCATGATCGGCCAGTTACCCTCCGGCAGGGGCTCGTCGAACCCTTCCCACAAAAGGGTCGTCGATCCCTTGCGCCCGGAATGGCCGAGCTGCAGGCCGATCTTCGCGGTCGTATGGCTATGGACGTAATCGGTGATCCGCTTCCAGCCCGCAACATGATCGTCGCTATAGATGCCGGTGCAGCCGGTGCTGATCCGCCCTTCCCGGCTGACATTGGTCATTTCTGCGATCACGAGGCCCGCGCCACCCATGGCGCGGCTGCCGAGATGGACGAGATGCCAGTCGTCGGGCATGCCGTCGGCCGCGGAATACTGGCACATCGGCGAGACGACGATCCGGTTGCCCAGCACCATGTCGCGCAGCTTGAACGGCGTGAACATGGGCGGCGGCGGCGGACCGTCCGGCAGATTTACGCCCGACCGGTTGGCCGCGCCCGTAGCGAACCATTTGTCGACGCTCTCGACATAGTCGGCGTCGCGCAGGCGCAGGTTGCCATGGCTGATGCGCAGGCTGCGGGTCAGCAGCGAAAAGCCGAACTGGATCGGTTCAAGATTCTCGTAGTAGCGTTCGGTTTCCTCGAACCAGCGCTGGGATACCCGGGCCGACCGCTGCAGGCTTTCCACCTGCGGCTTGTAGGTTTCCTCATACCGCGCGAGTCCCTTGCCGATATTGCCGGTTTCGAGGATCGCGCCGTGCAGGGCGATCGAATCCTCCATCGCCAGCTTGGTGCCGGAACCGATGGAAAAATGCGCGGTGTGCACGGCGTCGCCGGCCAGAACCACATTGTCGAACGACCAGTTATCGCAGGAAATGTTGGGAAACTGCCGCCAGTGCGACCGGTTCCTGATGATCTGCGCGTCGCCGATATAAGGACGCAGCAGATCGGCGACATAGGCCACCGTCGCGTCCTCGTCCGTGACTTCCAGGCCTGTGTTGGCGAAGGTCTCGTCGCTGCATTCGATGATCAGCGTCGACATGTCCTGGACGTAGCGGTAGCAGTGCGTCCGCCACAGGCCGTGGCCGTTTTCGATGAAATGAAAGGTGAAGGCGGGGAAATTGAAATCTGAGCCGAGCCAGACGAAGCGGTTGGGCCGGAAATCCAGCTTCGGCGAGAACCGGTCCTTCCAGCGCTCGCGGGCGACCGAGTTGACCCCGTCCGCCGCATAGAGCAAGTCGCAATCCCGCAGGTCTTCCGGATCGTCGATCCGCTCCTCGAAGCGCATGTCGATCCCGAGTTCCCGGCAGCGGTCCTGCATCAGCAGCAGCATCTTGACCCGGGACATGCCGGCGAAGCCGTGGCCGGTCGACTTCAGCACCTGGCCCTTGATGTGGATGTCGATATCGTCCCAGTGCTCGAACGACCGGGTGATCGCCTCATAGGTCGGCGCGTCGGCTGCGCGGAAGCCTTCCATGGTCCGATCCGAGAACACGACGCCGAAGCCGAACGTGTCGTCGTGGCGGTTCTGCTCGTAGATGGTAATTTTCGCGTCCGGGAAGGACTTCTTCATCAGGATCGCGAAATACAGGCTTCCCGGCCCGCCGCCGAGGCAGTTGATCTTCATGCTCATCCCTGCATTTTCCCGAGCGCGGGCTGCAGTCCGGCCGGGGTAACGAATTCGGGTGGGGTTTCGGTGACGCTGTCCGATCCATCGATCCGGGTCATTGCACCCGGATGCCCTGTTCGCGGGCCTTTCTTTCTTCCAGCCGGCGCAGCTTGAAGCGCTGGACCTTGCCGGTTTCCGTGCGCGGCAGGTCGCTCACGAACTCGATGGCGCGCGGATACTTGTAGGGCGCGATCTCGGCCTTCACGAAGTCCTGGAGTGCTTCGGCAACCGCCTCGCCGGCATCCGCCGGATCGCGCAGGATCACGAAGGCCTTGACGATCCGGCCGCGTTGCTCGTCGGGCACGCCGACCACGGCGCATTCCTTCACTTTCGGATGGTCGAGCAGCGCATCCTCGACCTCCGGGCCGCCGATGTTGTAGCCGGCGGAAACGATCATGTCGTCCGCCCGGGCGACATACCAGAAATAGCCGTCGGCATCCTGGCGGTAGCGGTCGCCCGGCAGGTTCCAGCCATTGACGACATAAGCGCGCTGTCGTTCCTCGTTGTCGAGATATTTGCAGCCGGTCGGGCCCCTTGTCGCCAACAGGCCTTCGCAGGGCGGCTCCAGGATGGTGCCGGCCTCGTCCACGATGCAGGCCTCGTAGCCGGGGATCGCCGTGCCGGTCGCGCCAGGCCGGATGTCGTCGCCCTCGGCCGAAACGAAAATATGGATCATCTCGGTCGAGCCGAGGCCGTCGATGATCCGGATGCCCGTCGCGGCCCGGAACGCCTCGAAGGTCGGCAGGGGCAGCGTCTCGCCGGCCGAGACGCACTGTTGCAACGTCACGGGCGCATTTCCGCTCTCCGAGATTTTGTCGGCAAGCGCGCGGTACATGGTCGGCGCCGTGTAGAGCGTCGTACAGCGGTATTCGCCGATCAGCTCCAGCAGCCGGTCCGGGCCCGGCGGGCCGGGATAGAAGACGACCGAAGCGCCCGTCCGCATGGGAAACAGCAGTTGCGCGCCCAGGCCGAAGGTGAAGGCGAGCGGCGGCGTGCCGACATAGATGTCGTCCGGCGACGGCCGGTAGACATGCTTCGGAAAGCAATCGCACATCGCGAGGATGTCGCGATGGAAATGCACGGTGCCCTTGGGCTGGCCGGTCGTTCCGGAGGTAAAGGCGATCAGCCCGACATCGTCTGCCGCCGTATCGACATTGTCGAAACCGGCGGGCTTGCCGGCCATTGCCGTATCGAGGCCAGCGGCCGGATCCGACACGTTGCCCAGGGCGGTGAAGAACTTCACCTTCGACAGGATCGGCGCCCGCTCCATGGCGTCGTCACCCTCGGCGCGCAGGTCGATGTCGCACAGGAAATGCCTGATCTGCGCCTTTTCCGCCATATAGGCCAGTTCACGCGCGCGCAGCAGCGGCATGGTCGCGACGACGATGCCGCCAGCCTTCAATACTGCCATCCAGCAGGCCGCCATCATCGGGTTGTTCGGGCCGCGCAGCAGCACCCGGTTACCCGTTTTCAGCCCCATATTCTCGACCAGAACCCGGGCTACGGCGTCGGCCTTCGCTTTCAGATCGGCGTAGGTCCAGACCTCGCCGGCATAGTGGATGCAGGGCCTGTCGGCCCAGCCGAGGTCCGTCACCGCCTTGTCGAGCAGTTCGACGGCCGCATTCATCCGGCCCGGATAGGCCGCCAATTCCGGCAGCCCGGAAAAGTCGAACTCCGGCCAAAGGTCCTTCGGCGGCAGACGATCGCGCGCAAAGGAATCTTCGTATGCGGTCGCACCGCCGGGGATGCTAGCCATGGGCTGCCCCAAGGTCCGATACCGTCTGTCCGGCGATCACCAGTTTCTGCACCTCGCTGGTCCCCTCGTAGATACGCAGGGCGCGAATCTCCCTGTACAGTTCTTCCACCTTCTGGCCCACTTTGACACCCTGCCCGCCGAAAATCTGCACGGCCTCGTCGACTGCTTCCTGCGCCGCCTCGGTAGCATACAGTTTGGCCATCGAACTCTCGCGGGTGACCCGGATATTCTTCACGTCCCTGGTCCAGCCGGAGCGATAGATCAACAAGGCCATGGCATCCACCTTGACCGCCATCTCCGCGATCTTGGCCTGGATGAGCTGGAACTCGCCGATTGCCTGGCCGAACGCCCGGCGGGTCTGCGAATAGGCGATCGCCTCGTCGAGCGCCCGGCGTGCCATGCCGAGGGCAGCGGCGCCGACCGTCGTCCGGAAGATGTCGAGATTCGCCATCGCGATCCTGAAACCCTCGCCCGGGTTGCCCAGCAGGTGGCTGGCGGGAACGCGGCAATTCTCGAAAGACAGGGTGGCCAGCGGATGGGGCGCCATGACGTCGATCCGGCCGGCAATCCGGAACCCCGGATTGCCGGCATCCACGACAAAGGCGGAAAGCCCCCTGGCGCCCGGCGCCTCGCCGGTGCGCGCGATCACGACATAGAAGTCGGCGATGCCGCCGTTCGAAATCCAGGTCTTGGTGCCGTTGAGGACGAAATGGTTGCCGTCGAGCTCGGCGGTCGTCTCGAGCGCCGCGACATCCGATCCGCCCTGGGGTTCCGACATCGCCAGCGCGGCGATCCGCTCTCCCGTCCCGGCCGGCGGCAGGTATTCGGCTTTCAGTTCGTCCGAACCGTAGAGGGAAATCGCCCCGGTGCCGAGACCCTGCATGACGAAGCTGAAATCGGCGAGCCCGAGATAGTAGCCGAGGATTTCGCGGCCGAGGGCGATGGAACGGACATCGAGCGTCTCGTTCGCGCCGCCATAGGCCGCCGGCACCGTCAGTTTCAGCCAGCCGGCCTCGCCCAGCATCCGGACCAGGCGCCGACAGATGTCGTCGACATCCGTCTTGCCGTGCACCTCGTGCTCCATCGGGCGGATATTTGCTTCCGCCCAGGCGCGAAGCTCCGCCGCCAGCTGCCGGTGGCGATCGTCGAGGAACGGCCAGTCGAGATAGGTCGAATCCGGCATCAGTTGCCCTCGAAAACCGGCTTTTCCCGCGCGACGAAGGCGTGGTAGGCGCGGTGATAGTCTTGGGTCTGCATGCAGATGGCCTGCGCCTGCGCTTCGGCTTCGATATACTGCTCAAGGCCCATGTTCCATTCCATGTCCAGCATCTTCTTGGTCATGGAATTGCCGAAGGTCGGCCCGTCGGCCAGCCGACCGGCAAAGGCCTGCGCCGTGGCCAGCAGATCGGCGCTGTCGACCAGCCGGTTGTAGAAGCCCCAGCGCTCGCCCTCTTCGCCCGTCATGGCGCGGCCGGTGTAGAGCAGTTCCGCCGCCCGGCCCTGGCCGATGATGCGCGGGAGGATGGCGCAAGCGCCCATATCGCAGCCGGCCAGACCGACCCGGTTGAAAAGGTAGAGGACCTTGGCCGCCGGCGTGCCGAAGCGGATATCGCAGGCCATGGCGATGGCGCCGCCGGCGCCGGCGCAGATGCCGTCGATCGCGGCGATAACAGGCTGCGGGCAGGTCCGGATCGCTTTCACCACATCGCCGGTCATGCGGGTGAAATTCAACAGGCCCGGCATGTCCAGGTCAAGCAGCGGGCCAATGATCTCGTGAACGTCGCCGCCGGTGCAGAAATTGCCGCCGGCGCCGGTGACGACGACCGCCCTGACATCCTCGGCATAGCCCAGCGCCCGGAAGGTATCGCGCAGTTCGGCATAGCTCTCGAAGGTCAGCGGGTTTTTCTTTTCCGGCCGGTTCAGGGTGATCGTGGCGACCTTGCCATCCACCTCCCATTTGAAATGAGCCGGCGCATAGTCGGCCGCCAGCGAAGGCGAGGTGTCTTCCAGAATCTGGCCGAAGGTGCGGCCGTGACGCTTCAGCATGTCGGTTTCGGGCATCGGTTTCCTCGAACGGTTATGCGGTCCGAACGGCGTTCAGCCGCCCGCCGCCCTGTCCTGCAATCGGTCCTTCAGGCGGCCGAGCAGGGATTGAAGCTGGCGCAGGTCCGAGCGCTTCATGGCGCCGAGCTTTGCCGCAATCACCGCCTCGTGGTTCGGCAGCATCTCGCGAAACGCTGCCGCGCCTGCCGGAGTCAACTTGACGATTGCGGCGCGCCGGTCGCTCGGCATCGGCGTACGCCGGACCAGGCCTTCTTCGACCAGCCGGTCGATCAGGCCGGTGACGTTGCCCCTTGTGACCATGAGCCGGCGCGAGAGTTCGCCCATCGTCAGGCCCGCCGGCGCGCGCTCGAGCTGCGACAGCAGATCGAAGCGCGGGAGGGTCATGCCGAAAGCGGCGCGCAGTTCCTGGCGCACATCCTGTTCGATGCGGTTGGCGCAGGACAGCAGGCGCAGCCAGACCCGCAATTCCAGCTTGTCGTCGGCGGTCGCCGCGGTCTCGCGGTCGACGGCGCCGGCCGGCTTGACCTCGCCGTCCATCACATGACCTCGCCGCCCGCGACCGGGATCGACTGGCCGGTGATCGAACCGCTGCCGGGCCGCACCAGCCAGACCACCGCGCTGGCGACCTCGGCGGGATCGATCAGGCGCCCCTGGGGGTTGCTTTGCGCCAGTTGCGCCCGCGCCGCTTCAGCATCCATGCCGGTTTTCTCGACGATGTTGGCGATGGTGTCGGCAGTCATGTCGGTCTCGACATAACCGGGGCAGACCGCGTTCACCGTGACACCGGTCCTGGCCGTCTCCAGCGCAAGGGATCGCGTCAGTCCGACCACGCCATGCTTCGAAGCGACATAAGCGGATACATACCGATAGCCCACCAGGCCGGCCGTGGAGGCAATGTTGACGATGCGGCCGTAGCCCGCCTCCGTCATGCCGGGCAGCACCTGCCGGATGCACAGAAACGTGCTCAGCAGGTTGATCTCCACCATGCGCATGAAGAATTCCGTCGTCGTGCGCTTGAAAGGCGCGCTGTCGCCGCGGCCGGCGTTGTTGACCAGGATCGAGATCGGTCCGCGCTCGGCGACGGCCTGCGCGAACGCAGCCTCGACGGCGACCTCGTCGGTCACGTCGGCGGCGACCGTTCCGGGGGTAATACCGAGCCGCCCGGCGAGCTCCGCCTGTTTGGCCTCCAGCGTGGCCGCCGTCCGTCCCAGCACCGTGAGAGAGGCGCCATGGGCCGCCAGGCCGTCGGCGATCGCCGCGCCGATGCCCCGGCCGCCACCGGTGACCAGCGCGTGCTGTCCCTTGAGCAGATCGGAATGGAGAGCGGTCATCGCGGCGGCGCTGGTTGACTGTGGCGGAATCGGCAAGGAAGCAGGGGCGACCGGGCGAAACGGCTGAAACAGGGGACTGGACAGCCGAAAATTAGTTTAGATATAAAATATTCAGACCTAAAATTTCTGTCTACCCCTTTAGTTATTGGCCCTTTGTTTCCGGAGCAACCGATATGCAGATCCTGCAGCCTGCTGGCTGGCCGCGCGCCAAAGGCTATTCCAACGGCGTTGCCGCGAAGGGAACCATGGTGTTCGTCGCCGGCGAAATCGGCTGGGACCCGGTCACGGAAAGGGTCGTTTCCGACGATTTCACGGCCCAGTTCCGCCAGGCGCTGGTCAATACGGTCGCTATCCTGAAGGAGGCGAATGCCGAACCGGAACACATCGTCCGGATGACCTGGTTCATCACCGACAAAAAGGCCTATCTGGACGATGCCCGCGCCGTCGGCCAGGCCTGGCGCGACATTATCGGCCGCCACTATCCGGCGATGGCCGTGATCGAGGTCAAGGGCCTGATGGAGCCGGGCGCAATGGTGGAAATCGAAACCACGGCGGTTATCCCCGACTAAACCCCGACTGAACCCCGACCGAGCTCCGGCCGGCCCGGACCTCGAACCGTCCCGGCGCCCCGATCCCGGCGTCATCGCTGTCCGGCGATAACGCCGTTCCGCATTGAACGACCCGGCCGCGTACGCCAGAATATCGATCAGAACGTCGAACTGCGGCTCGGTCCCGAGGCACGGGCTTCAGAGCCGCGCCATGAACGGAGAAAGGCCGGAGGCGGACCGATGCGGGACATCATCCGGGCGGTGCTGGCCGCAAACAGCGAGTTCTATCGCGCTTTCTGCGAGCGGGATATCGGCGCACTGGAGGATTTGCTCGCGGTGCGCTCGCCGGTCGCCTGCATCCATCCGGGCTGGGATATCCTGACGGACCGGGAGGAAGTGTTGAACAGCTGGCGGCAGATTCTCACCCACCAGCAGGATGTCGCCATCGAGTGCCGGGACGCCACCCCCTACGTTTTCGACGATGTTGCCATCGTGCTGTGCCACGAGCATCTCGGCGGCCATGTATTGGCGGTGACCAACATGTTCCGGCACGAAGACGGCGAGTGGCGGATGATCCATCACCAGGCGAGCCCCATGGCGGTTTCCATGGAAGAAGCCGAAGAGCAGGAAATCGCCCCCTCGTCTCGGCGGCTGCATTGACGGACCCGTTTGTCCAAATTGGACAGAAGGATCAGTCTATTTACCTCATGACAGATTTTGGACAGTTCGGTATAGTTTGAAGAACCTGGCCGGCGCAGCCCGGTCGCCGGCTGCGGAGATTGTAGCCGGTTTTGCCGTGTAACCGAAGGGATGCGCCGACAATGAGGTCCAAGAAAAAGAAAGAACAGTTGGTCGATACCGCTCTCCGCCTGTTCTGCCACCACGGCTTTCGCGCCATCGGCGTCGATACGATCCTGGCGGAAGCAGGCGTCGCCAAGATGACGCTGTACAACAATTTCGGCTCCAAGGAGGCGCTGATCCTCGCCGCCCTGAAGAAGCGGGACGAAGAGCATATCGCCTGGCTGGCCGCCGAAACCGAGGCGCGGGCGGCGGCGCCGGAAGATCGATTGCTCACCCTGTTCGAAGCGCTGGACGCCTGGTTCGCAGGCGGCGATTTCCACGGCTGCCCGTTCCTGAAAGCGTCGGACGAGTTCGACAATCAAGACGATCCGATCCATCGTGCGGCGCTGGAGCACAAGGGACACCTGCTCGGCCTGATCCGCGAATATGCCGGCGCCGCCGGCGCGCCTGATCCGGGGCGGCTGGCGGGGGAGATTTATCTGCTGGTCGAAGGCGCCACCGTCGTCGCCCAGTTGACCGACGACCGCTCCACCGCCGCCCGGGCGCGCCAGGCGGCCGAAGCGCTTCTTGCCGCCGGCTGACGCCGGCTACCGGCTGCTGTCGGCCGCCGTCCGATCGCCAGGTGGATCCCCCCTCGACTCACGGGTACGCGGCCGCGGCCGCCGGTTGCGCAGCAATTGCCGCCGCCGGTCTTGGGTTTACACTGCTGCTGCCGGCCGGCGAAACGGCGGCGCAGACGGCGCCCGCGGCACGGCTCGAGGCCGGGCCGCACATGGCCTGCGTCGGCACGCGGGGATACGGCGTCGCCTGCCTCAAGGGCGGGGCCTGGGTGCGCTGGACCCGCCATGGCGGCGAGCTGGCGTCCGACTTCGTCTATGCCATTGCGTCGTGCCGCGGCCGGATCCTGGTTTCCGCCGGCCGATGGCTCCATGAGTTGAACGGCGCGGGCCATGGCGCGATGCACCGGATTCCCGGCGGTCCCGCCAGGCGCATCGCCTGCGATCCCACGGGCGGGTACTGGACTACCGCCAACCTAACGCTGGCGAAATGGACCGGCCGGGCCTGGCGCAGGTACGACATCGACACGGTGTTGAAGGCCGCCCGGGCGGGATGGATCGACGATCTGACGGTCGATCGCAACGGCAACCTCTGGGTCGTGGCCGGGGGCCGGATCGCGGCCCGGTTCGACGGTAACCGCTGGATGCAGTTCACCGCAAGATCCGGCCTGCCGGCACGATGGCGCCTTAGCGGAGTCCATGCCGGGCGCGGCGGACGCCTGTGGCTGGCGCACGATCTCGGCCTGGCTCTGAGAAAGAGCAATGGCTGGGAAAACGTCGCCGGTCCCGGCAGCGCCCGTGTCTTTGCCGATGCGCCGGACGGCGCCCTGTGGCTGGGATACCTCGACCGGGTCACCCGTTTCCAGGACGGCTTCTGGACCCGGCACCGGCTGCCCGCCGATGTCAAAGGACTGGCCGCCGGCGACGATGGCCGGATCTGGGCCGCGACACGCTACGGACTGGGTGTCCATGACGGCAAGGGTTGGCACTGGCGACGCATGGCGAATTCCGGGCTGCCCTCCAACGATCTGGCCGGGGTCGCCGTGCTCGGCGCCGGCTCCACGCTGCCGCCGCCGCTCGCCAAACAGCCGGGCGGTATGACTTTCCGCCTGGTTCGGGAGTCCGGCAAGGCCCTCGCCGGAGCCCGGGTCGACCTGTGCGCCGCACCTCCCGGCCGTGTCCTGCGCGGCGGCCGCTCGCCCTGCGACGGCCGGCCGCTTGCCCTGAGGTCGAAGACCGACAGGTCCGGCCGGGTCTCGTTCGAAGGCCTGCCGCCGGCCGACTACTACCCGGCGATCCTGCCGCAGAATGGCGTGAGATGGCTGATCGGTTTCAGCGCCGGGCGCATGCGGGTCACGGCCGGGCGGCACAGGGATGCGGGTGCCCTGCGCCTTCGGAATGCCGGCGGCAAAGCGCCGACGCCGCGACCGGCTCCTGCACCGGATTGACTTTCCGTTTTGCTTAGATAAGATATTTCAGAATTTACCGAAAGCAGGAGGCCGCCATGGAGCTTTCTCCGGTTATGGAATCCTTCGTTCTCCATTGGGGCGAGATGGGCTCGCGATGGGGACTGAACCGTACAGTCGCGCAAATATTTGCCTTGCTGTACATCGCCGGCAGGCCGCTGCCAGCCGACGAGATCGCCGATACCCTGAAAGTCGCGCGCTCGAACGTCAGCACCAGCATCCGGGAACTCCAATCCTGGGAACTGATCGAGCGGACCCATGCGATCGGCGACCGCCGCGACCATTTCGTGGCCGAAACCGATTTGTGGACCATGGCGGCGCGCATCGCCGAAGAGCGCAAGAAACGGGAGATCGACCCGACACTCGCCGCGCTGGCCAGGTGCCTGTCGGACGCGCGGATGGATGACGGCATCGGCAAGGACGCCGTCGCCCGGATCCGGGCGATGCATGACTTCCTCGAATCGGCAAGCGGCTGGTATGAGGAAATCCGGGATCTGCCCCAATCCAAGCTGGAAACCCTGATGAAGATGGGCGCCAAGGTCGCCAGGCTGGAAGCGCCGGGCAAGAAGCCGAAAAAGAAGAAGGGCAAGCGCTGATCCCGGATTCCTTCACCGGAGCGGCAAGTCCGCCGACATCGAACAGGAGCAACCTGCCCCATGGCCGATCCTTCACCCGTCCTCGTCGAGACGCGCGGGCGGATACGCATCGTCACGATCAACCGCCCCGAGGTCCGGAACGCGGTCAATCCGCCGACCGCCGACATCCTGCGCGACACCTTCATCGCCTTCGCCGACGACGATGCGGTGGATGTTGCGGTTTTCACCGGGGCCGAGGGCGCCTTCTGCGCCGGCTACGACCTCAAGGCGTTTTCCGGCTCGAAGGGCGACATTCCCTACGAGCCGGAAGGCGTCGGCCCCATGGGCCCGTCGCGGCTGCTGCTCGACAAGCCGGTCATCGCCGCGGTCGAGGGGCCGGCCGTTGCCGGCGGCCTGGAACTGGCCCTGTGGTGCGATCTGCGGGTCGCGGCGGAAGATGCGTTCTTCGGCGTCTATTGCCGGCGCTGGGGCGTACCGCTGATCGATGGCGGAACCGTCCGCCTGCCGCGCCTGATCGGCCACAGCCGGGCCATGGACATGATCCTGACCGGCCGGCCTGTGCGCGGCAGGGAAGCGCTGGAGTTCGGCCTCGCCAACCGGCTGGTCCCGAAGGGCGCCGCGCTGGAAGCCGCCGTCGCGCTGGCCGAAGAGCTGACCCGTTTTCCGCAGCTTTGCATGCAGGCCGACCGCATGAGCGCCATTCGGCAATGGGACCTGTCGATCGAGGATGCGCTGCGCTATGAAGGCCGGGAAGGCGTCGCGCCGCTGGAACGGGAAGCGCTCGCCGGCGCCGGCCGCTTCGCCGGCGGCAAGGGCCGCAGCGGCGCCTTCGACGACATCTGAGCCGGATATTCGACCCGCGAATTTTCCCCGTTGCAGCGGTTGCCGGCCGCCGGAAAGAGTCCATGCCGCCCAAGACGAAGACCTTCACGCAATCCCGCGAACTCGGCCATCCGCGCGAGCGTCACGCCGGCAAGCCGGCGACACCGAGGGATGCTGCGACCCTGATCATCGTCCGCCACGGACCGGACGGGCCGGCGGTCCTGATGGGCCAGCGTTCGCGCCGGGCGAAATTCGTCCCCGGCTCCTTCGTGTTCCCGGGCGGCCGGCTGGACGGTCACGACTGGCAGGCGCGGCCGGCGACGCCGCTGTCGGCGCCGGTGGCGAAGATGGGCTTGCGCGGCAACGCCGCCAAGGCGAACGCGCTCGGCATGGCGGCGATCCGGGAGACTTTCGAGGAGACCGGCCTGCTGCTGGCGGCCGACGGCGATGTCGGCGACGCCGACGACGACACCTGGCGGGAGATGCGCGACCTCGGCAAGGCGCCGGACCTGTCGCGCCTCGCCTATGTCGCCCGGGCGATCACCTCGCCCTACAGCCCGATCCGCTTCCACGCCCGCTTTTTCATGACGACCTACCGGGCGGAAGACGGCGGCCTCGGCGGCTCCGGCGAACTGTCGGACCTGCAATGGATCCCGCTCGCCCGCGCCGCCGACTACGCGATTCTGGACGTTACCCAGTTCATGCTCGGCGAAATCCAGCGCCGCCTGGACGACCCCGATACCGATAGCGTCCCCCTGTTCGCCTACCGCCTGGACCAGCCGTTCGTGCGCTACGATTGAGTAGCGGCCGCGCGCCTCACGCCAGCCGGAACACCGCTTCCGTGCCGAGTTCGCCTTCGGCCTGCACCTTTTCCTTCTCGACCAGCCAGACCAGATGCGAGAGCACCGAGCGCGCCGCAGCCGGATACATGGCCGGCGGCACGTCGCCCGCGTACATGCGCGGCACCATGTCTGCGATTCCGGTCACGCCGTCCCTGAGGCAGGCCAGCACCTGCTCCTCCCGGCCCATCCGGTGCGCCCGGAGCGCCGGGACGAAGGCGCCGGGATCGCGGATCGGCGCGCCGTGGGTCGGCCAGTAGACGGCGTCGTCCCCCGCCCCGTTTCGGCCAATCAGCTTGTCCAGGCTGGCGACATAGCGCGCCATGTCGCCGTCGGGCGGCGATACGATGGTGGTCGACCAGCCCATGACATGGTCGCCGCTGAACAGGGCGTTTTCCTCTTTGAGGTGGAAGCACAGGTGGTTCGAGGTGTGGCCGGGCGTATGCACGGCCTCGACCGTCCAGCCGTCGCCCTCGATCGCGTCGCCGTCACCGGTCACGATATCCGGCGCGAAGCTCTCGTCGCCGCCGGCCTCGACGACGGCGCCGGCCTCGATCCGGCCACCGCCGTGCGGGCCGAAGCCGTAGGTCGGCGCCGCCCATTCCCCCTTGAGCGGCGCGGCGGCGGGCGAATGGTCCCGGTGGGTGTGGGTGATCAGGATATGCGTGATCGTTTCGCCGCGCAGGGCGTGTTTCAGGGCCTCGATATGGGACGCGAGCAGCGGCCCCGGGTCGACCACGGCGAGCTTGCCGCGCCCGATGACATAGGTGCCCGTGCCGTGGAATGTGAACGGCCCGCCGTTCGGCGCAATGACACGGCGGATCAGCGGCGAGACGTGCTCGATCCGGCCGTATTCGAATTCCAGGTCCCGGTCGAAGGGGATGCCGTCCGCCATCGTTTACCGTCCGCGCTGTCGCAGGTTATGCGGCACACTACCGGCGCCGGCGCGGCGGGACAACGTATCGTGAGCGGCAATGGCGAAGGCAAGCGCGAGGCCGGTCTCCGGCGGCCGCTCCGATGCGTCGGGAAATTCCTGTTTCGACGTCATTCGATGACGAACAGCGAGATGTGCACGGACGATTCGCGGCGGGCGCCCGCGCCGACGAAAAGCATCCTGTTGACCCACGCGTATTTCGAATCGCCGGTCTCGAGCCGGGCCTGCGTGCGCATGTAGTAGCTGTCCGGCGGAACATCCTCGCCGGCCGCCAGGCGTTCGATCACTTCCGCAGGCCCGTGGCGGTACCCGTAGTTGACGATCTCGATCAGGGCGCCGTCGTCTGTCTCCATCGCGTAGCGGGTGTCGAGCTCGGCCACCCCGTCGGCGAAGATCGTCTGCCAGTCGGCGCCCAGGTTCAGGAGCCGCCCGGAGATGTCCGGCCCGCTGACGCGTCCCCCGACGATGGGGATAATCCTGCGCCGGCCGGCGCGGCCCGGACCCATCTCGCGGATCGGTCCGAGTTCGACATCGATATCGCAGAAATGGCGAAGGTTCGGGGCGGGTAACACGGATCGTCCTTTCATTCAGATGGCATTCGGGCGCGGCCACCGGCAGGAGGGCGAGGCGGTACCTGCCTGTCCCCCTGTCGCCCGGAGAATACATCGGACGGGACGTCGAGACGCTCCGCGAGCGCTAGAAGGCGCGTGACCGTGCCCCCGGCCAGCGGAATCCCGTCTCGATAGCGCGACTCCGCCAGGCGAAAGCCGCGCTCCCCCGGCATCAGGATGGCGTCGGTCCCGGCGGTTGTCGGCAGGCCCTTGAGCGCGGCAACCAACTCGGCGATCTGGCGCGCGAAGCCCCCAGTCTCGGCGAAGGCGCCGACTTTCACGGCCAGCGCCAGCCCGTTCATGGCGGCCTCACCTCCGGTCAGGGCTTCGGAAATCACCGGATTGCCGACAAGGACGCTGCAAATCACCTCGATCATCAGCGACAGGCCCGATCCCTTCGGACCGCCGAGCGGCGCGAGCGTGGCCACCCGCGCAGGATCGGTCGCCGGCGCCCCGGTCTCGTCGATGCCCCAGCCGGGAGGAATCGGGGTGCCCGCGTCCCTGGCGTGCATGATCTTGCCGAACGCCACGGTCGAGGTCGACATGTCCAGAAGCAGAGGATGGCCCTCCTGCGGAACGGCGATGGCAATCGGGTTCGTGGACAGGCCGGAGGCGCGGGCTCCGTGATAGGCCATCAGGGGCCTCGAGGCGGACATGACGATCCCCAGAAGACCGCGATCCGCCGCTTGCATGGCGTAATAGCCAACCGCGCCGGCATGGGTAATGTTCTTGGCCGAACACCAGCCTATGCCGAGGCGTTCGGCGATGCCCACGGCTTCGTCCATCGCAGCCAGCATGGCGGTGGCGCCCGGCATGTTGCGCGCGTTCAGAATGGCAACCGCCCCTTCGTTAGACTCGATGTCCGGCGTCGCGGCAGGGTCGATGCGGCCTTGCTCGACCATTTCTACATAGCGGGGGATGCGCAGAACGCCGTGGGAGTCGGCGCCCCGCGCATTGGCCCAGACCAGCACGCGGGCAGTATCCTCGGCGTGGTGCTGCGCGAACCCCCCGGCCGTCAGAAGCCCCGCCCCGAATTCGTGCAGGTTGCGCGCGGGGACGGTCTTCATGCGGGCGCCCCCAGCGGGGTCGGGAAATACTTGGCGAGCCATGCGCCGATCAGCGCACGGGTGTAGGGCGCATCCTGTTCGGAGAGCGGGAAATGCGACACGCCGGTGGGGATCATCAGTTCGGCATTGGCGCCGGCCTTTTCGAACAGGCGGATCGACTGTTCCGTCGGCGTGACCACATCGTCCGCCGTGTGGAACAGCAAGAGCGGGCGCGGCGCGATGTCGGCGACAACATCTTCGGCGCGGAACTTGTACATGCTGATCGCGGTTTCCACCGGCACTTCGAACTGCGCCTTGGGCGAGAGGTTCGCGCGCAGCTCCGGCGGGATCGGCACCAGGTCGAAGCGCGAGACCCACAAGCTTTCGCCGGTCTCTGCCTTCTGCTTGCGCCCCTCCTCCAGGATGCCGGTGAACTTCTCCCAGGCTTCGGGCGTCGGATGCTGGCCGCGGAACTTGCGTTCGCCGTCGCCCCAGCCGCACAGCGAGACCACGGCGGCGATCCGCTCGTCTATTCCGCCGGCGAAGATCCCGACGGCCGCGCCAAAGCTGTGTCCGATGACGCCGATCCTGTCCGGGTCCACCTCTTCGCGCCGGGCGATGAAGGACAGGGCGTTCTTGGTGTCGGCCACCTGGTCGAAGCAGCGGACCTCGCCGCGCGCGCCTTCGCTTTCGCCGCAGCCGCGAAAATCGATGCGGAAGACGCAATAGCCCATTTCGTCGAGCATGCGGGCGACCAGTTCGACATGGGATCTGTCCTTGGTGCCGACAAAGCCGTGCAAGACGATGAAGGTCGGCAAACGCTGGCCGGGTCCGCGCCCTTCCGGCACATGCAGGACACCGGCCAGTCTAAGACCGTCGGACATGAAGGTGAGCGGGTATTCCATGGGCGTCTCCCAGCCGGGTGCGGTCGGCCTGTCGTTCGGCGCAGCTGTTGGACGCCGACAGGCATGCTAGCCCATTGAGACTGAGACAATCCGGGGGTCATAGGAGCGCGCCCGAAATCGCAGATCGGTCGCAGGGAAGCGGAGCGGCTCCCGGAAACCGGGAGCGGGACGCCGCAGCCGCTACGCTGCCCGCCTGACGGTTTCGTAGCCCAGGTTGGGCGCCAGCCAACGCTCGGCATCGTCCAGGGTCCAGCCCTTGCGTGCGGCATAGTCTTCGACCTGGTCGCGGCCGATCTTGCCGACGCCGAAATAGCGCGCCTCAGGGTGGCTGAAATACCAGCCGCTGACCGCGGACGCCGGAAGCATGGCGCAGCTTTCCGTGAGGCTGACGCCGGTGTGCCGCTCCGCCTCCAGCAGGGCGAACAGGCGCCGCTTCTCGGTATGCTCCGGGCAGGCGGGATAGCCGGGCGCCGGCCGGATACCGCGGTAGCGTTCGGCGATCAGGTCTTCGTTGCTCAGGTTCTCGCCAGCCGCATAACCCCAGACTTCCTTGCGCACCTTCTCGTGCAGCCATTCGGCGAAGGCTTCGGCCAGCCGGTCGCCCAGCGCCTTGACGAGGATTGCGTTGTAATCGTCGTTGTGCGCCTCGAATTCGGCGGCGGCCTGTTCGATCCCCGGCCCGGCCGTGACGCAGAATCCGCCAACCCAGTCCGGCACGCCGGCTTCTTTCGGCGCCACGAAATCTGCGAGACAGTAGTTCGGCCGGTTCGTCTTCGCAGTCTGCTGGCGCAGCATCCGCAGGGTATCGCCGACCTCGGTGCGAGCCTCGTCGCGGTATAGTTCGATATCGTCACCGATCCGGGCCGCGGGCCAGAACGCCGCCACCCCTCTCGGTCGGGTCCAGCTTTCTGCATCCATTTTTTCCAGCATCTCGAGGGCGTCGGCATGGAGCGCACGGGCTGCCTCGCCGACCGTGGGATCGTCGAGGATGCGGGGCCAGGCGCCGGCCAGTTCCCAGGTGCGGAAGAACGGCGTCCAGTCGATCCTTTTTGCCAGATCGCCGATCGCTGCGTCGTCGAGGACGACAGGTCCGGCCTGTGCCGGCCGCGGCGGCGAGTAGCCGGTCCAGTCGAGGCGCAGGCCGTTGGCGCGCGCCGAAGCGAGGTCGGCCTGCACGCCGTCGCGCCGCCCGCCGGCGTGGCTCTCGCGCAGCACCGCGTAGGCCGCCCGGGTGTCAGCGACGAAGCCGGCCTTACGATCCGGCGACAGCAGGGCGGCAGCCGTGCCGACGGCGCGCGATGCGTCGTTCACATGCACAACCGGCCCGCCGTAGGACGGTTCGATCTTGACCGCGGTGTGCATCCGGCTGGTCGTCGCGCCGCCGATCAGCAGGGGAAGGGTCATGCCGCGCCGGTCCATCGCCGCGCCGACCCGGCACATTTCCTCCAGGCTCGGCGTAATCAGGCCGCTCAGGCCGATCAGGTCGGCATTTTCCGCTTCGGCCGTATCGAGGATCAGTTCGGCCGGCGCCATGACGCCGAGATCGGTCACCTCGTAGCCGTTACAGCGCAGCACGACGCCGACGATATTCTTGCCGATGTCGTGCACGTCGCCCTTGACCGTTGCCATAACGATTTTTCCGGCCGCAGCCCGCTGCCTATCCCGTTTCGCCTCCATGAAGGGTTCGAGCCAGCCGACCGCCTTTTTCATGACCCGCGCGCTCTTGACGACCTGCGGCAGGAACATCTTGCCGGCGCCGAACAGGTCGCCGACGATGGCCATGCCGTCCATCAGCGGCCCTTCGATTACCGCCAGCGGCTTGCGGAACTTCAGGCGCGCCTCTTCGGCGTCCGCCTCGGCATGATCGGCGATGCCATGGACCAGGGCGTGAATCAGCCGGTCTTCGACCGTTGCCTCGCGCCAGCTGTCGTCCTTCGCCCGCTGCACCGCGCCGCCGCGATACTCTTCCGCGATTTCCAGCAACCGGTCTGTCGCGTCGGGCCGGCGGTTCAGGACGACGTCTTCGACCCGTTCGCGCAGGGCCGGCGCGATCTCGTCGTAGACATCGAGCTGGCCGGCGTTGACGATCGCCATGTCGAGGCCCGCCGGGATGGCGTGATACAGGAATACCGAGTGCATCGCCCGGCGCAGCGGCTCGTTGCCGCGGAACGAAAATGAAAGGTTCGAAAGGCCGCCCGAAACATGGCTGCCGGGCAGCGTCGCCTTGATCCGGCGGGTCGCCTCGATGAAGGCGAGGCCGTAGGAATCGTGCTCCTCGATGCCTGTGGCGACCGCGAAAATGTTGGGATCGAAGATGATATCCTGCGGCGGAACCCCGGCCTGCCCGGTGAGCAGCCGGTAGGCGCGCGCGCAGATATCGACCTTGCGGCCGACGGTATCGGCCTGGCCCGTTTCATCGAAGGCCATCACGACCATTGCGGCGCCGTAGCGCCGGATGCGCCGCGCCTGTTCGAGGAACGGCGCTTCGCCCTCTTTCAGGCTGATCGAATTGACGATCGCCTTGCCCTGAACGCATTTCAGCCCGGCCTCGATGACCGACCATTTGGACGAATCGATCATGACCGGCACGCGGCAGATGTCCGGCTCAGCCGCGATCAGGTTGAGAAAGCGGACCATCGCCGCTTCCGAATCCAGCATCGCCTCGTCCATGTTGACGTCGACGATCCGGGCGCCGTTCTCGACCTGCTCCCGGGCGATATCCAGCGCCGCCTCGTAGTCGCCGGCCAGGATCAGCTTCTTGAACTTCGCCGAGCCGGTGACGTTCGTGCGCTCGCCGACCATGACGAAGCGCTGGGCGGCATTCATGGCCGGGGTAATGCCCGGCCCACTGGTCGGATTTTGCGGCATCGCGTGCTGGCGCCGGCTACGCAGCCAAGTTGAAAGGCTCGAGCCCCGACAGCGTCAGGTCGCCGGCCAATTCCGGCACGCAGCGCGGCGCGATGCCGTCGACCGCCCCACGGATCGCCGCGATATGCGCCGGCGTGGTGCCGCAGCAGCCGCCGACGATGTTGACCAGCCCGTCCTGCGCCCACGCGCCGAGGAAACCGGCTGTCTCTTCGGCGGTCTCGTCGTAGCCGCCGAAGGCGTTCGGCAGGCCGGCATTGGGATGAACGCTGAGGCGGGTTGCCGCCGCGCGCGAAAGATCGGCCACGAAGGGAGCGAGCTGTTCGGCGCCGAGCGCGCAGTTCAGGCCGATGGCGAAGGGCCGTATGTGCTGGACCGAGGTCCAGAAGGCCTCCACCGTCTGCCCGGACAGGGTCCGCCCGGAGCGGTCGGTGATCGTGCCGGAAACGATAACCGGCAACCGGAAGCCGAGCGCCTCGAAGGATTCCTCGACAGCGAACAGGGCGGCCTTGGCGTTCAGCGTGTCGAACACGGTTTCGACCAGGACGATGTCGGCGCCGCCGGAGATCGCGGCATCGGCGTTCTCGCGATAGATCGCGGCCAGTTCGTCGAAGGTCACATTCCGGAAGCCCGGATCGTCGACGTCCGGCGAGATGGAGGCGGTGCGGTTGGTCGGGCCGAGAACCCCGGCGACGAACCGCGGACGATCCGGTTCTGCCGCCATCGCGGCGTCCGCAGCGTCCCGCGCGATCCGGACGCCGGCGCGGGCGATTTCTGCGGCATGGTAAGCCAGACCGTAATCCGCCTGGGAAATGGCGTTCGCATTGAAGGTGTTGGCCTTCAGGATATCGGCGCCGGCGGCCAGGTTTGCCTCGTGAATGCTGCGGACGATCTCCGGCCGGGTCAGGTTCAGCAGATCGTTGTTGCCCTGGAGGGCCCGATCGTGACGGGCGAAGGCGGCGCCGCGGAAATCCTCATCCGTCGGCTGCGCCGCCTGGATCATCGTGCCCATGGCGCCGTCCATGACCAGGATGCGCTCGGCTGCAAGCGCTTCCAGAGCGGCGGCGGCGGGGCGGAAGGAAGGGCCTGTCTTCGGGATCATGACGCCGCGCTCCCCACGGAATCCGGAGCAGCTTCGGGCGCTGCGTCGTTGGCAGGCAGGGCCGCGGACCAGATCGCGACCGTCAGCGGATCGCCTTCCAGCCGCACCGGCTCTTCCGGCGACAGTTGGGAGGCGCGGAACCAGCGCCCGATATCGCCGTCCTCGAAGCCGGCCCAGCAGTGGGCGTGCCGGTCGAGCAGCGCCGTCATGCCGTGGGGGGCGAAATCGACGACGACGATCCGCCCGCCGGGCTTCAGCACCCGGGCGGCTTCGGCGAGGACCTGGGCCGGCTTTTCCGAATAGTGCAGCACCATATGCAGGGTCACGACGTCGAACCGCTCCTGCGCAAACGGCAGCTGGTACATGTCGGCATGGCGGACCTGGCAGTGGCGCAGCCCGTCCTTGTCAAGATTGTGCCGGGCAACGGCCAGCATCTCGCGGCTGAGGTCGATGCCGATTGCGCTGGTCACCTCGGGTGCGACCAGTTCCAGAACCCGGCCGGTGCCGGTGCCGATGTCGAGGAGATTCTCGATCGGCTTCCGCAGAACGACCTGGCGCAGCGCGGCATCGACCTTCGCCGGATCGACGTGCAGAGCGCGGACTTCCGACCAGCTCGCCGCGTTCGACCGGAAATAGTCGGCCGCCGTCCGCGCCCTTTCCGCCTTGATTTCTTCGAGGCGGATCAGATCCAGCGACTGGACGTCGTCATCCTCAGGAATCAGGTCGATCAGTTGCCGGGCGAGCTCGGCATTGCGCGCGCCGCTGCTGGTCTCGGCGAGGCGATACCACGCCCAGTTGCCTTCCTGATGCCGTTCCAGCAGGCCGGCCTCGACCAACAACCGCAGATGGCGGGAGACCCTGGGCTGCGATTGGCCCAGGACGCGCACCAGATCGGAAACCGTGAGTTCGACATGGGCGCACAGGGAAAGGATGCGCAGCCGCGTCCCTTCTGCTGCCGCCTTCAAGCCCAGAAGCAACTGATCCACGGCCGGATTGCCTCCCCGAAAAACGGGCTGCCACAGCGCGGCCCTCAAAATGCTCACAGATCAATATAAACATATCGTTATGTATTTATCAAGGAAAAGTTTTCGGCGATCCGGATTCAACTCCGGCCTGGCGGGCTGCCCCCGGATCGTCGCTACGTTCCGTCCGGAGCGACAGGAGAGGGTTGCAAGGCGAAAAGGCTTTTGAATTGGCTCGATTCTCAGGGCGACCACCGTTGACACTCCCACGCCGGCGACGCGGCGGCCTTATCGCCACGGGCGGCCGGTTGAGGCTTGGCAACGCGGCGCGGTTCGGGGAGATTCCGGCACTCGTCGCGACGGCGCGGCGGCGCTGTTTCCGCGAAACGAGGAACTAACAGCCGATGAGTGCAGACCGGACCTTCGTCATTGTCGGGGCAGGGCATGCCGGCGGGCGGGCGGCCCAGGCCATGCGGCAGTGCGGGTTCGAGGGCCAGATCCTGCTGATCGGCGAGGAGCCGCACGTCCCCTACGAGCGGCCGCCGCTCTCCAAGGAACTGATCGTCACCGATGCCGGCCTGGAGAAAGTCCGGCTGCACGAGGCCGCCTGGTATGCGGAAAACCGGATCGACCTGATCGCCGGCAACGGCGCAGCATCCATCGACGCAGCCGGCAGGCGCGTCGAGCTGGCCGACGGCCGTGCTCTCGCCTTCGACAAGCTGATGCTGACGACCGGGGCGCGGGTGCGCCGGCTGCCGGTGCCGGGCGCCGATCTCGACGGCGTTTTCTATCTGCGGACGCTCGACGACAGCGACGCGATCAAGGCGCGGATTTCCTCGGGGACGGAAGTCGCGGTGATCGGCGGCGGGTTCATCGGCCTGGAAATTGCCGGCAGCGCTGCAAAGCTGGGCGCGAAGGTAACGGTGCTGGAAGCCGCCGACCGGATGATGGGCCGCAGCGTGGCGCCGGAAGTGGCGGACTGGTTCGCCCGGATGCACCGGGACAGGGGCGTCGATCTCCACCTCGGCGTGACGGTCGGCGCTCTCGAAGGAACCGGCGCCGTCAACGGCGTCCGGCTGAGCAACGGCAGCATGGTCCCGGCCGAAGTTGTCGTCATCGGGATCGGGATCCTGCCGAATGTCGAGATTGCCGGGGCTGCGGGCCTGGCGGTCGACAACGGCATCGTGGTGGACGACCGCGGCCGCACCTCCCACCCGGACATCTACGCCGCGGGCGATGTCGCCAACCAGCCCAACGCCTTCGCCGGCCGGCGGCTACGGCTTGAGAGCTACCAGAATGCCCAGGATCAGGCGGCGGCCGTGGCGCGCAACCTGTGCGGCGCGGACGAGGCCTATGAAGACTCGCTCTGGGTCTGGTCCGACCAGCACGACGTCAACCTGCAGATGACCGGCGCGCCGGAGCATTGGGACAGGCTCGTCTGGCGCGGCAACCCCGACGACGGCCCCGCCACCGTCTTTTATCTTGCCGACGGCAAGATCGTTGCGGTCAACACCCTCAACAACGGCCGGGAAATGCGGCCGTCGCAGATGATGATGCGGGGCGGCAAGGCCTTCGAGGCAGAGGCGCTCGCCGATACGTCCGTCAAGCTCCTGAAACTGGCGCGAGGCTGATCCGGAGCCATGGCGCCCGATATCCATTCGCCGGACCGGCCGCCGGTCATCGGGATTATCGGCGGCAGCGGCATTTACGAAATCGACGGTCTGGACGACCGGCGCTGGGAGACCGTGGAGAGCCCGTTCGGCACGCCCTCGGACCAGCTGTTGTTCGGGCGCCTCGGCGACATCCGGATGGTGTTCCTGCCCCGGCACGGGCGCGGCCACGTCCATTCGCCGACGTCCATCGACTACCGGGCCAATATCGACGCCATGAAACGCGCCGGCGTTACCGAGATCGTTTCGGTCAGCGCCTGCGGCTCGTTCCGGGAAGAGCTCGCGCCCGGCACCTTCGTCATTCCCGACCAGTTCATCGACCGCACCTTCGGCCGGGAGAAGAGTTTTTTCGGCGCGGGCCTCGTCGCCCATGTCGAATTCGCCCATCCGGTCTGCGGCCGGCTCGGGACCGTGCTCGCCCGGTCGTGCGAGACCCTGGAGATTCCGGTCAGCGCGGGCGGCGCCTATCTGGCGATGGAAGGGCCGCAATTCTCGACTCTGGCCGAATCCAACCTTTACCGCTCATGGGGCTGCTCGGTGATCGGCATGACCAACATGCCGGAGGCCAAGCTCGCCCGGGAGGCCGAGCTTTGTTACGCCACCGTGGCGATGGTCACGGACTACGATTGCTGGCATCCCGACCACGATGCCGTTTCGGTCGAGAACGTCATCGGCGTCCTCCTGGCAAACGCCGACAAGGGCCGCGCGCTGGTCAGGGACGCGGCGCAGCGGCTGGCCAGCCGGACCGGCGCCTGCCCCGAGGGCTGCCACACGGCGCTGGAGCACGCCATTATCACCGCGCCGGATGCGCGCGACCCGGCGACGGCCGCAAAGCTGGATGCGGTCGCCGGGCGCGTGCTGAAGCGCTGAGCCGGCATGGCCGGTCTCCGGTTTCTGAAATTGCGCAGGGCGGCGATCGCGGCCGCGCAGCAACTCGGCCCGCTGGGCATCAACCAGGGCAACTCCGGCAATGTCAGCCTGCGGGCCGGAGACGGGCTGCTGATAACCCCGACCGGCATGCCCTATGACGCCCTGACGCCGGGACAGATCGTGTGGATGGATCTGGATGGCCGCTGCGAAGGCGATTGGCTGCCGTCCAGCGAGTGGCGCTTCCACTGCGATATCCTGCGCGAACGGCCGGACCTGAACGCCATCGTCCACACCCACGCTGTCCACGCCACCGCGCTGGCCTGCCACGGCCGGGGGATTCCGCCCTTCCACTACATGGTCGCCGCCGGCGGCGGGCGGGACATCCGCTGCGCGCCCTATGCGACCTACGGCACCGCCGAACTCTCGGCCAACGCCGTCCGGGCGCTGGAAGGGCGGCGGGCCTGTTTGCTCGCCAATCACGGGCTTATTGCGTGTGGATGCACGCTTAACGAAGCGCTTGCGCTTGCGGTGGAGGTCGAAACGCTTTCGGCCATGTATATCAAGGCTTTGCAGCTGGGCCCGCCGGTCGAACTGGACGACGCGGAGATGGAAACCGTTCTGGAAAAATTCTCAACCTACGGCCAGAACCCCGGCCGGGAGCGCTGATCCCGTTCCCTTAAATCGGCAAGGTGTCGCAGAGGCCGGGTGCCGCAAAGCTTCGCTCCGGCGCGGCGACTACGCTTCGGGCTATCGAACTTCGCCGGCCTTTGTCACGGATGCCCATGCCAATTCCGATCACCGGAATCGATCACGCCATCGTCGGCGTCCGCAAGCTGGAAGCGGCGCGGAGGCAATGGGCGAAGCTCGGTTTCACGATCACCCCGCGGGGCCGGCACAGGGGCTGGGGCACGGCGAACTACTGCATCATGTTCGAGACCGACTATGTCGAGCTGCTTGGCATCGTCGACCCCGCCGGATTTACCAACAAGCTCGACAGGTTCCTCAAGATACGCGAAGGGCTGATGGGTCTCGCCTTTTCGACCGAAACGGCCGAGGCGGTCAGCGCGGCCCTCGAGGCTGCCTCGATCGACTACAAGGGGCCGGCTGACCTGTCGCGGCTTCTGGAGCTGCCCGAAGGCGAGGTGGAACCGGCATTCAAGCTGGTCTATCTCAACGGCGCGACGCCCGGCGTTTCATCCTTCGTCTGCCAGCACCTCACGCGCGACCTGGTCTGGCGGCCGGAATGGACGCGCCACGCCAACGGCGTCACCGGCATCGACTCGATGACGGTGGTGGTCAGGAACACAAGCTCGCCGCGCGCGGGCTGGCGGAGGTTTCTGGGCCAGGAGGCAGTCACGGAAATCGGCGACCAGGAATTCAGCGCGATCGTCGGCCAGACCGAATTGCGCTTCCTGACCGAAGCCGCCGCCGAAGCCGCCTGGCCCGAACTCAGGCGAAGGAAGTGGCGGCCGCCGTTTCTGGCCGGCATGGCGCTTTCCGTGACCGATCCGGCGGAGACGGTCAGGGCCCTGGAGGCCGGCGGCATCGGATACGCGCGCAAGGACGATCAGACCGTCGCCGTCAGGGGATCGCACGCCAACGGCGTAAGCCTGGAGTTCTGCGCCGTCTGACCGGAGCGCGCCGCCGGGATTGTCACGCCAGCGCGTCGAAGAAGGACAGGGTGCGCTTCAGGGCCAGATCGGCAGCTGCCGGGTCGAAATCCTTGCGGGCGTCGCAGTTGAATCCGTGGCCGGCATCGTAGACATGGATCGGCACCGCGCCGTGGGCCTCGCGGATCTTGTCGACATCGGCCAGCGGGATCGCATGGTCCCGGGCGCCGAAATGCAGCATGACCGGCGCTTTGGGCCGTTCGTCGACGAGCCCAGCGGTGCGCCCGCCATAGTAGCCGACTGACGGGATGGCGAGGCGCGTGGCCGCCAGCCAGGCAAGCGAACCGCCCCAGCAATAGCCAACGCCGAACACCGGGCCGCTGCAACCGGTTGCCGACGCTCCAGCATCGGCCGCGGCCCGGACGTCGAGCAGCGGACCGTCCCAGCCCAGGTCGCCGACGACGCTGCGTCCCTTGGTAAATCCCTCCTCGTCGTAGCCCAGTTCGACGCCGCTCTCGACCCGGTCGAAGACCGCCGGAGCAATGGCGACATAGCCGTGACCGGTGAACTTGTCGGTATCGCGCCGGATATGGTCGTTGACGCCGAATATCTCCTGCATCACGACGACGATGCCTTTGGCCTCGCCGGACGGCCGGGCCAGCCACGCCCGGCAGCGGTGACCGTCTTCCGCGGAAATCTCGATCCATTCTCCCATGGGTCTCTCCCTTAGACGTTGAACCTGAACAGGATGATATCGCCGTCCCTGACCGGATAGTCCCGGCCTTCGCTGCGCATCCGGCCGGCGTCGCGCGCCGCCTGCTCGCCGCCGGAAGCGATAAACAGGTCGCAGGAAATCGTCTCCGCCCGGATGAAGCCACGCTGGAAATCCGTGTGAATTTCGCCGGCTGCGAAATGCGCCGTGGAGCCGCGCGGCACGGTCCAGGCACGGGTTTCCTTCGGTCCGGTGGTAAAGAAGGTGATGAGGTCGAGCAGATCGTATCCGGCGCGGATCACGCGATCGAGGCCGGGCTCGCCAAGGCTGAGGGTTTCGAGGAACGCCCGGCGCTCGGCGGCATCGGCCAGCTGGGCCAGTTCTTCCTCGATGGCCGCGGCGATCGTCACGCAGGCCGCGCCGTTTTCCGACGCACGGTCACCGACCCGTCTGGAATGGCTGTTGCCGGCCGCTGCCGAATCCTCGTCGACATTGGCGATATAGAGGACCGGTTTGGCGGTGAGGAGTTGCAACTCCCGGAAGGCCCTTTCCGAGCCGCCGGGAATTTCGGCCAACCGCGCCGGCCTTCCGGCCTGCAGCGCGGCAAGCGCAGGCTCCATCGCCTTCAGCCGGTTCCGGGCGTCCTTGTCGCCGCCGGTGACCCGGCGCCGGGCGTTCTCGGCCCGGCCCTCGAGGCTTTCCAGATCGGCCAGCATCAGCTCGGTCTCGACGGTCTCGATGTCCCGCACCGGATCGACCGAGCCCTCGACATGGGTCACCGCGCTGCCGTCGAAGCAGCGCACGACATGGGCGATGGCGTCGACCTGGCGGATGTTGCCGAGAAACCGGTTGCCCAGCCCTTCCCCCTTGCTTGCACCGCGCACCAGCCCGGCAATGTCGACGAATTCCAGTTGCGTGGGGACAGCGGCGGCAGACCCGGTCAGGGCCGCGATCTGCGCCGGCCTCTCGTCGGGCACCGCGACTCGGCCGACATTGGGCTCGATGGTGCAGAAAGGATAGTTCGACGCTTCCGCCGCCGCCGTCGCGGTCAGCGCATTGAAAAGCGTGGACTTGCCGACATTCGGCAGTCCGACGATACCGCACCGGAATCCCATCTATCCGGCATCCCCGTCCGCTGCCGGCGGTGAACCGTTGTCCTCGGCGGGCTCAGGCGCCACCGGTTTGGGAGGCGGCTTCGGCGGCGGGGGATTCAGTGTCTGGCTGACCCGGGTCATGAAACGGTTGTCTTCGCCGCCGACCAGCAGCGGCGCCGCCTCGGCGACGGCGTCGATCAGATCGTCGGCAGTCTTGCGCTCCGCCTTGGTGAAATCGTGCAGGACGTATCCGGTTACCCGATCCTTGTCGCCGGGATGACCGATGCCGAGCCGCACGCGGCGAAAGCCCGGACCGATCTGCGCAGCGATATCGCGGACGCCGTTGTGGCCGCCGTGCCCGCCGCCGGTCTTGACCCGCATTTTTCCCGGCACGAGATCGAGTTCGTCGTAGAGGACCGTCACGTCGGCCGGATCGAGCTTATGGAAGCGCAGGGCTTCGCCGACGGAGCGGCCCGACATGTTCATCATGGTCAGGGGCTTGAGCGCCAGAATGCGGACGCCGCCGATTTCGCCGTCCGCCGCCGAACCGGCAAAGCGGCCGCGCCACAGCCCGAACCTATAGCGCCGCGCGATTTCATCCAGCGCCAGAAAGCCGAAATTGTGGCGGTGGCCGGCGTGTTTCGGCCCCGGATTGCCCAGTCCGACCAGGAGCAACATGGGTGCACCCTATGCTTTGGGCCGCCGTCCGACCAAATTTTCGGCCGCGCCCGGTCCAGCCGGGGTCAGTCTTCCTCTTCCGGTTCCTGCTCCGCCTCGTCTTCGGCGACGGTCGGGACGTCCATCTCGTCCTCGTCTTCCTCGACTTCCTCGTCTTCGACGATTTGCATCGGGGCGTTGACGGAAGCGATCATGAAATCGCGTTCGGCGATCGTGGGCCTCACGCCTTCCGCCAGGGTAATGCTGCCGATCCGCACGGAATCGCCGATTTCCATGCCGCTGAGATCGACGGTGATTTCCTCCGGAATGTTGCCGGCCGCGGTCGCCACTTCAACGGTATGACGCACGACGTTCAGTACGCCGCCTTCGGCGAGGCCGGGCGACTCCTCCTCGTTCACGAAGCGGACCGGTATATCCACCGTGACCCGGGTACGGTCGGTCACCCGCAGGAAATCGACATGGATCGGATCGTCGGTTACCGGATGGAACTGCACGTCCTTCGGCAGCACACGGTGTCTTTGACCGCCGACTTCCACCTGGAACTGGGTCGCAAAAAATCCCGTCTTGCGCATCCGGGCGTTCAGGACCCGGGGGTCCATTTTCAGCATTACGACATCCTGGCCGCCGCCATAGATGACGCCCGGCACATGGCCTTCGCGACGGATTGCCCGGGCGGCCCCCTTACCGGCCCGGTCGCGCACCGCTGCTTCGAGCACAGCGTAATCGCTCATCGATCGTCTCCATTGTTCGAAAGACTCCGCCCGGCCGGCCTCCAAGGGTGCCGCGCGCGGACGCCGCGATATGGGTCCGGCGTGGCGTCCGGATCAAGCGACAGGAGGCCGCGGCGCCCCTGGAAATCCGACGATCGAGGCATCCGCCGGGCCGGTGCGAATCCCGACGGAGGGAGGGAAAGGCGTCAGTTGAACAGGCTGCTTACGCTGGTTTCCTCGCTGATGCGGCGGATGGCTTCGCCGATCAGCGGCGCGATGGTCAGCGGCCGGAGCTTGTCGGAAACGCGGACGGCCTCGGTCGCCTGGATCGAATCGGTGATCACCATTTCGCCAATCGGCGACGCGGCGATCCGGCCGGCAGCGCCGCCCGAAAGCACGCCATGGGTCACATAGGCCGCCACCGATTCGGCGCCGGCATTCATCAGGGCGTCGGCCGCGTTACACAGGGTGCCGGCCGAATCGACGATATCGTCGACCAGAATACAGACCCGGTTCCTGACCTCGCCGATGATGTTCATCACCGCGGAGACCCCGGCCCGCTCGCGCCGCTTGTCGATGATGGCGAGATCGGCGCCGATCCGGCGCGCGATGCCCCGGGCGCGCAGCACGCCGCCGACGTCCGGCGAGACGATCATCACCTCACTCGCGCCGTTCTTCTTGCCGTATTGCTCGCCGATATCGGCCGTGAACACCGGGGCGGAAAACAGGTTGTCCACCGGGATATCGAAGAAGCCCTGGATCTGCCCGGCATGGAGATCGATCGTGAGCAGCCGGTGGGCGCCGGCCGTGGTGATCAGGTTGGACACCAGTTTTGCCGATATCGGCGTTCGGGGGCCGGTCTTTCGATCCTGGCGGGCATAGCCGTAGTAGGGCACCACGGCGGTCACCCGGCGCGCCGACGCGCGGCGCAGCGCGTCCAGTATCACCAACAGTTCCATCAGGTTGTCGTTGGCGGGGAACGAGGTCGACTGGATGACGAAGACATCCTCGCCGCGGATGTTCTCCTCGATCTCCACGAAAACTTCCATGTCGGAAAACCGGCGGACATTAACCCGGGTCAGCGGAGCGTTGAGATAGGCGGATACCGCCTCGGCCAGCGGCCGGTTGCTGTTGCCCGCGATCAGTTTCATGAAGAGTCCCCACCGCGCCCTGCAAGGGCCGTTCTTTCCCCGGTTCGGATCCGTTGCCGGAGAAACCCGCACGCGATGACGCGGTTCTAACAAGCTGCCTCAAAACTGTAAACTTGGCGGCCCCGGAACCGGAAGATTTTCGATCGGCGGACGGCCGCATGCACAGGCGCAGGTTCGCCATGCCGAACCTGCGCTTGGCGTCCTGCGCCGATGCACTTAGGTTACAGGCGCTCCATTCATTTCACTTTCGATGGAATTTTCGATCCCATGGCCGCCTTGCCACAGCAAAAAGTTACCCTGGAAGACAAGTATGAACTGGAGGAAGGCCGCGTATTCCTGACCGGCATCCAGGCGCTGGTCCGGCTGCCGATGATGCAACGGCAGCGCGACCTGGCAGCGGGCCTCGACACCGGCGGCTTTATCAGCGGCTACCGCGGCTCGCCGCTCGGCACCCTGGACATGAACCTGTGGCGAGCCCAGAAATATCTTGAGCGGCACCACATCAAGTTCGAGCCCGGCGTCAATGAAGACCTGGCGATGACGGCGGTCTGGGGCAGCCAGCAGCTGCCCCTGTTCCCGGACGCCGCCAAGGATGGCGTCTTCGCCATGTGGTACGGCAAGGGCCCCGGCGTCGACCGCTGCGGCGACGTGCTGAAACACGGCAATGCGGCCGGCTCGTCGAAACACGGCGGCGTGCTGGTCTGCGCCGGCGACGACCACGGCGCCAGTTCCTCCACCCTGCCGCACCAGTCCGATCACGCGTTCATGGCGGCGATGGTGCCGATCCTGTATCCGGCCAACGTCCAGGAGATGCTGGACTACGGCCTGATGGGCTGGGCCATGTCGCGCTATACCGGCGCCTGGGTCGCCTTCAAGTCGGTTGCCGAGGTGGTCGAGAGCGCGGCATCCGTCTCGGTCTCGCCGGACCGCGTGCGCATCGACTATCCGAATGCCTATGCGCCGCCGCCCGACGGCCTGAACATCCGCTGGCCGGACGGCATCCACGAGCAGGAAGACCGGCTGCTCCGGCACAAGGCCTATGCCGCGCTCGCGTTCGCCCGAACAAACCGGATCGACCGGGTCGTGCTGGACAGCCCCCGGCCGCGCCTCGGCATCGTGACCTGCGGCAAGTCCTATCTCGATGTCCGGCAGGCGCTCCAGGATCTTGGCATCGACGACGATAAGGCCGCCGGGATCGGCATCCGGCTCTACAAGGTCGGCATGATCTGGCCGCTCGAGAAGGACGGCGTGCGCGAGTTCGCCGAAGGGCTCGAAGAGATCGTCGTCGTCGAGGAAAAGCGTGCGCTGATCGAGAACCAGCTGAAGGAGCAGCTGTACAACTGGACCGAGTCGGCGCGCCTGCGGGTCGTCGGCAAATTCGACGAAGACGGCGAGTGGCTGTTGCCGGCGGCGAACGAACTGTCGCCTGCCACTATCTCGCGGGCGATCGGCGAGCGGATCCTGAAATTCCACGACGACGAGGTCGTCCGGAACCGGCTCGACTTTCTGGACCGCAAGGAAAGGGCGCTGGCGAAGAAGCCGGTCAACTTCGACCGGACGCCGTATTTCTGCTCCGGCTGCCCGCACAACAGCTCCACCCATGTGCCGGAAGGGAGCCGCGCCGTTTCCGGCATCGGCTGCCATTTCATGTCGCAATGGATGGACCGGAACACGTCGACCTTCACCCAGATGGGCGGCGAGGGTACGCCCTGGATCGGCCAGGCGCCGTTCTCCACCGCCGGGCACATCTTCGCCAATCTGGGCGACGGCACCTACTATCACAGCGGCCTGCTCGCAATCCGGGCCTGCGTCGCCGCCGGCGTCAACATCACCTACAAGATTCTCTACAACGACGCCGTGGCGATGACCGGCGGCCAGCCGGTCGAAGGCCAGCCCACGGTCGCCGACATTTCGTTGCAGGTCTACGCCGAGGGCGTGAAGAAGGTCGTCGTCGTCTCCGACGAGCCGGACAAGTACCCGACAGCGATGAATTTCGCGCCGGGCGTCACCTTCCATCACCGGGACGATCTCGACCGGGTGCAGCGCGACCTGCGCGAATGGAAGGGCGTATCGGTGCTGATCTACGACCAGACCTGCGCGGCCGAGAAGCGCCGTCGGCGCAAGCGCGGGGCCTTCTACGATCCGCCGAAGCGGGTCTTCATCAACGAGCGCGTGTGCGAAGGCTGCGGCGACTGCTCGGACAAGTCCAACTGCATGTCGGTCACGCCGGTCGACACCGAATTCGGCCGCAAGCGGAAGATCGACCAGTCGAACTGCAACAAGGATTTCTCCTGCATCAAGGGCTCCTGCCCGAGCTTCGTGACCGTGCACGGCGCCGCGCCGCGCCGGGCGGCGGCAGCGGTGCGCCCGGCCGACCTGCCGGACGCGGCGATTCCCGATCCGGCGATTCCGGACTGTTCCGACCCCTACGGCATCCTCGTGACCGGTATCGGCGGCACCGGCGTCATCACCATCGGCGCACTGATTTCCATGGCCGCCCATATCGAGGGCAAGGGCGTCACCACGCTCGACCATACCGGGGTCGCGCAGAAGAACGGCGCCGTGATGAGCCATATCCGGATCGCCGAGCGGCCGGAGGATATCCACGCCGTGCGCATCGCCGCCGGCGAGGCGAACGCGGTCATCGGCTGCGATCTGGTGGTGACGTCGAGCAACGATGCGCTCGGCAAGATGGGCAAGGACAAGACCCGCGCCATCGTCAACACGCAGGAGACGATGACGGCCGGCTTCATCCGGAACAAGGATCTGCAATTCCCGAGCGAGGCCCTGCTCGACATCGTCGGACAGACCGTCGGCGAGGCGCAGTTCGAAGCGCTCGAAGCGACCGCCATCGCGACCCGCCTGATGGGCGATTCTATCGCGACCAACATGTTCATGCTCGGCTATGCCCTGCAGAAGGGCATGGTGCCGCTGCACGAGGCTTCCATCCTGGAAGCCATCGAGCTGAACGGCGTCGCCGTGACGGCGAACAAGCGGGCGCTGGACTGGGGCCGCCGGGCCGCGGTCGATCTCGATGCCGTGCGCAAGATCGCGTTCCCGGCAGCGCCGCTCGAATTCAAGCCGAAGCAGGCCGGGACGGTCGACGAGATCGTCGCCATCCGGCGCCGGGAGCTGACGGATTACCAGAACGCGGCTTACGCCGACCGGTACGAAGCGCTGGTGCGGGCGGCGGAGGCGGCCGAGCGGGACAGGGCGAAAGGCCTGTCGGGATTCGCCCTTTCCGTGGCGCGGAACCTGTACAAGCTCATGGCCTACAAGGACGAGTATGAGGTGGCGCGGCTCTATTCGAGCGGCGACTTCCGCCGCCAGGTCGCCCAGGCGTTCGAGGACGGCAACCACCGCATGACCGTCCATCTGGCGCCGCCGCTGCTGGCCCGGCGCGATCCGGAGACCGGCCACCTCCAGAAGCGCGAGTTCGGCCCCTGGATCTTCACGGCGTTTGCCCTGCTGGCAAAGTTCAAGGGATTGCGCGGCGGGCTTTTCGACCCCTTCGGCAATACGGCGGAGCGCAGAGCCGAGCGCAAGCTGATCGCAGACTACGAAGCGACGGTCCGGGAGCTGATCGACGGGCTGGATGCCGAGACCTACGACCTGGCCGTCCAGATCGCCGGCATCCCCGACGACATCCGCGGCTACGGCCACATCAAGGAAGCCGGCATGGCCTGCGCGGCCGACCGCCAGGCCGAACTGATGCGCCTGTTCCGCGATCCGGCCGAACGGCGACGGGCGGCGATGCAGGAGGCGGCCGAGTAGGCTGCGGACGTCTACCGGTTTCTTGCAATCGCGGTTCGGCGGTTCCGGGCAACCTGCGCCGTTGTTTCGATCGCCTCAGTTCCGATCCGTCATTTCTCCGCGCCGCGGCCCTTCGGGGCCGCTACAGGCAATACGAGGACCGATTTTTCCAGTGGCCGGCCCTTCGGAACACGCGCCTACGCGTGCCCTTTCACGTCCTTCTTCACCTGGCGGTAGATCGCATACATGAAGCCGGTGAACAGGAGCAGGAACAGCATCACCTTGATGCCCATGCGCTTGCGTTCGACCATGTAGGGCTCGGCGGCCCAGGCGAGGAAGGCAGTTGCGTCCTTGGCCATCTGGTCGACGCTCGCCGGCGGCGCGCCCTTGCCCTCGTATTCGACCTGGCCGTCCTCGGTCAGCGGCGGCGCCATCGCGATGATGTGGCCGGACATGTAGGTGTTGCAGTACTGGCCTTCCGCCGGCACGAGCGGCTTGCCCTGGCTGTCCTTGAACTCTTTCTTGCAGGCCGCCTCCGAGACATAGCCGGTCATCAGCGAATAGATGTAGTCCGCACCGCCGCCGCGCGCCTTGACGATCAGCGACAGGTCCGGCGGGGCCGCACCGTTGTTCGCAGCCATGGCGGCCTGGACGTTGGGGAAGGGACTGACGAACCGGTCCTTCGCCTCGGCCGGGCGGATCGTCGGTTCGCCCTCGTCGTCCGGCTCGCCGGCGACTTCCCTCTCGCCGGCAACCGCCTTGATTTCCGCTTCGCTCAGGCCGATGGCCGCGAGATCGCGATAGGCGACGAGGCGCAGGCCGTGGCACGCCGCACAGACTTCCCGGTAGACCTGGAGGCCCCGGCGCAACTGCGGGTAATCGTACCGGCCAAAGACGCCGTTGAAGGTCCAGGCGACTTCCTTCGGTGCAACGCCGTCGCCGGCGGCATGGGCCGGCGCCGTCGCCGACGCCACGCTTCCTGCCAGTCCGGCAACGATGGCGGCCGGCGCCAGCAATCGACGGGAAATACAGATCATCGGGATTTCTCCATCGGCGAAGCGGCGGCCGCAACGGCTGCGCCGCCACCGCCGCCCAGCACGGACTGGCTGATGCTGTGCGGCAGCGGCCTGGGCCGTTCGATCCGGGAGATCAGCGGCAGCATGACGAGGAAATAGGCGAAATACCAAAGCGTCGCCCACTGGCCGATCGCGGTCCAGGGCTGTTCGGCCGGCTGCGCGCCGATCCAGCCGAGGATCAGGCAGTCGATCACGAAGAGCCAGAAAAACACCCGGTAGAGCGGACGGAATTTGGCGCTGCGCACCCTCGACGTGTCGAGCCACGGCAGGATGAACAGAACCGCGACCGCGCCGGCCATGGCGAGCACGCCGGCCAGCTTGGCCTCCATGCCCCACCAGCCGAGCAGAATCTGGAACAGCCACCAGTCGTCGGTAAACGAGCGCAGGATCGTGTAGAAGGGCAGGAAATACCACTCCGGCACGATATGCGGCGGCGTCTTCAGCGGGTCGGCCTGAATATAGTTGTCGGGATGGCCGAGATAGTTCGGCGCGTAGAAGACGAAAGCGGCGAACACCAGCAGGAACACGCCGGTGCCGAACAGGTCCTTCACCGTGTAATAGGGGTGGAAATCCACCGAATCCTGCGGGCCCTTCATGTCGATGCCCAGCGGGTTGTTCGCCTTGACGGTATGCAGCGCCCAGATGTGCAGGATGACGACCCCGAAAATGACGAAGGGCAACAGGTAGTGCAGGCTGTAGAAGCGGTTGAGGGTCGGGTTGTCGACCGTGAAACCGCCCCACAGCAGTTCCATCAGCGATTCGCCGACCAGCGGAACGGCGCCGACCATGCTGGTGATCACCTTGGCGGCCCAGAAGCTCATCTGGCCCCAGGGCAGCACATAGCCCATGAAGGCCGTGGCCATCATCAGGAACAGGATAATGACACCGAGCCACCACAAAAGTTCGCGCGGCGACTTGAAGGAACCGTAGTAGAGGCCGCGGAAGACGTGCAGATACACAACGATGAAGAACATCGACCCGCCGTTCATGTGAACGTAGCGGATCAGCCAGCCGTAGTTGACGTCGCGCATGATGCGCTCGACCGAATCGAAGGCATAGTCCGTATGGGGCGTGTAGTGCATCGACAGCACGATGCCTGTCACGATCATGATGATGAGCGACAGACCGGCCAGCGAGCCGAAATTCCACATGTAGTTCAGGTTGCGCGGCACCGGATAGTAGAGCGAATGCTCGACCATGGAGACGATCGGCATGCGATCGTCGATCCATTTCAGTGTCCGGTTTCGCGGCGCGCCTTGCGCTCTTGTACTCATCCTCTAACCCCGCTTCTGGCCTTGAGGGCCGCTGCGTTGCAGGACATCGGGAAACTCTCGCCGCCCGGTCGGTCTCGCATTTCCCGGTCGGTTCGCCCCATCCCACGCCCGGGAATTCGCCCGGGAAATCGCCCTACGACGGCGTCAGGCGGTCGTGCCGCCCGGCCCGTCTTTCGGCTGTTCCTTGCCGATGATCAGTTTGTTCTCGGCCGTGATCGTATAAGGCGGCACCGGCAGGTTGCGCGGCGCGGGCCCTTTGCGGATACGGCCGGAAATGTCGTAGTGCGAGCCGTGGCACGGGCAGAACCATCCGCCGAACTCGCCCTTGTTGTCGGTGTCCTTCTGGCCCAGCGGAATGCAGCCCAGGTGGGTGCAGACGCCGACGACGACCAGCCACTGCTCGCGGGCGCCGCTGCCGAAACGCTGTTCGTCGGACTGGGGATCGGGCAGATCGTCCGGTTTGACGGCTTTGGCCTCGGCGACTTCCTTCGCCGTCCGGCGCCGGATAAAGACCGGCGAACCGCGCCACTTGACCGTGATCGCCTGGCCCTGCTCGATCGGGCTCAGGTCCACTTCCGTCGTCGAGGCGGCCAGCGTGTCTTTCGCCGGGTTCAGACTGTCGAGCAGCGGCCACGCCGAAGCGCCCGCGGCGAACGCACCGAAAGCCCCGCCGGCCAGGAACAGGAAGTCCCGCCGGCCGGCGCCCTCGTCATGCGCGCCGGCCGCGCCGGCCGCTTCAGTACTGGCGGTGTTCGCCATCTGGCCCTACCCTCAAAAGCGCGCGAAAAAGCAAATAAAAACCGATGGTTATGCCGCATCGCCAAGCTGATTCGCGGCTCAATCAGGGTATGGCCCGGCTTTTCGCGCGCGAAATGTGACACCGCGACGCAGAGACATCCGGGCAGCCGGATTTCCGGCGAATCGTGGGGGAAAATTCGCCGCTTTGGCGTCCTCGTCCGGCCGTGCAGAATGGGCTGTCATGAGGCTGGTCCTCTACCAACCGGACATTCCGCAGAATGTCGGCGCCGCCATCCGCCTCGGCGCCTGTCTCGGCGTCGGCATCGACATTGTCGAGCCCTGCGGCTTCGTCTTCGACGACCGGCGGTTGCGCCGCGCCGCGCTCGACTATGGCGATCTCGCCGACTTGGTGCGATATCCGTCTTGGCAGGCCTTCACGGCGGCCCGCCCGGCCGGGCGGGTGATCCTGCTGTCGACCCGGGGGCGCACCCGGAGCGTCGATTTCGCTTTCGCGGCGGACGACCGGATCGTGCTGGGGCAGGAAAGCGGCGGAGTGCCGGCCGGCGTGTTCGAGCGGGCCGATGCCGTGCTGCGGATACCCATGGTCGCCGCGGCGCGCTCCATGAATGTCGTCGCCGCCGGCGCCGTGGCGCTGGCGGAAGCGTTGCGGCAAACCGAAGGCTGGCCCAAGGCCTAGCCTGGCCTGAACCCGGCGGAGGCGGACCGGAATATCATGGACACGGCGGCAGGCACCGACGCCCGGAAGAACGAAGCCCGACAGTGGTTCGAAACCCTGCGCGACCGCATTTGCGCGGCCTTCGAAGCCCTTGAAGACGAGCTTTCCGGCGAACCTTTGACGCTGGCCGGCGGCGGGCCGGCCGGGCGCTTCGAGCGAACGGCCTGGACGCGCGACGGGGCGGACGGGCCCGACCCCGACTCCGGCCCCGACTCTGGCGGCGGCGGAGGGGGCGGCGGCGACTCCGGCGGCGGGGGCGGCGGCGGGGTGATGTCCCTGATGCGCGGCCGGGTGTTCGAGAAGGTCGGCGTCAACGTCTCGACCGTCTACGGCGAGTTTTCCGAGAACTTCCGGGACCAGATCCCCGGCGCATCGGAGGATCCGCGCTTCTGGGCCAGCGGGATCAGTCTGGTGGCGCACATGCGCTCGCCGAAAATTCCGGCTGTACACATGAACACGCGCCACATCGTGACGACGAAAAGCTGGTTCGGCGGCGGGGCGGACCTGACGCCGACGGCGCCGGACGACGCCGATACGGCGGCCTTCCACGCCGCGCTCAAGGCGGCCTGCGACGCCCACGATCCCGCCTATTACCAACGCTTCAAGGAATGGTGCGACCGCTATTTCTACCTGCCGCACCGCAACGAGCCGCGCGGCGTCGGCGGCCTCTTCTACGACCGGCTCAACGACGGGTGGGACAACACGTTCGCCTTCACAAGGGCGGTCGGCGAAGCCCTGCTCGAGGTCTATCCGGCGATCGTGCGCCGACACCTGGGCGAGACCTGGACCGCGGCCGAGCGCGAGCGTCAGCTGGTCCGCCGCGGCCGCTATGTCGAATTCAACCTGCTGTACGACCGCGGCACGAAATTCGGCCTGATGACCGGCGGCAACGTCGAAGCCATCCTGATGTCCCTGCCGCCGGAAGTCCGCTGGCCCTGACGCGGGTTTCTCCCTGCGGTCCTGCCGTCCCGCACCCCGACAGTCACGGCCGATCCCGTCCATTAGGGCTTTATTCTTATATTTTTTCTTGATCGTTCATTTTCTCCGCGCCGACTAAGCTCTTGAAAACAAGATGTTTTCCGGAAAATCAGAAAAAAGACATACCGGTCTATATACCCTCTTTTTTGCATCCGGCCCCGCCGCCGTACCTGCTCGTTTGTTCATATAATGTTCTTATCTTCCAACGTCAACCCCATTCGGCGCGCCGCTACGCTCAGCGCCGCTCCGGCCCCATCCCGCGCACCAGCGCGATCGCCTCTTCGAGCTTTTCGAGCGCCGCCTCGCGGTCGGGCCGGAAATCCTGGGCGATCCACCAGCGCTCGACGAATTTCAGCCCCTTGCCGACCGCCGGACCCGCGATGCCGCGGGCGGCGAGGTCGGCGCCGCGCACCGGCAGGACGGGCCGTTCCCAGCCGGCGGCCCCGTCAACCAGGTCGCGAAGCGGCCCGGTTTGCGGCTTCTCCAGCGAGGCGGCGGCGAGCAGCGACGCGTCGCGCCAGGTCTCGGCGCCGTGCCGGTAGAAGGCGGCGCGCATCGCCTTGCGCCGGGCAGCATCCGTTTCCGGCAGCGCCAGGGCCATGGTCGCGTCGGGCGCCAGTCGAAGAATGTCCAGCAGACGATCCGCCTGCTTGCGGGACAGGCGCAGCGACCGGCCGACCGCATCGGCCCGGGCGGGATCGCCGATCAGCGCGGCGAGCCGGCGGCACGGGTCGGAGGGCAGGTCCAGCGCCGATTCCAGCGCCGCGAAGCGCCGGAACCGCGCGGGGTTCCAGGCCGTTTCCGCGACGGCCTCTAAAATTCCGTCCGCCGCCATGGCGTCCACCGCCTCGCCCGCCAACGGCGCCGCAAGCGTCTTCAAAAACTCCTGGCCGACCCGCTCGCGCGACAGCTTCCCGATCCGGCCGGCGTGCGCCGCGCAGGCCGTCCGGCTCGCCGGATCGCCGGCGGCAATGCCGAATTGTGCAGCGAACCGGTAGAAGCGCAGGATGCGCAGATAGTCTTCGCGGATCCGCTCCGCGGGATCGCCGACGAAGCGGATCCGGCGCGCCTCCAGGTCGGCCAGGCCATCGAAATAGTCGAACACCGCCCCGTCCGGCCGCAGCGACAGTGCGTTCATCGTGAAGTCGCGCCGCAGCGCATCCTCGCGCCAGTCGCTCGTGAAGGCGACCGCGGCCCGGCGCCCGTCGGTCTCGACATCCCGGCGCAGGGAGGTGACCTCGAAGGCGGCGCCGGCCGAGATGGCGGTGACCGTGCCGTGGGCGATGCCGGTCGGGACGGCGCGCAGGCCGGCCGCTTCCAGCCGCGTCACCGCTTCGTCAGGCGGCAGCGGAACGCCGATATCGATATCCTGCACCGGGCGGCCGAGCAGCGCATCGCGCACGCAGCCGCCGACGAAGCGGACGTCGACGCCGCCGTCGCCCAGTGCCGTCAGAACCGGCGACACCGCCGGGCCGGTCATCCAGGCTTCGGAAACGCGAACGCCGGTCGCGCCGGTATCGTCGTTGGCCGGTGCCGCCATGCCGGGTGGCCGGGCTCAGGTCTGCGGCCCGGTGGGCGGGATGACCGGGTTGAGAGGATTGGCGTCCTTCAGCACGGCGAACAGGATGAAGGCCGCCACGGTGAGCACCAGCCCGGACAGGACGATCCAGAACCAGGGGCTGTCCTCCCAGCGCGGGCCTTCAAGGCCCTTCTTCCGGGCGCGGCGCCGCTCGATCTGGAAATAGATGAAATAGAGCAGCAGCGGGACGAGGAAGATCGCCAGTTGCTGGATGATCGTACGCACCATGGCTCAGGCCGCCGCTTTGTGTGTGAGGACTTCGTAGAGATTGACCAGCATGGCGGCAGTCGCGCCCCAGATATAACGGCCGTTCCAGTGCATGGCGTAGAAGGTCCGGTCGATCCCGTTCCACCGCTTGGTTTCGCGTTTGTGGTTGGCCGGATCCATGAAGAAGCTCAGAGGGACCTCGAACACATCCTCCACTTCCGACGGTTGCGGGACATAATCCTGACCCGGCTCGACAAATCCGACGATCGGCGCCACGACATAGCCGGTGCCGGTAATGTAATCGTCCAGCCGGCCGGCGACAGCGACGTTACCCGGCGGGAGGCCGATCTCCTCCTCGGTTTCGCGCAACGCAGTATGAACCGGATCGCGATCCGTCGCATCCAGCCGGCCGCCGGGAAAGGCGACCTGGCCGGCGTGACGCGGCAGGCCGGCGGTTCTCTGGGTGAGCAGGATGCCCATGCCGCCCGGATGGTCGATCAGCGGCACGAGGACCGCCGCATCGCGCAATTCCGCGGGAATGCGCACATTGGAATCGACGATGTGATCGCCGCGCAGGCGCGACTGGCGGCGCGAAATCGCCGCCTCCGGATTCAGCGGATCGCGCAGCCGGGGCAACGATCCGGCGAGAATTCCGGCGATGAACGGCCGGTTCATACGGTCGCGCCCTCCAGATCGCCGATCGGCCAGAACCGGCCCCCGGCCCACACGCCGAATTCCGCGCCTCCGAATTCCGCGCCGCCGCCACCGACGCCGGCCCGGAGATTTGCCGGCGTTTCCTCGCCCAGATCGACCAGTTCGTAGAAGACCGGCCTGGAAAGCCGGGCCTCGAGGCCGCGATGGACGTGAATATAGGGACGCGGCTGCCCGGTCTGCGGATCGCGATCGAACCGCAGCGGATGGCCCGGCCCGACAGTCACATTGTCGTCAATATTGGTACGCAGCGTCACGCTTCTGTTGCGCCCCTCGCCCTCGACCGTCATCTCGACCGCCACGAACGGAACGTCCTCGACCTCGATCCGACCCTTTTCCACCGGTGTAATGAGCCAATATTCCCCGGACTCGTCGCGTTGCAAAACGGTCGCAAACAGTTTCACCAGCGGCATCCTGCGAATCGGGGAGTTATGATAATACCACGTTCCGTCGAACCCGATCCGCATATGCAAATCGTGCACCATGGCCCGGAATTTCCGGTGATCGGCATCGGTCGGTCGGTCCGGCCCGTTCCCGGTCATTCGGCTGCTCCCGTTGCCCCCGAACCATCGCGAACCGCGGCGTTGTCCCGCCGGCCGTCCGCCATTCCCGGAGATTGTCGTTGACTATCGAATCCGCCGCCGATTCCACTGCGATGGCGCCGGCCGCCAACACCGCAAATCTTGTGACCCCGAATCTTGTGACCGGCGACGCGCCTGACAAGGCCGTCGCGGAACTGGAGCAGCTCGGCGAGGCGCTGGACCAGGTGCGCGCCGGGGTCGAGCGCATCATATTCGGCCAGCGGGACGTGATCGAGCAGACGCTGGTGACGCTGCTCTCGGGCGGCCACGTCCTGCTGATCGGTGTGCCGGGCCTGGCCAAGACCAAGCTGGTCGAGACGCTGTCGGCGGTGCTCGGCATCGACACCAACCGGATCCAGTGCACGCCGGACCTGATGCCGGCCGATATCCTGGGCTCCGAAGTCCTGGAAGAGCAGGACGGCGGCCGGCGCGGATTCCGGTTCATCGAAGGGCCGGTCTTCTGCCAGTTGCTGATGGCCGACGAAATCAACCGGGCAAGCCCGCGGACCCAGTCGGCCCTGTTGCAGGCGATGCAGGAACACCGGGTTTCGATTGCCGGCAAATATCATGCCCTGCCCGAGCCGTTCCATGTGCTTGCCACCCAGAATCCGCTCGAACAGGAAGGGACCTATCCGCTGCCGGAAGCGCAGCTCGACCGGTTCCTGCTGCAGATCGACGTCGGCTATCCGGAGCTGGCGTCCGAACGGGAGATGCTGCTGGCGACCACCGGGGTGACCGAAGAAAGGGCGGAGCAGGTCATCACGCCCGATGCCTTGCAGAAAGCCCAGCGGCTGATCCGCCAGATTCCCGTCGGCGAAAGCGTGCTCGAAGCGATCCTGAGCCTGACGCGCCGCGGCCGGCCGGAATCGACCGATCTCGAAGCGGTCAGGGCTCACGTCGCCTGGGCGCCCGGCCCACGCGCCAGCCAGGCGCTGATGCTGGCCTGCCGCGCCCGCGCCGTGATGCACGGCCGGCTCGCGCCGTCGGTCGACGATGTCGTCGCGCTGGCCCCGCCGGTCCTGCGGCACCGCATGGCGCTGAACTTCGCGGCGCGGGCCGACGGCATTACGGTGGAAAACGTGATCGGGCAGATGTGCGATCCCTTGCGATAGGGGCCGATCGAACCGATGGCAGAGCCCGCCCCCCGATTTGCCATCCGGCGCCACGCCGAAGCCAGCGCGAGCCGCCTGCCGCCGCTGTTGCTGGCGGCGCAACGCGTCGCCGCCACCGTCGATCAGGGCGTCCACGGCCGGAGGCGGGTGGGCCTGGGCGAAACCTTCTGGCAGTTCCGACGATACGAGACGGGAGATTCCCTGCGCAGCATTGACTGGCGCCAGTCGGCCAAATCGGACCATCTGTATATTCGCGAAACCGAATGGGCGGCGGCCCAGAGCATCTGGCTGTGGCGCGACGCCTCGGCATCGATGCGCTGGTCGTCCGGGCGCAAGCTGCCGGAAAAACGGGACCGTGCGGACCTGATGCTTCTGGCGCTGGCGTCGCTGCTGACCCGCGCCGGCGAACGGATCGGCCTGCTCGGCATCGACGAGCGCCCGTCCGCCAGCAGCGTCGCGCTCGACCGGCTGGCCTTCAACCTGCTGGGCGATGCGCCCCGCACAGATATAAGGGAGCGACAGTCTCTGGACCTCCCGCGCTACGAGAATCTGCCGCGTTACAGCCACCTGGCCCTGTTCGGCGATTTTCTGAGCCCGCTCGAGGAAATCGACCGGCGGCTGCGCCAGTTCGCCGGCAAGCGGATCGGCGGGCATATCGTCCAGGTGCTCGACCCGGCCGAGGCCGACCTGCCCTTCGGCGGCCGGACGCGCTTCGAAGGACTGGAGGACGATGGCCGCATCCTCATCAAGCGCGTCGAGAACGTCCGCGACGAATATATCGAGCGGATGACCGAACATCAGGCCGGGCTGCGGGATATTGCGCGCAGCATCGGCTGGTCTTTCATCGTCCATACGACCGACCAGGCGCCGGAGCGCGCGCTGCTGGCCCTTTATGTGCGCATGGCGGCTGCGCCATGACCCGGCCGGAGCCCCAAATATGCTGACGCTCGGCGCTTTCGCTTTCGCGGCGCCCTGGGTGCTGGCGGCTGCAGCAGGGCTGCCGATCCTGTGGTGGCTGCTGCGCATAACGCCGCCGGCGCCGAAACTGGTGCGCTTTCCGGCGATTCGCCTTCTGCTCCGCCTTCAGGAAAAGGAAGACACGCCGGCGCGGACTCCGTGGTGGCTTCTGCTGTTGCGCATCCTCATCGTGCTGCTGCTCATCGTCGGCCTCGCCCATCCGCTGATGAATCCGGAAAAGGGGTTCGAGCAGGACGGCCCCCTGGTCATCGCGATCGACAACGGCTGGAGCGCGGCACCGAACTGGCAGATCCGCCAGAACAGGGCTGCGGAGCTGCTGGACACTGCGGCGCGCGAGGACCGAAAGGTCATTCTGGTGGCGACCGCGCGCCGGATGCCCGACGGGAAAATCGGCGCTTCCAACCTGATGCGCGCCGCCGACGCCCGGGCGATCCTCCAGGCCATGGGCCCGCAAGCCTGGCCGGTGGATCACAAGGCGGCGGCAGCGGCATTCGAGGACCTTGCCGAACGGGTGAGGAACGGCAACGTCGTCTGGCTGACCGACGGGCTGATGCACCCGGATACGGAAGCGTTCGCGGCTGCCCTGAAAAAGGCCGGCCGGGTCGTTGCGTTGACCGACGGGGCCGGCGAACTGCCGGTCCTGCTCCACCCGGCGCGGCTGATGGGCGCCCGAATCGTCTTTGCACTGGAGCGCGCCGAAAGCGGCCGGCCGGCCACTTTCGATCTGGCGTTGACCGACGACAACGGGCGCGGGATCGGCCGGCGCAAGGTGACGTTCGCCCAGGGCGAGCGAAAGGTCGATGTTGCGCTTTCGCTGCCGTCCGAACTGCGCAACCGGCTGGCGCGGGTATCGGTCGAGCGTCATCGCAGCGCCGGCGCGACCCTGCTGTTCGACGAGAGCCTGCGGCGGCGGCCCGTCGGCCTGATCTCGCCGGCGCGGCTGAACGACGACCAGCCGCTGATGTCGGACCTGTATTACATCGAGCGGGCACTGTCGCCGTTCAGCGAAATCCGCAAGGGCCCGGTCGCCCAGCTTCTGCAACGGCCGCTATCGGTCATCTTCCTGCCCGACCGCTCGACGCTGACCCGGCAGGAGCGTGCGCGGCTCGCCGAGTGGATGGACCGGGGCGGACTGCTCGTCCGGTTTGCCGGGCCGGCCCTGGCCGGCAATCCGGATCGCCTGGTGCCTGTGCGCCTGCGGGGCGGAAACCGATCCTTCGGCGGCGCCATGACCTGGGCGCAGCCGGTCGGCCTTGCGCCCTTCGATCCCCGGAGCCCCTTCGCCGGCCTCACGATCCCGGGCGACGCTACGGTCAAGCGGCAGGTACTGGCCGAACCCGGCATCGAACTGGAGCGCAAGATCTGGGCGCGGCTTCGCGACGGCACGCCGCTGGTCACTGCGGACGAGCGCGGCAAGGGCCTGCTGGTCCTGTTCCACACCATGGCCAACCCCGGCTGGTCGTCCCTGCCGCTCTCCGGCCTTTTCGTCGAAATGTTGCGCCGGACGGTGGCCCTCAGCCGCGGCGTCGCCGAAGCCGGAGCGCACCGGGCAACGCTGGCGCCGTTCCGGGTTCTCGACGGATTCGGCCGCCTTGTCGAAGCGCCGGAATGGATCCGGCCGATCGAAACGGCGCAGCTGCACCGGACGGTCGTCGGGCCGGCCAACCCGCCGGGCCAGTACGGCGCCCCGGCCAACCGGCGCAGCCTCAATCTCTCGGCCACGGTGAAATCGCTGGAGCCGCTGGCAGCGCTACCGGCCGGCATTGCGAGACTCGGCTACGAGAAGGCGCATGAAATCGACCTCCGGCCGTGGTCACTGGCGGCCGTATTCGCGCTGTTCCTGCTCGATCTCCTGATCAGTTTCCTGATGCGGGGCCTCGTGCCGCGCCGCGCCGCGGCGACCGCGGCCGCTCTCGTCCTGCTCGCCTTGCCCGCCGCCGGCCTGCTGGCGCCGCAGCCGGCGCTGGCGGAAGACCCTGAAGAAGAAGCGGTTCGCGCCACCCGCGAGATCGTCTTCGCCTATGTCAGGACCGGCGACCGGGAGGCCGACCGCATCAGCCGCCGCGGCCTGATCGGGCTGGGCAATATTCTGGCGGCCCGCACGTCCGTCGAGCCCGGTCCGCCGCGCGCGGTGGATGTCAACGCGGATGTGCTCGCCTTCTATCCGCTGCTCTACTGGCCGGTCACCGAAGGACAGGCCGCGCCGGGCAAACAGGGCAACGCCCGCGTCCATGCATTTTTGCGGAACGGCGGGATGATAGTTTTCGATGTCCGGATGCGGGACGGGTTTCAGAGCGACGCCCTGAGAAACCTGGTTGCCGGCATAAAGATCCCGACGCTGAAGCGCGCGCAGGGCGACCATGTGCTGACGCGGTCCTATTACCTGCTGCAACGGTTTCCGGGACGGCGGGCGGGCGCACCCGTGTGGGTCGCGCAGCGGGACCAGACGGCCAAGGACGGCGTATCGCCGGTCATCATCGGCGCCAACGACTGGGCCGCCGCCTGGGCGACCGACCGCGCCGGGCGGCCGATGTTCCCGGTGCAACCGGGCGGAGAATATCAGCGGGAACTGGCCTACAGGGTCGGCGTCAACATCGTGATGTATGCGTTGACCGGCAACTACAAGTCGGACCAGGTGCACATCCCGACGATCATCCGCCGGCTCGGCCAATGACGCGGCGGCAATAATGTTCGGGTCCGGAACCAGCATCGCCTTCACGCCGCTCGTGCCCTGGTGGGTCCTGCTGGCGTTTGCCGGCGTCGCAGCCGTCCTGGTTCTTGGAGGCATTATTCTCAGAGCGCGTGGAATCGCGTTCCGGGCCCTGGCTGCTACCCTGCTCTGGATCATTCTGGCGAACCCGTCGCTGGTCGACGAAAAGCGCGAACCGCTGCGCGATATCGCTGTGGTCGTAGCGGACGAATCGCCCAGCCAGCAGCTCGACCTGCGCCAGCAGCTGTACACGGACGCCCTGGCGGCGGTCACGGAAAAGCTGCGCGGCCTGGACAATCTCGAGGTCCGGACCATCCGGGTCGGGCTCGACCGCGCGGAAGACGGCACCTTGCTGTTCGGACCGCTCGAGCGCGCGCTCGCCGAGGTGCCGGGCAAGCGCCTGGCCGGCGTCATCGCCATTACCGACGGCCAAATCCACGATGCTGCGGGCACCGAAAGCGGGCTCGGGGGAGTCGGGCCGATCCACTTCCTCCTGACCGGCAGGAAGAAGGAGAGCGACCGGAGGCTGGTCGTCGAATCGGCGCCAAGCTACGGCCTGCTCGGCAAGCCGCTGGCAGTCAAAATCCGGCTCGACGACGATGCCGCCCGGCCCGGCGAGAGCGCCGTTATCGCGGTCAAGCGCGACGGCAAGCCATGGCGGCAGTTCACCGTCCGGCCGAATGTCACCAGGCCGGTGAAGATCGTGCTCGACCATCGCGGCCAGACATTTTTCGAGTTCGAAGTGGCCCCCGGCCGCAACGAACTGACGCTGGAAAACAACCGGAAGGTCGTCACCATCAACGGTATCCGCGACCGGTTGCGGGTCTTGCTGGTGTCGGGCGAACCGCACCCGGGCCAACGCGCCTGGCGCAACATTCTGAAATCGGATCCGGGCGTCGACCTGGTCCATTTCACGATTCTGCGGCCGCCGGAGAAGCGGGATATGACTCCGGTCAACGAACTCGCGCTGATTTCCTTCCCGGCGCACGAACTGTTCCGGGACAAGCTGGACCAGTTTCACCTGATCATCTTCGACCGCTACCGCCGGCGCGGCGTGATCCGCGCCCATTACCTGCAGAATATCGCCGACTTCGTCCGGCGCGGCGGCGCGCTGATGGTGGCCGCCGGACCGGCCTACGCCGGGCCGCTCAGCCTGGCGCACACCTCGATCGGCCCGCTGCTGCCGGGCCGGCCGACCGGAGAGGTCTACCGGCGGGGCTTCCGCGCCAAACGGACAAGCGAGGGCAAGCGCCATCCGGTGACGGCCCGGCTGACCGGCGCCGGCGTCGGGCCCAGCCCCTGGGGCCGCTGGTTCCGCCAGATCGACGCCGACGGGAAGCGCGGTACGATCCTGCTGAACGGCCTGGAGGACCGGCCGTTGCTTATCCTGGACCGGGTCGGCAAGGGGCGCGTGGCCCAGCTGCTGTCCGACCAGGCCTGGCTGTGGGATCGCGGCTTCGAAGGCGGCGGCCCGCAGGCGGAGATGCTGCGCCGGGTCTCCCACTGGCTGATGAAGGAACCGGAGCTGGAGGAGGAATACCTCCTGGCCCGGATTCGCAACCGCCGGCTCGAGGTGTTGCGCCGAAGCCTGAAGCCGGTCAACCGGGCGGCGCGGGTGACGGCGCCCGACGGCGGAACCCTGCGGGTGCCATTGAAAGACCGCGGCGACGGCACGGCCATCGGCTCGGTCCCGGTCGAACTGCCGGGCCTGTACCGGATCGCCGACGGCAAGCTGAACGCGATGGTGGCCATAGGCTCGCTGAATCCGCGGGAAATGTCGGATATCCGAACCACCGACAGGTTTGCGGCACCCTTTGTCCGCTCCGGCGCCGGCAGCGTCGTCTGGCTGGGGGAAACCGGTGTGCCGGATATCCGGCAGGTGGCGCCGGAGCGGCGGGCCGCCGGCATGGGCGGCGTATCCGGGCGCTGGATCGGGCTGAGGCGAAATGGCGACTATATCGTGACCGGAATCCGCGACATCCCGCTGCTGATCGGCTTCCTAGCCCTGCTGCTGGCGCTGCTGCCGATGCTCCTCGGCTGGCGGCGGGAAGGCGATTAGCGGCGGCCGCAAACACCGGTCTGTGGCGGCAATGCGGATCGGCCCGATTGTCCGTCCGTTCAGAATTCGAACCGTGGCCAGACGGTATCGGTCAATCGCGCCCGGTCTCGGCGATCGAAAGCGCGGCGCATAAGCGAGCCCGCCGAACTGCGAAAAAGGTTCGAAGAAGGGCAGGTTCGAGACATGCAAGTTGCCTTTGGCAGCGGTTCTCGGCAATCGATAAAGTTCGGGTGAAAAACATCGTCGAATGTTCACGGAACATCTGCGGTAGATTACAGGATGACCGAGCAGATTCTCGACTATGTGACCTTGGCCGGAATTGCCGGGATTCTACTGTTACTGTGGAATTTGCATTGGGACATGGCCGCGGTGCGGGAGAGGTTGGCCCGGCTCGAAGGAACGGTTGAAACCCTGCGTGCGAGCTTACTGGACGGCCTGTACCGAAAGTCTGCGGATTAGCACGGTTTCGGGCCGCACCTCGAAAAAACCCCGGCTTCGGCCGGGTTTTTCGTGCCCGACCCGTCGCGCTTCCTACGGACGGGCAGTTCGGAACGAATTTGCGTCACAGGCCCATGCGGCGCATTTGGCGCTGGCGGGCGGACGGTAGCCGACTATCCTGCGGCGGTTTCGGCCTCCGGAAACCGCCATGACCGTCCTGATCACCGGTGTTGCCGGATTTATCGGCATGAGTTGCGCCGCCGCCCTGCTCGACCGGGGCGAAGAGGTCGTCGGGATCGATAACCTGAACGATTACTACGACCCCGAACTCAAGAAGAACCGGCTGGCCCGGCTGGCGGAAAATCGCCGGTTCCGGTTCGAAAAGATCGATGTCGCCGACCCGGACGGCGTCGCGCAGGTCGTCAACGCGCTGCCGGACGGCGCCAGGATCCTGCATCTCGCGGCGCAGGCCGGCGTCCGCTACTCGCTGGAAAATCCCGGCGCCTATCTGGAAACGAATGTCCGGGGGCAGCTTTCGATCCTGGAGGCGGTGCGCCATCACGGCGGCATCCGGCATCTGACCTATGCCAGTTCTTCCTCGGTCTACGGCGGCAACACGAAAATGCCTTTCGCGGTCGAGGACCGGGTCGACCGGCCGATTTCGCTCTATGCCGCGACCAAGCGTTCGGCCGAGATGATGAGCTGGTGCTACGCCCATCTCTACGGCCTGCCGCAGACCGGGTTGCGCTATTTCACCGTGTACGGGCCGTGGGGCCGGCCCGACATGTCCGCCTTCCTGTTCACCGAGGCGATCCTGAAGGGCGAGCCGATAAATGTCTTCAACCACGGCGACATGCGGCGCGACTTTACCTTCATCGACGATATCGTCGCCGGGACGCTGGCGGCGCTGGACCGGACGCCCGGGACAGAAGGGCCGGCGGACGGCGGAGAACCGCCGCATCGGCTCTACAATCTGGGCAACAACCGGCCGGAACACCTGATGGACTTCATCCGGGCGATCGAGCAGGCCTGCGGCCGCAAGGCGACCCTTGAGATGAAGCCCATGCAGCCCGGCGACGTGAAGGAAACCTGTGCCGATATCGACGCCAGCGTCCGCGACCTCGGTTTCAGCCCGAAAACGACGATCGCCGAAGGCGTGCCGCGCTTCGTTGCCTGGTTCCGGGAATATCACCGTCTCTAACAATCGTGTGGCAGCAAAGGCATCTGGGTGGGTTTGGTGTTCCTTTATTCGCAAATCGCGATAACCTATTATCCATTAGTCGGCCACGCCTTCCGTCTCGCAAGCTAGATCCAAGAATAGAGGATAAGAAAACTCGTGACAGAACAGAAAAAAAAGAACGAACTTTTTTGGCTAAAGAAATTTCGGGATAGAGCGAAATTTGAATTTGATATCGTAAATTCTAATCAAGAGAATCCCGATTTTCTTATTCATTATGATAGCCGAATTATTGGTGTTGAAATAACAGAGCTTTCAATTGACCAGCAAGCTAATATGCAGCATGACGCGCCAGAACTTAGAAACCACAATAAAGGTTCAAAACTTCGTGAATTGGAGAGTATAAAGCACCAAATTGTGGCGTATTCTCAAGAACGATATTTTGAGAAAGGACACAATCCGGTCAACGCAACATTCCTGTTCGAGAACTCAGAAAAAATGTTGACCAAGGTCAATCGACGGGAACTAGGTCAGCATGTAGCTGACGCTCTCGGTCAGCTACAATTGGCAAATTTGGAGAGTTGTCGACTTGACCGGAAAACTGATCCGGCAATTCCGCGACCCATATTTGCCATCCATGTCCGTGAACTGCCGGAACATTTAGAACCTCGCTGGACATTCACCAATGCGGGGTGGTCACGGAGGCTTCAACCTGACGACGTAAGGATTGTTCTCAATCAAAAGAACATGCGAATTGATGAATATCGATTGAAAGCGAAAGAGAACTGGCTCTTGATCGTTGCAGATGGATTTCATCCGTCCGGAAGGTTCAAACCACCGGAGAATAATCACAAGAGTTGGCCGGAGAGTAAATTCGAACGGACATATTTCTTGTGCGAGCCTGATCGAGTCTTATTTCGGCTTCCGGAAAACAGATAATGCATCGAGACTTATTGGATAGTTGGGCGATGTCGGCCTGCGACGTCGACGGGGTAAAGGGCGGCGCAGCGGCTGGCGACACCCTCCCGGTCTGGAACCTCGACGATCTCTACCGGTCGCCGGACGACCCGGCGCTTCGCAAGGATCTGGAAGGGGTCGCGATAGACGCGGCCCGCTTCGCCGAACGCTGGGCCGGGAAGATTGCCGATCTGGCGGGTAACCGGCTGGCCGACGCCATCGAGGCCTATGAGCGGATCGACGAGCGGATGGGCCGCCTGTCGAGCTACGCCCAGCTTCTTCACGCCGGCGACCAGACCGATCCGCAGATCGGCCGCTTCTACCAGACGGTCACCGAGAAACTGAACGACACCTCGGCCCGGCTGGTGTTCTTCGCCCTGGAGATCAACCGGATCGAAGACGAAAGGCTGGAGGCGCTCTACAAGAAGAGCGCCCGGCTGAGGCAGTGGCAGCCCTGGCTGCGCGATATCCGCACCTTCCGCAACCATCAGCTGTCCGACGATCTGGAACGCCTGCTGCACGACAAGCAGGTGGCGGGGCGCAGCGCCTGGAACCGCCTGTTCGACGAAACGATTGCGGCTCTCCGGTTTCCGATCGACGGCGAAGATCTGACCGAAGCCGAAGCGCTGCACCGGCTCAGCAGCCCGGACCGCAGCGTGCGCGAAGCCGCCGGCCGCGCACTCGCCGCGGTGTTCAGTGACAATATCAGGCTGTTCGGCCACATCGCCAACACGCTGGCGAAGGACAAGGAGATCGAAGACCGCTGGCGGCGGTACGACCGGCCCGTCTCGGCCCGCAACCGCGCCAACCATATCGAGGACGAGGTTGTCGATGCCCTGGCCGAAGCGGTCCGGGCGGCCTATCCACGGCTCTCCCACCGCTATTACGCGATGAAGGCCGGATGGCTCGGCCTCGACAGGCTGAAATACTGGGACCGCAACGCGCCCCTGCCGGATGTCGAGGAGCCGCCGATCGGCTGGCAGGATGCCGAAACCGCGGTGCTGTCGGCCTATCGCGCCTTCTCGCCGGAGCTGGCCGATATCGGCCGGCGCTTCTTCGCCGGGCGCTGGATCGATGCGCCGGTCCGGCCCGGCAAGGCATCGGGCGCCTTCTCGCACCCGTGCGTGCCGTCGGTCCATCCCTACATCCTGATGAACTTCCAAGGGAAGGTGCGGGACGTGATGACCCTGGCGCACGAGCTGGGCCATGGCGTGCATCAGGTTCTGGCCGGCGGCCGGGGCCATCTGCGCTCCAGGACGCCGCTCACCCTGGCGGAGACGGCCTCGGTGTTCGGCGAGATGCTGACCTTCCGCGCCCTGCTGGACGCCGAGACCGATCCGGCGCGGCGGCGGGCGCTGCTGGCCGGCAAGGTCGAAGACATGCTGAACACGGTGGCGCGCCAGATTTCCTTCTACGAATTCGAGCGCCGGCTGCACGACCGGCGCCGGGAAGGCGAACTGTTGCCGGAGCAGATCGGCGCAATCTGGATGGACATTTCGCGCGAAAGCCTGGGGCCGGCCTTCGACCTTGACGACGATTACGCGGCGTTCTGGTGCTACGTCCCGCACTTCATCCACGTGCCGTTCTATGTCTACGCCTATGCCTTCGGCGATTGCCTGGTGAACGCGCTCTACGCCGTCTACCGGGAGCGGCCGGACGGGTTTGCCGACAAGTATCTCGACCTGCTGCGCGCCGGCGGCACGCTGCGCCATCGCGAGCTGCTCGCGCCGTTCGGCCTGGACGCCCGCGATCCCAGCTTCTGGGACCGCGGCCTGTCGGTGATCGAAGGCTTCATCGACGAACTGGAAACGGCTTGACGCATATCCCGGACGGCTATTGCGGACCCGATCGCCATCCGCAAGATCCCGTGCGCCGGTACCGCCAGGCGCACCGGCAAGTCACGGGGGTTGCCGCATCGGCGCCGCCCCCCATTTTTTCAGCATGAGCGAAACCGGCAATCTGGGCGGGCGGGTCCGCCGCTATGTCACGGCGGGGGGCGGCGGCGCGGGGGGGGGGGGCCCCGCGGGGGGGGGGGGGCGCGTCGGCGGCTATGTCACGGCGGGCCGCGCCGTCGGCGGGCTGGCCGCCCGCGTGGCCGGCGAGCGCTATCTCGGCGTCCGGGTCGACCGCGAACGCCACGCCGCCGAGTTGCGTGCGGCGCTGGGCGGACTCAAGGGGCCGCTGATGAAGGTGGCGCAGCTCCTGTCGACGGTGCCGGACGCGCTGCCGCGCGAATACGCCCGCGAACTCGCCCAGCTGCAAAGCGATGCGCCGGCGATGGGCTGGCCCTTTGTGCGCCGGCGCATGGCGACCGAACTGGGGCCGGACTGGCAGCACCGGTTCGGCAATTTCGAGCGCAGAGCCGCGGCCGCCGCATCCCTCGGCCAGGTCCACCGGGCGACCCTGGAAGACGGCACCGCCGTCGCCTGCAAGCTGCAATATCCGGACATGGCCTCCGTCGTCGCCGCCGACCTGCGGCAGCTGAGGGTGATCTTCGGCCTCTACGCCCGCTACGACCAGGCGATCGACACCGGCAACATCCACAAGGAACTCTCGGCCCGCCTGCTCGAGGAACTCGATTACGAGCGCGAGGCCGCGCATATGGCGCTCTACCGCCACATGCTGCAGGACGAGCCGGCCATCCATGTCCCGCCGGTCGTGCCGGAACTGTCGACCCGCCGCCTGCTGACCATGGGCTGGCTCGACGGGCAGAAGCTGACCGCGTTCGAGGATGCGCCGGTCGAAACCCGCAACGCGCTGGCGCGCACCATGTTCCGCGCCTGGTATGTGCCGTTCTACGATTACGGCGTGATCCACGGCGACCCGCATCTCGGCAACTACGCGGCGCGGGACGACAATTCGATCAACCTGCTGGACTTCGGCTGCATCCGGGTTTTCTCGCCCGCCTTCGTCAAAGGCGTGATCGACCTCTACAACGCGCTCAAAGACGACGACGAAGACCTGGCGGTCCACGCCTACGAGACCTGGGGCTTCGCCGGGCTGGACCGCGAGACGATCGACATTCTGAATATCTGGGCGCGCTTCCTCTACGAGCCGCTGATGGAGGACAAGGTGCAGTCGATCCAGGAAGACAACAGCGTGCAATACGGCGCGCGTACGGTCGGCAAGGTGCACGAGGAGCTGAAACGGGTCGGCGGGGTCAAGCCGCCGCGCGAATTCGTCCTGATGGACCGCGCCGCCATCGGCCTCGGCTCGGTCTTCATGCGGCTGCGCGCCGAAGTGAACTGGCACCGCCTGTTCCACGGCATGATCGACGATTTCGACGTCGATACGCTGGCCGCACGCCAGGCGGAAGCGCTGGACCGCGCGGGTGTCCCGGCGGCAGCGTAGCGGCCGGAGCGAGGCGCCGCCCACCCTTCGATACACCCACCCTTCGATACGCCACGGATTGCATCCGGGCTATTCAGGGTGAGGGTGAGAAATGTCAGGATCGACATAACCCAAAATCCCTCATCCCGAGTAGGCGCGAAGCGCCGTATCGAGGGGTCTGCCCCGCGCCGGTCGAAATGACGGGCGGGTGTAGCACTGCGCGGAACAGCCGGGCGCGGCCGAACTGTCGTCCGGGGCGTCGGTCGATTGTATCGGAAGAACCGGGCCGCCAGGGGCCCCGGCGGATCAGAAGCCTTCGCGCTCCATGCGCTTGCGCGCCAGCTTGCGGGCGCGGCGCACCGCTTCGGCCTTTTCGCGGGCCTTGCGTTCGGAGGGCTTCTCATAGCTGCGGCGCAGCTTCATTTCGCGGAACACGCCCTCGCGCTGCATCTTCTTCTTCAGCGCCTTCAGGGCCTGATCGACATTGTTGTCTCGGACTACGACCTGAACGATGGTCAGGGTCTCCTTCGGTTCATCTTGTGCTTCGCGTATGCGAAGAGACGCCCGCCCGGACGGACGGGGCGCCTGCGCAATCGGATGCTATCTATCACATGCCGCCCGAAATGCAAAAGGCGGTGACAATTTGACTGCCGGTTCCTAGGTTACCGGGACAGGCCCCGCAGGGGACGCAACCGAATGAACGACGAAACACCGGAAACGGGGCGGTTCGAGGCGGAGCGCCGGGCGCTGCTCGACGCACTGCTCGACCATGTGCCGTTCGACGGCTGGACCGGAACGGCGATGGCGGCGGCGGCGGAACAGGCCGGCCTCGATGCCGAGTTCCCCCATCGCGCCTTCCCGCGCGGCGCCGTCGACGCGATCGAGTATTTCAACCGGGTCGCCGACACGGACATGGCCGCCGCGCTGGCCGAAGAGGATCTCGAGGCCATGCGGGTGCGCGACCGGATCGCCCGGGCGGTCCGGGTGCGCCTGGAGCAGAATGCCGGCCATCGCGATGCGGTGCGCCGGGGGCTGACGGTACTGTCCTTTCCGCCCAACGGCCCGGTCGGGATGCGCATCCTGTACCGGACGGTCGACGCGATCTGGCGCGCGGCCGGCGATTCCGCGACGGACTTCAATTTCTACACCAAGCGGGGCCTGCTCGCCGGCGTTTACAGCGCCACGGTCGTCTACTGGCTGAACGACGGTTCGGAGGACTTTTCCCGGACCTGGCGCTTCCTGGACCGGCGCATCGACGAAACGATGCAAATTCCTAAAGCCTTGCAACGCCTCAGGGAAACCGCCGAGCGCCTGCCCGACCCGCTCGGCCTGCGGAATTTCCTGAGACAGGCGCAGCCCGGTAATTTCCGGCGGTAGGGCGCAATCAGGTTTTCGCGCCGGCGACGATGCGGTCGAGGATCAGGGCGCAGAACAGGATGGCGAAGCCGGCGAGGATGCCCTGCCCGACCGAGGCGTATTGCAGCGCTTCCAGCACATCCTCGCCGAGGCCCTTGGCCCCGATCAGGGAGGCCACGACCACCATCGCCAGGCTGAGCATGATGGTCTGGTTGATGCCGGCGATGATCGAGGGCTTGGCGAGCGGCAGGTCGACCTTCGTGAGAAGGTAGAATTTCGAGGCGCCGTAAGCGACGGCGGCTTCGCGCACGGCCTCGGGCACGCCGCGCAGACCGAGCACGGTGAGCCGCACCACCGGCGTGCCGCCGAAGATCATCGTCGTGACGACGGCGGCCGGCTTGCCGGTGCCGAAGAAGGCGATCACCGGGATCATGAACACGAAGGCCGGCATGGTCTGCATGAAGTCCATGATCGGCCGGATCGCCGAATAGACCCGCGGCCGCCGGGCGCAATAGACGCCGAGCGGGATGCCGATGGCGATGGAGATGCAGGCCGCGGTGCCGAGCAGCGCCAGCGTCGTCATCGCTTTGTCCCAGAAGCCCAGCACGCCCATGTAGGCGAGGAAGGCGCCGGACCAGACCGCAGCGCGCAGGCCGGCCGAAAGGCCGGTCAGCAGGATGATGAAGCTGGCCACGACGAGCCAGGGCGTCTCCACGAACACGACTTCGAGGAAATCCAGGATCACCCGGATGCCGAAGGCGATGGAGCCGAAGAAGGCGCTGCCGCCGGTCGTGACCGCCTCGAAAAAAGCCTTTACCGCCTCGCTCGATTCGCTGTGGAAGATGTCGTCGGTCGGGAAGCCGGCGAGGATCTTGAACTCGCCGGGGAAGGCATAGTGCAGGATTGAGGCCGCCACGATAACAAGGCAGAAGACAATGCTGAGGAGCGTGCGGCGCAGCGTGACGCCGCTGGCCACTTTCCGGTTCGAAAGCCATTCGGAAAAGCGCTTCTCCAGCGCCCGGTTCGCCCAGAATCCCTCGGCCGCCTTGAACAGCACAAGCATCGCAACGCCGGAAAGGACAACCCAGATCGCCCCCTGTTCGATCTCCAGCGCTTCCTGCCGGATGCCGTCGATGGCGGCTTCGAGCGACCTCACCGTGCGCTCGAACACCTCCACATTGTCGGCGTTGGCGGCGCGCGCCGCTTCGAGCTGTTTCTTGCGGAAAGCTATTGTGGCCTCGATCTGGGCAACCCGGGCGTAGGCGTCGGTCGCCAGGTTGCCGAACAGGCCGCGCGCCATCTGGATGTAGGCGAAGGTCTCGACCAGCAGGAACGGCAGGGCCGCGCTCCACAGGCCGCGCGCGCCGTACCAGACCGGACCCAGCAACGCGGCCCAGGGATGGAAAATCCAGACGAATTTGGAAGAGCCGCCGATCCGCTCGAAGGTTTCGCGGTAGTAGACGCCGTCGGTTCCGGTGAATTCGTCGACGAGCGGGCCGATCTGGTCCGTCCGGTCGCCGGCCGGAAGGGCTGACTCGAGCCCGGCGGTCATGACGTTTCCGTCCCTTCCACCACGGCGCGCAGCAGGTCGGCGCGCGTGATCGCGCCGATATCCTGCCCGCTTTCGCCGGTGACCAGGACCGGCGCATCGTCCTCGATCGCGGCCTCGATCAGGACGCTCAGGTTTTCATCGTGCCGGAAGCGCCGCGCGTCGGCCGGGATCGGCCCGTATTTCGCCTCGTGCTCTTCGAGCGGCGTCATCACGGCATGGGCGCGTACGACCTTCAGGCGCGAAATGCCGGCGACGAAATCGGCGACATAGTCGTCTTCCGGATGCATGACGATCTCTTCCGGCCGGCCGGTCTGGACGACGCGGCCATCGCGCATGATCGCGATCCGGTCGCCGATGCGGACCGCCTCGTCGAGATCGTGGGTGATGAAGACGGTCGTCTTGTTCATGATGCCGGCGAGCTTGATGAACTCGTCCTGCAACTGCCGGCGGATCAGCGGATCGAGCGCGCTGAACGGCTCGTCCATCAGGAGAATTTCCGGGTCGGCGGCGAGCGCCCTTGCGAGGCCGACGCGCTGCTGCATACCGCCGGACAGTTCGTGCGCGAACTTGTGGCCCCAGCCGCCGAGTTCGACCATCCGGATCGCGCGCTGGGCCACTTCGGTGCGCTCGTTCTTGCTCACGCCGCGGATTTCCAGCGGCAGGGAGATATTGTCCAGAACCGAGCGGTGGGGCATCAGCGCGAAGTTCTGGAACACCATTCCGATATGTTCGTTGCGATAGCGCCGGAGCGCCTCGTCCTGCAACGACAGGATGTCTTCGCCGTTGACCAGGACACGGCCCGCCGTCGGCTCCAGCAGCCGGTTGATGTGCCGGACCAGGGTGGACTTGCCGCTGCCGGACAGGCCCATGACGCAGAAGATTTCGCCGCGCCGGATCGAAAGGCTGACATCGGCTACGCCGACGACGCAGTCGAACCGTTCCAGGACATCGGCTTTGGAGACATCGTCGGCCCGGACGGCGTCGAGCGCTTCCCGGGCCCGGGCGCCGAATATCTTCCAGACGCCCTCGATTTCGATGGCGACGTCCATCGGGTTCAACCCGGTTGCGGCACTGGCAATTGCAGCGGCGCTCATGGGCTGGCGATCGCTCTCAGGCAAGCGCCACCGGGGCCGGAGCCCCGATGGCTGTACTTGCTTCCTGGTGCAGAAACCGGATGCGCCGGCCTACAGGCCGAGCCAGCCGTCTACACGCTTGCCGTTCTTTGCGACCCATTCCTTGGCCACTTCTGCAGGGTCGCGCCGCTTGGCGGCGATCTGGAAGACCAGATTGCTCACCGTATCGGAATCCAGCTTCATGTTGCGCAGGAAGGCGGCGATGGTCGGGGAGCGCTTCTCGAGCGATTTCGAATAGGCGACCTGGACCGCCTTCAGCGCGTCCTCGGTCATCACCTTGGACTTCTTCTTCCAGTCCGCGCTCTGCTTCGGCTGGACCATGATGTATTTTTTCGGATCGAATTTCGGCTCATTCAGCCGCACGATATCGAACATGTTCCAGATGGCGTGGGGCGAATAGCAGTAGAAGGCATAGCCCTGCTTCTTCTTGATGCTGTCGCCGACGCGCGCCGTCATCACGCTCTGCTCGGCGCGGATCGGCTCCATGAACGCCATCAGGCCGTAGTCGCGCACCTTGATCTCGTTGACGTTGGCCGAGGCCCAGCCCGGCGCGCCGATCCAGATCTCGCCCTTGCCGTTGCCGTCGCTGTCCATCGCCTTGGCAACTTCCGGACGGGTCAGGTCGAAGACCGAGGTCACCTTGTGCTTCTTCGAGAATTCCTTGGAAACGCAGAAGCCCTGGCGGCCGACATAGGGGTTCTTGCTCAGGACGACCGTCTTCTTCTTCTTCACGTACTCGTTGGTGAAGGTTTCCTGGTTCGGCAACCAGACATCCGGATGGACGTCGATTTCGCCCTTGCCGCGGTCCATGCCGGCAAAGATGCTGGCGTTGGTGCCGGGCACCATGTCGGTCGTGCCGCCCATCTTGGTCTCGACGACGACCTTGATCAGGTTGGCGATCGCCTTGGCGCCGACCCAGTTCGGCACGCCGATATTGACCGATTCGGCCTGCGCCGGCGCTGCAATGGCCACAATGGCCGCGGCGAGTAGGGTTGCTTTGAACTTCATCGATTTCCTCCGGTTTGAATTTTCGGGACCCATTTCCATGGGTCGCCCATGTTGGAACGCAGGACGGACACTCCTCCACGTCTCGTCTGCAAGCGCTTCCAAGTAACGGCCTCCCCGACCGGCTACAAGAGATTCCCGAGGGTCCGGCCTATAGGTCGCATCGTTCCGGCGCAGACCCGTCAGTTCCGGCTGTCCGCCCCGTGGGCGCCGAGCGGCAGCAGGCGGGTGACGTGTCCCATCTTGCGCCCGGCCCGGGCCTCGGCCTTGCCGTACAGGTGCATGTGCACAGCCGGATCGGCGGTCAACCCCGCCCAATCGTCGGCTTCGGCGCCCAGCAGGTTGGTCATCACAGCATCGAAACGGCGGCCGGGATCGCCCAGCGGCAGACCGCAGATCGCCCGCACCAACTGCTCGAACTGGCCTGTGCGGCAGGCTTCGATCGTCCAGTGGCCGGAATTGTGCGGCCGCGGCGCCATTTCGTTGACCAGCAGCCCGTCCTGCGGCGACCAGAAGAACTCGACGGCGAGCAGGCCGACCAGCGACAGGCGTTCGGCGAGGCGGCAGGCCGCTGCCTCGGCCTCCCGCCGCACGGCATCGGGGACCCGGGCCGGCGCCATGGTCGTGCGCAGAATGTGGTTCTCATGCTCGTTTTCGACAGCGTCGAACGACCGGACATCCCCGCCCTCGGACCGGGCGACGATCGCGGACAATTCCTTGTCGAACGGGCACACCGCTTCGGCGATCAGCGAACCGCCCAGCGCCCGGCAGGCCTGCCGCGCCTCTTCCAGGTTCGCGACCCGGCGTTGCCCTTTCCCGTCATACCCCAGCCGCCGGGTTTTCAGGATGGCCGGGAAGCCGACGGTGTCCGTCATGGCGGAGAGGTCGCCACTATCGACGGCGGCGAAGGCGACGGTCTCCAGTTCCGCCTCCTGCGCAAAAATCTTTTCCTTCAGCCTGTCCTGGGTCACAGCGAGGACGCGATCCCGGGGCGCGGTCCGCACACGCGCCGCCAAAGCTGCGACCGTGGCCGCGGGCACATTCTCGAACTCCAGCGTGACAACGTCGGACAGGTCGGCGAACCGGGCGAGCGCTTCGGCATCGTCGTAGGGCGCGACGACGGTTCGCCAGGCGACCTGCGAGGCCGGGCTGTCCGCTTCCGGCGTAAGCACCGCGCAGCGATAGCCGAGCGGCGCTGCGGCCAGCGCGATCATCCGGCCGAGCTGTCCGCCGCCGAGGATGCCGATAACGCTGCCCGGCGGCACCGGCGCCCCGGAGGGGGCCATCGCCGTCAATCCGGCGTTTCGGCGACGGCGTCCGTCTGCGCCTGCCGCCACGCTGTCAGCGCCGCATCGATGCGTTCGTCGCCGAGCGCGAGGATGGAAGCGGCCAGCAGACCGGCGTTCTTCGCCCCGGCCTTGCCGATGGCGAGGGTCCCGACCGGCACGCCGCCCGGCATCTGGACGATCGAATGCAGGGAATCGATTCCGGACAGGGCGGCCGAAGATACGGGTACACCGAGCACGGGCAGCGTGGTCAGGGACGCAATCATGCCCGGCAGATGGGCCGCCCCGCCGGCACCGGCGATAATGACCTTGAAGCCGGCGTCCCTGGCGCTCTTCGCAAACGCATAGAGCCGGTCGGGCGTCCGGTGGGCGGAGACGATCCGGGTCTCCGTCTCGACGCCGAGTTCGGCCAGAACGTCCCGGGCTTCTTTCATGGTCTCCCAGTCGGACTGGCTGCCCATGACGATGGCCACCGGCGGCGCGCTGCTATCCATGGTCTCGTGGCGATCCGTCGTGCAGGAAGCGGCGGATTATAGTCTGGGACGGGACGGGGGCAACCGATCATGGCCGGCCGCGCCGGTATCGGGCTCTTTCCGAATGACTGCGTTCGGATAGACGTGAAACGATGGCCTTCGATGTGAGAGTGGGGGTTCCGAAGCTGCCAGCGCCGGACAAGCAGCTTGAAGGAGGCCCCATGCAGGTCCGAAGCCTGTCCCGGCAGCGGGCGCACGATCCGACAGGTTCGGCCAAGTAATCGGCCAATCGATCGATGAAATTTGGTCAACATATTGAATTTATTGTATTTTCAACTGTTCAAAATCGGCCATTGCGGTGGTCGCAACGCTCTCTTCGGCGAGCGCCGTCCTGGGCGCCCGGCTGCATCCGGCGACGGTTTCGAACCTCGCTGCTCTCGTGCGCCTGATGAACTGCTACTACAGCAATCTCATCGAGGGCCACAGCACCCGGCCCCGGGACATCGAACGCGCGCTCGCCGGCGATCTCGATGAGGACGAGGGGCGACGCAACCTGCAGATCGAGGCCGCCGCCCATGTCCGTCTGCAGGAGAAGATCGATCGCCTGGCCGCTGAGGACCGGCTGCCCGAGCCGGCGTCCCGCAACTTCATCCGCTGGCTGCACGCCGAGTTCTACAGCGGCGCGCCGGAGGCAATGTTGATCGTCAAGTCCGCGCATGCCGAATGCCTCATGACGCCGGGAGCGTGGCGCTCGGCGCCCGAACACGATGCCGCCGTCGGCCGCCATATCCCGCCGTCGAGCCGCGCGATAGACCCGTTCATGGCGCATTTCGAGCGACGCTATCGCTTTGAGGAGATGGGCCCCGCGACGCGCATCCTGGCAATGGCGGCGGCCCATCACCGGTTGAACTACATCCACCCATTCCCGGACGGGAACGGCAGGGTGAGCCGTCTCATGAGCCACGCCATGGCGTTGAGCGCCGGCATCGGCGCCCATGGCCTCTGGTCGTTGTCGCGCGGCCTTGCCCGGGGGCTTGAGAGCCGCCGGGACTACAAGGCATGGATGGATCGCGCCGATACGCCGCGTCAGGGCGACAGGGACGGGCGCGGCAACCTCTCCCGGCAGGCGCTTGCCGACTTCACGCTCTGGTTCCTGAGGGTATGCCTCGACCAGGTGACCTTCATGGCGGACCTCTTCGATCTCGACAATCTGGAAGCCCGCCTGGCGCGCCACGTCGAGCGTAGCGAAGGGCTGAAACCCGAAGCCGCGCAATTGCTGCGCGAAGCATTGATCCGCGGCCAGATCGAGCGCGGCGAAGCATCCCGGATCACGGGATTGCCCGAGCGCACTGCTCGGCGCGTCCTCGGCGATGTCGTCGACGCAGGCCTGCTCGCATCGGCAACGCCGAAGGGACCCGTCTCATTGCGCTTTCCGGTCAATGCGCTGGAAGCGCTCTTCCTGCGACTCTACCCGGAGATATGAGCGGGCCGCAGGATGTTCGACTTTGCTGGTGCGCGGTATCGTGAATTGCGCACGGCGCGATGGGTCGGGACATAGCCACGAACTGCCGAGGAGGGCCCGTCCACTGCGGGACAGGTCCCGGACTGGCGCTGGACCGTTCTCCGAAACATATAGTATATATCATTGAGATATATTATAGGAGGCCTTCCAGTGTCCGAAACGGCGAAACTCTTCTGGTCCGGCCGCTCGCAGGCGGTGCGGTTGCCGAAACGGTTCCGGATGCCGGGCGCGGAAGTGCGCATCCGCAGGCAGGGCGCAGCTGTTGTCTTGGAGCCCGTCGAAGCGGACTGGGCATGGCTGGACGCCATTGCCGGCGAATTCTCATCCGACTTCTTCGCCGATGGTCGCAGCCAGCCCGAGTTGCCGCATCGTCCCGGGCTCGACGGCCCGCTCGAATGATGCGCTACCTCCTCGACACCAACGCCTGCATCGCGCTGCTCAACGACACCTCGCCGCCGCTCGCCGCCCGCCTGCGCCGTCACGCTCCGGCGGATATCGGACTGCCGGCGCCGGTGGCATACGAACTCTATTACGGCGCCTGCAAGAGCCGGCAAGCACGCCGGAATCTCGACCTGCTTGACCGTATGGCGTTCGAGATTGTTCCGTTCGACGCCGGCGACGCGCGCGTGGCCGGCGCGATCCGCGCCGAGCTCGAAGCGACGGGTCATCCGATCGGGCCGTACGACCTGTTGATCGCCGGACAGGCCCGCGGCCGCGCGCTTGTGCTGGTCACGGCAAACAGCCGGGAGTTCGAGCGGGTCGACGGCCTGGAATGGGAGGACTGGTCGCGCAGCGGCGCCGATTCGTGATTGTGCGGGGCGGTGAGCCGCTTTCAACGCTTCACCACGCCCTCACGCAATAATGTCTGGCAGCAGTTCGCTTTCCAGCCGGTTGATCTGGTCGCGCAGGGCGAGCTTCCGCTTCTTGAGGCGCTGCATGCGGAGCTGATCGAAGGGCGCTTCCTCGTTCACCCTGGCAATCAGATCGTCCAGATCGCGGTGTTCGACGCGCAACTCCTCCAGCTTGCGCCGGATCGCCGCCTGTTCCCCGGCGCCTGCGCCGCCGGAATTCGGGTCGTCAGCCATGGCCTCTCTCCGGCAAACAGACTACCCTTTTCCGGCTCGCTTGTGAAGCGAACGAAAGCGGCGATACGGCAGGCCGGAGCATGCATTTCCCCGATCATCCGTTCTGGGATTTTTCCCTGTCCACCTATGGCCGGGACGGCGTCGCCGACGCCTGTATCGCGCTTCAGGAGGCGCATGGGGCGGACGTGAATATCCTGCTGTTCTGCGCCTGGGCCGGCTGCAACGGCGTGCGGCTCGACCGGACACGGATCGAGGCCGTGCGCGGCGCGGTCGCCGACTGGCACCAGGAGGTCGTCCGGCCGTTGCGCGCGGTGCGCCGGCGTCTGAAGACGGCGGTGGACGGCCGCGCGCCCGGCGATCTGCAATCGGCCTTGCGCGCCCGGGTCCAGAAGATAGAGATCGACGCCGAGCATATCGAACAGCTGAGGCTGGCCGCGCTCGCCGATTCGCTCGGATCGGGCGAACCCGGCGCGGCGGCGCTGGACAGCACGGCGGTGCGCAACAATATGGAAATCTACCTCTCGGTTCTCGGATCGGGAGCCGGCGCGCAGACCGGTGCCGCATTGGACACGATCGCAGCAGCGGCCTGCGGCAGCCATGCCGGCCGGTAGCGGAGCCATCGACCGAGCCGTTGGCCGAACCGATGGCCGAACCGCTGGCCGAACCGCTGGCCGAACCGCTGGATCGCTGCGGCTGCGTCTGTTAGGAATCGGTTGCCGACGTTAAACGGTTGTCACGTGGAGGTGCCCATGTCCGTCGATCCCCGGATCGAAGCATTGAAAGCCCGTCATCATTCTCTCGAGCAGTCCATTGCGGACGAAGAATCCCGTCCCCTTCCAAACGAACTGCAGATCGCGGAACTGAAAAAGCAAAAGCTCCGCATCAAGGATGAAATCGCCATGTTAAGCAGCGCCTGACGGCGCTGATTTGTTGCCCGGCCGGTTCCCCGCGGTCGCCCCGCCCGTTGCCGCGCCGCGGCCGGGGCCGCCAGGGTTGCGGCGGCAGAGTTGCGGCGGCAGGGACATACAAGCCGATTACCGCGGGAGGGTACGATGCTTCGAGTTTGCGCGGCGCTGGTTGCGGCCGTTCTGGTTCCGGGGATAGTCTCCGCCAAGGAGTTGAAGCCCAAATTCGGCGATATCGGCGGTGTCTACTACACCGACGTTTCGGATAACCGCGAAGCCTGCCGCCAGGCGATCAAAAACAAGATCGCCCTGTGCCGACAGAACACGAGCTTCGTCAGCAACACCCTGGACCGGAAGTATCCGGGCTGCCTGCCGATATTCCGGCAGCAGGCCGGGATCTGCGTCGCGCATTTCCGGCGCCAGACGAGCAAGTGCGACGTGCACGGCTCGGCCCGGATCGACGACTTCACCGGCTTCGCCTGCACGGTGACGGCGACGGTCGTCGAGGAGGGCGGCGAGCCGGAGCGCGGGGCGGACATCGCCCCGATGGGCCGGCGACTGGCTGCGCATCGCAACGGCGGGCGGCGGCACCGCATTCGTGCACGGGCGGTTCATGGTCGCCGCGGCGGGGCGGGAGCCGACCCGGCAGGGCACCGGTTCGGCGGCGAGACTGTCGCCGAAATGCACCGGGATGGCCGAGGGCGCAAAGTGCTGGAAGGAGACCGCCAACCGGCGTGGCTGCTATGTGTGGGACAACCACTTTTTTCGCAACCAGACCGTGAGCTGGGGCGGAGCCTGTTCCCAGGGTGTTGGCGTCGGACGGGGAACGCTAAGGGCGACGCGGTATGGCAAGACCCACGAATGGATGGGATCCCTGCTTCACGGCAAGATGCATGGACGGGGGGTCTGGCGCTTCGCCAACGGCAGATGTGCCGAAGCGAGGTATAGCCATGGAGAGCGGGTTGGATCGCGGAAACCCTGCTGACCGCGCGGTCGCGGCGCGCAAATTGCCGATACGGCAAAATCCGGGAAAATTGGGTCGAGCGGGTTTTTGACGCCGGTGCGGCCGGGGGTTTGCAGACCGTTCCGGCCGATATGACGAAGCGCGCCTATCGAGGCGCAGCGGCCGGCGCGCCGGCGCCCGCCATTGAATTCAGCCGCTGCCGGGCCAGGTCCTGAAGCTTGCGCCGTTGGACCTTCGTGCCGTTGGGGCTCGGGGTCGTCGGGAATTCCCCGATCTCCCAGACCGCGACCGGCGCCTTGTAGCCGGCGAGCCCGGCCCGGCAGTGATCGATCACCGCAGGTTCGGCAACCGTCGCGCCCGCTTCAGGAATGACGAAGGCGGCGCAGCGGGGTTTGCCGCCGAGCGTCACGCCGACGACCTGCGACGCGGCGACCTCCGGCAGTTCGTCGATCCGGGCCATGATCTCTTCGGGCGCAACCAGAAACCCGCCCAGCCGCAGCGCATCGCCCATGCGCGCGAGGAAAACGAAACCGGCATCGTCGAGATAACCGGCGTCGCCGGTGCGCAGGAAACCGTCGCCGTCGATCGCCTCCGCCGTCGCCTTCGGATTGCCGAAATAGCCGAGCATCCGGTTCGGCGTGCGGATTTCCAGGGCGCCGGTCTCGCCGATGCCCAGAAGGGCGCCGGACGCCGGATTGCGAACCCGGACGACGGTCTCCGGGCACACCGGCCTGCCCGCCGCCTTGATCCGTTGTTCGCGCGGCGCGTCGGGCGGCTGAGCGGCGAACAGGGCCATCACTTCGCTCATGCCGTAGAGGCCGACCAGCGGCACGCCGTGAAGCTCGCAGCGGTCCATCAGCGCGCCGGGATCGCCGTTGAAGGCGGCGAAGCCGGCCATCCGCAGGCTCCGCAACCCCGTCCGGTCCGTATCCTGATCGAGCATGGCGTGCAGCATGTCGTCGGTCGCGATCAGATGGGTCATGCGCCGGTTGCGAATCGCCTCGAAGCTGGATTGCGCCGAAAATCTCTCTTCCAGCAGCATCGGCCGGCCGGCGGCGATGGCCGCCATGGCGAAGCAGAAGCCGAAAACCCCGCACAGCGGCAGCGTCTGGAGCAGCGGCGAAGCATCTTCCGTCATGCCGAAGGCCCGGATGACGTCGCGCGCGTGGCGCGTCACGCTCTGCTGGCTGTGCAGCACGAACTTCGGCTTGTCGGTGGTGCCGGAGGTCGTGAAGATGGCGACTCCGGCCTCCGGCAAACCGTCAGCCGCTAGCCGGGTCGCATCCGGCGCGGCTTCGGCCAGGCCGAGAAATTCGTCGAACCGCAGGGCCGGAACGGCGCCGAGGCGCGCGGCCGGGCCGTCGCCGCCGGCCGGAAACACCGAGATCAGCGCCTTCAGGGAGTCGCAATCGCCCGGATCGATCCCGTCGAGGATTGCCGGAAAGTCGATGCCGCGGAAGTCCGGCCACAGGAACAGCGCCTTCGCGCCGGACCGGCCGACGATGTCGGCGACTTCGGCGCTGCGGTAGCGCGTGTTGACCATGACCGCGATGGCGCCGATCCGGGCGGCGGCGACGAACAGGGTGAACCATTCCGGGCAGTTCGGCAGCCAGAGCGCGATCCGGTCGCCCCGGCCGACGCCGAGGCGGGAGAGCGCCCGGGCAGCGTCTTCGGCCTGCCGGGCGAGCTCGGCGATCCCGACCGTCCCGCCCCGAAACGCGATCTGCGTCGCCGACCCGGCGCAGAAATCGGGGATGGACGGGCCCGGCGCGGTCATTGGAAGGGCGTCGCGCTTGCCTACAGGTCCGTCGCCCGGTCGCGCAGCTTGAACTTCTGCACCTTGCCGGTCGAAGTCTTCGGCAGGTCGGTGAAGACGACGGTCCTCGGCGCCTTGAAGTGGGCGAGATTGTCCCGGCAATAGCCGATGATCTCGGCCTCCGTCGCGCTCTCGCCCGGCTTGAGGGTGACGAAGGCGCAGGGCGTCTCGCCCCATTTCTCGTCCGGGCGCGCGACCACCGCGGCTTCCAGAACCTTGGGATGGCCGAAGATCACGCCTTCGACCTCGATGGTCGAGATGTTCTCGCCGCCGGAGATGATGATGTCCTTCGAGCGATCGCGCAGCTCGATATAGCCGTCCGGGTGCCAGACGCCGAGGTCGCCGGAATGGAACCAGCCGCCGCGGAAGGCCTCGTCGGTAGCGGCCGCGTTCTTGAGATAGCCCTTCATCACCAGATTGCCGCGCAGGAAGACCTCGCCCATCGTCTGCCCGTCCATCGGCACCGGCGCCATCGTCTCCGGATCGGCCACCATCAGCCCCTCCTCGACGGGAAGGCGGACGCCCTGGCGTGACTTGATCCGGGCGCGCTCCAACGGCTCCAGCGCGTCCCATTCCGGGTGCCAGGCGCACACGGTCGCCGGGCCGTAGACCTCGGTCAGTCCGTAGACGTGGGTGACGCGGAAGCCCATGGCTTCGATCCGCTCCAGCACCGCCGGCGGCGGCGGCGCAGCGGCGGTCATGATCTCGACCGTCCGGCCGAGCGGCCGGCGCTCGTCCTCCTCCGCGTTGACGACCAGGTTGAGCACGACCGGCGCGCCGCAGAAATGGGTGACGCCTTCTTCGGCGATGGCAGCGTAGATGGCGGCGGCGCCGACGTTGCGCAGGCAGACGCTGGTGCCCGCCACCGCCGGCAGCGCCCAGGGGAAGGTCCAGCCGTTGCAGTGGAACATCGGCAATGTCCACAGATAGACCGGGTGCTGCGGCATCGACCAGGTCATCGGGTTGCCGATGGCGCCGATATAGGCGCCGCGATGGGAATAGACGACGCCCTTCGGATTGCCGGTCGTGCCGCTGGTGTAGTTGAGCGAGATGGCGTCCCACTCGTCGTCCGGCTCCCGGCCCTCGTAGCCCGGATCGCCGCCGGCGATCAGCGCTTCATAGGTCGTCTCGCCCAGAAGTTTCCCATCGCCGCCATACTCCGGATCGTCGACATCGATCACGGTAATCGAGCGCCCGATCTGCTCCAGCGCGCTCTCCACGGTCGGGGCGTACTCCCGGTCGGTTATGAGGATTTTCGCTTCGCCGTGGTTCAGGATGAAAGCGATCGTCGCGGCATCCAGCCGGGTGTTCAGCGCGTTGAAAACGCCGCCGGTCATGGGAATGCCGAAATGGCATTCGAACATCTCCGGGATGTTCGGCAGCATCGCCGCCACGGTATCGCCCTTGCCGATGCCGCGCTGCGCGAGCGCCGAACCCAGCCGGCGCGCCCGGACCCAGGTTTCGGACCAGGTGTAGCGCCGCGCGCCGTGCACCACCGACGGATGATCGGGAAAGACCGACGCCGCGCGTTCGAGCAGAGGGATCGGCGACAGGGGCGCATAGTTGGCCGGGTTCCTGTCCAGGTGTTGTTCGTAGATGTTCGGCATGGCTCACGGTCCGCTGGGCGAAATTCAAGGATTGTTTAAGCGCCCGGAACGGCAAATTCAAACGCGCGGCAATTTCGGACGCGCGGCATCGGGCGCGATTGCGCCGAAGTGCGGGCGCGATAGGCTCGGCGGCCCAGGTTTGCTCCGGGACATAGCGCGAGGCCCTTCATGACCCAGTCCTACGCCGACATTCACAAGCGCTCTCTGGAAGACCCCGAGGGATTCTGGGGCGAGGCCGCTGCCGGCCTGCATTGGCACAAGCGCTGGGACCGGGTGCTCGACAGCAGCAATCCGCCCTTCTACCGCTGGTTCGCCGGGGCGGAATGCAACACCTGCTACAATGCCGTGGACCGCCATGTCGAAGGCGGCCGGGCCGATCAGCTCGCCCTGATCTACGACAGCCCGATCACCGGAACGCAGCGGAAATACACCTACCGCGAATTGCGCGACGCCGTGGCGGCCTTCGCCGGAGTCCTGAAAGCGCGCGGCATCGGCAAGGGCGACCGGGTCATCGTCTACATGCCGATGATCCCGGAAGCGGCGATCGCCATGCTCGCCATCGCAAGGCTGGGCGCGATCCATTCCGTCGTGTTCGGCGGGTTCGCGGCCAACGAACTGGCGGTGCGGATCGACGACGCCACGCCGAAAGCGATCGTCTCGGCGTCCTGCGGCCTCGAGCCCGGCCGGGTCGTGGCCTACAAGCCGCTGCTCGACGAGGCGATCGAACTGTCCAGCCACAAGCCGGACTTCTGCATCGTCTACCAGCGCGAACAGGTGACGGCGAGCCTGGTTTCCGGCCGCGACGAGGACTGGGAAGAGGCGGTCGCCGGCGCCGCGCCGGCCGATTGCGTGCCGGTCGCCGCGACCGATCCGCTCTACATCCTCTACACCTCGGGCACGACCGGACAGCCCAAGGGCGTGATCCGGGACAATGGCGGGCACATGGTCGCTCTCCACTGGTCGATGAAGAACATCTACGGCGTCGAGCCGGGAGAGGCCTATTGGGCGGCCTCGGACGTCGGCTGGGTGGTCGGCCATTCCTACATCGTCTACGCCCCGCTCTTGCACGGCAACACGACCATCCTGTTCGAAGGCAAGCCGGTCGGCACCCCGGACGCCGGCGTGTTCTGGCGCGTGATCTCGGAGCACAACGTGAAGGTGCTGTTCACGGCGCCGACGGCGTTCCGGGCGATCAAGCAGCAGGATCCGAACGGCGACCTGCTCGGCAACTACGATCTGAGCGGCATGCGTTATCTGTTCCTGGCCGGCGAGCGCGCCGACCCGGACACGATCCAGTGGGCGGCGCGGCAGCTCAACGTGCCGGTGATCGACCACTGGTGGCAGACCGAGACCGGCTGGTCGATCTGCGCCAACCCGGCGGGCATCGAAATGCTGCCGGTCAAGCTCGGTTCGCCGACCCTGCCGATGCCGGGCTGGGACATGCGCGTGCTGGACGAGAACCAGCAGGAAGTCGCCTCCGGCGAAGTCGGCGCGCTGGTGGCGAAACTGCCGCTGCCGCCGAGCTGCCTGCCCAACCTGTGGAACGCCGAGGCGCGCTTCCTGGAATCCTACCTGGAAGACTATCCCGGCCATTACAAGACCGGGGACGCGGGCTTCATCGACGAGGACGGCTATGTCTTCGTGATGACCCGGACCGACGACGTGATCAACGTCGCCGGCCACCGGCTTTCGACCGGCGGGATGGAGGAGGTTCTGGCCGACCACCCGGACGTTGCGGAATGCGCCGTCGTCGGGGTGGCGGACGCCATGAAGGGCCAGATCCCGTTCGGGTTCCTCGTTCTGAACGCCGGCGTGGCGCGCGACGAGGGCGAGATCGTCCGGGAGGTCGTCGGCATGGTGCGCCAGCGCATCGGCCCGGTCGCGGCGTTCAAGACGGCTGTCGTGGTCCAGCGCCTGCCCAAGACGCGCTCCGGCAAGATCCTGCGCGGCACGATGCAGAAGATCGCCGACGACGAGGCCTGGAAGATGCCCGCGACCATCGACGATCCGGCGATCCTCGACGAAATCACTGTGGCGCTGAAATCGGCAGGTTACGCGAAGGGCGCGTAGGCCGCCGGCTCAGGCCTCGCCGCTGCCCGGAAGGTTGCCGACCAGCGAGGAAATGCCGAAGTCGATCGCGGGTTTCGGCGCCGGTTTCGTTTTGCCGCCTTCCTTCTGGAGCCTGGCGCGTCCGATTTCGACGGCGGCATTGTAGTCGGCATAGCTGCACAGGCCGAGATCCATCGGATCGCGCGCCCGGATGTTGGAGCTGTTCCAGTGCGACCGGTCGCGCACGGCGTTGATCGTGTTCTTGGTCGTGCCGAGCAGTTTGGAAATTTGCGGGTCGGTGAGTTCCGGATGGTGTTTCAGAAGCCAGGCGATGCCGTCCGGCTTGTCCTGGCGCTTGGCGATGGGGGTGTAGCGCGCGCCCTTCGAACGCTGCACCGGCATCGGGATGTCGGTTTCCTTGAGGACCAGGCGGGCTTCGGGATCGGCCTGGCAGCGGTCGATTTCCTCCTCGGTCAGCTGCCCCGCCTGGATCGGGTCGATTCCCGCCATGCCGATGACGATATCCTCGTCCGCAATGGCCTGCACCTCCAGTTCGTGCAATTCGCAGAATTCAGCAATCTGGCGGAAGGTCAGCGCCGTGTTTTCGACCAGCCACACGGCCGTCGCTTTCGGCATCATCGGCCGGTTCATCGCAATCCTCCTGCGGCAGGGTGGTTCGACCGCCATGCGTCCGCAGCGCGGTGCAAGGTCAACGCGGCGCAATACTTTGGCGGTCAGGCGGAGGCGTGATATAGGCGACCGACGCGCCGGCGTCCAGACAGGGACCGGAGCCGGACCGGAACACGGGCCGCCGGCGCCGGAAAGCAGGGCACAGGCGAACCGGCAGGGATCGCCCACGGCGCAGGGAGGGCCGACCTTTGGACACCGACGATCTCGACCCCGTCGCCCACCCGGCCGGGAAACCCGACATGGACCTGATGTCCATCGGCGAACTGAACGACTATATCGCCGGCCTCCAGGCTGAGATCGACCGCGCCCGCGCCGCCATCGCCGCCAAGCAGAACTACAAGTCCGGCGCGGAATCGTTTTTCAAGAGCTAGGCGTATCCGATTTAACGAGAATCGTAACGGCTTGCCCGGTGGCAAGGCATCCCCTTCGACAAGCTCGGGGCAGGCCCCTCGATACGGCGCTTCGCGCCTACTCGGGATGAGGGCAAATCCAGGCAAATACCACCGATTTCCCTCGCCCTGAGTAGCCCCGAAGGGGCGTATCGAAGGGTCCGTCCTGCGCCTTTCGAAAGGGCATCTCCGCGCCGAGTCCGCGGTTCCGGTTCAATCGGACGCGCCCTACACATTGCCCCTGTTCTGCAGCACAGCGAGGACTTCGGCTGAGGCCATCACGTCGCCGAACTGCTGGATGAAGGTTTCGAGCGAGGCCCGGTGTTCGTCGTCCGAGAGGGCGGCCAGGCAGTCCGAGACCATGACCGTGCGGTAATCCATCATCATGGCGTCGCGCCCGGTCGCCTCGCAGCACACATTGGTCTTGGTGCCGGCGATCAGCAGGTTGCGGATTCCGTGGCTGCGCAGCACCCGCTCCAGCGACGACGAACCGGGGATCAGGGCGCTGTAGCGGTTCTTGATCACCTTCAGATCGTCGCTGTCCACGTCGAGCTCGCGCCAGACCTGCTGGCCCGCGCCGTCCGGCGCCAGGCTCTCGACGGTGCGCCGGCGCACGTCGGCGGCGACAAAATGGTCGAAGAACATCTCCCAGTCGCTCGCCCGGCTGTTATGGGCGTTGGCGTGGTTGATCCAGATGACAGTGACGCCGAGCCGGCGCGCCTCCCGGGTCAGGGCATTGATCGGTGCGACGATGCCGCGGGAGGCCGGCACCTCGGCGGGCGAGCCGGGTTCGACGAAGGTCGCCTGCATGTCGATCACGAGCAGGGCGGTCTCCGCCGGGTCCAGGCTGTCGAACAGGTGGAACCGGCCGCGCCGGGCCAGCACGCGGTCGACGATCTCCTGCCGGATGCCGATGCTGTGCATGCGCCTTTCCCCTCCCCTGTTTCGCCGCCGAAGGCCGGGCTGCCGGATCGGCCGGATCAGAACGACAGGCCGTCGGAGAAAACCCAGGCAACGGTCGTCACGCCGTCGCGGCGGTTCTCCCAGCGATGCGCCAGTTCCGAGCGAAAATGCAGCGAATCGCCGGTCTCCAGGGTAAAGGCCTCGCCGTCGATGGTATAGCGGATCGCCCCGTCGAGGACGTAGCAGAATTCCTCGCCGGCATGGCTCATCGTCTCCGCGCCGGAAGTCGCGCCGCGGCGCAGCTCGCCGAGCCGGGCCTCGAGTACGCCGGAATGGAAGTTGCCGTTCAGGTCTTCCAGCGTGATGCCCATTTCCGGATAGTCGATCTTCGCCCGGCCGTGCCGCCGCGCCACCACCGCATCCTCGGGATCGGCGCGGTAGCGGTCGACCAGAAAGCCGAGATTCTCACCCAGCGCCATCGCCAGGTTGATGGCGTGGACCAGGCTGGGCTGCAGCCGGCCGTTCTCCATCTTGCTGATCGTGCTCGGCGGCACCTGGGCGATCCCGGCCAGCCCGTTGACCGTCAGGCCCTTCTCCAGGCGCAGCGCGCGCAGGCGGCGACCGACATGCTGGACATCGTATTTCGGCTCGGTCCGGTGCGGCGCGTCGTCGCCGCTGCGTCCGGGTGCGGTCGGCCTCTCCGTGAACATGGGCTCTAGCCCGCCCGGCTCGTGTGCACCCTGTCGTCGAGGAAGGGAGCGTCCTTCATCGCCGTCTCGGCCGCGAGCTGCCGGCCGCATCCGGGGCACAGGAAGGTACGCAGCAGGACATGCGACCCGCTGCGGTAGGGCGCACCGCCGGCGCCGTCCATCGGCCGTTCGCGCACCAGCGCCCGCTTCTTCCAGCCCGCCGCCGCCGGGCCGAGATCGTGGCCGCAGCGGCCGCAATGCAGGTTTGCGCCGCGCAATTCCAGGACGCCGGCCGGCCCAACGCGATCCGGGTCGCTCATTCGGCCGCCTCCGGATACAGCCGTTCGTTGTACATGGACCGGCGCGCGGCTTCGGTTGCCGCCGCATCGACCGCCCCGCCGCCCTCGGCAAGGACGACGCCATAGACATCGCGGGCGGATCGCGCGCTCACCACGCCGGTCCGGCAGTCCTCCAGCACCGCCTCGGGATCGCGCTCCAGCGGATCGCCGTAGCCGCCGCCGCCGTTCCAGCCGACATAGAGCGCATCCTCGCCCATCAGCGGGAACACGCCCCAGGTCACGGTCTCCTGCTCGCCCGGCATGTCGTCCAGCGACCGGGCGAAGCGCGGATCGACATTCCTGCTGTCGGCGTCCGCCTCATTGTTGTGGACCCAGACATAGCGGTTGGGCGCGCCGGGATAGCCGCCGGCCAGGCCGTCGCTCATCGGGAAATCGGCGCCCTTGCCGGAGATGACATAGTTGATGCCGCCGTCCGGCGAATCGTGCGGCATCACGGCGAACTCCATGCCCGCGCCGCCGCGGTATCTGCCGGGGCCGCCGGAATCGGTCATGCGCCGGCGGAACAGGTAGCGGATCGGGAAACCGGCCTCGACCGTCTCGACATTGGCCATGCGCGAGATCGGGTTCGGGATCTCGCCGCCGACGTCGATACCGTCGGCGAAGGTGCGCGCGCCGCCCGAGCCGGCGAAGGTTTCGGTGAAGATGCCGATGGCCTCGCCGCCATGCTGGTTGCGGCCGAACTTGAAGATCGCGAAATGGTTGGCATGCCAGACCGCGGTCGCCTCCTCGCGGTATTTCCCGCTGGATTCGAGCATCTTGCCGATGGTCGAGCAGGCGGCGTTGTTGACCGACTGGATCGCGCCGACCGTGGCGACCGAGACCGGCGCCGGCCGGGTGCAGTTCACGATGGTGCCTTCCGGCGCGATCATCGTAATCGGCCGGATCACACCCTCGTTCCAGGTGATGTCGTAACACAGCAGGGGAAACAGCGGCGCGAACAGGCCGCCCAGCGAGGCCCATTTGGTGCAGTTCACCGAATAGGCCGCCTGGGGCGACGAGCCGGTGAAATCGAAGACCAGCTCGTCGGCCTTCTTGGTCATGGTGAGGAAGACCTCGTAGACCTCGTCCTTGACCTCGAGATACTGGCGCGACTGCCACTGCCCGTCCGGCAGTTCGGCGAGCCGCTGGCGCAGCAGTTCCTCGGACTGGTCGATCAGCTCCTGGCAGGCCGAATCGACCGTGTCGTAGCCGTATTTGCCGATCAGGCTCAGCATGCGGTCGCGGGCGACATTGTTGCAGGCGATCATGGAGCGCATGTCGAGCGAGACCATTTCCGGCGAGCGCACCATGTTGAGCAGCGTGTCCATCACGTCATGACGGAGCGCGCCCTTCTCGACCAGTCGGATGCCCGGCGAGCTGAAGCCCTCTGTGTAGATGTCCTGCGCATCCGGCGCGAATCCGCCCGGGTTCATGGCGCCGATGTCGTAGACATGGACGAAGCAGGCGCTCCAGGCGACCAGCCGGCCCTCGTGATGGATCGGCGAGACCAGGTAGATGTCCGACGTGTGGAGCGCCGCCGTGTAGGGATCGTTCAGCAGGAAGATATCGCCTTCGTTGATATCGCCCTCGAAGCGCCGGATGATCGCCTTGCACGCCTCGGCCGCGCTGGTCAGATGGTGCAGGAAGCCGACCCCGCCCATGAGCAGGGAGCCGTCGGCGCGATAGAGCGAGACCATCAGGTCGTGGCCCTCGTTGGTGATCGCGCTGCCGGAGACATGCTTGAGCGTGATCACCGCCTCGTCGACGATGCGGAACAGCCGGTGCCGGATGATGGAAAAGGTGATCGGGTCCATGGCGGCGCCTCAGCGGAAGTCGATCACGATATTGCGCAGTTCGTCCATGCGGGCGCGCTGGGCGTCCTGCACGACGATGGTCGTGATCGGGGTGTGAATGACGGCCGGCCCGGCGATTTCGTTGCCGGGCCGGATTCTGGTGAAATCGTAGACATCGGCCGGCGCCATCCCGTTGCGGGCGTCGACGAAGATTTCGCGCCGGCCGGTCAGGGCGTGGCCGGCGTCCGGCCCTTCGAGCGGCAGGGGTTCGATATCCGGGCGTTGCAGTTTCCCGCTGGCGCTGAGCCGGAACAGGGTCATCTCGATCCCGGCCTCGCGATAAGCCGATCCCTTGCCGTATTTGCGTTCGTACAGCGCCTCGAAATCGTCGATCAGCCCCTTGAGCGCCGCCCCGTCCATCGGCGTTACGCCGTATACCGGCGTGGTCACCTCATGCACCTGGCGAGCATAGCGCAGGTCGATGGACCAATCGAGGGCGGTGTCGGCTTCGGCGAAGCCCTCGGCGGCGAGCTGCGCGCGCGCCTTTTCGATCATCGGCGCATAGAGCGCGTTGATCGTCGCCGGGTCGGTATCCCCCGGCAGGGTGGTCGTGACCGAATATTCGTGGACGATATCGGCCGAGACCAGGCCGAGCGCGCAGTTCACCGCGGCGGTGTAGGGCACGACGATGCGCTTCACATTCAGTTCGGCGGCGAAGCTCGACGCCAGGATCGGGCAGGAGCCGCCGAAGGCGTGCAGCACGTAATCCCGCGGGTCGAGGCCGCGCTCCACCGTGATCTCGTGGATCAGGTCGGTCACCTGTGCCGAGGCGACCCGGAAGATGCCGAAGGCGGCCTCTTCCACCGGCATGCCGAGCCGGTCGGCGACCTGCGCCTTGAAAGCCGCGCGCGCCGCCTCGATGTCCAGCGTCATCGCGCCGCCGAGGAAGATGTCCGGGTCCATGTAGCCGATCAGGGTGAACACGTCGGTCAGCGTCACCGCCGTGCCGCCGCGGCCGTAGCAGACCGGGCCCGGATCGGCGCCGGCGCTCTGCGGGCCGACGCGCGGGACGTTCGTGCGCGGGTCGAGCGAGACGATGCTGCCGCCGCCGGCGCCGATCGACACGACCTCGATCTTGGGCGCGACATAGTGATAGCGGTCGACCAGCGGCTCGCGGGCATATTCGATCTCGCCGTTCTGGATCACGCCGACCTTGAAGGTCGTGCCGCCCATGTCGGCGGCGATCACGTCGGCGTCGCCCATCAGGTCGCCCAGCGCCTTGGCCCCGATCACGCCGGCGGCCGGGCCGCATTCGATCATGCCGACGGCGCGGTCAGCGGCTTCCTGGGACGGCAGCAAGCCGCCGTAACCCTGCATGACCATCACCGGCCCGCTGTAGCCGCGTTCACCGAGCTGCGTCTTCAGGTCGGTGAGATAGCGGTTCGCGATGCCGCCGGCATAGGCATTGATGACCGCGGTGGAGCTGCGTTCGTATTCGCCCGGCACCGGCGCGATCTCGCTCGACAGGGTGACATAGGCCTCCGGCGCGACCCGTTTGACGATGTCACGGGCCTTCTGCTCGTTCTCCGCATTGTAGAAGGACCACAGGAAGGCGACGGCGATGGCCTCGACCTTCTTCTCGCCGACCAGGCGCCGGACCGCCCGTTCGGTCTCCGCCTCGTCCAGCGGCTGCAGCACCGCGCCCTTGTAATCGACGCGCTCGGGCACGCCGCACACCGCATCCTCGGGAATCAGCGGCGCCGGCCGGTCGCTCGCCACCGGGTGCTTGATCCAGTCTTCCGGCTGGCCGGCCCAGCGGCCGTAGGCGCCGCGGGTGACGAAGACGGTATCCTCGAAGCCCGCGGTCGTGATCAGGCCGGTCGGCGCGCCGCCGCGGGTCAGCAGCGTGTTGTCGACCACGGTCGAGCCGTGCATGAACAGGTAGGTCTGCGCGAACAGGTCCTCGACGCTCAGGCCCATCTGATCCGCTGCCCGGGCGATCGAATCGAGCACGCCGTCGGCGAAGTTCGGCGGCGTCGACAGGGCCTTGCCCATGATGAACGCCTCGCCGGGCGCGACGACGATGGTGTCGGTGCAGGTGCCGCCGACATCGGTGGCCACGATGTATCGCTTCTGCGGGGCGTCTGTCGTCATCGAACCGTTTCGATCCTTTCCGGGCGCCGCTTGTAAAGGCCGGTCTGCCGCATGACGCCCGTCATGCCGGTGTTGCCTGATCGACGAGGACCAGCCGCGCGCCGGCCGATCCGCCCCGGACCGCGCCGTGCGCCTGCGAGAGCAGGTGGAAGGCATCGCCCGCGTCGCAGCTTTCCGCCGGGCCGTCGGCCGGCGCAACGCGGACCGTACCGTCGAGCACATAGCCGAACATCGGCCGGTCGGTCATCGCGAGGGTCTCGCCGGCCTTCAGCCGGACATGCCGTCCCGCCATCGCCGCCTTGCCCAGGCCCGCCGAGAGCGGGACGGTCGCCGCCCCGTCCGCCGCCGCCCGTTCGAGGTCTGCAGCGCGCACCAGATGGATGCTTCGTTCGCGCTCCACGATCTCGCCGATCAGCCGGTCGACCGGTTTGTCCAGGGCTTCGAGTAGGGCCAGGATGGTGAGCAGGCCGGGATTGGATTCGCCCAGCTCGACCTTGCGGATAGCCGCGACGCTGATACCCGACACGTCCGACAGCCGCTTCAGCGACCAGCCTTTCGCCACGCGGTGCAGGCGCAGGCGCCGCCCTACTGCCCGCAGTTCGCTCCGGCCGAACCGGCCGCGCTGAAGCATCCGAGAATCCCTGTCGAAAATGGACCCGCGCCAGAATCCTATGCGCACCCCACCCGTGTCAACCAGCACACCATTCGGCACCGATTTGAAACGAAGATCCGCCGCGTTTTGTGGACAACATCGGATTCCGGCGGCTAAGGTGCCGGGACAGCTGACTCAAGGCAGGGAACCGCGCCGATGGACAGCCTTCAACCGGCCGCCGGGTACGACACCCTCAGCGTGACCCCGTGCAGCCCGCATATCGGCGCCGAAATCGGCAATATCGACCTGACCCGGCCGCTGACCGGCGCCGAGGCCGGGGAACTGCGCCGCGCCTTTACCGATCATCTGGTATTGTTCTTCCGCGACCAGCGCATCGGCTTCGACGACCATATCCGGCTGGCCGAATATTTCGGCCCGATCGGCTTCCATTTCGGCGGCAAGACGGCCAGCCGGTCGACCGAAGACCCGCGGGTGCGCAAGTTCCATGCCGACGAGAACACCGCGCGCGTCTCCGGCGACGTCTGGCACACCGACCAGTCCTGCGCGCCGGTGCCGCCGATGGCGAGCATCCTTTACATCCACACCATTCCGCCCCAGGGCGGCGGCGACACCATCTTCGCCAGCATGTACCGGGCCTACGAGGCGCTGTCGGATCGGATGAAGGGCTATCTGGACGGCCTGACCGCCGTGCACGACGGCCGCGACGTGTTCGGCGAAGGCACGCCGAACGCCGTCCATCCGGTGGTCGCGCGCCATCCCGAGAGCGGCCGGCCGCTGTTGTTCGTCAACGGCGCCTTCACCAAGCGGATCGTCGAACTGCCCGAGCAGGAGAGCGATGCCGTCCTGGGCTTCCTGTGCGCCCATTGCAGCCGCCCGGAATGGAGTTTCCGGTTCCGCTGGCTGCCCCATTCGATCGCGATGTGGGACAACCGCTGCGCCCAGCATTTCGCCGTCTCCGACTACCTGCCCAGCGTCCGGTCCGGTTACCGCGTCCAGATCGACGGCGTGGCGCCGCCGGTGGCGGCTTGACTGCGCGCACCTGCTGCCGTTCGACTGCAATTACAACGTAGCCGGAACGGATACTGACAGCGTGCAGAAGATGTCGTATGATTTGTTTTAATCTGCGAAAGGACTCAACTTTTCTACTGTTGATGCATTGTTTGAGTTCGCAGGCTTCAACGCAAGTCGCGCAACCGGGCCCGAGGCTGGAGGATGACGCTCCAACCGCACCTGCTTTCAGGCCGGAGTGATCGAATTGGAAAATATCCCCTCAGCCTATGTCGACGGCTACGCCAGGGCCCGCGCCGTCGACCGGGAAGCTGCGGACAACTACATCGCCCACACCCTTGTCGGCGATCCGGTCATGGACGCGGTGGTGGAAGAGATGGCGCCCCTGCCTCAGGGCCTGGCCCACCGGTTCATTCAAGCCGGAATGGAGGAGGATCGCGATGGTTTGCGGAACGCGCCGCAATTGTTGCGCGACTTCTTCATCGACGCACCGCAGCCCGACCCGGACTGGCTCGATCGAGACGCCTTCGGCCCGGGCGTCCGCGCCTTTCAAAGAAACTCGGTCCTGGTCCTTTCGGCCTTTGTCACGGGTGTTCTGATAGACGGCTTTTCGACGCTGATAAGCAAGTCCTTCGCGCAAACCGGCCGAATATTCGACAATGGCGTCTGGCGGCTCAAACAGAACAACCGGCATCAGTTGGAGATATTCTTTCCCGGGGGGCTGGAACGGTATGGCGAGGGTTGGAAGCTGTCGGTTCGCATCCGATTCGTGCATGCGCAGGTTCGGCGGCTGCTGGGAGAGACCGAGGAATGGGAACACGATGCCTGGGGCGTCCCTATCAGTGCAGCGCACCTGGGCTACGCGGTCGGGTGTTTCGCAGCACGCACCGTCAAACACTCCGAAGCGTTGGGAGCTCGTTACACCACGGAGGAGCGGGCCAGTTTCCACGATGTCTGGCGCTACGCCGGCTATCTCATGGGCATTCCCGAATCCATCCTCTTCACCGACGAGGACCATGCCTTGCGCCTTTACCGGATCGGTTCCGTTTGCGAGCCTCCGCCGACCCAAGAGGCGATCATCATGACCAATGCATTGATTAACTCCGCCCCGCTGGTCGCGAACATCGACGATCCGGTCGAGCGGAAAAAGTTGGTGACGAACGTCATCTACCCCATTTCACGGGCGCTGGTCGGCAACGAGCTTGCCGACGAATTGAAATTTCCAAGGAAGAATGGATTGCTTTTCCCATTGCTCGCGTACCGGATCGACCAGCGTATTCGGAAGTTGAAGTCGCAGTTCCGAAAGGAGGTGGCTCAAAATTTTTCAACGCTTCTCGAGGCGTCGGCCTATGAAGAAACCGGCGTGAGTTACCGGCTGCCCGACCACGCGCACGCCGAACGGTCCGGCAAGTGGTGAGCGGCGGCTTTACCGGACCGGCCGACGCCGTCACCAGTCGGACCGTGTCCCTGTCCGTTACCGCTGCCGCACCCTTGCCCGCTCCTCGCGCAGGATGTGCGGAGGCGGGAACCCGTGAGGCCAAAGGAATCCGATGTCGCTGAACCGTTACGCCGCCTTCATTCTGCGTTTCCGATGGCTGGTCATCGGGCTCGCGGGACTGGTCATGCTTGCGATAACGGCGGGCGCCGGGTTTATCGGCGTCACCAACGATTATCGCAGCCTGTTCGACGCCGATAACCCGCAGCTTGCCGCGTTCAACGCCTTCGAGAACACCTATGGCGCATCCAATACGGCGCTGATCGCGGTCGCGCCCCGGAACGGCACGGTCTTCACCCGCGAGGCGCTGGGAGCGATCCAGGAACTTACCGATGCGGCCTGGGAGACCCCCCACAACACCCGCGTCGACTCGCTGACCAACTACTCCCACAGCGAAGGGCAGGAGGACGAACTTGTCGTCGAGCCGCTGGTCGACGACGCAGCGGCGCTCGAAGACGCCGACCTGGCGCGACTCCGGAAAATTGCGTTGGCCGCCCCCGCGATCGCCGGCCGGCTGGTCTCGCGCGACGGCAAGGTGGGCGGACTGGCAATCAATTTTGCCCTGCCGGAAAATCCGGATGCCGCAGTGGTGGAAATAACCGACTATCTCGAGGGCCTACTGGACAAGGCCCGGGCCAGCCATCCCGATATCGACTACTACCTCACCGGCGACGTTCCCCTGAACCGCGCCTTCGCCGACGCAACGAAGGACGATCTCGAAACCCTCGCGCCGATCGTCTTCCTGATTATCGTGCTGGCCGCGGCCGTCCTGCTGCGCTCGGTAATCGGAACGGTGGCTATCGTTGCCGCGCTCGGCTTCGTCGTCAACTCCACGGTGGGCTTCGCCGGCTGGCTCGGCACGGTTTTCAATCCCGCCAATTCCGGCGTGCCGATCATCGTCACGACCATCGCCGTGGCGCATTCGGTCCACATCGTCTCGGCGACCCTGTCGGCCATGGGCCGGGGCCTGGACCGCAATGCGGCGATCACCGAGGCGATCCGTGTCAATGCGTGGCCGATATTCCTGACTTCGCTCACCACCGCCATCGGATTCCTCAGCCTCAACAGTTCGGATTCGCCACCGTTCCGCATTCTCGGCAGTCTCGTGGCGTTCGGTGTGCTGTGCGCGTTCGTCTATTCGTTGACGTTCCTGCCGGCGCTGCTGTCGATCCTGCCGTTGCGCGGGCGGGCGCCGCGCAGCGACCGGCCTGCCTTCTTCGAGCGCTTCGGCAACTTTGTCGTCGCCAAGAGGACAATCCTGCTTTGGTGCTCCGCAATCGTGGCGGTTGCCCTGGTCACCGGCATTCCCCGGATCGAGCTGACCGACAACTGGACGCGCTATCTCAGCGAGCGATACCAGTTCCGCCGGGATACCGATTTCGTGATCGCAAACCTGACCGGCATGGAAATGCTGGAATACTCGCTCAAGTCGGGGCGCGAGGGCGGCATTACCGATCCGCCCTATCTGCGCAAGGTCGATGCCTTCGCCGAATGGTTCCGGAAGCAGCCCGAAGCCAGCCACGTTCAGGCGTTCTCCGACATCATGAAGCGCCTGAACAAGAATATGCACAGCGACGATCCGGCGTTCTACCGGATCCCGGACGACCCGGATCTCTCGGCCCAGTATCTGGTGCTCTACGAACTGTCGCTGCCGTTCGGCAGGGACCTGAACAACCGGATCGACATTGCCAAATCGACGACGCGCATGACCGTTGTCATGCGCAGCCTGACATCCGCGCAACAGCGGGCGCTCGATGCCCGCGCGCAGGCCTGGATCGGTGAGAACGCACCGGGCCTTGCCGGCGAGGCGACGGGCGTCACCATCGTTTTCGCGCATCTTTCCCAGCGGAATATCGAAAGTATGCTGACCGGCACCATTATTGCCATGGCGCTGATTTCGCTGATCCTGATCTTCGTTTTCCGCAGCATTCGCCTCGGCCTGGTCAGCCTGTTGCCGAATTTCATTCCGGCCGCCCTGGCTTTCGGACTCTGGGGCTATCTGGTCGGCCGAGTCGGCCTGGCCGGCTCGGTGATGACCGCCATCGCCTTCGGCATCGTCGTCGACGATACCATCCACTTCCTCACCAAATACCTCAAAGCGCGCCGCGAAGGCCATGGCGCGCCAGACGCCGTGCGCAGCGCCTTCCGCACGGTCGGGCATGCGCTGTGGACAACGACGGCCGTGCTGTGCCTGGGCTTCCTGGCGTTCGCCGCCTCGGGCTTTGAGATCAGCTGGTCGCTCGGCATTCTGGTATCCGTTACCATCGCTTTCGCTTTGCTCGCCGATTTCCTGCTTCTCCCGCCTCTGTTGATGGCCATCGACCGGACGAAAGAACGATGACCGATCCTGCTTCCCGCTGCGCGAGGCTTCGGCTTTCCGCTGTCTGTCTTGCCGTGCTCGCCGGCCTTGTCGCGGCTCCGCCCGCGGGCGCCGCCTCGCCCGGGGAGGCCGGCCTCAAGATCGCCAAGGACGCCTACGACCGCGACAAGGGCTTCGGCAATTTCACCGCCAGCCAGACCATGGTGCTGCGCAACAAGCAGGGGCGG
>MPMX01000048.1 GCA_002238725.1 Rhodospirillaceae bacterium bin65
CCAGCGGTCGACGAGGTTGCGGCGCTGACTTACTGGCAACTCAGCGGGGGCCGGAAGCCCCTGGAAATCCGCGATGCGGGCAAGAAACCGGCGGCCGGCCTGATCGCGGCCGCGGACGCCGGGCTGGCCCGCCTCGTCGCGGCCTATGACGATCCGGGCCGGGCCTATGCTGCAAGGCCCGCGAGCGCCTGGGCCCTGGCCTATAACGATTACGAACATCTGGCGCGCATCCGGGAATGGGCGCTGGCGGAGGCGGACTCGTGACCGCGGCGCGGCGTCCGAAATTAGCGCAGGATCCCAAGCGGGTCGCCGAACGCGCCCAGGGCAGGGCTTCGAAACCCGATGTCTCTTCCTGGGTCGGCGCCAGCGCGGGGACCGGCAAGACCTATGTGCTGACCCGGCGCGTCCTGCGGCTGCTGCTGAACGGCGCCGCCCCGGCGCGCATCCTGTGCCTGACCTTCACCAAGGCGGCCGCTGCGGAGATGACCCACCGGATCGCGGCCCGGCTCGGCCAATGGGCGTTGATGGACAGCGCCGCGCTGCGCCGGGACCTGAAGGAGATAACCGGCAGGGCGCCGGTCAAGGCCGAAACGGCGCGCGCCCGCACCCTGTTCGCGACTTGCCTCGACGTGCCGGGCGGGATGCGCATCCAGACGATCCACGCCTTCTGCCAGGCCCTGCTGAAACGCTTTCCGCTCGAGGCCGGGGTGCCGCCACACTTCCAGGTCATCGAAGAGGGCGATCAGCGGGCATTGCTCGACAGGGTGCGCAACCGGGTGCTGGCCGATGCCGAACCGGGCCGCGGGCCGTTCGCCGACGAACTCGCGTTGCTCACCCCGCTCGGCGGGCCGGACGACCTCACCGCTTTGCTTGGCGAATTCCTGCGCGAGCGCGGCCGGCTGCGCGATCTTCTGAGGGACGACGCGGCAGTTTCGGCGGGCATCGCACAGCTGTACAGGGATGCCGGCTTTGAAATCGGGGCTACCGAATCGGCGCTTGACGCCGAGGCCGGCGCCGAAGGGCAGTTCGACCGCGACGGGCTCACGCGCGCGGCGCAGGCGCTGGAAGGCGGCGGCAAGACGGATGCCGGGAAGGCCGCGCAGATAGCCGGATGGCTGGCCGCCGAAGATGCGGCGCGGCCGGCCGGACTCGACGAGTATGCCGGGGCGTTTCTCACCGCGACGCACACGATCCGCAGTCAGATGGCGACGAAGGGTGTCGTCGGGCGGATGCCGGACATCCTCGACATCATGGGCCGGGAGGCGGCACGGCTCGCCGCCCTGTACGATCGCAAGAAAGGCCTGCGGACCGTCGCGCGCAGCGCGGCGCTGGCGCGGCTCGGCGCGGACGTCCATCAGGGATACGAGGCGGAGAAGCGCGGGCGTGCGGTGCTGGACTTCGACGACCTGATCCTGCAGGCCGAGGACCTGCTGACCCGCAAGGCGGCAACTGAGTGGGTGCTCTACAAGCTGGACGGCGGCATCGACCATATCCTGGTCGACGAGGCGCAGGATACCAGCCCGCAGCAATGGCGCCTGGTCGAGGCGATCGCGCAGGAGTTCTTCGCCGGCAAAGGGGTCGAGCGCGCCCCGGCCGACGACGGCCTGCCCGGGCCGCCGCGCACCGTGTTCGCGGTCGGCGACATCAAGCAATCGATTTTCAGCTTCCAGGGCGCCGACCCGGTGGTGTTCGGCCGCGTCCGGGAAAATTTCCGGACACAGGTGCAGGACGCGAAGGAAGACTGGTCGCCGGTCGATCTCGACGTGTCCTTCCGCTCGGTCCAGCAGGTGCTGGACGCGGTGGACAGCAGCTTCGCCGAAGGCGCGGCGCGGGACGGTGTTGTCGCCGACGGCGCGACGCTCCGCCATACCGCCTGGCGCCGGGGCCAGGGCGGCATGGTCGAACTGTGGCCGGTCATCGCCCCGGCGGACCCGGTTGCGCCCGAACCGTGGACGCCGCCGGAGATCGACAGCGAAACCGCGTCGCCGACCGAAGAACTGGCGAGCCGGATCGCCCGGCAGGTGCGCACCTGGCTGGACGGGTCGGCCGGCGTCGTCTGGGACCGCTCCGGCGACGCGCCGATGCAGCGCGTGCCGCGGGCCGGCGATATCATGATCCTGGTGCGCCGGCGCGACGCGCTGGTCGAAGCCCTGATCCGGGCGCTGAAGGACGCCGGCGTCGAGGTCGCCGGCACCGACCGCATGGTGCTGATCGAGCAGCTGGCGGTCATGGACGTGCTGGCGGTCGCCGATTTCCTGCTGCTCCCGGACGACGACCTGACCCTGGCGACTATCCTGAAAGGCCCGCTGTTCGGCTTCGGCGAGGAGCGCTTGTTCGAACTTGCCCACGGCCGCGGCGAAGCCAGCCTGTGGTCGCGACTGCAAGCGGCCGACGATCCGGCGTCGAGATCGGCCGCTGCCGCGCTTGCCGGTCTGCTCGCGATCGTCGACTACACGCCGCCTTACGAACTGCTCAAGGCGATCCTGACCGGGGCGGCGGCGCCGACCGGGCGTGAACGCTTCTGGGGCCGGCTCGGTCCCGATGCCATCGAGCCGCTGGAAGAACTGCTCAACCTTGCGCTGGCCTACCAGCAGGATCATCCGCCCTCGCTGCAGGAATTCCTGCAATGGCTGCGCCGGCGCGAGGTCGAGACCAAGCGGGACATGGAAAGCGTGCCGGACGCCGTGCGCATCTTGACCGTGCACGGCGCCAAGGGGCTACAGGCGCCCATCGTTATCCTGCCGGATACGGCCCGTGTGCCGAGAACCGCCGACAAGCTGATCTGGTCGGCGGAACCCGGCGGCGGCGCTGAAGGGACGGGCAACGGTCTGCCGCTGATCGCGCCGTCGGATGCAGATGCAGACGCCCGGTCCGCGGGTTTCAAAGACGATGCCAAGGAAGCCCGGCGCGAGGAATACAACCGGCTGCTCTACGTCGCCATGACCCGGGCGCAGGACGCGCTGCTGGTCTGCGGCAGCCGCGGGCCGAGAAAGATCGACGACGATTGCTGGCACACGCTGGTCGAGCGCGGCCTGCGCCGGCTCGAAGGCACGGTCGAAGTCGAGCATGAGCGATGGGACGAACCGGTCCTGCGCTATGGCAGCCTTGCACCGGCGGACGAGCCGCCGCGTCAACCCGCCGGGACCGCCGTGGACCGGCCGGCGCACGACCCGGCGATGCTGGCGGCTCTGCTCGCCCCGCCGCCGCCGGAAGCAATACCGCCGCGGCCGCTGGCCCCGTCGCGCCCGGTGGAGGACGAGCCGCCGGTTTTCGGCCCGTTCGACGCGGGCGCGGACCGGTTCCGGCGCGGCGCCCTGATCCACCGGCTGCTGCAGTATCTTCCCGACGTGCCGGAAGACCGGCGCGACCGGGCGGCGGCCCAGTATCTCGCCCGCCCCGGCCATGAACTGAGCGAAGCCGAGCAACGGGAAATCGCCGCGGAAATCCGTGCCGTGCTCGACCTGCCGGAGGCCCGGGCGCTGTTCGGCCCCGGGTCGATGGCCGAAGCGCCGGTCACCGGCGTTGTCGGCGGGGCCGTCATTTCCGGCCAGATCGACCGGCTCGCCGTCGGTGCCCAAACCGTATCCGTCGTCGACTACAAGACCAACCGCCCGCCGCCGGACGAGGCCGCAGCCACGCCGCCGGTCTATCTGCGCCAGATGGCCGCTTATCGCGCGCTCTTGCGGCGCCTCTATCCCGCGCGCCGGGTGGACTGTTTCCTGCTCTGGACCGCGGCGCCGCGGCTGATGCGGCTGGACGATTCGCAGCTCGATCCCCATGCGCCCGAGGCTGCCGGAGGGCATCCGGGCGGAGCTACATCCGCTTGATTTGTCCGCGCCGCCTTCCTAAATCTCAGACCGGTTCCGGACCGCGATCCGGGGTCTGCGCCGCACCGCAAGACCGGCGCCGCGGCAGTGCCGGCAATCAGGGAAAACGGAGTAAGCATGGCCTTGAACAACGTGACCGATTCTTCTTTCGACACCGATGTCCTGCAATCGTCCACGCCGGTTCTGGTGGATTTCTGGGCGGAGTGGTGCGGCCCCTGCAAACAGATCGCACCGGCGCTGCAGGACATGGCGGCCGACAAGGACGGGCAGCTTACGATCGCCAAGCTGAATATCGACGAGAACCCGTCGGTCCCGCAGCGCTACAACGTCCGCGGCATTCCCACCCTGATGCTGTTCAAGGGCGGCGAGCTTGCGGCCACCAAGGTCGGCGCGCTGCCGAAGAGCAAGCTCTACGAATGGGTCGACAGCGTTCTGGCCGACGGCGCATAGCCGGCGCCTAGTTTTCCGACAGCGCCTGCCCGATCAGGTAGAGCGATCCGCAGATCAGGATAATGTCGCCTTCGGCGGCCCGCGCCGCCGTCAGGTCGAGCGCGTGTCCAAGATTCTTTGCGGCAACCGCTTCGGCGGCGCCGCCGGCGCGCGCCGCCGAAGCGAGTCCGCCCGCCGGAAAGCAGCGGTGGCCCGGAATCGGCACGGCCGAGAACGACGCGCAGGCCGGCGCCAGCGCCTCCAGGACTCCTGCCGGATCCTTGGTTTCCAGCAGGCCCAGCACGGCATGGACCGGGCAATCCTGCGCCCGTACCCATCCGGCGAGCGCCTGCGCGGCCGCCGGATTGTGCGCGCCATCGACCCATAGCTGCTGACCGGGCCGTAGCGGGGCCGTAAGGGCGCCGGCCTCAAGGCGTTGAAGCCGGCCGGGCCAGACAACCGACCGCATGGCCTGCGCCCAGTGCCGGTCGTCGAGCGGCGCGATGCCGGCGGCGTCGGCAAGGGTTATGGCGAAGGCGGCGTTCGCCGTCTGGTGCGCGCCGGCGAGCGCCGGAACGGGCAGACGGCACGACCGGTCCGGGGCGGCATAGGACCATTCGGTTTCGCTCGAAGTGCAGGCCGCGGATTCGAAATCCCACCGGTCACCGCCGATGAGCAGCGGCGCGCCGGCTTCGATGGCGGCGCGTTCGACGACGGTCATGGCCTCCGGCGGCAGCTTGCCGACGACCGCCGGGATGTCCGGCCGCAGGATTCCGGCCTTTTCCGCTGCGATCGCCGCGATCGTATCGCCGAGATAGCCCTGATGGTCCAGGCCGATGGAGACGATGCCCGTCGCTGCGGGCCGTTCGACGACATTGGTCGCATCGAGCCGTCCGCCGAGACCGGTCTCGAGCAGCAGGACATCCGCAGGCGTATCGGCGAACGCCTTGAATGCCGCCGCCGTCGTGATCTCGAAGAAGGTGATCGGCGCGCCGTCGTTGGCGCGGTCGGCCGCTTCGAGGACTTCGACCAGCGCGGCATCGCCGACTGGCCGGCCTTCGAGGGCAATCCGTTCGTTGAACCGCACCAGATGGGGCGAGACATACTGGTGGACCGTCAGGCCGGCGGCCTCGAAGGCGGCGCGGCAGAACGCAAGGACGGAGCCCTTGCCGTTCGTACCCGAGACGTGGACGACGGGGGGAAGCCTGTCCTGGGGGCGGCCCAGTTTCGCCAGCAGCGCCTCGATCCGGCCGAGCGACAGGTCGATGACGCGCGGATGCAGGGCGGTGAACCGCTCCAGAAGCCGGTCGACGGTTGCGGCGGACAAGGGGCGCGGTCAGTCCCTGGCGGGCTCGACCGGCTCTGCCGGCTCCGGCAGGGCAGGCGGATCGGCCGTTTCGTCCGGCGGCCCCGCATCCTCGGCCTCCGCCAAGACCGGTTCCAACGGCGCCGCGACCTTTTCCGGCCTGGCGGCGATCCGCTTTGCCGGATCCAGCGGCACGACATCGGCGGGCGGATTGGGCCGCATCAGATGGCGCAGGGTTCGGATCAGCGTCTCGCGCATCTCCTGGCGCGGCACGACCATGTCCACCATGCCGTGTTCGTAGAGATATTCCGCGCTCTGGAAGCCTTCGGGCAGATTCTCGCGGATCGTGTCCTCAATCACCCGCTTGCCGGCGAAGCCGATCGTCGCCCCCGGTTCGGCGATCGCGATGTCGCCCAGCATGGCGAAAGAAGCGGATACGCCGCCGGTCGTCGGATCCGTCATCAGGGAGATGAAGGGCAGGCGCGCTTCGCGCACCTCCTGCACCGCGACGACGGTGCGCGGCATCTGCATCAGCGAGAGGATGCCTTCCTGCATCCGCGCGCCGCCCGAGGCCGGTATGGCGATGAGCGGCGCCTGTTGCAGGACGGCGAGGCGGGCGGCGGCAACGAACGCTTCGCCGACCGCAATGCCCATCGAGCCGCCCATGAAGGAAAAGTCGAAGGCTGCGACCACGACCCTCATCCCGCCCATCGTGCCATGGGCGACGATGGCTGCATCGCCGCCGGTTTCCCTGGTGCCGGCCACGGTCTGGGCGTCGCGCAGGCGCTCGGTATAGCGCTTGCGGTCGCGGAACTTCAGCGGGTCGACGACGGCCCTCGGCGGCTCGATCTCCTGGAACGCACCCTCGTCGAACAGGGCGGCCAGCCGTTCGCGCACCGCGATGCGCATATGATGGCCGCAATGCGGGCAGACCTTCAGGTTGGCGTCCAACTCGCGATGGAAAATCATCTGGTCGCAAGCGGCGCATTTCACCCAGAGATTTTCAGGCACATCGCGCGTGACCAGGGCGCGGATTTTCGGGCGAAGGTTTTCCAGCCAGCTCATAACCCCTCACTGTGTTGCACGCCGACCCCGCCTCGGCATCGGCCGGCCCGGTATCCAGGCCGCGGTCAGCCCGCGCGAACGGCCGGCACGCCGCCGCCTGCCTCGACCTGACGTTCCAGTTTCCGGGCGGCGCGCCGGATTTCGCGCGTCTTGCGCCGGCCCTTTCCGCCGCCCATCCAGGCGACCAGCGCGCCGCCGAGAAATCCGAGCACGATGCCGCCGAAGACCAGGCTGTAGACCGGCAACGACAGGATCAGCGGCGCCGGCCACGGGTTCACCTCGACGAAATGATAGTTGTGGGTGGCGAAGGCGACGAAGGCGATGCCGACCAGTCCGAGGACGATCCAACCGATGAGTTTCATGCCGGTGCTCCTGCGAGGCCGGGCCGCGGCGGCGCGCCGCAAATATGGGGATGGCGCCCTGCCGGTACAAATCGGCCCGGAGCGATGCGCCGCCCTGCCGCCGTCCGGTCAACCCGTCCGGTCAGGGTTCAGCCGCTCGCGCAGTTCCTTGCCGGTCTTGAAATAGGGCACGCGCTTCCGGTCGACATGGACGGTTGCGCCGGTGCGCGGATTGCGCCCGGTACGCGGCGCGCGATCCTTGACCGAGAAAGCGCCGAAACCGCGCAATTCCACGCGGTCGCCCCGTTCCAGTGCATCGGAGATTTCGTCGAACACAGTCGTCACGATGCGTTCGAAGACCTTCGCCTTCAGATCCGGATGCCGTTCGGCCAGCCGTGCGATCAGTTCCGACTTCGTCATGGCAAGTGCGGGCGCTCCCAAATGCGACAACCGAGTTCCGGAACGGTCGCGAACCACCCCGAACATTGCCGGCGCACTGTCCCCAACCGGGCGAGAAGATTGCCAAAGAGGTTGGGCAAGGTCAAGACTAAGTCTCTAAAAAATAACTGTTTTTGTGCTCATGCCGGGAGTGTGCCCGGCGTGGTGGCTGTTGGGGCGGCCATCGGGCCGGTCCGGGCCCGGTTGCCTGCGGTCCCGAATTCCGGCGCTGCGATCCCGTGCAGACCGGTGGAATGCGGCCATTGGGAACGGTGCAACCGCTCTTGACGTTTCGCCCTCATGCCCCTTATTACCCCCGTGCCTGCGCGCCAACTGTCGGTCTGGCGCGCGATTCATGTCGACGATCGACAATTCCGGACCGAAGAGACGAGATGGCCCATCACAAATCGGCCAAGAAGCGCATCCGCCGCAATGGCGCGAAGGCGCAGGTCAATACCGCCCGGCGCAGCCGGGTGCGCGGCTTCCTGAAGAACGTGGAGCTTGCGATAGCCGCCGGCGACCGCGACGCCGCCCGCGACGCCCTGAAGACCGCGCAACCCGAGATCATGCGCGGTGTAACCAAGGGTATCCTTCACCGGAATACCGCTTCGCGGCGCATCAGCCGCCTGAACGCCCGTATCAAGACGCTGGCCTGACGGCGGTGGCCCCGCCGGCGCGGCGGATGGCCTGGATCCGGCCGGCTCCTGAAGGGGAGCGCACGGGATCCGAACCTGAAAGAGCCCTTATCGCCTCTCTGCCCTCCTGAAACGGCCCTTGTGCTGACCAGCGGAATGGGTATATTGCAATGCACAATTCTTCTTTTGCAGCGCAAAAAGTCAACCTAGAGGAGGCCGTCATGCCGGACGGATCCATCGACCGAACGGCGTTGGAACTGCTATCCAGTTGCACCTGCCAGAATCTGCGCCAGGCAACGCGTGTCGTCACCCAGCATTACGAGCAGGTGCTGGAGCCGACCGGCGTCAAGATTACCCAGCTCCCGGTGCTGGCGGCTGCAGCCTCGTTGGGGCCGATTCCGATGAGCCGGCTGGCCGAGACTCTGGTCATGGACCGTACGACGCTGACCCGCAACCTTCAGCCGCTGGAGCGCGCCGGGCTGGTGCAGGTGGAATCGGGCACCGACCGGCGCGCGCGCATGGTGAGCGCGACCCGGCAGGGCCTGGAGACACTCTACGCCGCACTGCCCCTGTGGAAGCAGGCCCAGTCCGCTATGGTCGAGGCGCTGGGACGCTTCAAGTGGGGAGTCCTGATGGACAATCTGCGCCTGACCGTGGACGCGACCCGGAAATCGGCGGCCGACTGAGACCGGCCCGGCAGGCCCGAGACCGGCACGATACCGGCAGCCGTCCTGCGCAGACAATGACAACGGTGAGAAATCCGGGCTAGTGTCCGGCCCATCGCTGCTTGCCGCCTCCAGCCGCTGTCCGACTGCCCGATGCCGGAAATCGACCTTTATGCCCTGCCGGAACTCCTGCCGCCCGGTGCGCCGGCGATGGGCCTCGATGTTGGCGCCAGAACCGTCGGTCTTGCCATCTCGGACCGTACCCGCACCATCGCCTCGCCGCTGATTACGGTGCACCGCAAGAAATTCACCCGCGACGCAGCGGCGATTGCGGCGCAGGTCGCCGGGCGCTCGGCCGCCGCCCTGATCTTCGGACTGCCGGTCAACATGGACGGCGCCGAAGGGCCGCGCTGCCAGTCCGTCCGGCAGTTCGCGCGCAACCTGGACCGCACTATGGCACTTCCCTACGCCTTCTGGGACGAGCGGCTGTCGACCGTGGCGGTCGAGCGGCTGCTGATCGGCGAGGCGGACATGACCCGCAAGCGCCGGGCAGAGGTGGTGGACAAGGCGGCAGCGGCCTGGATTCTCCAGGGGGCGCTGGATGCGCTGAAGGCCGGGGCGCCGCAGGAACCGCCGCCGCATTCCACGGCCTGAAGGCACAGCGGCGGAACTCCTCTTGTCCGATACTCTCGCAGCCATCGCCCCCGTCGTTGCCCTGATCCTGCTGGGCTGGGCCCTGCGCCGGGCGGAGTTCGCGCCCGATGCCTTCTGGTCCGGCATCGACCGGCTGACCTATTTCATCCTGCTGCCCTGCCTGCTGGTGAGCGGGCTGTCGGGAGCCAACCTGGACGAATTGCCGGTCGGCGACGCGGTGCTGGCGGTCGGCGCCGGCGTGCTGGCGGCGGTCGTGCTGATGCACGTGGCCCGCCGCGCCGTCGCACCCAAGCCGGGCGCCTACGGCGCGCTCGTGCAATGCAGCCTGCGAGGCAACAACTATCCGGTGCTGGCGATCGTCGTGGCCCTGTTCGACGATGTCGGCCTTTCGGCCTTCGCGCTTTCCCTGATCGCCTTCGTGCCGCTGACCAACCTGATCAGCGTGATCGCCCTCGTTCGAACAAGCGGGGCGCGTGCGGGCGGCGGAAAGGGCGCGGCGCCGAACGCCTTGGGCCTGATTGTGCGGCAGATCCTGCTCAATCCGATCCTGATCGCCGTCGCGCTCGGGCTTGCGATCAATCTCGCCGATACCGGCATTCCGGGCCCGGCGGACAATATCCTGCAGATTCTCGGGCGGGCCGCGCTGCCGCTCGGGCTGCTGGCGGTCGGCGCCGGCCTCGCCTTCGACGCCGCGGCGGGCAGCGGGCGCGCGGTTCTGGCCTCCATGGCGGTCAAACTGCTGCTGCTGCCCGGCTTCGTGCTGATCGGCCTGTACAGCCTGGAGATCGAGGGCACCTACGCCACGGCCCTGCTGATCCACGCTGCGGTGCCCTGTTCGGTATCGACCTATGCCTTCGCCCGGCAATTGCGCGGCGACGCCAAGACGACGGCCGCCATGATCGCGGCGCAGACCGTGGTCAGCATCGTCACCCTGCCGCTCTGGCTGTGGCTCGTGACCGAATTTCCGTAATTCCGGAGCGGCGGCGCCGGCTCAGCCCATGATCACGTCGGTCAGCCAGAGCGGGATTTCCGGCACGAACATGACGACGAAGGTGACGACCAGGATCACGAAGAAGAAATATTTGCCGTGCTTCCACCATTCGTAAACGGTGGTGTCGAGCAAACGGCAAGCGAACAGGGTCTGGACGCCGACCGGCGGCGTGAGGTTCGCCAGCAGAATGATCATGCTGAAGCTCACCCCGTAGTGGATCGGGTCGATGCCGAGGCTGCGCGCTGCCGGCAGCATCAGGGGCATGAAGATCAGCATGATCGGCACGGCCTCGATAAAAAAGCCCATCACGAAGAAGATCGCGAAATTCAGAAGCAGAAATTCGGTCTGCGTAAAGGCGCCGGCCGCGAAGAACTGCTCCACGACATCCGCCAGGTTGAGACGCACGATCAGCACGCCGAACACCGCCGCGCCCGCCACCAGGAACAGGTAGCTCATGGAACTCAACAGGTTGCGGCTGAAGGAATCGACCAGGGTGCCAACCGTCGTGTTCGCCCGAAATATCGTTACGGCCAGGACAAGCCCCAGAACGATGCCCGCAGCGCCGGCCTCGACCGGTGAGAATACGCCGAAGCGCATGCCGCCGAGGATGAAGATCGGGATCGCCAGCCCCATCAGCGCCGCAGCCGGCGAGCCGCCGCGCCGGCGGCCGATTGCCGAAAAGCTGCCGGCCGCCGCGCGCGCGTCGGCATTTGCGGCTTCGTACCGCCTCTGCAGGAACGCCGCGACGACCATGAGCCCGATGGCGACCATGAAACCGGGCGCAATGCCGGCGATCCACAGCCGCAGGATCGAGATTTCGCCGGCGAGGCCGAGGATCAGCAGCACGTTGCTCGGCGGGATCAGCGCGCCGATCAGCCCGGCGCAGGAAATCAGCCCGGCCAGGTAGCCCCTGGCGTATCCCAGCCGTTCCATCTCGTCCCGGAACATGGTGCTGAGCATCCCGGCCTCGGCCAGGGTCGAGCCGGTCATGCCGCCCATGAACAACGAGGAGACGATCAGGACCTGGGAGGTGCCGCCCCGGACCCGGCGGCCGATCACCTCGCCGAACCAGACCACGCCCCGGGCCACACCGATGTCGGAGAGCAGGCCGCCGAAAATGATGAACAGGGGCAGCGCCAGCCAGGCGAAGTTGCCGAGCACGCCCATGACGGCGATGGGCGACCCGAGCAACGGGATGCCGGCCGTCAGCATCCCGGCCAGGCCGGCCAGCCCCATGGCCGCCGCCAGCGGAACGCCGAGGATTGCCAGCGAAAACAGGACGCAGAAGGCGATCCCGCCGGCGATCAGTTCCATTGGCGCGATCCCCGCAGTGCGTATTTGCCGATCTTGGCGAGGATCGTCACGCTGCCGCCGACCAGAATCGCGTAGTAACCGACCTTGATCGGCCAGCCGAGCGCGGCGTATTTCGAGAACATCCGGGGCAGCAGGGCCCAGGTGGTCCAGACCAGAAAGCCGACGAACAGGACGATCGCGATATCTTCGAGAATTTCGCGCACCCTGGGCGGCAGATCGAGAATCTGGACCTTGATGTGGCTGTCGTCCTGATCGAGCGCAAAACCGCTCAGGAAGACGAGCCAGATCATGATGATGACGCTGAGTTCTTCGGTCCAGGAAATCCCGAGAGCGCCGTTCAGCACGAAGCGGTCGACGATATTGACCGTGAGAAGCCCGATGATCACGACGATCGCCGGCACGAAGACGTACCTGCGGATTCGACCGCTCAGGCTCCGGGCGAGACGCAGCATGTTACGGGCCGTGCCGGCCGCTGCCGGCGGCGGCGGAAAGCAAACCGCCCGAAGCGGCCGCAGCCGCCCCGGGCGATTTCAATGGCATCGGATCGGCAACAGTCCGGAGGCCGTCGCTACTTGAGCATGCCGGCTTTCCGCAAGCGCGCGAGCAGCGCCGGCGGCGTATATTTTGCCACCGCCTTGCTCTTGTAGACGCTCTCGCTGGCCTTCTGCCACATCGCCATCTGCTCCGGCGTCAGGTCGATGATCTCGGCGCCGCGCTTCTTGATGGCGTCGCGGAAGGCCTGGTGCGCTTCCTGGTCGACCTTCATCTCATACAGGGCGGCTTCCTGCCCGACTTCCAGCATGACCTTGCGGATATCCGCCGGCAGCTTGTTCCAGAAGTCGACCCGAACCCACATCACCTGCGGCAGATACTGGAAGTTCACCATGGTGATGTACTTGGCAACCTCGTCGAACCCGACATTGTGGATGTGCGGGATCGGAATCTGTACGCCTTCGAACAGGCCCTGGCTGAAGCCGGTGAAGGTATCCGCCCACGGAATTGGAGTCGGATTGGCGCCCCAGGCCTTGTTGATGATGACATCGAGCGGCGCGAGGCTGACCCGCTGCTTGACGTTCTTGATGTCCGCCGGAACCACCAGCCGGACCTTGCGGGTTGCAATCGCCCGGGCGCCGCCGTTGCTCGGCATGATGTAGACCAGCTTGAGGCCGGTTTCCTTTTCGACCTTGGCCTGGATCTCCTTGCCGACATCGCTGTTGATCATCTGAAGGAGCTGCCGCGGCCCGGTCTTGATATCGCCGCTGACGATATAGGGCAGGTTGACCCAGTCGTAGTGCCGGGTGAACACGCCGACCGTGGACGTGCCGGCGGCCGCGAAATCGATAGATCCGGCGAGCAGCGCCTCGAGCGCCTTCTCTTCCTGATAGAGGCTGCCGCTGTGGTGAATCTTGAACTTGACCCGGCCGTTGCTCCGCTTCTCGACTTCGGCGGCGAAGAAGTTGACCGCTTTGCCCGACGAAATTTTCGGGCTGGGATAGCCGGCATAGGTGAACTTGAACTCCTGGGCCTGCGGCGCCTGGCTCGCCAGAGCCGTGCCCGCCAACGCCATTGCGGCGAAAACCCCGGATTTCTTTATGCTCTTCAAGATAGTCACGTTCACTTCCTCCCTTTTGATGAATGGACCGTGGTTGAAGATGCGCGGCATTCTTATAGTGCCTCTACACCCTGTCAAGCTGACCCCGGACCTGGCGACGTCCCGGCCCCGGGGCTGGGAATCGGCGGACGAAAGTCCGCCGTTTCGGAGCGATAGGCACCGGCCGAAGCCCGACCGGGCATGGGTCACATGCGATGGGCGAAGCTGTCGCGCCGGAAGCTGTAGAGCGCGTCGGGGTCGACCTTGATGTCGACGACCGCCGGCTTGTCGGCGTCCAGCGCGGCGGCGATCGCATCCTCCACCTCCGACAGGCGCTCGACCCGGTATCCCACGCCACCATACAGCCGGGCCAGCTCGTCGAAGGGCGGGCTGCTGACGTCCGCGCCGATATAGCGTTCGCCGAAAAAGTCCCGCTGATAGGCCTTCTCCGCCCCCCAGCAGCCGTTGTTCATGACGACTGTGACAGTGTTGAGCCCGGCGTCCACCGCCGTGCTCAGTTCCGAAATCTGCATGCCGAAGCCGCCGTCTCCCGCAAAGCTGATCACCGGCCGGTCCGGCTGCGCGGCCTTGACCCCGAGGCCGCAGGCGAAGGAGAAGCCGACCAGGCCGAAATCGAGCGGCGTGAACAGGCAGGGCGGCTCCCAGTATTCCAGCGCGTCGGTGGCCTGGAGCGTCATCGTGCCGGCGTCGAGCACGATCGCCGCGTTGCGGGGCAGGACGCGGCGATAGGCCCGGAACAGGCCGGAGGGCTGGATCGGGGCTTCGTCCATCGCCGCCTCGGCGTCGCGCCGGGCGAGGAACGCCTTGCGCTCCGCCTGGAACTGCGCCGTCCACTGCGTCGCCTCGCGGATTGCAGTGGCGTTGCGCACGGCCTCGGCCAGTTGTTCGGCGACGGTCGGCGCGTCGGCCCAGATGCCCAGCGAGACCGGGAAATGCCGGCCGATTTCCGTCGGCTCGATCTCCACCTGGATGATCGCGGCGTCGCGGCTGATGTTGTCGTAGGAGTAGAAGGTCGAGTTGAAGCCCAGGCGGGTGCCGAGCGCGAGGATGACGTCGGCCTCGAGGACCAGGCGGGACGCCACCGGATTGCCGCGCGGCCCCATCTGGCCGGCGTTCAGCGGATGCCCGAAGGGGATGGCGTCGCCATGGCCCGGCGACATGGCGACCGGCGCGCCCAGAAGCTCGGCGAGCGCGAGGGCCTGCGCTGCGCCGCCGCAATTCTTGATACCGCCGCCGGCGACGATGACCGGCCGCTCGGCGTCGAGCAGCATCTGCGCGGCCTGCTCGACCGCCGCCGCCGGCGCCGCCGGGGCGAACTGCACGCGGTAGGATTCCGGCGCCGGCGGATCGGGAAAGGACGCTTTCGCGGATTGGACGTCGCGCGGCAAGTTCAGCAGAACCGGGCCGCGCCGCGGGGTGAGCGCGGTTCGGAAGCCGGCCTGGAACAGTTCCGGGATCCGCTCGACGCTCGGCACGGTCACGCTCGACTTGGCGACCGGGGACAGGGTCGCGTGCTGGTCGACCTCCTGGAAGGCGTCGCGATAGACATGGGCCGAAGACAGGGCGCCGGCGATGGCAACGACGGGCGAATAGGCGGCCGACGCCTGGGCGAGGCCGGTCAGCAGGTTGGTCGCCCCCGGCCCGTTCTGCCCTGCGATGATGACGCCGGGCCCGCCGCTCGCCCTGGCGTAGCCGTCGGCCATATGGGTTCCGGTCCGCTCGTCGTGCACGCCGACGAACTGGATCGAATTGGCCTCGTAAAGGCCGTCGAACACTTCCATGGTCGCCGAACCGATGAGCCCGAAGACGTGGCGGACATTCTCGTTCTTGAGGGCTTCGACAACGGCCTGGCCGCCATAGATCGGTTCTGTCATTTGTGCATTCTCCAAGGGCATTGGATATTTCGCTCGTCAGGCAAACGGCGCTGGCCGGACCGGCCGATGCGCCGGAGAGACGCTCACCAGACGACGTCGCCGAAGACGTAGGGATCCCTCGCCGGCAGGCCCATCTGCCGGAGCATGGCGGCGCACAGCTCCGAAAGCGGGTTTCCCAGCGACATAAGGATCGAATAATGCTGGTCGAATTCCGGCTTCAGATAGACAACCGGGCTGCCCTGTTCGCGCAGCACGACCGTCATGTCGTCTGTCTGGCGGATCCACTCGGTGGTCTCCATGCCGCCGACGGCGACGACCAGCGGAATGTGCGGCGCAGGCGGATTATAGCGCGGGCTGAGCGCGCGCACCTCGTCGTCCGGCACCAGCAGTTCCTCGGCGCCCGGCACCAGCATGACGGGCTCCAGGTCCAGCATGGCGCTCACGATGGTCGCGCCCTTGACCGCATCGTCGGGCAGCCCGAACTCGCGGTTGAAATCGCCGGTGCACATCATCGAGGCGAGATGCCCCCCGGCCGAGTGGCCCGAGATGTAAATCTTCTCCCGGTCGCCGTTGGCCTCTTCGGCATGGTCCCAGACCCATTTCAGGGCGGCGCGGACCTGGCGCACCACCTCGGTCAGCGGAACCTTCGGGCAGAGATCGTAGTTGAGCAGGATGGAGGCGGCGCCGGCGTCCAGCATCGCCGGGGCGACCAGCGTGTGGTCGAAGCTGTCGAGAAACCGCCAGAAACCGCCATGGACGAAGATATTGATCGGCGCGCCGGGTTCCCTCGCCGGGAACAGGTCCAGCGTCTGGCCCGCCGTCGGGCCGTAGGGAATCCGCAGCCGGCCTTCATACTCGCTGCGCGCCAGGGCGCTGGCCAGCGTCCACTGGGCCTTCCAGACCGGGTGTTCGGGCACCGCGATGCGCGGGCTGTACTGGCGTATCAGTTCTTCGCGCGGTAGGTCGCGATAGTCCATGTTCGCCTCCTTGCGCCCGCCGCCGCGGGTGCTGCGCCTGGCCGGACGTTTCGGAACTGGCCGGGAATTCCCCAAGCGCTAACACGAACCGGCCGGAGCGCAAAAGCCTCCGGCAGGTCGCCGCGTCAAGCCGCCGATCCGGTGGTTCGGGACCTGCCGAACGGGGACGGACGCCGCGCTGGGCAAACATTTGCCCGGGCGCTTCACATCCCGAAACCCCTTCTATACGGTGCCGGCAATCCCGACACCGAATGGAGCGCCCCGCCATCCCGTCCCGCGAAAACCGCCGCTTCGTGCTGCGCTCGCGCCCGGTCCATCTTGCCGGTCCCGAGAATTTCGAATTCCAGCATTGCCCGGTTCCGGACCTCGAGGACGGGCAGGCGCTGGTGCGCATCGAAATGGCGGCGCTGTCCGCCTGGCAGGGCATGCGCAGCAAGGATTTCAGGAACTTCATCCGTCCGTTCGACATCGGCGAACTGATCTCCTGCGATACCTTCTCCCGCGTCGTCGAGAGCCGGTGCGAGGCGCTGCCGGCCGGCGCGGCGGTCGTCGGCCGCCAGGGCTGGCAGGACTATGCGGCCGTCCGGCCGGGGGAGGTTTCGGCCGCGTCTGGCGACTACACGGCGGAGGAATGGCTGACCGCCCTGTCCTCGCCGGGGCAGACCCCGTATCTCGCCTATTCGCAGAAGGCGCGGCCGATGCCGGGCGAGACCCTGGTCGTCACCTCGGCGGCAGGGGCGGTCGGCAGCTACGCGGTCCAGCTCGGCCGGCTGGCCGGCGCGCGGGTCGTCGGCATCGCCGGCGGCCCGGAAAAGACCGCCTTCGTGCGCGACCGGCTGGGCGCCGACGCCGCGGTCGATTACCGCTCCGGCAGCTTCCGCGACGACCTCGCCGCGGCCTGCCCGGACGGCGTCAACCTGTATTTCGATACGGTCGGAGGCCCAGTGGCCGACGCCGTGTCGGAGACTCTCGCCAAGCGGGCGGATATCCTGCTGGTCGGCCGGGTCGCAGCCAACAACAGCGCCGAACCGGAACGGGACATGGCGAACCTGCGCCATGTCTGGTCGCAGGAAGCGACGATCCATGCGTTCAACCGCTACGCCTACAAGGACCTGTATCCCCTGGTCATCGACCGCCTCGGCGCCCTGCTGCGCGCCGGAAGCCTGACCATGCACAACCAGGTCGTCGACGGCATGGAGCAGACGCCCGCCGCGCTGCACGACGTGCTCTCCGGCAACCATGTCGGCAAGATGCTGGTGCGCTATTCGGATAGCGGCGGCGATCGCCTTTGAGGGTATGTAACGGGGCGCCGGCGAGGTCTCGCGCGATACCCGGCGTCCGGCATCTGTCCGTAGCCGGAAAATCCTGGGGATAAACCGGCATTGTAACTGCAAATCAGTGGCTTGGCGGACAGGGAATTGTGGCTTATATTGTGGAAACAAAAAAAGAACGAAACCTGTTTGAGCGTCGCGCTGCGGCTGGTATAGCCTGCGGGGTTGAAACCGAAGCATGACCAACATCGCCGCCATCTCCCACCAGATCTGGGACATGAAGTACCGGCTCAAGGGGCCGGACGGTGCGCCGGTCGACCGGACGATCGACGACACCTGGCGGCGCGTGGCGAAGGCGCTGGCGGCGGTCGAACGCGAACCGGCGGTGTGGGAAGACCGCTTCTTCGACGCCATGCGCGATTTCCGCTTCATGCCGGCCGGGCGGATTCTCGCCGGCGCCGGCGCGGACCGCAACGTCACCCTGTTCAACTGTTTCGTCATGGGCGAAGTGCCGGACGACATGAGCGGCATCTTCCGCCAGCTCCAGGAAGCCGCGCTCACCATGCAGCAGGGTGGCGGCATCGGTTACGATTTCTCCACGCTCCGGCCGCGCGGCGCGCCGGTCCGCGGCGTCGGCGCCGATGCCTCCGGTCCGCTCTCCTTCATGGATGTCTGGGATTCCATGTGCCGGACCATCATGAGCGCCGGCCACCGCCGCGGCGCCATGATGGCGACCATGCGCTGCGACCATCCGGATATCGAGGCCTTCATCGAGGCCAAGCGCGAGCCCGGCCGGCTGCGCATGTTCAACCTCTCGGTGCTGGTCACCGACGCCTTCATGGCGGCCGTCAGGCGGGACGATCCGTGGGATCTCGTCTTCGGCGGCACGGTCTACCGCACGGTGGAGGCCCGGGCGCTGTGGAACACGATCATGCGCTCGACCTACGCGTTCGCCGAGCCGGGCGTCATCTTCATCGACCGGATCAACCGGCTTAACCCTTTGAATTACTGCGAAAAAATAGCCAGTAGCAATCCCTGCGGCGAGCAACCGTTGCCGCCCTACGGCGCCTGCCTGCTCGGCTCGATCAACCTGGCGCGGCTGGTCGAGCGGCCGTTCGAGGCCGATGCGGCGCTCGACCTCGACGAATTGCAGCGGCTGACTGCCGTCGCCGTGCGCATGATGGACAATGTCACCGACATCTCGAACTTCCCGCTGGCAGAGCAGCGGGCGGAGGCACAGGCCAAGCGGCGCATCGGGCTGGGCGTGACGGGGCTCGCCGACGCGCTGATCCTGTGCCGGGCGCGCTACGGCAGCGCGGAGGCCGTGCGGCTCGCCGGGCAATGGCTGGCGGCGATCCAGAAGGCGGCGTACCTGGCCTCGGCCGATCTGGCTGCCGAAAAGGGCGCCTTCCCGCTGTTCGACGCCGGGAAATATCTCGCGACGCCGGCGATGGCCGAAACGGATGGCGAAGTGCGCGACGCGATCCGCGCCAGGGGCCTGCGCAACGGCCTGCTGACCTCGATCGCGCCGACCGGCACGATCTCGCTGCTCGCCGACAACGTGTCCTCCGGCGTCGAGCCGGTCTTCACCTGGTCCTACACCCGCAACGTGCTGATGCCCGACGGCACCCGGCGCGAGGAAGAGGTCGCCGACTATGCCTGGCGGCTCTACCGCCGGCTCAAGGGCGCCGATGCCCCGCTGCCGGACTGGTTCGTCGACGCCCGGGGCCTGAGCCCGCGCGACCATGTCGTCATGCAGGCGGCGGTCCAGAAATACATCGACAGCTCGATCTCCAAGACGATCAACTGCCCGGAGGACATCGGCTTCGACGCCTTCAGGGACGTCTATACGATGGCCTTCGACATGGGCTGCAAGGGCTGCACGACCTACCGGCCGAACGACGTCACCGGCGCGGTGCTGACCGCGGCGAAGGACGGGGCGGACGACTCGGGACAGCAGGAACTGCCGCTCGCCCCGCCGGAGAAGACGGAGACCGCGAAACCGGCGGACGATCTCGACGCCGGCGGCGTGGTCTACATGACCCGGCCGCTCGACCGGCCCGAGGCGCTGCCCGGCCGGACCTACAAGATCCGCTGGCCGGAGAGCGACCACGCCATCTACATCACGCTCAACGACATCGTCCAGGACGGCCGGCGCCGGCCCTTCGAGATCTTCATCAACTCGAAGAACATGGAGCATTACGCCTGGACGGTCGGCCTGACACGGATGATCAGCGCCGTGTTCCGGCGCGGCGGCGATGTCTCGTTCGTGGTCGAGGAGCTGAAGGCGGTGTTCGATCCGCGCGGCGGCCAGTGGGTCGGCCCGCGCTATGTCCCCAGCCTGCTCGCCGCGATCGGCGACGTCATCGAGCAGCACATGATCGACATCGGCTTCCTGCCGAGCCCGCAGGAGGCCCGCGAAGGCCGGCGGGAGCTCAAGGTCGTCGGCGGCACGGAAGCGGTCGCCGCGGGCGGGAGCGCCGGCGGGCCGGCGGTTGTCGAACGGACCGCGGCGCCCGGCCCGGCCATGCGCGGCTGCCCGAAATGCGGCCAGCGCGCCCTGATCCGCCAGGAAGGCTGCGACATCTGCACCGGCTGCACCTACAGCAAGTGCGGGTGAAGGGCGGAAAGCGAAACGAAACTCCGGCAGACCCGGCCTCCCCGCAAGGTGCAGACCGGTCAGGATCGACGAGGGGCGTAGGGGAGGGTTTCAAAGGGGATTATACCGGTAGCTATGCGTTCGCGGTTTACTGCCGTTCCGATAGCCGATGCCGTAAATTATCCTCTCGGTGCCACCCCGGATGGAGCGCAGCGGAGATCCGGGGACCAGGGGCCACGGGCTGAGGCCTCGCGGGTCGACTCTGGGCCCCGGAACAAGTCCGGGGCAGCATCAATTGTTATTGTAGGGCAACGGCAAACGAGCGGCGTTTGCAGATATCGCCGACGCCCCGCCGCTGGAGGATTATCCGGCGCTGCATAACCAAAGATGTAATCCCCGTTTCCAACCCTCCCCTAAAAAATTGCCGGAGCGCCCATCTCGACGGCCGACCTCACGCCAGTCCCATCTGCTGGTAGGACAGGGCGACCTTTTCCAGGCCGACGGCGAAGGCGGCGCTGCGCAGGTCGTCGATCGCTTCGGTTTCGCGCATCCGTTCGCGAATGGCGCCGTAGCCGTCGCGCATGACGCCTTCGAGGCCGGATTCGACCAGGTCGAGCTCGTCGGTGCCGCGCAGCAGCGGCGCCTTGAGCTCGTCCGGCACCTGCCGGCCCGACGCCGTTTCGATCATCTTGACGATGCGCAGGCCGCGCTGGATTTCGAGCTGGCGCGACAGGCGGCCGAAACGCATGTGCGAGACATTCTTGACCCATTCGAAGTAGCTCACGGTCACACCGCCGGCGTTGACCAGGATGTCGGGCAGGACGACCCGGCCGCGCGCGAGCAGCTGCCGGTCGGCCTCCAGCGTCACCGGGCCGTTGGCGGCTTCGACGATCAGCTTCGCCTGGATGCGCGCGGCGTTGGCGGCCGTGATCTGGCTTTCGAGGGCGGCGGGCACGAGAATATCGCACTCCGCCTCCAGGGCCGACGCGCCGTCCTCGACGAAATGCGCGCCGGGGAAGCCTTTCATGCCGCCCGTGCGGGCGCGGTGTTCGGCGAGCGCCTCGGGGTCCAGGCCGTCGTCCGAGAGCAGCGCGCCGTCGTATTCGATGACCCCGACGAGGCGCACGCCCTCTTCCTCGACAAAGAATTTTGCTGCGTTGAAGCCGACATTGCCGAAGCCCTGGACGATCATCCGCTTGCCTTCGAGGCCGCCGTCCAGGCCGGCCATCGCGACGTCGTCCGGATGGCGGAAGAACTCGCTGACGACATACTGGACGCCGCGGCCGGTCGCTTCGGTGCGGCCCGGGATGCCGCCCTGGGTCACCGGTTTTCCGGTTACGCAGGCGATCGCGTCGATGTCCGAGGGGTAGAGCTTCCGGTATTCGTCCGCCATCCAGGCCATTTCGCGCGCGCCGGTGCCCATGTCCGGGGCGGGCACGTCGCGGCTCGGGCTGATATAGCCGCGGTCGGCGAGCTCCTGGGTAAAGCGGCGGGTGATCCGCTCGAGCTCTTCCTCGTTGTAGTCTCCGGGGCGGATCGCCAGCCCGCCCTTGGCGCCGCCGAACGGCACGTCGACCAGCGCGCATTTGAAGGTCATCAGCGAGGCCAGCGCCTCAACCTCCTGCTGGTCGACCTGGGGCGCGTAGCGGATGCCGCCCTTCACGGGGAGGCGGTGCTCGCTGTGCACCGCGCGCCAGCCGCAGAACGTGTGGTAGCTGCCCCGGAGGCGCACCGGGAAGCGCAGCTGAATGACGGAATTGCATTCGCGGATGGTTTCCACCAGGTCGTCGGGAACGCCGAGCGCATGGGCGGCCCGGTCGAACATGCCGCGGACGCTGGCCTGGAAATTGGGTTCTGTCGAAGCGTTCACGTTGGCCTCCGGTAGCGGTCATGGCGGGTCTGGCAGGTTGCCCGCGGACGCTGCCGCCACGCCGGATGGCTCGATGCGCCGCATCGAGGGTAAACGCACATTATCCGCGACGGCGTCCTTCGTCATTGGGATTGTCGATACGATCCGCCGTTCCGGTCAGCCTGGCTTCAACGGCAAAAAGGCCCGGCTCGTCGATGCCCAGGCCGCGCAGGGCGCGGGCGGCGCTGCGCACATAATCGGCATTGCTGCCGCTGACGCCGCCGGCTTGCCGGACGATGGCGCACTGTTCCTCGACGCTCAGGCCGGGCAGGAAATCCGGATGCCCGTCGCGCGGCAGGAAGGTCGTGGCGGTCACCGTGCGGCCGTCGTCCAGTTCGATCGCCACGGCGGCCTCGCGGTAGACCGGATAGTGGTCCAGCTCCCGTTCGCGCAGATAGGCGGCGACCGCTTCGCTATCCTCCGGCGCGACGCGGTAGGCGATGCCGGCGCAGGACCCGCCCGATTTCAGGCCCATCACGAGGCCTGGCCGCGCCGCCGTGCCCCGGTGATGGACCGTGCGCACGCACAGCGCGCGCTGCCGGCCGTGCAGCGTCGCCCGGCGCCGCTCGGCGAAGTCGAAGCCGGGCCGCCACATCAGGGAGCCGTAGCCGAACAGCCACATTTGCCGCGACCCGGGGCTCAGGCGCCGGCCGGGCGGTCCAGCCGCCTGAGCGCCGGTCGCACGACGAACGCTATGGCAAACGCCGCCAGTGCCGCCTGCACCGCCATCTGGAAACCCAGGTTCAGCCCTGCCGGATCGACCAGGGCGACGGCGACCGCGCCGAGCACTGCGGCGGAGACGAACTGGATGATGCCGATGAGCGACGAAACCGAGCCGGCGATAGTCGGAAAGGGGACGAGAACACCGGCGTAGAGGCTGGGCGAAGACAGGCCGATGCCGAGCATGGCGCCGAACAGCGGGCAGACATAGACGGCGAAACCGGCCGCACCGGCGGAGACCGCGGCCATCATCGCCGCCGTCGAAACGATCATGACCGTCGAGCCGGTCAGGATAAGGGCGACGGCGCCGAGGCGCGCGGAGAGCCGCCCGGAAAGGAAGGCGCCGACGCCGTTGCCGACCATCAGCGCAGCGAAGGAAAAGCCGATGTCCTCCGGCGACGCGGCCAGCCGCGCCTCCAGAATGAAGGGCAGCGCCGACAGCATGGCGAACAGCGAGCCGTACAGCCCGATCGTGACCAGCGCATAGCCCAGGAACAGCCGGTGCCGGCCGAGCATCGCGAAGTTCCGCAGGATCGGCCCGGCCCGCGTCGCGTCGGGGTTGAGCCGCGTGTTGGTCTCGTCGAGGAACAGGAAGATGACCAGCCACACGGCCGCGCCGATGCCGAGCAGACAGATGAACACGCCCTGCCAGCCGTCGGCGCCGACGATCAGGCCGCCGAGCAGAGGCGCCAGGATCGGTCCGACTCCGAAGATCAGCATGACCCACGACATGGCCCCGGTCGCTTTCGTCCCGTAGATGTCGCGGATGCAGGCCCGGCCGATCGCCATGGACGCGGCGGCGCCCACGCCCTGGCAGAACCGGCCGAGCAGCAGCATGTCGATCGAATCGGCAGCGGCGCACAGCGCCGAGGCGGCGACGAAAATCGCCAGCGAGGATACGAGCACCGGCCGCCGGCCGAACCGGTCCGACAGCGGCCCGTAGACCAGCTGCGCACCGGCATAGGCGATCAGGAAGGCCGAGATGGTCAACTGGGCCTCGGTCGGGCTCGCCTGCAACGTCCGTGCGATATCCGGCAGGGCCGGCAGGGTCATGTCGACGGCCAGCGCGGTGATCGCGGCCGCCGCGCCGAGGATTGCGATGACGACCCAGGAGGTCGGCGCCGGCCGCTTCACAGGGCGCGGTCCCGGCGGATTGCGGGGCGAGGTTGAAGCATGAATTCCTTTCCGGTGTACCCGGCGGTCCGGACCGCCGGGGCAAGGCGATGGCGCATGGGGATACCTGGAGCGTATTTCCCTTCGATGGCGCCATCGCCGCGTGGCGTCCCTCGATACGGCGCTGACGCGCCTACTCGGGATGTGGGATTTTGGATTGTTGCCGATGGCTCAAACAATTTCCTCACCCTGATTAGCCGCCGCAGGCGGCGTATCGAAGGGCCTGCCCTGAGCCTGTCAAAGGGGCGGCCTTCAACTGCGTTGGCGGTTTCGATAGCAACGCACACGCTCTAGTCTAATCCGGCGCCTATACCAAACCGAAACGGAGGCAGCATGGCCGGGTTGCGTCCGGAAGACTGGCTGAAGACGACGGAGCGCGGTCTGTGGTGCGCGCCGGCCGATCTCTATGTCGATCCGGTGCGTGCGGTTGGTCGGGCGGTCGTCACCCACGGCCATGCCGACCACGCCCGGCCCGGCAACGGCCGAGTGCTCGCCACGCCGGAAACCCTGGCGATCATGCGGGCGCGCTACGGCGAGGCCGCCGCCCGGCAGGCGCAGGCGCTGGCTTACGGCGAGGCCGTCGATCTCGGCGATGTAACCGTCCGGCTCGTTCCCGCCGGCCATGTCCTCGGTTCGGCCCAGGTCGTGCTCGAACATGCCGGCCAGCGCATCGTGGTCTCGGGCGATTACAAGCGCCGGCGCGACCCGACCTGCCCGGCCTTCGAGCCAGTCGCCTGCGACGTCTTCGTGACCGAGGCGACCTTCGCCCTGCCGGTGTTCCGCCACCCTGACGATGCCGGGGAGATCGCGTCCCTGCTCGCATCCGTCGCCCTGTTCCCGGAGCGCGCCCATCTGGTCGGCGCCTACGGCCTCGGCAAGGCGCAGCGGACGATCCGGCTGATCCGAGAGGCCGGCTGGGACCGGCCGCTGTTCCTGCACGGCGCGCTCCAGGGCCTGTGCGACCTGTACGCGGCGCACGACATCGACCTCGGCGCGCTCGAACCGGCGGCGGGCCGGGAGCGCGCAGACTTCGCCGGCGAGATCGTGCTGGCGCCGCCCGGTTCGCTGACCGACCGCTGGTCGCGCCGCCTGCCCGACCCGGTGACGGCCATGGCTTCGGGCTGGATGCGGGTGCGCCAGCGGGCCAGGCAGCGCGGCGTGGAACTGCCGCTGATCATCTCCGACCACGCGGACTGGGACGAACTCACCGCAACGCTGGGGGAGGTCGGCGCGCCGGAGGTCTGGATCACCCACGGACGGGAGGAAGCGCTGGTCCACTGGGCCGGCCAGCGCGGCATCCGCGCCCGCGCCCTCTCCCTGATCGGGCGGGAGGACGAGGATGAGTAGGGCGTGGATGACCGGCGTGGGGCGGCCGTGAAGAGCTTCGCCGCGCTGCTCGACCGGCTGGTCTACACGCCGTCGCGCAACGCCAAGCTGCGCCTGCTGGCGGACTATTTCCGGCGCACGCCGGATCCGGATCGCGGCTGGGCAATGGCGGCGCTCACCGGCGGCCTGGACTTCCCCAACGCCAAGGCCGGCGCGATCCGCGACCTCGCCCGCGAACAGACCGACGAGGTGCTGTTCGCGCTCAGCTACGACTATGTCGGCGACCTGGCGGAGACCACGGCGCTGCTGTGGCAGACGCAGGGCGAGGCTGCGCCGCCGCCGCTTTCGCACGTCGTGGAATCGCTGCAACGCGCCGGGCGGACGGAGGTGCGCGGCCTGGTGTCCGGCTGGCTCGACGGGCTCGACGCGACCGGGCGCTGGGCCCTGCTCAAGCTGATCACCGGCGGCCTGCGCATCGGCGTCTCGGCCCGGCTCGCCCGGGTGGCGCTGGGTCAGGCGTTCGATACAGCGGTCGAAGAGATCGAGGAAGTGTGGCACGCGGTCGAGCCGCCCTATGGCGACGTGTTCGCCTGGCTCGACGGCGGGGCCGAGCGGCCGGACCTGTCCGAACGCCCCGTCTTCCGGCCCTTCATGCTCGCCCATCCGCTGGAGGAGCGCGCCGATCTTGACCCGGCCGACTGGCTGGTCGAATGGAAGTGGGACGGCGTCCGGGTGCAGCTGGCCGCGCGCGGTGCTGAGCGGCGGCTCTATTCGCGCGCCGGGGACGATATCTCCGCCGCCTTCCCGGACGTGCTGGACGCGATGGGCTTCGACGGCGTGCTCGACGGCGAACTGCTGGTGCGCGACGCTGCCGATCCCGCGTCCGCCGATCCGGCCTCCTTCAACGCGCTGCAGCAAAGGTTGAACCGCAAAACGGTCTCAAAGAAGATGCTGGCCGACCGCCCGGCCTATGTCATCGCCTACGACATCCTGTTCGACGGGCCGGCGGACCTGCGCGGCCTGCCGCTCGCGGACCGCCGCGGGCGGCTGGAGGTTTTCGTGGCGCGCCACGATCATCCGGATATCGAACTGTCCGCCCTGCTCGACGCGCCGGATTGGGGGAGCGTCGCCACGCTCCAGGCCGAGGCGCGCCGGCTCGGCCGCGAAGGGCTGATGCTCAAGCGTCGCGACAGCCGCTACGAGCCGGGCCGCAAGACCGGCCTGTGGTTCAAGTGGAAGCGCGATCCGCTCTCGGCCGACGCCGTGCTGATGTATGCCCAGCGCGGCCACGGCCGGCGCAGCTCCTTCTATTCCGACTACACCTTCGGCGTCTGGCGCGGCGCGGAGCTGGTGCCGGTCGGCAAGGCCTATTTCGGCTTTACCGACGACGAGCTGGCGCAGCTTGACAAATGGGTGCGCAACCACACGGTGAACCGATTCGGCCCGGTGCGCGAGGTCGAGAAGCGGCTGGTCTTCGAGGTCGCCTTCGACAGCATCCACCTGAGCCCGCGCCACAAGTCCGGCCTCGCCATGCGCTTCCCCCGCATCGCCCGCATCCGCTGGGACAAGCCCGCCGGGGAGGCCGACCGGATCGAGACGATGCAGGCGATGGTGTAGGGGGCCGGCGCGGTCCTTAGCTCCCGCTCCCAAGGATTCCACTTCGAATGGCCGTGAGTCGGGACCGACGGAGAAAGCAAGGCGTCCCCCCTCCCCTTGAGGATTCCTCTGCGAAACGGTTTCGAACCGCAAGAGTTATCCTTCCCCCGCTTCAGCGGGGGAAGTCCCGGAGCGCAGCGGAGGGGATGGGGGTGTTTCGGCCCGCCGCAGGAGTCGCCTTGCGGCA
>MPMX01000007.1 GCA_002238725.1 Rhodospirillaceae bacterium bin65
TGCATGGGCCGCAGCTCCGGCGCGAAGCCGTTGTCGTCCTGCGTCCGGCGGAAATGCAGCTTGCCGGCGGAGACGGCGTCGCAGCCGTGCCGCCGCAGCCGGTGCGCCCAGCTTTCCGGCCGGCCGCGCCAGGGCTGGGCGCTGCTCCAGCAGCGGATGTCGTGGACGTAGCGGCCGGTATGCATCGCCGCGCGCGCCGGCACGCAGATCGGGCTGTTGGTGTAGGCCTGCGTGAAGCGCACGCCGCGGCGCGCCAGCCCGTCCAGGTTCGGCGTCTGCACGAGCGGATGGCCGGCGCAGCCCATGACGTGGCGCGCGAACTCATCCGCCATGATCAGCAGGATATTGCCGCCGCTTGCCATAGGACCGCTCCCGGAGTCCGTTTCGAGACGGTCATCCGTGCGCGCGGATTGGCAAAACGTCAAGCGGGTAGGGTACGCCAACGCCTTGAAACCGCTGCCGCCGATAGGCATCTTCGCTCCTATGGCGACCAGCATACCGCGGCAGGGGAGTGCGGCGCGGCCGGGCGAGGGCCCCGACCGGCGCCTGTCGGTGGCGCCGATGATGGACTGCACCGACCGGTTCGACCGCTTTTTCCTGCGCCGGATCACCCGGCGGGCGCTGCTCTATACCGAGATGGTGACGACCGGGGCGATCCTGCACGGCGACCGCGACCGGCTGCTCCGCTTCGATCCGGCGGAGCACCCTGTCGCTCTGCAGCTCGGGGGGTCCGAGCCGGCGGCGCTCGCCGAATGCGCGCGCATCGGGGCGGAGCGCGGCTATGACGAGATCAACCTGAATGTCGGCTGCCCGAGCGACAGGGTGCAGTCGGGCCGGTTCGGTGTCTGCCTGATGGCGGAGCCGGGCCTGGTCGCGGATTGCGTACGGGCGATGCGGCGCGCCGTGACAGTGCCGGTCACGGTCAAGTGCCGGATCGGCATCGACGGGCGCGACGACTACGGATTCCTGCGGGATTTCGTTGCCGCGATTGCCGACGCCGGCTGCCGAACGGTCATCGTCCATGCCCGCACGGCGATCCTGACCGGCCTCACCCCGAAGCAGAACCGGGAGATCCCGCCCCTGCGCTACGGGGTTGCGGCCCGCCTCAAGGCCGATTTCCCGGACCTCGAGATCGTCCTGAACGGCGGCATCGCGTCCCTCGACGAGGCCGAGGCCCATCTCGAAACCTTCGACGGCGCGATGATCGGGCGCGCGGCCTACCACACGCCCTGGTCGCTCGCCGATGCCGACGCCCGGCTGTTCGGTGCGCCGGCGCCGTGCCGGACCCGGCGCGAGGCCGCGCTTGCCATGCTGCCCTATATCGAGCGGGAACTCGCCGCCGGCGTGCCGCTGCACCGCATCCTGCGCCACATGACCGGCCTGTTTCACGGCGTGCCCGGCGGCCGGGCCTGGCGGCGCACTCTGTCGGAGAATGCGCACAAGCCGGGCGCCGGGCCGGACGTCCTGCTGGCGGCGCTCGCGTTTACCGAACCGGGCGACCGGGCCGCGGCCTAGCGGTTCCGCCGGCCAACGGCATTCAACTTCCCGGAAAGGATCGGCCGACGTGATCGCCGCCCGCACTGCCGCACTTGCTCTCAGCCTGCTGCTCATGGGGTGTTCGCTGCTCCGGCCCCTGCCGGACAAGACAAGCCTGGAAGAAAGGCTGGCCGTCTTCCCGACCGACGGCCTGCCGCTCAAGGCGGCGGTCGCCATCGACTGGAACGAGAACCAGATCCCCTTCATCACGGCCGAGCACGACGAGGACCTCGCATTCGCGCTCGGCCTGGTCCACGCCCATCTGCGGCTCGGCCAGATGGAGGTGCTGCGGCGCATCGCGGCGGGCCGGATTTCCGAGATGGCCGGGCCGCTCACCGTCGATATCGACCATGCCCTGCGCATCCTCAATTTTGGCCGTGGCGCCGAGCGGACGCTGGCCGAAATGCCGGCCGACACCCGAAAGTGGATAGACCGGTTTGTCCAGGGCGTGAACCACTACCAGCGCACGATCGAAGACCTGCCCCACGAGTTTCACCTGTTCGGCCTCAAGCGCGAACCCTGGACGCCGCGCGACGTGCTGACCGTCGGGCGCATCGCCGGCACCGATGTCAACTGGCTGGCCTGGTTCCGCCTGCTCAAGCTGCGCCAACGCGAGGACTGGCCGCAGCTCTGGCAACGGCTCGCAAAGGTCGGCGGCGATTCCACCCTCAGCTTCAGCGCCGGTACGCGGGCCGGCCGGCTGGAGCGCCTGCTCGGCACTGCGGCCCGCTCAGGCAGCAATTCCTGGGCGCTCGCCGCCCGGCGCAGCGCAACCGGCGGCGCGCTGATCGCCAACGATCCCCATCTCGGCATCACCATGCCGAACCTGTGGATTCTCGCCGGCGTCAGGTCGCCCGGCTTCCACGCCGTCGGCATGATGATCCCGGGCGTGCCCTTCATCGCCGTCGGCCGCAACGCCGATATCGCCTGGGGCGGCACCAACATGCGCGCGGCGTCGAGCGACCTTTACGACATCTCCGGCCTGCCGCCTTCGGCCATCCGCAGCCGGGAAGAAGAAATCAAGGTCCGCTGGTGGCCCGACCGGACGGTGCAGATCCGGGAATCGTCGCTCGGCCCGGTTATCTCCGATGCGCCGCCGCTCGAATGGCAGGGCGGGCCGCTGGCGCTGCGCTGGGTCGGCCATGAGCGCGGCGACGAGATCACGGCGATGGTCAAGGTGATGAAGGCGCGGAATTTCGAGGATTTCCGGCGCGCGTTCGCGAATTTCGCCGTCTCGGCCCAGAACATGATCTATGCCGACCGGGACGGGAATATCGGCCAGGTGATGGCGACCGTCCTGCCGATCCGGCCGAAAAAGCTGCCGCCCGATTTCATCCTGAGCGCTGCGGACGATACCTGGCGCTGGAAGGGTTTTCTGAACGTTCTGCAATTACCGTCAACATATAACCCGACAATCGGCTACGTCGCGTCGGCCAACAACAAGCCGGCCGAGGCGCCGGTGCCGGTCGGCCGCTTCTTCTCCGCCGACGACCGCATCGACCGGATCGGGCAGATGCTGGCCGCGAAGGCGAAAAACAGCGTCGACGACATGAAGGCGATCCAGCTCGATGTCTACATGATCTCGTCGGTCGCCGTCCGGAACGCGATCGTCCGGCGCGCCGACGCCCTGGGGCTGGCGCAAAGCCTGTCGCCCGGCGGGGCGAAGGCGCTGGCGCTGATGCGCGCCTGGGACGGCCACTACCGGGCGGAGGACCGCGGCCCGGTGGCCTTCGAGCTGGTCTACCGGCATTTCTCGCAGGCGCTGGCCGAGCGCAAGGTCGGCGCCGACCATGCCGAGGCCTATAGCGGCTTTTCCCGCATCAAGCGCATGCTGATCGAGGATTTCGCGGCGCTCGACGACGGCGCGGCGGCGGGCTTGTTGCGCGCGGCCTTCGACGCCGCCGGGGCACGCCTCGGCGATTTCGCGGCCTGGGGCGACATGCACCGGCTCAGCCTCGCCCATCCGCTGTCCTTCGCGCCGCTGATCGGCAGCCGCTACCGCTTCGGCGACCGACCCGCCGCCGGCTCGTCCGACACGCTGATGAAGACCGCCCACAGCCCCAGCGAGGCGCGTCACAACACCCGCTACGGCCAGCAGGCGCGGCATATCTCCGACATGGCCGACATGGACGACAACCGCTTCCTGCTGCTCGGCGGCCAGGACGGCTGGTTCAACAGCTCGACCGCCCTCGACCAGGTGGCGCTCTGGCAGCGTGGCGACTATATCCGTCTGCCCATGCGGGCCGAGAGCCTGAAAGCCTGGCGCACCCGGACGATGCGCTTGCAGCCGTGAAAGAGATGTCGGCTGCACGAGGCAACTCGCCCATTCGTCATATCGACCGGAGCAGTCCGAAGGGCTGCGGAGCGGAGATATCTTTGGGGATTATATCTGTGACTATGCGTTGGCAGCCCACAGCCGCTCCAATTGCCGAGGCCGCAAGATCCCCTCAGTGCCACCCCGGATGGAGCGAAGCGGAAGTCCGGGGACCAGAGCCGCCCGGCACGCCTGCCCTGAGCGAAGTCGAAGGGGCCTCGCCTCGTGGCTCTGGGCCCCGGATCGGGGTCCGGGGCGGCAATGTTGGTGTCTTTCGGACATCGACGAACGAGCGGCCCTTGCAGTTTCCACCGGCTTCCTCTCGCCGTCGGAGGGAAATCCGGCACTGCATGGTCAAGCATATAAATCCCATATCTTTCCTGCACGGAGGCGGGTTCGAAGCGCGGTACCGGAAGGATTTCTCCACTCGCTACGCTCGGTCTAATTGACGGATCGACAGGGCGGCTCTTGACCTTGCACGTCCACCATCGCGAACGGGGCGCCGGGCCACCGCTCGTTCTGCTGCACAGCGCCGGCACGGGCGCCTCGCAATGGCGCGGCGTGGCGGACCGGCTTGGCGGCCGGCGTCGCCTGCTCATGCCCAACCTGCGCGGCTACGGCCGCACCCCGGCGCCGGACCCCGCTGCGCCGCCGCTCGACGAAGAGGTCGCCGTGGTCCGGGAAATGGCGGCGCTGGCCGGCGCGCCGGTCCATCTGGTCGGCCATTCGCTCGGCGCGCTGGTGGCGCTGCACCATGCATTGCGCCATCCCGAAACGGTGGCGGGACTCACCCTGATCGAGCCGGTGATCGTCGGCATCCTGCACGCCGGCCTGGCGGACGGCGACCCGGCGGCCGGGCGCAGCCTGGACGAGATCGGCGCCATGATCGCCGCCTTCCAGGAAGCGATAGCCGACGGCGACACCGCCGCGGCGATGCGCGCCTTCACCGAATACTGGGAGGGCTCCGGCGCGTGGGACGCGATTCCGGCGGCGGCCCGGCTGCCCTTCTTCGCCCGGGCGGAGAAGATGGCGGCCGACGTCGACCTGGCCTGGGCCGACCGGACCGGCCGGGGGCGGTTCGCGGCGCTCGCCCGTCCCGCGCAGGTGCTGAGCGCCGAGCGCACGACCCCGGCGGCGCACGACATGGCCCGGCGCATCGCCGATGCCCTGCCAGACGCCGAGTTCGCGACGATCCCGGCTGCCGGCCACATGGCCCCGGTCACCCACCCGGCCGCGGTGGCGGACCTGCTGCTGGAGTTCGGGGAGCGGATACCGGGTTGGGCAGGCCGCGCCGGCTAGAACGGATTCTCGACGCGCTCGTCCCGTGGACGTTCTTCAAGGCCGGGAAAAGCGAGCAGGTGATCGACGAATGAGCCTCTGCCCGCCTGCGCGGCGGCGGGAGGAAGCCGGTGAAAACTGCAAACGTTACTCGTTCGTCGACGGCCAAAACCAATTTTACCGCCCCGGACTTGTTCCCATAAGCGCTAACTTTGGTGCCTGCGGCATGTTTCGAGACGCTCAATTGGCCAAAACAGTGGCCGACGAGCCGGTTCGCCGGCCGATTCCAACAATTTCTTCCCCTTCGTCGGGCCTGAGGACCAGTGGCAAGCAGGACTCACTGCCATTCAAGTTCCGCCCGCGAAACAAGTTAGCGCTTATGGGACTTGTTCCGGGGCCCAGGGCCTGCCCTGAGCGAAGCCGAAGGGCCAACCCGAAAGGCCTTGGCCCGTGGCCCCTGGGCCCCGGATCTCCGCTGCGCTCCGTCCGGGGCGGCAACGACGGAATTATTTTTACCGAAGGCTATCGGAGCGGCGTATCGAAGGGCCGGCTGCTGCCGTTGCCCGATAACGCGCCCGCCGGTACAACCGGTCAGCCCCGTAGTGCAGCCACAAACAGCCGTGCAGGCGGCCGGGGCGCAGGAAGGACACAATCGCATGAGCAACACCGGTACGGGCAGGCCCGTCCATCTCGTCGGCAGCGCGCCGTTTGCGGCCGCGGAGGAGATGTTCCGCGCGGCGGCGGAGCATCTGGGGCCGCATCTCAGGCGCCTGCCCGACGGCGAGGTCGGCGAGCGCGACAGCTGGATCAAGTGGCAGCATGCGCGCATCGGCCGGAGCCCGCAGTTCCGGCTCGTCGAGGTCGACCCGGTCTATGTCCCGGTGGCTCCTTACGAACTGGTCGAGGGCGTGGCCTCGGCCGACGACATCGAACTGCCGGATCTCGGCTACGCCGACGCGGCCATCGAGTCCTACGCGACGTTCGACCGGCTGACCGGCGAAGGCGTCATCCCGCCCGGCGTGCGCTTCCAGGTCGGCCTGCCGACGCCGCTCTCGGTCGCCAGCGTCTATGTCGTGCCGCCCTCGCGCGCCCTGTTCGAGCAGGCCTACGGCCGAGCGATGGGGCGGGAGCTGGACCGGATCGTGGCCGCAGTCCCGGCGGAGAAGCTGGCGATCCAGTGGGAGGCCGCGGTCGAGTTCGCGCTGCTCGAAGGCGTCATGCCCGGCCACCTGGGCGACGACATGCTCGACGGCATCACCGGCCGGCTCGCCGGCTGCGTCGATCTCGTGCCGGCGGGCGTCGAGGCCGGCCTCCATCTGTGCTACGGCGATTCCGGGCACAAGCATTTCTGCGAGCCGGCCGACGCCGGCCACCTGGCCGCCGTAGCGACGGGCGTCTCGGCGAAGGCCGGCCGCGCGATCGACTGGATCCACATGCCGGTGCCGAAAGAGCGCGACGACGACGCCTATTTCGCGCCGCTCGCCGGGCTGCGCCTCAAGCCGGGCTGCGAACTCTATCTCGGCCTGGTCCACACCACCGGCGGCATCGAAGGCACCCGCCGCCGCATCGCCGCCGCGGAGAAGGTCGTACAGGATTTCGGCATCGCCACCGAATGCGGCCTGGCGCGGAGGCCTGCGGAGACCATCCCGGCGCTGTTAAGGCAGCATACGGAGGTGGTGGGGGCGTAATGGGGGAATGTCAGTTGTTGCATCGCAGCCATGTTCGGTAGACACTATGAATAACTCAGGATACGATAGGAAAAATAATAACAATCTATGCGTTATCTGGTATGTACATTTTAATTTACACTTCTGAACTAGGGAGGTTTAGTTGACTGAAAGAGGTGACCCGTGGGATATCCCAGAATGGCATTCGATACGTCAAGAGGCTATGCTGATTCAACAACTTTTAGGTTCCGGAGCAACGGCCCTAGGCCGAGCGAACTATGCTGACAAAAAAGGAGTATACTACACAGCATTTTTTGGCCTGTCTGTTGGTCTCGAACGCTTATGCAAGCTGGTATTGATCGTAGACTATGCACTCAAGAATCAAGGGCAAATGCCATCGCAAGATCTAGTAAAGAAATTTGGACACAATATTGTGAAGCTCATGCGTAAGGCGGAGCGGGTTTCCGTTGCACATTCTCTGTCTCTAGACTATCAGAAACCTGAAGATTCTGTGGCGAAGGCAATTGTAACGAATCTGGACGCCTTTGCTGACGCTCAGCGGGGTCGATATGCGAACTTCGCATCAATATGCGATCCGAACTTGACGCGGGATGAACCACTCAGTAAATGGTGGAATCAGGTTGCGAAGGAAATTCTTAATCAACGTTACTTTGGGACAGCTGCGCAAGAGCGGATAGAGAACAACGCTAGAGTTATAGATGCAATGCTTTCAAAGTATACTATTGTGCAACACTTTTCAGAAGAAAGGGAGCAAATTGACAATTTGGAGACTGCATCAATTCGAACCGGGCAGACCGAAATTGTGCAGAAGTGGTCTCGCTACCACTCGCTCACCATTATTCGTTGGCTCTCAGGTATTTATTCGAAACTAGCTTACGGTGCTGTTTGTAAACATCAACACGATGCATTTTTCGGGACTTGGGAATTTTTCTATACCTATACTGTTAGCGACAATTTCCTTAAATCGCGCAAGATATGGCCACTCAATCGCTAGTTACTCGACCGACAAAATTGCGCGAGTCGAATTAGTAATCCGCGGAAGAATAGTCACAATCTCATTATTTTTCCCGGTCTACTCCAAAATGCGCTCAAACTAAGTTTTTGGCTGCAACTTGAATATTGGAATTTTCGATCTATCTATACAAACGAACGTTTGGTAGACATCGTTGTGCCTGTACTTGAGAGCTACAATTTCCGCATCAGACGCCTGCCAACACCCACTCCTCATTCCTAATCGACTCCCCAACCCCATGCCCACCCGAAAGACCGACCGCGATGCTGTGATCGATGCGGCGCTGGAGCTGTTCCGGACCCGGGGCTATCACCATACCTCGGTGGCCGAGATCGCGGCGGCGTGCGGTCTGTTGAAGGGCAGCGTCTACCATTATTTCGCCGGCAAGCAGGACATCGCGGCGGCGGCGCTCGACCGGGTGATCGCCGACTCGCGCCAGAAGATCTTCGGCCTGGCGGGCGACCCGGCCGTGCCGCCGCCGCAGCGGCTGCGCAATCTTGCCGACGCGGTCGAGCGCTATTTCGCCGGGCGCGACGGCGGCTGCCTGATGGGCTCGCTGGCGCTGGAGGTCGGCGATTCGATTCCCGAATTCCGCGCGCGGGTGCAGCGCTATTTCGATGACTGGAAGGCCGCGCTCACCGCCGTGCTCGAAGGCCGCTACGGCGCTGCCCGGGCCGGCGAACTGGCCGAGGACGCCATCGCCCGCGCCCAGGGCGCCGTCCTGCTCATGGAAGTGACCAAGGACCCGGCGGTGCTGCGCCGGGCCTGCCGCGACACCGTCGCCCTGCTCGACCCGAACGAAACCTCCGCCGCCGGTTCGCCCGGCGCCGCAAGAGAACACCCGGAGCCATGGAAACACGCATCGTAATCGCCGGCTACAAACGCTCGCCCTTCCACTTCGCCACCAAAGGCGCGCTCGCCAAAATCCGGCCCGACGAGCTCGCCGCCGCCGCGATCCGCGCACTGGTCGGGGAGAGCGGCGTCGATCCGGCCGATATCGAGGACGTGATTCTCGGCAACGCCATGCCGGAGGGCGAGCAGGGTATGAACATGGGCCGCTACGCCGTGTTCCTGGCCGGCCTGCCGGTCGCGACCGCGGGCACGACCGTCAACAAGTGGTGCGGCTCGTCCATGCAGGCGATCCACAACGCCGCCGGGATGCTCAGCCTCGGCGCCGGCGAGGCCTATGTCGCCGCCGGGGTCGAGAGCATGACCCGGGTGCCGATGGGCGGCTTCAACCCGGCGCCCAATCCGGGGCTGATGGCGCGCTGGCCGGAGACCTACCATTCCATGGGCCAGACCGCGGAGACCGTGGCCGAGCGCTACCAGGTCACCCGGGAGCGCCAGCAGGAATTCGCCGTCGCGTCCCACCGCAAGGCGGCGCAGGCGCGCGCCGACGGCCGCTTCGCCGACGAGATCGTGCCGGTCGAAACGCCGGATAAGGACACCGTGAGCGAGGACGGCGGCATCCGGCCGGACACCTCGGTCGAGGCCCTGGACGGCCTCAAGCCGGCCTTCCTGAAGGACGGCACGGTCACCGCCGGCACCTCCTCGCCGCTCACCGACGGGGCCTCGGCGACTCTGATCTGCACCGAGGATTATGCCGACCGGAACGGCCTCGCCAAGCTGGCGCGCATCCGGGCGATCGCCACCACCGGGCTGGAGCCGGAGATCATGGGCATGGGGCCGGTCGAGGCGACGCGCAAGGCGCTCGACCGGGCCGGGCTCAATACTGCCGATATCGATGTGTTCGAACTGAACGAAGCCTTCGCGTCCCAGGCGCTGGCCTGCATCCACGAACTCGGCCTCGATCCCGAGCGGGTGAACCGGGACGGCGGCGCCATCGCCATCGGCCATCCGCTCGGCGCGTCGGGCGCGCGGATAACCGGCAAGGCGGCCTCGGTCCTGAAACGCGATGGCGGCCGGTTCGCCGTCGCCGCTATGTGCATCGGCGGCGGCCAGGGCATCGCCACGGTCCTGGAAGCGGCCGGGTGAAGCGGCCCCTCGATACGGCCCCTCGATACGGCCCCTGCGGGGCCTACTCGGGATGAGGGTTGGTTCAGCATTATCCTCACCCTCACCCTGAGGTGCCGCGAAGCGGCGTATCGAAGGGCGGGTGCACCCCGGCAGTCGGGAAAGGGCAGGAACGGATGGATATCAAGAAAGTCGCCGTCATCGGGTCGGGGGTGATGGGCAGCGGGATTGCCGCCCAGGTCGCCAACGCCGGCGTGCCGGTGGTGTTGATGGATATCGTGCCCGAGGGCGCGGAGAACCGGAACGCGCTGGCCGAGGGCGCGATAGCGCGCCTGCTCAAGCAGGACCCGGCGCCCTTCATGCACAAGCGCAATGCGCGGCTGATCGAGCCGGCCAATCTGGAGGACGATCTGGAGAAACTGGGCGATTGCGACTGGATCGTCGAGGCGGTTCTAGAAGATTCGGTCGTAAAGAATACTGTATACAATAAAATAATCTTATACAAAAAGCCCGGTGCGGCCGTCACGTCGAACACGTCGACCATCCCGCTGGTCCGGCTTCTGGACGGCATGGACGAGGATTTCGCGGCGAATTTCTTCATCACCCATTTCTTCAACCCGCCGCGCTATATGCGCCTGCTGGAGATCGTCTCCGATGCGCGCACCGACCCGGCGGCGGTCGAGGCGGTGCGCCGCTTCTGCGATGTCCGGCTCGGCAAGACCGTTATCGCCTGCAACGATACGCCCGGCTTCATCGCCAACCGGATCGGCGGCTACTGGATCCAGAGCGCGATCAACGGCGCGCTGGATATCGGGCTGACGGTGGAAGAGGCCGACGCCGTCGGCGGCCGGCCGATGGGCGTGCCCAAGACCGGCATCTTCGGCCTCATGGACCTGGTCGGCATCGATCTCATGCCGCAGGTCGCGGCCAGCATGATGGCGAGCCTGCCGCCGGACGATCCCTATGTCCGGGATTTCCGCGAGCACGATCTTGTCCGGCGCATGATCGAGACGGGCTACACCGGCCGCAAGGGCAAGGGCGGCTTCTATCGGCTCAACCGGGAGGGCGGCGGCCGGGTAAAAGAATCGATAAGCCTTGAGAGCGGCGACTATGCGCCGTCGCGCCGGTCGGAACTGGAAAGCGCGCGGGCCGGAGCCAAGGACCTGCGCGCCCTGGCCGAGCATCCGGACCGCGGCGGGCAGTGGGCCTGGCGGGTGCTCTCCAACGTCATCGGCTACAGCGCCGCGCTGGTGCCGGAGATCGCGGACTCGGTCGCCGATGTCGATGCCGCCATGCGCCTGGGCTACGCCTGGAAACGGGGCCCGTTCGAACTGGCCGACCGGCTCGGCCCGGCCTACGTCGCCGGCCGGCTGCGCGCCGAGGGCCGGGGCGTGCCGGCGCTGCTCGACCGGGTCGGCGACGGCAGCTTCTACCGCGTCGAGGACGGCAGCCTCCAGGTCTTCGGCGCCGACGGCGCCTACCGCCAGGTCGAACGGCCGGAAGGCGTGCTGCTGCTCGAGGATATCAAGCGCGCCTCCGAGCCCATCGCGCGTAACGGTTCCGCCAGCCTGTGGGATATCGGCGACGGCGTCGTCTGCTTCGAGGTCCACACCCGGATGAACGCCCTCGACCCCGACGTTGTTACGTTGTTTCAGAAATCCCTGAAATTGGTCGAAAAGGAATACAGGGCATTGGTGCTCTACAACGAGGGCGCGAACTTTTCCGTCGGCGCCAATCTCGGCCTTGCGCTGTTCGCCGCCAATGTCGGCGTCTGGCCGATGATCGAGAGCATGCTGGAAAACGGCCAGAAGGCGATGAAGGCGATGAAATACGCCGCCTTCCCGGTCGTCGCCGCGCCTTCGGGCATGGCGCTGGGCGGCGGCTGCGAACTGCTGCTCCACGCCGCCGCCGTGCAGGCCCATGCCGAAACCTATGCCGGCCTGGTCGAGGCCGGGGTCGGCGTGCTGCCGGGCTGGGGCGGCTGCAAGGAAATGCTGGTCCGCCACACGCGGGACGAAACGCGTCCGAACGGGCCGCTGCCGCCGGTCGCCAGGAGCTTCGAATACATCTCGACGGCTGCTGTCGCGAAATCGGCGCAGGAGGCGCGGGCCATGCACATCCTGCGCGAGGGCGACGGCATCACCATGAACCGGGACCGGCTGCTCTACGACGCTAAACAGAAAGCCCTTTCTCTATTGGAGGGCTATGAGAAGCCCGAACCGGTCGACCTCAACCTGCCCGGGCCGAACGGCAGGGCGGCGCTCGATCTGGCGGTCGAGGGTTTCGCGCTCCAGGGCGTGGCCCTGCCCCACGACCGGATCGTCGCCGGCGAGATCGCCGCGGTGCTGACCGGCGGCGCCACCGACGTAACCGAGACCGTCTCCGAAGACCGGCTCTTCGCCCTGGAGCGCGAGAGCTTCATGAAACTGCTGAAGACCGAGCCGACGCTCGCCCGCATCGAGCACATGCTCGACACCGGCAAGCCATTGCGCAACTAGGGCGTCTTGCGTTGCTGAAGATCGTGTTACCCGATGGCCCGCCGCCCCTCGATACGGCGCGCAAGCGCGCCTACTCGGGATGAGGGGATAATGTTCGAATCACACCCTCGCCCTGACCCTCGCCCTGAGTAGCCCCGGAATCATTCCGGGGCGTATCGAAGGGCGGCGCCCCGGCGACAAGGACCGACTCCCATGCCCGTCTACAAAGCCCCGCTCGACGACATGCGCTTCGTGCTCAACGACGTGCTCGGCTACGAAGCGAAAATCGCCGGCCTCGAAGGCTACGACGAGGCGACGGCCGACCTGGTCGACGCCATTCTCGAGGAAGCGGCCAAGCTGTGCGAGAACGAACTGCTGCCGCTCAACCTGCCGGGCGACGCCGAGGGCTGCGCCTACGAGAACGGCGTCGTGCGCACGCCCAAAGGGTTCCGCGAGGCCTACGCGCTTTATGCCGAGGGCGGCTGGACCGGGCTGACCTGCGATCCCGCTTACGGCGGCCAGGGGCTGCCCAAATCGATCGGCTTCGCGATCGAGGAAATGATCTGCTCGGCGAACATGGCCTTCGGCATGTATCCGGGCCTCAGCCACGGCGCCTACAACGCCATCGAGAGATGGGCCGGCGACGGGCTCAAGGACCTCTACCTGCCCAAGCTGGCGAGCGGCGCCTGGGCCGGGACCATGTGCCTGACCGAGCCCCAGTGCGGCACCGACCTCGGCCTGATCCGCACCCGCGCCCTGCCGCAGGAGGACGGCAGCCACGCCATCACCGGCACCAAGATCTTCATCTCGGCCGGCGAGCACGACCTGACCGAGAACATCGTCCACCTGGTGCTCGCCCGGCTGCCCGATGCGCCGCCGGGCATCCGCGGCATCAGCCTGTTCATCGTGCCCAAGTTCCTGCCGAAAGCGGAGAATGGCGGCTGGACCGCCGGTGCGCGCAACGGCGTGCGCTGCGGCGCCATCGAGTACAAGATGGGCATCCGGGCGTCCGCGACCTGCGTGATGAATTTCGACGACGCGGCGGGCTGGCTGGTCGGCGAACCGCACAAGGGCATGCGCGCCATGTTCTCGATGATGAACGCGGCCCGCCTCGGCGTCGGCATGCAGGGACTGGGCCTCGCCGAGGTCGCCCATCAGAACGCCGTCGCCTATGCGAAGGAACGGGCACAGGGCCGGGCGCTCTCCGGCGCGAAATATCCGGACGCGCCGGCCGACCCGATCCTCGTGCATCCGGATGTGCGCCGCATGCTGCTGAAGCAGCGCGCCATGACCGAGGGCGCCCGGGCGCTGGCCTACTGGACCGGCATGCAGATCGACATCGCCGAGCGCCACGGGGACGAGGCGGTCCGGCAGGCGGCGGAGGATTTCGTCGCGGTCATGACGCCGATCGTCAAGGCCCTGTTCACCGATCACGGCTTCGAGGCCGCCAACCTCGCCGTCCAGACCTATGGCGGCCACGGCTATATCCACGAACACGGCATCGAGCAGTTCGTGCGCGACGCCCGGATCACCCAGCTCTACGAGGGCACCAACGGCATCCAGGCGCTCGACCTGATCGGCCGCAAGATGCCCGAGGGCGGCGGCCGGCTGCTGCGCCGCTTCTTCCACCCGGTGCAGGCGTTCCTGTTCGAAAATGCCGGCGACCCGCAGATGAAGGAGTTCTGCCGGCCGCTCATGGCCGCCTTCGGACAGCTCCAGCAGATCACCCTGCTGATGGCCCAGAAGGGGCTGGCCGACCCGGAAGAGCCGGCGGCGGCGGCGAGCGAGTATCTGCGCTTCTTCGGCCTGGTCGCGGTCGGCTGGATGTGGGCGCGCATCGCGAAGGCAGCGCTGGAAAGGGCGGACCCTGAGAAGACGGGGGGCGACCCGGCCGGCTTCCATGCCGCCAAGCTGGACGTCGCCCGCTTCTACATGAAGAAGGTGCTGCCCGAGACCGCGTCCCTCGGCCTGTCCATCCAGGCGGGGAAGAAGCCGGTCATGGCGATGGCGGACGAGGCGTTTTAGGCGCGCGTCGCGGGCCGGCGCGCCTCGCTTTCACATCCGGCTGATCGGGGTTTGCGCGCTGGCGCGTTCCCGGTCACAATGGCGGGGCGTGCGGAGCTGCAAAGGGCGGCGGCGCGCCCCGTCCTAGTAATCGGGCGAAGAACGGCGGCAGCGCCGCAGCACCGGGCCGGAACCATGCTTACCACTGCCAAATTCGCCATCGGCCAGGTCGTCAGACACCGGCTCTATCCGTTCCGCGGCGTGATTTTCGACGTCGATCCCGAGTTCGCGAATACCGAGGAATGGTGGCAGTCGATCCCCGAGGAGGTCCGGCCGCGCAAGGACCAGCCTTTCTACCACCTGCTCGCCGAGAACGCGGAGACGACCTACACGGCCTATGTCTCGGAACAGAATCTGGTGCCGGACGACAGCGGCAAGCCGGTCGGCCACCCCAAGGTGAAGAGCATGTTCGGCGACTTCGGCGGCGACCACTACCAGTTCCGCAAGGAAACGGCGCATTGAGGGCTGGCGCGCGGCACAGTCTGCCATTCGCGATAAACCGGCCCAATGCCGAAACCTGCGCAACGCTCCGGAAGCCTGCGGGCGCGAGGGCCCGACGGAATACGCCAGTCTCGACGACTTCAAGGCCGCGCATGACCGGTATGGTAGCCGGTACCGTGAATTACCCCTCGGTGCCACCCCGGAAGGAGCGGAGCGGAAATCCGGGGTCCAGGGCCACAGGCAAACGCCTTTCGGGCCGCCCCTTCGGCTTCGCTCAGGGCAGGCTCCCGACGCACCCTTCGTTGCCGCCCCGGACGGAGCGCAGCGGAGGTCCGGGGACCAGAGTCGCCCGGCACGCCTGCCCTGAGCGAAGTCGAAGGGGCATCGCCTTGTGGCTCTGGGCCCCGGATCGGGGTCCGGGGCGGCATTGTCGGGTATTTTCGGGCGTCGGCGAACGGGCGGCGTTTGGAGTTGTCGCCGGTGTCCCCCCGCCGCGCGTCAAGTAATCGGGATAACGCCCGTTTCAAACCTTCCCCTAAATAGTCGGCCGGGCTTTCGGGAAAATGTCTCCGAAAATTCCGGGTCAGAAAATTTTGCCCGGGTTCATGATTCCCTTCGGATCGAGCTGCGCCTTCAGCGCCCGCATCAGGTCCAACTCCAGCGGCGCGCGATAGCGCGCCAGCTCGGCTTTCTTGATCCGGCCGATGCCGTGCTCGGCGCTGATCGAGCCCTCCATGTCCGCGACGATGTCGTGGACGATCCGGTTGAAGCGGGGCCGCTCGGCCATGAAGCCGTCATGGGTCCAGCCCTCGGCCGGCTGGTTCATGTTGAAATGGATGTTGCCGTCGCCGACATGGCCGAAGGCGACGACGCGGATGCCGGGCACCGCAGCTTCGCAGGCCGCCGTCGCGACGCGGATGAAGTCGGCGACCCGGCTGACCGGCACGGCGACATCGTGCTTGACCGACGCGCCCTCGAACCTCTGCGCCTCGCTGATCGATTCGCGCAGCCGCCACAATGCCCGGCCCTGGGCCTCGCTTTCGGCGATCACCGCGTCGCACACATCGCCGTCCGCCATGGCCCGGTCCAGCACTTCCTCCAGCCCGGCGCGCAGGGAGCCGTCGGCGCGCTGACCGGTCAGTTCGATGAGCTGATAGCAAGGATGAACGCGGTCGAACGGATCGCGGTTGCCGGCAATATGGTCGAGCGCCATCCGGAGCGAAACCCGGGTCATGATCTCGTAGCCGGAGACGCCGCCGCCGGTTTCCCGCTGCAGGGTCGAGAGAATGCGCAGGGAGGCCTCCGGGCCGGGCACGGCGGCCAGCGCCGTCACGGTTTCCCGCGGCTTGGGGAACAGCTTGAGGACCGCGCCGGTGACTATGCCGAGGGTGCCTTCCGCGCCGATGAACCACTGCTTCAGGTCGTAGCCGGTGTTGTCCTTGCGCAGGCCGCGCAGCCCGTCCCAGAACCGCCCGTCCGGCAGCACGACTTCGAGGCCGAGGACCAGCTCGCGCATGTTGCCGTAGCGCAGCACGCCGACGCCGCCGGCGTTGGTCGAGATGTTGCCGCCGATCTGGCAGGTGCCTTCCGCGCCGAGGGAGAGCGGAAACAGCCGGTCGGCGTCATTCGCCGCCTGCTGGACGGTCTGGAGGATGCAGCCGGCGTCCACGGTCATCGTGTTGTTGACCGGATCGAGGTCGCGGATGCGGTTGAGCCGGGCGGTCGACAGGACGATCCCGGAGAAGCGCTCGTAGGGGATCGAGGCGCCGACCAGGCTCGTGTTGCCGCCCTGGGGCACGACCGGCAGGCCGGCCCCGTTACACAGGCGCAGGACCGCGGCCATCTCCTCGACCGAGCCCGGTTTGACGACCGCCGCCGCCACGCCGACATAGTTGCCGCGCTCCTCCGTCAGATGGGGCGCCATGCCGTCGGCCGAATCGATCCAGCCCCGGTCGCCGACCAGCTCATGGATTTTCGCCAGCGTTGTCGCCCTCTCGCGGTTAGCGGGGTCGTTGCTGGCGGCTGGATTGGGCAATTCATTCATGGGCGTCGTTCCATCGCTGCGCAGGCCGGGCAATGGTAGCAGGTGCGGACGCCGGAAAACAAACGGCGCCGGCCCGAAACCGGCGCCGCGCGACAGGTTGAGGAGGCAATCTTTCGATACGGCGCTGCGCGCCGACTCGGGATGAAGACGCTGGAATGGCGCCGAATCCCTCGCAATCCTCCCTGATCCTGAGGAGCCGCCGCTCTCGACGGTCTGACCGCCGGCGACGCCGGACCGCGCGGATCATTGAATTCTCCGGAAAATCGTCTACATACCCACGCATACGTTTTGCATTCGATCTGTGCGAACTAAATAACCGCTACGTCGATTAGCTTAGTGATCCCCTGACAATGTGAGCGTTGACCGACCGCGCTGTCACATGGTGTGACGCGCGAACCCAAGACTTCTTTCAGAGGAAATGACTATGGCTATCGGTACTGTTAAGTGGTTCAACGCGGCCAAGGGTTTTGGCTTCATTGAGCCGGAAGACGGCTCGAAGGACGCGTTCGTCCATATTTCGGCCGTGGAGCGCGCCGGATTGACGTCGCTTAGCGAAGGACAGAAAGTTTCGTACGAGCTGCAACCCGGACGCGACGGCAAATCTTCCGCCGAGAATCTTTCCATCGTCTGACAACCGCGCAAGATCCCGCCTCCGGCTCCTATTGGGGGCGGTCGCTTTCGTCTGCCGCTGGGCCCCGACGTCGCATGGCGCGCGAACCCATCGATGTCGTTCGATTCTGAAGGGTCGGGGTTGTGCGCCGAATAACAGGCGCTCATCCTGAAGAGCGGCGAAGCCGCGTATCGAAGGACGCTCGCGCCGCCCGTCAGGCGTCGCCGGCTGCAACGATCGCGGCCAGGAACCGTTCGCCGTAGCGCTCCAGTTTCGTGGCCCCGACGCCGTGGCAGGCGGTCAGGGCCTCCAGCGTCTGCGGCTTGCGGGCGGCCATGTCGTGGAGGCTTCGGTCGTGGAACACGACATAGGGCGGGACGCCGTCCGCCCGGGCGATCTCCAGCCGCAATTTCTTGAGCCGGTCGAACAGCGCCTCGTCGACATCGTCCGGCGGCGGCAGTGCCGCGGCGTGCTTCCGGCTCCCGTGCTGGCGCGCGGCTTCCCCGTGCAGCGCGACGCTCTCGGCGCCTTTCAGCACGGCGCGCCCCTTGCCGCCCAGTTGCAGGCCGCCGTAGCCGCCGAGGTCGATCTTCAGTACATCCGCCGCCACGAGCTGGCGCAGATAGGAGCGCCAGAGCGGCTTGCCGGTGTCCGCGCCGACGCCGAAGGTCGGCAGCCGGTCGTGCCGGAACTGGCGGACCTTCTCCGTCTCCTCGCCGCACAAAATGTCGATCAGGTGTCCGGCGCCGAAGCGCTCGCCCGTGCGCAGCGCCGCCGACAGCGCTTTTTGCGCGATCACCGTGCCGTCGATCGTCTCGACCGGATCGAGGCAGCGGTCGCAGTTGCCGCACGGGCCGCAGGCCTCGCCGAAATAGCCGAGCAGGGCCTGGCGCCGGCAGCCGGCAGTCTCGCACAGGGTCAGCAATGCGTTCAGCCGCTGATGCTCGACCCGCTTCGCCTCGTCCGGCCGCTCCGACTCGTCGATCATCAGGCGGCGCAGGCGGATATCGTCCATGCCGTAGAGCATCAGGGTTTCCGCCGGCAGCCCGTCGCGCCCGGCGCGGCCGATCTCCTGATAGAAGGCTTCGACGGTCGAGGGGATGTTGGCATGAGCGACGAAGCGGACGTCCGGCTTGTCGATGCCCATGCCGAAGGCGATGGTGGCGACCATGACGACGCCGCCTTCGGTCAGGAAGCGGTCCTGGTGCCGGTCCCGGTCGCCCTGGTCCATGCCGGCATGATAGGGCAGCGCCGTTCGCCCGGCCGCAGCCAGTCGCGCAGCCGTTTGCTCCGCGGCCTTGCGCGACAGGGTGTAGACGATGCCGGACGCGCCGGCGTGCCGACCCAGCAGGCCGTCGATCTGCCGGGCCGCCGAATTGCGCGGCGCGATGCCGATCCGGAGGTTCGGCCGGTCGAAGCCGGCGACGAAGACCTTGGCCCGTCCGCCGAACAGCCGCTCGACGATATCCTGCCGGGTGATAGCGTCCGCCGTCGCCGTGAAGGCGCTGAACCGGGCCCGGGGAAACCGGTCCGGCAGTTCAGCGAGGCGGCGGTAGTCGGGCCGGAAATCGTGGCCCCATTGCGAGATGCAGTGCGCCTCGTCGATGGCGAAGCGCGCCGGTGCGCAGCGGGCGAGGCCGTCCAGCACGTCCTCCCGCATCAGGCGTTCGGGCGAGACGTAGAGCAGCCGCAGGCGGCCCTCGCGCAACTGCCGGTGGGTTTCAGCCGCCTCCGCCGCCGGCGTCGCCGAGTTGAGCGCGCCCGCCGCTATGCCGTTCAGATGCAGGGCGGCGACCTGGTCGCGCATGAGCGCAATCAGCGGCGAGACGACGACAGTCAGGCTTTCGCCCGCCAGGGCGGGAAGCTGGTAGCACAGCGATTTCCCCGAGCCTGTCGGCATGACCGCGAGCACATTCTCGCCGTCCATCAGCGCGCCGACGATCTCCGCCTGGCCCGGCCGGAAGCCGGTGAAGCCGAAGGTCTCCTTCAGGATGGCGCGGGCAGCGTCGAGGTTGGGCATCGCGATGCGGGGTGCCAGTGTGGGCAGGCGGGAAACGGCGCGCGACCCTATCGCTCCCACCGGCGCTTGGAAACAGCGTCGAATTTCCCTACCCTCGCCGCGCCATGGACCATACCCTGACCGAAGACCAGGCCCGGATCGAAGCGGCGGTTGGCGCGATCTGCGACCGGTTCGACGACGCTTTCTGGCTGGAGCGCGACCGCGACGGCGGTTTCCCGTTCGCGTTCCACGCCGCCATGGCCGAGGGCGGCTGGCTTGGCATCGCCATGCCGGAGGCCCAGGGCGGCGCAAACCTCGGCATCGCCGAGGCGGCGGTGATGATGCGCCGGGTCGCGCAGTCGCCGGGTGCCATGGCGGCCTGCTCGTCGATCCACATGAACATCTTCGGCCCGCACCCGATCGTCGTGTTCGGGACCGAGGAACAGAAGCAGCGCTGGCTGCCGGACCTGATCGCGGGCCGGATCCGCGCCTGCTTCGGCGTCACGGAGCCGAATGTCGGGCTCGACACCACCAACATCAAGACACGCGCGGTGCGCACCGGGCCGGAAAGCAACGCCGGCTATACCATCAGCGGCGAGAAGATCTGGACGTCGACGGCGCAGGTCGCCGACCGCATCCTGCTGCTCACCCGCACGACGCCGCGCGAGGATTGCAAGCGGCCGACCGACGGCCTGACCCTGTTCTTCACCGCGCTCGACCGCGAGAAGATCGAGGTGCGGGAGATCGACAAGATGGGCCGCAAAGCCGTCGATTCGAACATGCTGTTCATCGAGGGATTGCAGGTGCCGGCGGAGGACCGGATCGGCGAGGAGGGCCAGGGCTTCGAATGCCTGCTCCACGGCCTCAATCCGGAGCGCTGCCTGGTCGCCGCGGAAGCCATCGGCATCGGCCAGCAGGCCTTGCGCCGCGCCGCCGATTACGCCCGGGAGCGCGTCGTCTTCGGCCGGCCGATCGGGCAGAACCAGGGCGTCCAGCATCCGCTCGCAGAAAGCTGGGCGGAGCTTGAGGCCGCCTGGCTGACGGTCCAACACGCCGCGGGCCTGTACGATGCCGGGAAGCCCTGCGGCCCGCAATGCAACGCCGCCAAGTATCTCGGCGCCGAGGCCGGCTTCCGGGCCTGCGAACGCGCAGTGCTGGCCCATGGCGGCATGGGCTACGCCAAGGAATTCCATGTCGAGCGGCTGCTGCGCGAGGTCATGATCTGCCGGATCGCGCCGGTCTCGCGCGAACTGATCCTCAGCCACATCGCCGAAAGGGTGCTCGGCCTGCCGCGGAGCTATTGAGCCCGATGCGCTAACGGGTCTTCCGGGTCTCGGCCCGGACGTTCAGATAGTTGCCGGCGAAGATGACGACGGCGCCGACGACGACCCAGAGATCGATGAGTTCCGCATAGGCCAGCCAGCCCACGATCATCGCAAGCGGCAGCCGCACGAAATCCATCGGCACGACGACATTGGCGTCGACGAGGCTGAGCGCGCGGGCCATGCAGTAATGCGCGGTCAGGCTGCAGACGCCGACAATCCCGATCCAGCCCCAGTTCCAGCCCGACGGCCAGATCCAGGCGTCCAGGCCTGCCAGCAGGGCGAGCGGCGTCTGGATCGCCACCATCCAGAACAGCATGGTCAGCGGCGCATCGGTCCGCATCAGCCGGCGGGTCAGCACATAGGTCGAAAAGGCGAAACCCAGCGCCGACAGCAAAGCCGCGATCTGCGGCATGCCGACCGGTGAAATGCCGGGCCGCAGGATGATCAGCACTCCTGCGAAACCGAGCAGGACGGCCGTGACGCGCACCAGGGTGATCTTCTCTCCCAGGATCAGCGCGGCAAGGATCAGCGTCCAGATCGGCGTCGTGAATTCCAGCGCAAACACCTCGGCAAACGGGATGAAGGCGATGGCATAGAACCAGGCGTATTGAGCGCCGAGATGGACAACGCTCCGCGCGCCGTGGGTTGCGAATTTGCGGGTGCGCACACGGTGCCAGCCGGTGAGCTGAAACAGCACCAGCAGAATGCCCAGCCCGACCACGCCGCGCCAGAACAGCAGCTGGAAGATCGTGACCTCGGCGGAAAGCTCGCGCCCCGCCACCGCTATCGACATCAGCGAAACGAATGTCCCGACCATCCAGAACGCGACCTTCAGGATCGGCGCAAGGGATGAGGCGGCGGTCATTCGGCAGCGGTTTCCTCGTCGGGTTCGGGGAGGGCAGGCGCTGGGGCACGATGGCCGGGAACCCTCGCCTGCGCCCATTCCGGCCCGGCGCGGGATCATCCGACAGAAACGGGCCTGCCGGCAAACGATATTCCGCAACCGGGCAATGCGGCCTCGTCACTTGCCCCGCAAAGGCCGACGCCCTACTCACGGGGCGGCATGAAGATTTCGCGGGTGAATTCGGGAGGGACTCTGCCGTGGCCAGGATCCTGATCGCAGGCGCCGGGATCGCCGGGCTGACGGCGGCCGGCTGCCTGCTGCTCGCCGGGTACGAGGTCGAAGTTTACGAACAGGCCCCGGAACTGGGCGAGATCGGCGCCGGCATCCAGCAGAGCGCCAACGCGACCCATGTCATGCGTCATCTGGGCGTTCTGGACGCGCTGGAGGAGACGGCCTTCCTGCCGCCGGTCACGGAATTCCGCCTGTTCGACAATGGCGAAGTCCTGCAGGCGCTGGCGCTCGCCGCGACCCATGAGGACCGGCATGGCGCGCCCTATCTCCAGCTCCACCGGGCCGACTACCACGCTGTCCTGGCCGCGCGGATCGAGGCGCTGGACCCCGGCTGCATCCGCCTGAACGCCACCGCCGCCGGCTTCCGGGAAAACGGCGATGGCGTAACCCTCCTGCTCGCCGACGGGACGGAAATCTCAGGCGATGTCCTGATCGGCGCCGACGGCATCAAATCGGCAGTGCGGCGCCAGATCGCCGGCGAAAACCGGCCGCAATATACCGGCGATTCGGCGTGGCGCCTGACCGTGCCGATCGAGCGGCTGCCGGCGGGGTTCCTCGACGCCAAATCCTCGATCTGGGTCGGGCCCGGCAAGCATGCGGTGGTTTATTTCCTGCGCGGCGGCAGCCTGCTCAACTTCGTCGGCGCTGTGGAACTGGAGGAAGAGATCGAGGAATCCTGGACCCAGCGGCGGCCCTGGACCGAACTGAAGGCCGATTTCGACAGCTGGCACCCGGATATCCTGACGATCATCGAGGCCGCCGACCGCGACGCCTGTTACCGCTGGCCATTGAACGTGCACCCGCATCTTGAGCGATGGGGCACCGCGCGCGCCACGCTCGTCGGCGATGCCGCCCATCCGATGCTGCCTTACATGGCCCAGGGCGCAGCCGTCGCCGTGGAGGACGGCGCAATCCTGACCCGGGCGCTGGCCGGTGCCGGCTCGGTGCTGGAGGCGCTGGCGCTGTACGAAACCCATCGCAAGCCCCGCGCCCGCCGCGTCGTCGACGAAGCCCGCGACAACCGCCGCCTGTTCCATCTGCCGAACGAAGCCGCGTTGCGCACGGCCTTCGCCGCGCGGAACATGGACCGGGAACGCTCCGACTGGCTCTACAACTACAACCCGCTGACCGTGGACCTGTAGCCGGGGCCGGCGGCGGCGCACGGCAATGTATCCCTCGATACGGCGCTGCCGCGCCTACTCGGGATGAGGGAGGTTAGGGATAAGCATTTCTCGTTGCATCCCCGTTACCCTCACCCCGAGTAGCCCCGGATTTAATCCGGGGCGTATCGAAGGGCGCGCCATCCCGCCGCCTCGCCTTTTTCGGCATTTCGCCTTATATCCCGCGGCGTTGAATCGCCTGCCAGGATGAGCGGACGGCGTTTTTCCGGAACGGGAGAGGCGTCGTCGTTTGCTTTTGCAGCAGGCATGACCCGCCCGGCGGCCGGAAGAATCGGCCACCGGCCCAGACGAAGGAGACAGGATCGTGATCCCGGCCCTCATGCCGACCTACCGGCGGACGGATATCGCTTTCGAGCGCGGTGAAGGCCCCTACCTTTACAGCACCGACGGCCGACGATTCCTGGACTTCGCCAGCGGCATCGCCGTGACCTGCCTGGGCCACAGCCATCCGGCGCTGGTCGAGGCGCTGACCGGGCAGGCGCAGAAGCTGTGGCATTGCTCGAACATCTTCACCATCCCCGGCCAGCAGGAGATGGGCGAGAAGTTCGTGCGCGACACCTTCGCCGACACGGTGTTCTTCGGCAATTCGGGCTCCGAGGCGGTCGAGCTCGGCATCAAGATGATCCGCAAATATCATCACGCCAACGGCAACCCGCACAAATCGAAGATCGTCTGCATGAGGGGCGCGTTCCACGGCCGGACGCTGGCGACGATCTTCGCCGGCGGGCAGCAGGGCCATATCGAGGGCTTCGGGCCGCCGGTCGAAGGCTTCGTCCATGTCGCTTTCGGCAACATGAACGAACTGCGCGACGCCATCGACGACGAAACCGGCGGCATCCTGTTCGAGCCGATCCAGGGCGAGGGCGGCTACCGCCCGGCGCCGGACGGATTTCTCGACGACGTCCGCGAGACCGCCGACGAGTTCGGCCTGCTCGTTTTGCTGGACGAGGTCCAGTGCGGCAACGGCCGGACCGGCAAGCTCTTCGCCCACGAATGGTCGAACATGACGCCGGACATCATGGCGACTGCCAAGGGCATGGGCGGCGGCTTCCCGGTCGGCGCCTGCCTGGCGACCGAAGAGGCGGCCAAGGGCATGACAGCCGGCACCCACGGCTCGACCTATGGCGGCAATCCGCTCGCCATGGCGGTGGCCAACGCGGTCTGGGACGTGCTGACCGGGCCGGGATTCCTCGAGAATGTCCGCGAGCAGGGCGAGGCGCTGCACGCCGAACTCAGGACGCTCGTTGCCGACTATCCGGACGTCTATGTCGAAGCCCGCGGCCGCGGGCTGATGGCCGGCCTCAAGCTCGCCGACAGCCTGGAAACGCGCCAGGTGGTGGACTTCGTCCGCGAACGCGGCCTGCTGACGGTCGCGGCGGGCGAAAACGTCGTCCGCATGGCGCCGCCCCTGATCATCGGCCGCGACGAGATCGACGAGGCCGTCGCCCTGCTGCGCGCCGCAGCGGAGGAACTGACGGCCGAAGAGCGGAACGTTGCCTGACACGGGCGTCGCCCCGGGCCTGGACCGCCACGCGATTGCGACCGCCGGCGCCCGGCATTTCCTGGATCTCGATCTGGTCGGGCGATCCGAGCTGCGCCGGATCGTCGACGCCGGCAAGCGTCTGAAAACCGCCTGGCGGGCGGCGCCGCATGAAGAGAGGGCCGGCGCCTGGCCGGGCCGTCCGCTGGACGGTATGGCGCTGGCGATGATCTTCGAGAAACCGTCGACCCGGACGCGCGTATCGTTCGAGCGGGCAATCAAGCAGCTCGGCGGCGACGCCATCGTCCTGGAGCGCGAAAGCAGCCAGCTCGGCCGCGGCGAAACCGTGGCCGATACGGCGCGCGTGCTCTCGCGCTATGTCGACGCCATCATGCTGCGCTGCACGAAGGAAGAGAAGCTGCTGGAACTGGCGGCCAATGCCGACGTGCCGGTGATCAACGGGCTGACCGACCGGACCCATCCCTGCCAGCTCATGGCCGACGTGATGACGTTCGAGGAGCATCGCGGCCCGATCGCCGGCCGGGCGGTCGCCTGGAGCGGCGACGGCAACAATATGGCGACCTCCTGGATCCATGCCGCGGTGCAGTTCGATTTCGAATTGCGGCTGGCGGCGCCGCACGAACTGCCGCCGCCGTCCGATGTCGTGGACTGGGCCCGGGATCGCGGCGCCCGGGTGCATGTGACTGCCGATCCGGTGGAGGCGGTTTCCGGCGCGGATTGCGTCGTGACCGACGTCTGGATTTCGATGGGCGATACCGATGCCGCCGACCATCGCAATCTGCTGACGCCCTATCGCGTGGACAGCGCCATGATGGGTCATGCGAAGGACGGCGCCATATTCATGCACTGCCTGCCGGCCCACCGCGGCGAGGAGGTTGCGGCGGACGTGATCGACGGGCCGCAATCGGTGGTGTGGGACGAGGCGGAAAACCGGCTGCACGCCCAGAAGGGCATCCTTCTCTGGGCGCTGACGCCCGATCTTCTGGAGTAGACAGCGTGACGGATGGCGGCCCGCCGGCTTCCGCCGATGCCGTGGCGCGGACCGATGTGCTGGTGCCGTTCCGGCTGGAGCGGGCCAACCTGCGCGGCCGGGCGGTCAGGCTCGGTCCGGCAATCGATGCGATCCTGACGCGCCACGATTATCCGCCGCCGGTCGCCGACCTGCTGGGCGAGGCGCTCGCGCTCGCCGCCGTGCTGGCCGGCACGCTAAAATATAACGGCGTCTTCACCCTCCAGGCCAAGGGCGACGGGCCGGTCGGCATGCTGGTGTGCGACGTGACCTCGGATGGCAACCTGCGCGGCTATGCCGAGGTCGACAAGGCGGCCTGGGCCGCGCTGGGCAAAACCGGGCCGGACGGGCCGGTGCCGCGCTATCTGGGCGCCGGCCATCTCGCGTTCACGGTCGACCAGGGCGCGGATATGGAGCGCTATCAGGGGATCGTGGAACTGGCGGGGGCGACGCTGACCGAGTGCGCGCAGCACTATTTCCGGCAGTCCGAGCAGATCGAGACCCTGCTGCGGCTCGGAGTCGGCCGCCCGGACGGCGCCGGATGGCAGGCCTCGGCCCTGATGATCCAGCGCGTGCCGATGGCCGGCGGTGTGGGCGGTGTGGGCGGCAGGGGCGGCGCGCCGAAGGCGGACGACAGCGGCCACGTTGACGAAGAACGCCGGGAGGACGACTGGCGGCGCCTCGCCATGCTGCTCGGCACGGTGCGCAACGCCGAGGCGCTGGCCCCGGACGCCGATCCGTTGCGCCTGCTGCACCGCCTGTTTCACGCCGACGGAGTCCGGGTCTTCGAAGCGCAGGCGCTGCGCGACCGGTGCCGCTGTTCCGACGACCGGGCCGAGAGCGCCCTGCGCATGCTCGATGCGGACGACCTGGCGGACATGACGATCGACGGTATCGTGACCGTCGCCTGCCAGTTCTGCAGCCGGGTCCGGCGCTACGACGAAGCGGCGCTGGCCGCTGTGCGCGGGGGCCGCGCGGCGGCCTGACGCCGGAACGGCAGCAGGCCGTGACCGCACGGTCGCGGACTTATTTTCCGAAAATTCCGCTGTTTTGGTTCGATCGCTCAATTTCTTTGTTGTATAACGTGTTGAAATTACGCTGTTTTCCGGCTTATCGAAAAACAGACACACCGGTCTGTTTACCGTCTATCTTTTTGCATCCGGCCCGGTCGTTCCGATACCTCCCCGTCTTGGGAAGGGGAGATCGGCGGGGCGACAGCCGCGCACCGCCGGCCCGATGCGCGAAAAGGGGGCGGTTCTGTCTTTGTCGGCGCACACCTCCATCGACCCCGCTGCCCGCGCCCACTCCCCCCGCTGAAGCGGGGGAAGAACGGGATCGGCGTTTTCGGCAGGGAATCCGCGGATGTCATGGAATGTCATGATTCGTCATGCCGCTCCCGTTCCAACAACTGTGCCGCCCCGGCCCCCGAACCGCCCGCGCCGACACGCGAGGCTTTGGCGCCGGGCGACGCATCTGCATGTGTCATGAAATGTCATGATCCGTCATGACCTGTTTGTTTCCCTCGCCCCCTTCCCGTCATTCCGACCGGAGCGGCGCAGCCGCGTAGTGGAGGAATCTCCCCGTGGCAGAGACCCGCCCGGCGCGCTGTAGTCGGGCGCTGGCGGCGCGCCGGGTCGATTCCTCCGCTCCGCCGCCCCGACTCCGGTCGGAATGACGGGAGAATAGTAATAATGCCTATTATAGGGAATATTACAGATTTGTCAAGTCGTTCGTTGCGGAATCCGGCGCGTGCCGGCGCTCCTACCGCGGGATGAAATAGCGGTCGTCGTCGGCTTGGCGGGCGGGGCCGGTTTCGGCGAGGGCGGCTAGCACTTCGGCGACCCGCCGTTTGCGCTTCGCGGTGTTGCGGCCCGCGAAGGCTTTGCCCAGACTTTCCACCGCCAGCGGCACGGCGGCCCGGCGCAGCATGTCGGCGACGGCGCGCAACTGGTCCAGCCCGTCCTCCGGCCAGTCCGGCTTGCCTGCGGCGGGCGCGGCGAGGTCAGCCTTGGTCTGCTCGCCGTCCTCCGGCCGTTTCACCTTATGGCCGAGCTTCGGAATCTGGTAGTCCGGCCGCAGCCAGCGGACATGGCCGCGCCGCTCCTCCTCCGCCCGTTCCCGGTTCAACGCGACGAGGCGGGACAGCAATTCCTCCTCCGCCTCCTCCTGCTCCGGCGTTTTGTGCGGCGACGGCGCGGTCGCGCCCGGTTTGCCGACCAGCGCCGGGATCAGGTCCGTCCAGGCGTAGGCTTCGAACGCGGCGCGGTCGATATCGTCGTGGATTTCCCTGAGCACCGAGATCAGCCCGGCCTCGTGAATGTCCCGTTCTTTGTCGGAAAGGGATGGGACATCGCAGCCAGCGTCCAGTTCCCGCACCCGCTCCAGCGCGTTGTAAAACATGGTCGTCGTGAGAAAATCGTGCTCCGCTAGCCGTTCCTTGCGGAAGGTGTCGAGGCGGTCGCCGAGATCGGCAAGTGCCGTCTTCCGATCATCTTGCACGCCAAAATCGGGAAACGGCATAGGGTCGAAAGTGCGGGATTTGCTGTAGCGCGGATCGTTGCCCATTCCGAGCCATCCGCCAGCCGCAATCGACCAACAAACATTCATCCTGGACGAAAGCACCGCCAACAGGCCCGCTGCCTCCGAACCGACGCAGACGAGCATATTGTCCGGTCGGATTTCAACATCGAGAAACTGGAAGAACCGGTGTTTCGACGTTTCGACCGTCGTAATATAGCGGTCCAGCGGTGCCAGCACCGGTCGCAAATCGGACCGTGGCTCGCCGAAAATCCACCAGTTCTCGCGATAGGTCTTGCGGTTGTTCTGATCGCGCTCCGGTTTCACCCGTTCGGCAACATGCTGATACACTATCGGGAACCGCTCGCGCACCTCCTCGGCCGTCAGGGAATACAGGTCGATGACCATGACGCCGCGTGGGCGCTGTGCAATGTCCCGCCCGTTTCGGTAAGGCAGGATGTGGTGTTCGAGACCCGGCGTCCTGCCGAGACCAAGCGCCGTAGCCTGTTGCGGGTTGACGATGAAACCGGGGCCATGGAGCGCTACGCCTCGGCTACAGATTGCTTCATTCGCGATCAGCGGTTGGACTGCCGATAGGTTGGCCCCGATCTTTAAATTCGCATTTACCTTGCCTACGCGCTCTTTGAGTTCGACGACCGGCGTATCCGTGTTCAGCCCGCTCTCCTGCCCGACCGTCGCCAGCTTTCCTTCGCGCTCGCCGCTCGCCGCAACTGTCATGGCGATGCGCACCGCGGCCTTGTCCGCCGCCTTGAGCCAGGGATGGTCCGGTACGGCGTAGACCAGCGACAACGGCTCCCTCGCCTTCGTGTGCCGGTCGATGACGCGCCGGGAGAAGGTCTGCGTGACCGAGTTGGTGGTGATGAAGCCGAAGCGGCGCAGCGGGTTGGCCTCGCCCTTCTTCGGCTTGCGCAGCAGGCGAATGGCAGCCTCGTCCCAGAAATGCATCACATAGTCGGCGCCACCGGGAATCTTCGGCCGCGCCTTCCAGCAGGCTTCGGCATAGCCATCGCCCAGTTCGGTGCGCATGTCCTTGCCGCCGATAAAGGGCGGATTCCCCACGATGAACTCGGCCTCCGGCCAGTCCGCGCGGCGCGGATTCTCGTATCGGTACAGCGGAACGGTGGCGTCGGGATCGGGAATCTCCTCGCCGGTGACCGGGTGGCGCTTCACGGTGACGCCGTCCCAGCGGGACAGCGGCTTTCCGTCTTCGCCGCGCAGCAATTCCTGCTTGTCCCAAGCCAGGATCGCGTCCTGCTGCCGGATCGTGCCATAGGCGTGCAGCACAGGTTCCTCAATCAGCTTTATCGGGACTGTGCGGAGCTGCCATTTCAGATAGCCGAGCCACAGCACGAGATCGGCGATGGCGACGGCGCGGGGGTTCAGCTCCAAGCCGTAGAACTGGCTTGGATCGACCGTTTCCCCCTTCATCGCCAAGCGCGGCTCCACCTCGCCGAGATCGACCAGCGCCTCCATCACCTCGCCTTCGAGGCGCTTCATCATCTCCAGCGCGACATAGAGGAAATTGCCGGTGCCGCAGGCCGGGTCGAGCACGCGGGTCGTGCAGAGCGTGTGGTGGAAATCCTTGACCGTCCTCAGCGCGCCGTCCCGGTCGCCGGCCGCCTCCTGCTCGTGGGCGCGGGCCAACGCCTCGGCCCAATCGGCGCGCAGCGGCTCGATAATCGTCGGAACGATCAGCCGTTCGACGTAGGTGCGCGGCGTGTAATGGGCGCCGAGCTTCGCGCGCTCCCTCCTGTCCAGCGCCCGTTCCAGCATGGTGCCGAAGATCGCCGGCTCGACATCGCGCCAGTCTCGCGCGGCGGCGGTCCGAAGTTCGTTTATGTCCTCCCTGCCCAGCGCAATCGCCGTGCGGTTGCGGAACAGCGCGCCGTTGAAGCGTTTGACCGTTGCGTTCAGGTGGGGGGCGTAGCCGCCTTCGTCCATGACCCGCCACAGGCTCTCCAGCGCCGGCGCGAAATGCTGCGGCGTCTCGGCCATGTCGCCGAGCAGCTTTTCGAAGCCCTTCTCCGGCAGCAGGCCGGCATCTTCGGCGAACATGGTGAACAGGCAGCGCATGAGGAATTCGGCGGCTTCCTTGGGATCGTGCTTGCCCTCGAGGTTGCGGGCGATGCGGGCGAGCCGTTCGGCGATGTCTCGCGTGACTTCGGCACTGCGCTTTGTGGGATCGAGGGACTGCGGATCGGTCCAGATCGCGCGCAACCGGGCGCGGATCTCGGGGTCGCGCAGGCCGGCCAGCGGGATGGAATAGCCGGCGCGGTCGGGGAACTGGACGTAGTTTTTCCCCAGGCCGGAGAAATCGGCGTAGACCTCGACGACGTAACCGACATCGACGACCAGGATGAAGGGCGGCCAGCCGTGTTCCTTCGGCAGGGCGCGGGCATAATCCTCCGCCTGCCGCTTTGCCTTGCGCATCGCGCTGTCCCAGCCCCGCGTGCCGCGGATCGCCGTGCCGGTCTTGACCTGTGCGGCGTCCTCGGGGAGCAGGGAGGGCTGATTCGGGTCGGCCTTTTTCGCTTTCGCAATTTCGGCCGATTGCTTGGCCTCCATGACGAAACAGCCGCGCCGGTACAGGTCGATCCAGCCGGGCGACGTGCTGCCGTCGTCGTGCTTGAAATCGATGCGCCGCTCGAAGACGTATTCGTTGAGTTCGTTGCGTTCTCGCGTCGGTTTGGGTCGCGGCAGATCGAGTAGATCGCAAAGTTCATCGGCGAACATCTGGAAGTTCGCCGATTCCGCGCCGCCGGATTTCTCCCAGCGGGCGATGAATTTGTCGACTGCGGCAGGGTCCGCGCCGTCGCCGGGCACTGCCGCTGTATCGTCCGTTCCGCTCATGGCGCGAAAGCTGCGCAAGCCCCGGTCAGGTCAGCGCGGCGATATCGCCGTCGGCCGCGGCCCATTCGACCAGGCGCTCGACATAGCGGGCGCCGGCGGCGAGCTGGGCGATTTCGATGAACTCGTCGGGCTTGTGGGCCTGGGCGATGTCGCCGGGGCCGCAGACGACGGCCGGGATGCCGGCGTTCTCGAACAGGCCGGCCTCGGTGCCGTAGGCGACCTTTTCGGTATGGTTGGCGCCGGTCAGCTTGCGCGCGAGCGCGACCGCCGGCGATCCGCCGCCGGCCTGCAGCGGCGGCGACAGGGCCATAATTTCGGTTTCGACACCCGCTCCCGGCGCGACAGCCTGCATCTTCGGCAGTAACTCGGCCCGAACGTAGTCGCTCAACGGGTCCAGGACTTCTTCCGCCGCCACGCCCGGTATCGGCCGGAATTCCCAGTCGAAGCGGCAGCGGACCGGCACGATGTTCACGGCGCTGCCGCCTTCGATGACGCCGATGTTGAAGGTGGTCCAGGCCGGCGTGAAGCCTTCGTCCGTCCGCCCGGCGGCGCGCAGCCCGTCGACGATCTCCTCGATCCTGCGGATGATCTTCATGGCGCAGACGACGGCGCTGACCGCTTCGTGCGGGCGGCTCGAATGGGCTTCGAGGCCCGTCACCGTCGTCCGCATCGCCGCAATGCCCTTGTGGCCGTCGACCACGCGCATGGACGTCGGCTCGCCGACCAGGACGAGCGACGGCTTGGGCAGGTCGCGGCCCAGCCGCTCAATCAGGTGCGGCACGCCCTTGCAGCCGACCTCCTCGTCGAACGAAAAGGCGAAATGGACCGGTATCCGGAGATTTGCCGCTTTCAGGGCCGGCGCCATGGCGAGCGCAATGGCGATGAATCCCTTCATGTCGGCGGTGCCGCGGCCATAGAGCCTGCCGTCCTTCTCCGTCAGTGCAAACGGGTCGGAGTTCCAGGCCTGGCCGGCGACCGGAACGACATCGGTATGGCCCGAAAGCGCCACGCCGCCTTCCGCGCCGTTCCCGCCGCCTCCGGAGATCGTTGCATACAGGTTCGCCTTGGTCTCGTCGGCGCCGGGCGCGAGGCGGCTTTCGATGCCGAGACCGTCGAGATAATCCCGGATCCAGTCGAGCATCGGCATGTTGGGCTTCGACGACGTCGTATCGAAGCCGACGATGGTTTCCAGGATCGAACGGATATCTGCGAGGCGGGCAGTCAGCGGACTACTCCTTCCAGAAGGACGGCAGGAACAGGACCAATACTGCAAATATCTCCAGCCGGCCAATCAGCATGCCGGCCGAGAGCAGCCATTTCGCCGTATCGTTCAGCCCGGTGTAGCTGCTCTCCGGCCCGATGATCTGCCCCAGTCCCGGTCCGACATTCGCGATGGCGCTGGCGGCGCCGGAGAGCGCCGTGATCGGGTCCAGCCCTGTCATCCCGAGCAGCAGGGCCAGAACCCCGAAGGATAGCGCGAAGAACAGCAGGAAGCCCATGACCGACTGGGCGACTTCATCGGTGATCGGCCGACGGTTGTAATAGGGGATGAACACGCCGCGTGGCTGCATGAGGCGCGATACCTGGACCCGGCCGACCGCATAGGCGACCTGGAACCGGAAGATCTTGACGCCGCAGGTCGTGGAGCCGGCGCAGCCGCCGACGAACATCAGCAGAAAGAACATGGCGAACGGGAACGGCCCCCATTTGTCGAAGCCTTCGGTGGAATAGCCGGTCCCGGTCATGACCGAGGTCACGTTGAACGCCGCCTTGGTGATCGCCGCGCCCATGGTCTCGTCGCGGTCGAAGACCAGCCACGCGAAGACCAGCAGGATGGCGGCGGCGAGAACGCCCAGAAACACGCGGACCTGGCTGTCTTTCGCCAGCGGGTCGACGCGGCCGCGCACGGCGTCGATATAGTAGACGAACGGCAGGCTGCCGATGATCATCGCCACGAACAGGATCCACTGGATCAGCGGCGGATAGGCGCCGATCGAGGCGTCCCGCGTCGAGAAACCGCCGGTCGCGATGCTCGTCATGGCGTGGTTGACGGCATCGAACGGCGCCATCTGCGCCGCCCACAGCACGACCGCGGTCAGGACGGTGAGGCCGATATACACGCCGCCGATGCCGGCAGCGAGCTGTGCCGCCCGGGGCAGCACCTTTTCCGGCGTCTCGAAGGCCTCGGTCCGGAACAGCTGCATGCCGCCGACGCGCAGCACCGGCAGGAATGCCAGCGCGAAGACGATGATGCCGATGCCGCCGAGCCATTGCAGGATCGAGCGCCACAACAGAATGCCGGGCGGTGCGTTGTCCAGCCCGATGATGACCGTGGCGCCGGTTGTCGTAATGCCCGACATCGCTTCGAAAAACGCGTCGGTATAGGACATTTCGAGCTTGGAAAAGGCGAAGGGCAGCGCCGAGAAGGCGGCGATGATCAGCCAGCTCAGGACGGTGAAGGCGAAGGCCTGGCGCAGATTGAGGCGGAAACCGTCGGCCCGGTTGGCCAGGATCAGCGAGATGCCGACAAACAGCGTGACCCCGGACGCCTTGACGAACGCAGACCAGTCTTCGCCCATCGCCAGCAGGTCGGTCGCCGCGGGCACAAGCATGATGACGGCGAGAATCGCCAGCAGCACACCGCAGATGAAGAAGACCGGTCGAAGATCCAGCAAGTGGAGCCCGCTTTCAAAGGGTCGAAGTCGGCCTGGTCGCCGGAACTGCCTGCGAAGCGCGGACTATACGCTGCAGCAGGCGACCGGCAAAGCGCCCCGAACCGGCCGAGGCGCCCGCAGGGACGCCGGCGGCGCGGCCGGGCCTTCGCCTAGCTGCCGTTCCCGATCATGGTCAGGAACTCGCGCCGGGTCGCCGGATCGTCCCGGAACGCGCCGAGCATCCGGCTGGTCACCATGCCCGCGCCCGCCTTGTGGACGCCGCGGGTCGTCATGCATTGGTGCGACGCCTCGATTACGACGGCGACGCCGCGCGGATCCAGCACCTCCTGCATCGTGTTGGCGATCTGCGCGGTCAGCTTCTCCTGGATCTGCAGCCGCCGGGCATAGGCGTCGACCAAGCGGGCGATCTTGCTGATCCCGACCACCCGGTTCTTCGGCAGGTAGCCGATATGGGCCTTGCCGAGGATCGGAACCATATGATGCTCGCAATGGGATTCGACGCGGATATCCCGCAGCACGACGATCTCGTCATAGCCTTCGGTTTCCGAAAAGGTCCGGTTGAGGAATTCCACCGGATCGACGGCATAGCCGGAAAAGAATTCCTCATAGGCGCGGACCACGCGCGACGGCGTGTCGAGCAGGCCTTCGCGATCCGGATCGTCGCCGGCCCAGCTTAACAGGGTGCGGACCGCCGCTTCGGCTTCCCTGCGTGATGGGCGCGACGGCCGCTTGGCTGCGGATGAAGGTTCGCTCATGGCAACACCCCGGACGGGCGGTCTTCGGCGCCGCCGGCAGCCGGCGACAAGCGGCCACCGTCGACGCAGACCGGTGAAACGATGATCGGATCGAGCACGGCTAGATCGGCAGGGTTCGCGGCTTCGCGCGCCGCCACCATCCGACGACGAGCAGCCGGGTTACCATGATTGCCGTGAACATGGAGGTCGCCAGCCCGATCGACAGGGTGACGCCGAAGCCCTGCACCGGCCCGGAGCCGAACAGGAAAAGCAGCAGCGCGGCGATGAATGTCGTCAGGTTGGAATCGATGATGGTGGTCAGCGCGCGCCGGTAGCCCGTGTCGATTGCCGACAACGGCGTGCGGCCGGCGCGGACTTCCTCCCGGATGCGTTCGAAAATCAGCACGTTGGCGTCGACCGCCATGCCGATGGTGAGCACGATGCCGGCAATGCCCGGCAGGGTAAGCGTCGCCTGCAGCAGCGACAGGGCCGCGGCGATCAGCACCAGGTTGGTCAGCAGCGCGACATTGGCGTAGAGGCCGAAGCGGCCATAGGCCATGACCACGAAGGCGATGACGAGGATCAGGCCGATGATGCAGGCGATCTTGCCGGCATCGATGGAATCCTGGCCCAGCTCCGCGCCGACCTGGCGCTGTTCCTCGATGCTGAGCGGCGCGGGCAGGGCGCCGGCCCGCAGCAGCAGGGCCAGCTCGTTCGCCGACTGGATGGTGAACCGGCCGGTGATGATGCCCGATCCGCCGCAAATTGCCGACTGGATCACCGGCGCGGAAATCACCTCTTTGTCCAAAACGATGGCGAAGGGCTTGTCGACGTTGGCCTGGGTGATCTTGCAGAACTGGCGGGCGCCCGACGTATCGAAGCGGAACGACACGACGGGCCGGCCGTCCTGGAAAGTCTGGCTGGCGTCGACGATATGCTGGCCGTCCAGCGCCACCTCTTCCACCAGCAGGTATCGCTGGCGGTACCCGTCCTTGCTGTCGACCAGAATGTAGCCGGGCGGCGCTTCGTTGGTCTGCGTTCCGTCCAGCGACGGGTGCAGCAGGTGGAAGGTCATCTTCGCCGTCGTGCCGATCTTCCGGCGCAGCGATTCAGGATCCTTTTCGCCCGGCACCTGGATCAGGATCCGGTCGTCGCCCTGGGCCTGGATGATCGGGTCGATGGCGCCGGTCGGGTCGATCCGCTGGCGCAGGATTTCGATCGCCTGGTCGACCGTGCGCCTGGCGAGCGCCGTGCGGCCGGTCTCCGTCATGCGCATGACGCCGCGGCCGTTATCGAAGTCGAACTCATAGTGCGCGCTGGCGCCGGTCAGCGCATTGGCGCTGCCGCCCAGATCGGCAATCACCTCGCGCAGCGCCCGCCGCGCAATCTCCTCCTGGGACGGATCGACCAGGCGGAAGGATACCTGCTGGTCCCGGGCCCGGAGACGCAGATACTTGACCCGATATTCGGCATTGCGGAACGCGGCGCGCACCTGCTTGCGCACATCCTGCATGCGATCCTTGATGACGTCGGTGAGATCGACCGAATAGAGCAGGTGAATCCCGCCCTGCAGGTCGAGGCCGAGATTGAAGGTCTCGCTGGGCAGCCAGCCGGGGACCTTTTCCAGGAATTTCCTGTCCAGCGCATTGGGGACGGCAAAAGCCAGGCCCAGAAGACAGACGAACGCAACGGCGATCACCTGTCCGCGCGAAATATTAATCATGGAAGCAGGCCTGTAGCTGGTGCGTTGCCATCGTGCGCGAAACGGCGTCGGCGGCTCAGCTCCTCCGGCCGCCGAACAGGCCGCCCAGCAGACTGCGGCGCTCGCCGGAATCGTTGGCGGCGGAAGGCGTTTGCCCCGGGCCGCCGGGTTTCTTGTTCATGATGCCCTGAATGGAGTTGCGGTCGATGGAAACCTTCACATCGGGCGCGATCTCCATCTCGATCTCCGGCCCGTCGCCGGCCTTGGTCACCTTGCCGATCAGGCCGCCGCTGGTCACGATCTTGTCGTTTCGCTTGACCGCGGCGACCATCTCGCGATGTTGGCGCGCACGTTTCTGCTGCGGCCGGATCATGAAGAAATACATGACCACGAACAGCAGGACGATCATGAGCAGAAACGAGAAATCCGGCGAACCGCCGCCCCCGGTTTGAGCCCAGGCTTCCGATACCAGCATGACCGACTCCCAGATGTCTTGTCTTCGCGTTGGCGCGCCCGAAAAGCCGCCGTTGGCCGGGTGTGCTGCGAGATGCCCGGCAATATCGCGCCGGACGCCCGCCTGTTTGACGCGAAGGGCCGGCGCCCGATAGTGTCGCCGGAACGATCCCCGCCGCGGCGCTATGTTTGCTGCGGCGGATTATATAATGTGGCGCCGGAACGATTCACACCCGCCGATGACCGACCCCTCTCAACGCGCGCATCTGTCGCGGATCGCGGATGCCCTGGAACGGCTGGCGCCGCCGACGCCGCCGGCCGCCGCGCTCGATGACGGCGACGCCTTCATCTGGCACGCCGACGGCCGACGGCTCGAGCTTGTGGCGGAGGTCAACCGGGTCGATCTCGACCTGCTTCGGGGCATCGACCGGCAGCGCGACCAGTTGCTGGAAAACACCCGCCGTTTCGCAAAGGGCCTGCCGGCCAACAATGCGCTGCTGTGGGGCGCGCGCGGCACCGGCAAGAGCTCGATCGTGAAAGCCGTCCACGCCACGGTGAACGGCGAGTCCGGCGGAACGCTGGCGCTGGTCGAGATTCACCGGGAGGATATCCCGACGCTGCCGGCGCTTCTGGGCCAACTGCGGATGAGCAGCCGGCCCAGCATCCTGTTCTGCGACGACCTCTCCTTCGACGGGCAGGACGCCTCCTACAAGTCGCTGAAGGCGGTGCTGGAAGGCGGCATCGAGGGCCGGCCGGCCAACGTGATTTTCTACGCCACGTCCAACCGGCGCCATCTCATGCCGCGGGACATGATCGAGAACGAACGCTCGACGGCGATCAGCCCGTCCGAAGCCGTGGAAGAGAAAGTCTCGCTCTCCGACCGGTTCGGGCTCTGGCTCGGCTTCCATGCGTGCGATCAGGAGACCTATTTCGCGATTATCGAGGGATACGCAGCGCGCTACGGTCTCGACATCGGCCGGGATACCCTGCGCGCCGAGGCCCGGGAGTGGGCCGTGACCCGCGGCTCGCGGTCCGGCCGCGTCGCCTGGCAATATGTCCAGGATCTGGCCGGGCGGCTCGGCAAGCGCCTCGATTAGCCGGCGGTTCCGCTCACCAGCGGAACGAATCGGACGCTGGTGAGCGGTTCCTCGTCGAAGCCGTCGGCGGTCCGCCGGATGCGCCACAGGGTCTGGGTGCCGCCTGCGGCGCCGACGGGAATAACCAGGCTGCCGCCGATCCGGAGCTGCTCCAGCAAGGCCTCGGGCACCGTGTCCGCCGCTGCCGTCACGATGATCCGGTCGAAGGGCGCCTGCTCGGGCCAGCCGAGGCCGCCGTCGCCGATCTGCGCGGTCACGTTGCCGATGCCCAGACCGTCGAACCGGCGAACCGCGTCGACATACAGGCCGCGAATGCGTTCGACGGAATAGACCCGCCGGGAAAGCCGCGCCAGGATCGCCGTCTGGTAGCCGGAGCCGGTGCCGATTTCCAGCACCTTGCATCGTTTGTCGAGCGTCAGCGCCTGGGTCATCAGGCCGACGATCAGCGGCTGGCTGATCGTCTGGTCGCTGCCGATCGGCAGGGCCCGGTTGTCGTAGGCGCTCTCGCGGAACAGTTCGGGGACGAATTGTTCCCGGGGCGTCTTCTCGATTGCGGTCAGCACGTCCGTCTGCGTCACCCCGCCCTGGCGGAGTTCCATGATCAATCGGATCTTGCGGGTTTCGGCGATCATGCGGCGCGGATGGCGGAGGCGGCGGGAAGCGCGCGGCCTCAGTCGAAGACCGCCTTCAAGGTGCGAACCGTGGGGCGGTCGGTCAAATCCAGATGCACCGGCGTAATCGCGGTGTAGCCGTCCATCACGGCGGCGAGATCGGTCTCGGGGCGGTTCGGCTCCTCGTTGCGCAGCGATCCGATCCAGTAGTAGGGCACCCCGCGCGGATCCCGCCGCTCCAGCAGATGGTCGCCGACCTTGCGCCGGCCGAGGCCGACGACACGCGATCCCTTGACGGCAGCCGGCCCCCCGGCGGGAAAATTGACGTTGATCAGCACGCCTTCCGGCCAGCCGGCCTCGACAAGGCGGCGCACGATGTCCGGCGCGAGCCGGCGCGCGGTCTCCCAGTCGGGCCGCGTGCCGTCCTCGTAGACCTGGCTGAGCGCGATCGAGGGCACGCCCGTCAGCGTCCCTTCCATGGCGGCGGCGACCGTGCCCGAATACGTCAGGTCTTCGCCCAGGTTGCCGCCCCGGTTGATGCCGGAGAGCGTCAGATCCGGCTTGCGGTCCTTCAGCAGATGGCCGACCGCCATCAGGACGCAATCGGTCGGCGTGCCGTCCACCGAATAGCGGCGCTCGCCGCGCTTCGTCATGCGCAGGGGCTGGCGCAGGGTCAGCGAATGGCCGGCGCCGCTCTGTTCGGCCTCCGGCGCCACGATCCAGACATCGTCCGACAGGCCGTGCGCGACCTCGACCAGAATCTCAAGCCCCCTGGCGTTCACCCCGTCGTCGTTGGTCACGAGGATGCGCGCCTTCGACAGGTCGACGATGCGCCGGGTCAAGCGGCGATCCTGTCGATCCCGCCCATATACGGACGCAGGGCTTCGGGGACGACGATCGATCCATCGGCCTGCTGGTAGTTCTCCATCACCGCGATCAGGGTCCGCCCCACGGCGAGGCCGGACCCGTTCAGCGTGTGGACGAATCGGGTGCCTTTTCCGCCGGCGACCCGGAAGCGGGCATTCATGCGCCGGGCCTGGAAATCGCCACAGTTCGAGCAGCTCGATATTTCGCGATAGGCGTCCTGTCCCGGCAGCCAGACCTCCAGATCGTAGGTCTTGCGCGCGCCGAAGCCCATGTCGCCGGTCGACAGCACAACGACCCGGTAGTGTATGCCGAGGCGCTTGAGGATTTCCTCGGCGCAGGCCGTCATGCGCTCGAGCTCCGCCTCGGACCCGTCCGGGTGCGCGATGCTGACCATTTCGACCTTGGAAAACTGGTGCTGGCGCAGCATGCCGCGGGTATCGCGGCCCGCGGCACCGGCCTCGGAGCGGAAGCAGAGGGTGTGGGCGGTGTAGCGGCGCGGCAGGGAATTTTCGTCGACCGTCTGCCCGGCGGCGATATTGGTCAGGGGCACCTCGGCCGTCGGGATCAGCCACATACCCTCTTCCGTCCGGTACTGATCCTCGGCGAATTTGGGCAACTGGCCAGTGCCGTAGAGCACATGATCGCGCACCAGCACCGGCGGCGAGATTTCGGTATAGCCGAACTCGCCGGTGTGGGTATCGAGCATGAACTGGGCGAGCGCCCGTTCGAGCCGGGCGAGCCGGCCGGACAGCAGGACGAAGCGCGCGCCGCTCAGGGTCGCGGCGGTATCGAAATCCATCTCGCCGAGCGCCTCGCCGAGATCGAAATGCTGCCTGGGCTCGACATCGAATTCCGGCCGGTCGCCGACCCGGCGGACTTCGATATTCGCTTCCTCGTCCTCGCCCACCGGCACGTCGTCGAACGGCAGGTTCGGAATCACCTCCAGCGCCGCGGTCAGCGCCGCCTCGGCCTCTTTCTGTTCGGCTTCCAGTTGACCGAGGCGGTCTTTCATCGCGCCGACCCGGGCGATGATGTCGCCGGCCTCCCGGCCCTCGGCTTTCGCCTTGCCGATCTCCTTCGACAGGGCATTGCGTTCCGATTGCAGCGTCTGCGCTTCGGTCTGCGCTGCGCGGCGGCGGCTATCGAGGGCGATGAGAGCTACGCTCTCGGGCGCCAGGCCGCGGCGCGCCAGAGCAGTGTCGAAGGCTTCGGGATTATCGCGAATCCACCGGATATCGTGCATGGCTCGGAACGGCTCGGATTTTCAGCAGAGGCCCTGTTCGTTACCGCATATAGCGGCGGCGGCGTCCGACATCCACCGCCGCCGCGCGCTTCGGCGAATGGGTCGCGCGCGGCCCGGCGCCGGCCGGTGAATTCAGTCCGCGAGTTCCGCCTGCATCGCCGCGTCTTCCTCGGCGCGTTTCTTCTCGATCATGCGGGCAAGGAAGATGGACACTTCGTAGAGAAACAGGATCGGGATCGCGAGGCCGATCTGGCTGATCACGTCCGGCGGCGTCAGGATCGCGGCGAAGACGAAAACCAGGACGACGGCATATTTCCGGAATTTCGCCAGGCCCTTGGACGTCACCAGGTCGACCTTGGCCAGCAGCGTCAGCACCACAGGCAGCTGGAAAGCGATGCCGAAGGCGAAAATCAGCTTGATGACGAGGGAGAGATATTCCTCGACCTTCGGCAGCAGTTCGATCCGCGCGCCGGATTCGCCGGTGTTCTGGAACGCGGCGAAAAATTCCCACGCCAGCGGCATGATCGCATAATAGACCATGGCGCCGCCGGCGAAGAACAGGATCGGCGTGGCGATCAGGAATGGCCGGAACGCGGACTTTTCCTTGCTGTACAGGCCCGGCGCCACGAATTTCCAGAGTTGAATGGCGAAGATCGGGAAGGCCAGGAAGGCGGCCGCATAGAAGCCGATCTTGATCTCGGTGAAGAACACTTCGTACAGCTTGGTATAGATCAGCGTGGCGTCTTCGTTCCGGGCGCGCAGAATGTCCATCAGCGGTTTGGACAGGAAATCGAAGATTTCCGAGGCAAAGAAAACGCACACGCCGAACGCGATCAGCAAAGCCACGAAGCACCACATCAGGCGCCGCCGCAGCTCCACCAGATGCTCCATCATCGTCATCCGGTTCTCGTCCGGATGGTCTTTCGCGGAAGTCTCGCCGGATGCCGCTTCGGCCTGTTCGTCGGCCGGCGCCTCGTCCGCCTGTTCGGATGCACCGCCGGCCGCGGCCTCCTGATTTTCGTCAGGAGCGTCCGGCGCGGCCGCTTCCTCTTCTTCCTTTTCGGGGTCGCGGTCGGCCATCAGGAGCGGACCTTGCGCTTGACCGGCGAATCGTGGCCGGCCCGGCGGCTGCTGTAGCGCGGCCGCGCCTTGCGCGGCGCCTTGCGGTGCTTGGGCCAGTTGTCCGCGCCGTCGCCCGGGGTGACATTGCGCCAGGCCGGCGCCGGCGTCCAATAGCTGTCATAGCCGTTGCCGGACGAATCCTCGTCCACGCCGGCATAATCGAAATCGCCCGCCATAGTCTCGATGGCGTTCATTTCATCGCTCGCGGCGTTGGCGACCTTGTCGATATCGTCCTGGAGCTTGTCGAGATCGGCCTCGCGGGCCAGATCGTCCAGACCGGAGCGGAATTCGCGGGACAGCGCCTTCAGCCGGCCGACGCCCTCGGTCACGCCCTTGACGACCTTCGGCATGTCTTTCGGGCCGACGATCATCAACGTGATGACGGCGATGATCGCCATTTCCATCCAGCCGAGATCGAACATCGCCCTACAACTGCGGTCTGCGTTTCCCGACCGCCTACCCCTGCACGACCCCCGATACGGCCGCGGGTCAGGCCTTGTTGACCTCGTCGACCTTGGCGCCGGCGGTCTGGCCGCCCTTGCCGTCTATGACCTTGGCGTCGTCGCCACTGCCGCCGGCCGCTTCCGCATCGCCCTTCAGGCCCTTGCGGAACTGCGTGATGCCGCTGCCCATGTCGCGCATCAGGCCGGGGATTTTCCGGCCGCCGAATAGCAGGAGTATGACGGCGACGATGATCAGGATTTGCCAGATGCTCAGGCCCATTCCACCTCTCCCCTGTCCGATTCGTCTCCGGCGGTCCGGCCGCATTTCCGAGGCTCTGTCCGGCCGGCCGATGCGCCGTTCCGGCGCGGGTCGTTGCCCGACCTATTTAGCGTTTGCCGAAGGAAAAACAAACACATGCGCCGGGTCTAGCGTCACCGCGACGCAATCGCCCTCCCAGGGCGCACTGTGGGCCGGCGTACGGGCATACAGCGTTTCACCGGGCCGGTCCGCCGCTTCCAGCGCGACGAGCGTGTTGGCGCCGATCGGCCGGCTGCGCAGGACCCGGGCGCGCACCGTGCCGCTATCGGCGAAGTCGAAACCGATACCGACTCCCTGGTAGCGGACAAGCACGTGCGCCGATTTACCGGGCGGCAGAGTGCCCGCATCGACCATCCCCCAGCCCGTGTCTATTGTTCCCGATTCCCCGACGATACCGGTCAACCGGTTGGAGTCGCTCATAAAATTTGTTACGAAGGGACTCGCCGGGCGGTCGTAGACGGAGGCGGGCGGTCCGAACTGCATCAGCCTGCCATCGCGCATGACGCCGATCCGGTCGGCGACATACATGGCCTCCTCCGGATCGTGGGTCACGACGACTGCTGTCGTCGCGGTTTCCCGCAGAATGGCGAACAACGTGTCGGCCAGGCCATGCCGCAGGCGCGCATCGAGGCCGGATAGCGGCTCGTCCAGCAGCAGCACCCCCGGCGACGGCGCCAGCGCCCGGGCAAGCGCGATCCGCTGCTGCTGACCGCCGGACAGGGTGTGGGGATAGGCGCCGGCAAGCCCGGACACCCCGACCCGTTCCAGCACCTCGCCAACCCGTTTGCGCCGCTCGGCGTCGCCGAGATGCCGGAGGCCGAAGGCGACGTTGTCGGCCGCGCTCAGATGCGGGAACAGCGCGTAGTCCTGGAACAGGAAACCGACATTGCGCCGTTCGGGCGGAAGATTGGGGCCCGAAGCGGCACCGACCGGCTTCCCGCCGATGACGATCCGGCCGTGCTGGATGGTCTCCAGCCCGGCCACGAGGCGCAACAGGGTGGACTTGCCGCAGCCCGACGGGCCGAGGAGCGCCAGAATCTGGCCCTCGCCGATGTCCAGCGAAATCTCCTCCAGCGCCGTAACCCGGTCGAACCGGTGGGTCAGCGACTCGATCGACAGGTCCGGTCCCGGCGGCGCAGCCGTCATAACGGTGCGCCCGCAGCGATCGGCGCGACTCCTGCCGCCTCGTGCGGCTCGCTGCTGCGCCGCATGGCCCGGGACAATAGGATGACCGGCAGGATGCCGGCCAGTACGATCGCCAGGGCGGACGGCGCGGCTTCGACCAGTTGTTCGTCGGTGGCGTATTCGTAGGTCCGCAGCGCCAATGTATCGATACCGAACGGTCGGAGCAGCAGGGTCGCCGGCAGTTCCTTCAGAACGTCGACGAAAATCAGGAGCCCGGCAGCGGCGATGCTGGGCCGGAGCATCGGCGCGTGGATGCGCCGGATGACGCCGAAAGCGCTGACCCCCAGCGTGCGCGCGGCATCGTCCATATGCCCGGTGATGCGGGTCAGGCCGCCGTCGATCGCGCCATGGGAGATTGCCAGGAAACGCACGGCATAGGCGAGGAGGAGAGCGAACAGCGTGCCGTTGAAGATCAATCCGGGCGACACGCCGAACGCTTCTGCGCCGATGGCGTTGATCTGCCTGTCGAGGGCTGCCAACGGAATGACGATCCCGACCGCGAGGACCGCGCCCGGCACGGCGTAACCGACGGCGGCCAGGCGCGTCAGCCCGCGAAACAGGCGGCTCGCCGACCGCCGGGCCGCATAGGCGAGGAACAGGGCGACCGCCACCGTCAGGACCGCCGCCGAAGCGGCCAGGGCGACGCTGGTGAGCGTAAGGCGGAAAAAGTCCGCGTTGACCACTTCGGCGGCGGACAGCCAGGTCCACCAGGCCAGCGCGCCCGCCGGCACCGCGAATCCGAACGCGACCGGCGTTGCGCAAAAGACGACCGCGAACGCGGCGCGCCAGCCGTGCAGGCGCCAACCCGGCAGGGGCCGGTAGCGGATCGACAGCTGATGGAAGGCCGCGCGGCCGCGCGAACGGCGCTCCAGCGCCAGGATCGCGAACACGAAGATCAGGAAGACCGACGCCAGCTTTGCCGCGCCGGCCGGGCTGCCGTCGGCCAGCCAGACCCGGAAAATGCCGGTCGTGAACGTATCGACGCCGAAATGCTGCATGGCGCCGAATTCGTTCAGCGCCTCCAGCAGGGCGAGCGCCATGCCGGCGACGATGGACGGCCGGGCCAGCGGCAGCGCCACACGCCACATCGCCTGCGCCGGCGTGCAGCCCAGCGTGCGGCTGACCTCCAGCGAGCAGATCGACTGTTCGAGAAACGCCGACCGGCTGAGCAGGTAGACGTAGGGATACAGGACCAGGCTCAGCATAACGATCGCGCCGGTCAGCGAACGGATGTTCGGGGCCGCATAGTCGTCGCCGGTCCAGCCGAACAGGTCGCGCAGCCCGGTCTGGACCGGTCCGGAAAAATCCAGCAGGCCGGTATAGGTATACGCGATGACGTAGGCCGGCATGGCGAAGGGCAGCAGGAGCGCCCAGGAAAAGAACTGCCGGCCCGGAAAACGGCACAGGCTGACCAGCCAGGCGGCGCCGACCCCGCCGATCAGCGTCAGCACGCCGACGCCCGCGATCAGCCACAAGGTGTTGGCCACATATCGCGGCAGGACGGTCGAGGCCAGATGCGCCCACAGATCGCCCGTCGGAAAGAACAGATGCGCCAGCACCACGGCGATCGGCAGCAGCACGACGGCCAGAACGGCGGCCACCCCGATTCCCCACACCGCCTGCGACGGCCTGAGGGATGAGGCTACTCCGGCTCCTGGACTTGGGTTCGGCGCTTCGGCGGGCAATTCGGCAGGCACGGGACAGCCCCGACGGTCAGACGATACCAAGCGCCCTTAACATCACTGCAAATGATTTGCAGTTGCAATGTGCCGCAGGATTGCTGCCGTTCAGTCGATCTCGGCGCTCTGTTCCCGGCTTTCCGCCATTTCCGCCGCCGCCGCACTTTCCGCAACGTCCCGGAAGGCCTCGATGGCCGGCCGCTTGTCGAGCAAGCCCGAGGCCTTGAGGTCGGCGACGCCCGGAAGATCGCCGATATTTTCCAGGCCGAAATGATCCAGAAAGGCCTGGGTGGTAATCCAGGTAAGCGGGCGGCCCGGCGTCTGACGGCGCCGGCCAGGTTTGATCCAGCCGGCCTCCAGCAGCAGGTCGAGCGTGCCGCGGCTTTGGCCGACGCCCCGGATTTCCTCGATCTCGGAGCGGGTTGCGGGCTGATGATAGGCGATGACGGCCAGCGTCTCGATCGCGGCGCGCGACAGCTTTCGCGTTGTCGAGCGCTCGACCTTCAGCGCGTCTCCCAGGTCGGGCGCGGTGCGAAAGGCCCAGGCGTCGCCGGCTCTGTAAAGCTCGACGCCCCGGTTCTCGTACAGGCTGCGCAGGATTTTCAGTGCAGGATCGAGTTGCCCCGGGTCGGCCAGCCTCTGCGCCAGTTCCGATTCCCGGACCGGTTCGGCGGCCGAGAACAGCACCGCCTCGATCAGCCGGACCGTCCGGCTGTCGGCCGCCACCGTTTCGGGTTCGGGCGCGCCGGCCGGTTCCGGCGGTGCGGCGCCGGGGGCTGCCGGCAACTCCCCGCCGCTCATCGTTCGCGGCCGTCGCGCAGCAGGATGGGCCCGAAAGCGCGATCCTGCCGGATTTGCACGTCGCCCGCGCGCGCCATTTCCAGGCTGGCGACGAGCGTCGAGGCGACGGCCGAGCGCATGGTCAGGCCCTCGCGCAGTTCCGGGGGCAGGAAGGTCGCCAGGTCGGTCCAGTCCGGGAGATTCCCCAGCAGTGCCTTCAGCCGTTCGCGCGCTTCTTCGATGGAAAGCAGTTCGGCCGGTTCGGTAATGTGCAGAACCGCGCGGTCGGCGCGCTGGCGGTTCCTGGCGTAGGCGCTCAGCAGGTCGAACAGCGATACCTCGAAGACGACGCTGGAGGAGACGGCCATGCCGTCCGGCGCGCCGCGAACGAACCGGTCCTGCCCCAGCTGAGGCCGGGCCATCAACCGGCCGGCGACGTCCCGCAATGCCTCCAGCCGCTTGAGTTGAAAGGTCAGGGCCGCCGCCATTTCGGCGCCGCTCGGTTCGTCTGCGGATTCGTCCCGCGGCAGCAGCAGGCGCGATTTCAGATAGGCCAGCCAGGCCGCCATCACGAGATAGTCGGCGGCCACTTCCAGGCGCAACGAACGGGCTTGGGCGATGAAGGCGAGATACTGATCCGCAAGCTGCAGGATCGAAATCCTGGTGATGTCGACCTTCTGGTCCCGGGCAAGCGCGAGCAGCAGGTCGAGCGGACCTTCGAACCCCTGCAGATCGAGGAAAAGCCGGTCGCCGGCGTGCGCCGGGCGATCGTCTTCCATCTCGAAATCGTCGTCCATGGCCGCGCAGTCTACCACAAACGGATGACGCTTGCGCCGGTCACGGCCTCGAAATGCCGAACCAGCCCGTCGGCGAGGGGCCGGATCACCGCGTCGAACGGATCGATGGCGGCGCCCAGCCAGCCGGATACCAGCGGCAACAGGAAAAAGACGCCCAGGATGATGGCAAATCCATACGGCTCCAACTGCTTGTATCGCCAGGCGAGCCTTTCCGGGAGCAGGTGGAGGACCACCTGCCCGCCGTCCAGCGGCAGCAGCGGGATCAGATTGAACAGCGCGATCAGCACATTCACGAAAATCATCGCGGAGCAGACGCCGGCGACGATGCCTTCCGCCAGACCGACCGGCTCGACAAGCCCCTGGAGCAGCGCGAAGCCTATCGCCAGCACGATGTTCGTCAGCGGCCCGGCAGCGGCAACCAGAAGCATGTCGCGCCGGGGTCTGCCCATCTTGAGCGGATCGATCGGCACCGGTTTCGCCCAGCCGAAGATGAACCGGCTCGGCGTCGGCAAAAACAGGATCGCCGCCGGGACGATGAGCGTGCCGACCAGATCGAGATGCCGGAGCGGATTGATCGACAGCCGGCCGTGTTCCGCCGGCGTCGGATCGCCCAGTCGCGCCGCCACGAAGCCGTGCGCGGCTTCGTGCATCGTGATGGCCACGATGGCGGCGCCCGCAATCAGCAGAATAACAACAGCTTGTGAAAATTCGCCGCTCAAGAGCCGGCGTCTCGCCCGATGTCCGCGCGGCCGGCGAGCAGCGCCGCCACGCGCGCGCGCGCTTCCTCCCGGTCGAAGTCTGCCAGCGTCCCCAGCATGGCGCGCCCCGAAGCCACGCGATTCGAGCCGGCATCGTCCATAAGGCCGGCTCCTTCCACCACCTGTATCATCTCTTCCATGGCGCCATTGCAATGAAGCGCGATATCGCAGCCGGCGATCCGGCACCGACGGGCGCGCCTGTCGAACGGCCCTTCGAGCGCGTGCATCGACAGGTCGTCGCTAATCAGCAAACCGGGAAAGCCGATCTGGGTGCGTATGATGGTGCTGACCATGAGTTCGGACAAGGTCGCCGGCGCAGTCGCGTCCAGCGCTTCGTACACCACGTGGGCCGTCATCGCCCAGGGCATGTCGGCCAGCGCCGAAAATGGCGCGAAATCCGTTTCGCGCAGCAGGTCGACCGGCGCGTCGACCACCGGAAGACCGAGGTGGCTGTCGGTAAGGGCGCGACCGTGGCCGGGCATGTGCTTGACGACCGGGATCACGCCGGCGTCGAGCAGCGTTTGCGCAACGATCCGGCCGAGCAGCGCCACCCGCGCCGGCTCCGAACCGTAGGCGCGGTCGCCGATTACGTCGTGCGCGTCGGCGACGGGCACGTCGGCCACCGGCGCGCAGGCAACGTCGATTCCGAGGTCGAGCAGGTCGGCGGCAATCAGCAGCGTGTTGAGCTTCAGGGCCTCGGCGCCGCGGTCCGGATCTTCATCGTAGAGGCCGGCGAACACGGCCGCGGCCGGCGCCCCATACCAGTGGGGCGGTTTCAGCCGCGCAACCCGGCCGCCTTCCTGGTCGATCAGCACCGGGGCGTCGCTGCGTCCGACAGTTTCGCGCAGCTCGCTGACCAGGGCCCGAACCTGGTCCGGCGCCTCGATGTTGCGGGCGAACAGGATAAATCCGAAGGGATCGGCGCTGCGGAAGAATCGCCGTTCCTCCTCCGACAGCCCGGTCGATGCGCAGCCGAGTATCGTTGCGCCGGCCGCCACCGGAGGGCTACCCGCTGACGAGGAAGCAGTTGATCCGCCGCTTTCCCAACGTCCGGCACAGGCTGCGCGCCGTCTGCTTGTTTGCGATCGGCCCGGCCCGAAGCCGGTAGAAGATGCCTTTCGCGCCCAGGTCGACCCGCTCGACAACCATGTCGAGCCGGCCGAGCAGGCTGCGGTGCTGGCGCTTGAGGCCCTGTCCGTGATTCCTGGCCTTGGCCAATGTCCGGAACGCGCCGAGCTGAATGCGAAACGATACGGCCTTCGCTGTCCGGCGGCTTTTTGCGGCCGGTTTCCGGACGCCGGCGCTCGCTTTGGCGGCAATCGGAGCAACCTTCGGCACCACCCGGTTTGGCTGCGATGCCCGACTTGCCGAAGCCGCTTTTTTCGCCGCTGCGGGTTTTGCCGCTACGGGTTTTGCCGCTGTGGGTTTGGACGCGGCGAGTTTCGTGGCTGCAAGTTTCGTGGCGGCAAGTCTGGAAGCCGTACGCCGATAATGTCCGGCATCGGCGAGCAGGGTTGGAACCGGGCGACAGGCCGGGCCGGCCGCAGCGACAGCCGAATCCTTGGGCCGTGCGGCCGTTTTGGCCGCCGGGACCGGCTTTTCGGGAGCGAACAGGTCCTCGACCGGCTTTCCGGGACTGCTTTTGCGATAGATGCCCAGGTCCTGGTGGGGCACCTTGAGGCCGCCCGGCTTTTCCGGTCGGACCTTGACCGGGCCCTGCGCCGCGCGAATCAACGGAACGCCGCCCTGGTGCGGCGCGGCCACGCCGCCACCCAGGCTGTAAACCACATAGACGCCGCCGAAGACCAGGGCTGCGACTCCGCCGATGCCGAGCAGCCACCGGTAAACGACGGCTGTCCAGCCGGGCGTGCGGGCTTCTTCGCTTTCGAGATCGTCGTCGTCGTCGATCACCGCATTTCCTCTGCCGGCGCCACGCCGAACAGAACCAGGCCCGAGGCGATGACCGTTGCAACGGCTTTCACCAGCGCCAGCCGGGCCAGGGTCAACGGAAGATCGTCCGGCCGGACAAAGCGCAATTCGGGCTCGTCCCGCCCCCGGTTCCAGTGCGCATGAAAGTCCGCCGCAATATCATACAAGTAATAGGCGATTCTGTGCGGCTCGTGTGTTTCAGCTGCGCTTTCGATTACTCTCGGCCACATGGTAAGTTTTTTGATTAAACTTAATTCTCCTTCATTCGTCAAGGTTCCGAACTTTGCATTTACCAAAGAAGCATGGCCGGTATCGATATCCGGCAACACGTCCTTCGTCTGGCGAAACACCGAGTGGCTGCGCGCGTGGGCGTATTGGACATAGAAGACGGGGTTGTCCTTCGACTGCTCGGTCACCCTGGCGAAATCGAAATCGAGCGGCGCATCGTTGCGGCGCGTCAGCATGACGAAGCGGACGACATCCTTGCCGACCTCGTCCACGACATCGCGGACGGTCACGACGTTGCCGGCCCGCTTGGACATTTTCACCACCGTTCCGTCGCGGATGAGGCGAACAAGCTGAATCACCTTGACGTCCAGCGTCGCCGTCCCTCGCGTGACGGCGTCGACCGCCGCCGTCATCCGGGGGATATAGCCCTGATGGTCGGCGCCCCAGACGTCGATCAGCCGGTTTGCGCCGCGCTTCGCCTTGTCCTGATGGTAGGCGATATCCGTGGCGAAATAGGTCCAGTCGCCGTTCGATTTTTTCAGCGGCCGGTCGGTAGCGTCACCGAATCGTGTCGCGCGGAACAGCGATTGCGGCCGTTCCTCCCAATCGTCGGGCAGCTTGCCCTTGGGCGGTTCCAGAATCCCGGTGTAGATCAGGCCGCGCCCTTCGAGATCGGCGAAGGCGGCGTCGACGGCGCCGGCCTCGACGAGCGAACGCTCCGACGTAAACACGTCGTGCCGGACGCCGAGCGCGGCCAGGTCGTGCCGGATCCGGTCCATCATGTAGCCGACAGCGAATTCCCCGGCGCGGGCCCGGTTTTCGTCGCTGCCGGACATCGGATCGGGCCGCTCGCCCGGCGGCAGCTTCAGCGCCGCTTCTGCCGCATCGATCACTTCCCGGCCGGGATAAAGGCCCTCGAATTCGGCCTCCGGCACCGCTTCGCCCTGAAGCTGCCGCATGCGTTTGAGCAAGGATTCCGCGAGGATATCGACCTGTCCGCCCCAGTCGTTGACGTAATATTCGCGGGTGACCGCATATCCGGCCTTCTCGAGCAAGGCAGCCAGCGCATCGCCGAAGACGGTGCCTCTTGCGTGGGCGATATGGAGCAGGCCCGTCGGATTGGCGCTGGTGAATTCGACGTTGACCGGTTCGCCCTGCCCGAAATCGGCATCTCCGTAAGCCGGGCCGGCGGCAAGGATATCGGCCACCCGGTCCTGCCAGAACCGGTCGGCGACCCGGATGTTGATAAACCCGGGGCCGGCAACCTCGACCGCCGCCACGCTATCGAGCGCCCGCAACCCCTCGGCAATCTTCCCGGCCAGGTCGCGCGGCTTCGTGCCGGCGGCCTTCGCGAGCACGAGCGCCGCGTTGGTCGCCATGTCGCCATGGGCGGCGTCGCGCGGCGGCTCGCAGGTGACGCGCCCGAAATCGCTGTCGGCGGGCAGGACGCCGGCCTCGGCCAGCGCGGCCAGCACCGCCGCGATCTGATCGCGAAAATGGCGGAAGACATTCATGGCAGCGGGTCCGTCAGCGTTCGGCGGCGATCAGCCGGTCATGTTCGTTCATGGCAAACCGGTCGGTCATTCCGGCAATATAGTCGGCGATGACGCGGGCGCGCCGGGCGGCTTCGCCCGTCCCTGCCCGGTGACGCCACGGCGACGGCATGGCCTCGGGCTCGTCGAAGAACAGGCCGAACAGGTTGCGCACGATATCCCGCGCCCTGCCGGTCATGCGCGTGACCTGCGGGTGCTTGTACATGTTTGCGAACAGGAAGTCCTTCAAGGCGCGGTCGTTGGCCGCCATGGCTTCGGAAAAGGTTGCCGTCGCACGGCCGCGGCGGCGCACCGCATCCGGATGGCCGGGCCTGAAGGCGGATAGCCGCCGCCCGGTCTCGGCCAGCAGGTCGTCGACCATCAGGCTGATCAGCCGGCGGTTCGCCTCGTGGTTGAGGCGCGGCTCTTCCAGATCGGGATAGCGGTCCAGAACCTCGCGGAAGGCTTCGTCGACGAAGCCGACAGCCCGAACCTCGTCGATGGAGAACAACCCCGCGCGCAAACCGTCGTCCAGATCGTGGTTGTTATAGGCGATATCGTCCGCCAGCGCCGCGACCTGCGCCTCCAGCCCGGGCCAGGTATCGATCTCCAGGTCGTGCTGCGCAACATATTCGGCAATCGGCTCTGCGATGGGGGGTGGCGCCGGCCGGTCCTTCGCCGCCCGAACCAGCGGGCCGTTGTGTTTGACCACGCCTTCCAGGGTTTCCCAGGTCAGGTTCAGCCCGTCGAACTCGGCGTATTTGCGCTCCAGCCGCGTCAGGATCCGGAGCGTCTGGGCGTTGTGGTCGAAGCCGCCATGGTCCGCCATGCAGTCGTTGAGCGCGTTTTCGCCGGCATGGCCGAACGGGGTGTGGCCGAGGTCGTGCGCCAGGGCGAGGGTCTCCGCCAATTCCTCGTTCAGGCCCAGGCTCCGGCAAATCGAGCGGGCGATGTTCGAGACTTCGAGCGAGTGGGTCAGGCGTGTCCGGTAATGATCGCCCTCGTCGGAGACGAAGACCTGGGTCTTGTGTTTCATCCGGCGGAAAGCGGTGGAATGCACGATCCGGTCCCGGTCGCGCTGGAAGACGGTGCGCGTTCCGCACTCCGGCTCGGCGATCAGACGGCCGCGGCTGTGCGCCGGATCGCATGCATAGGGCGCATGGCGGACGCCAAAGGCGGGGTCGAGCGCATCGGACCGGTTCATGGCTCAAAGCCTAGCGCTGCGACGCGTTGCGGACAATCGGCCAGCAGGTAGCAGCGGGCCGGCGCCGGCGACCGGTGGTTGTTCGGAAATTGACTATCGCCGCCGTTTCCTTAACTCTGGAGCAGGTTCCAACCGGCCTCGACGATCGCCCATGTCCGCTTCCGCCACGCCCGAATTCGGTATTACGGAAAACGCTGCAAAGCGGGTTGCCGAGTTGCGCGCCGCGGAAGGCAACGACGGGCTGATGCTGCGGGTCGCCGTGGACGGCGGCGGCTGCAACGGTTTCCAGTACCGCTTCGATTTCGACGACGCCGTCAACGATGACGACACGATTTTCGAGCGCGACGGGGTCAAGGTGGTCGTCGACGAAATCTCGCTGGATTTCCTCGGCAACGCCCAGGTCGATTTCAAGCAGGAGCTGATCGGCAGCTATTTCGCGGTCGAGAACCCGAACGCGACGTCGAACTGCGGCTGCGGCACCAGCTTTTCGGTCGACTGAACCCCGGGTGAGCAATTCCCGCCTGCGACGACGGCCGGCCCGATGACCCGGATCGCGACGTTCAACGTCAACTCGATCAAGGCGCGCATGGCCAATGTGCTGGCCTGGCTGGACGAGTTCGACCCCGACATCGCGCTCTTCCAGGAGATCAAGTCCACCGAAGAGAGCTTCCCGCGCATGGAACTGGAAGCAGCGGGCTACAACATCGCGATCAGCGGCCAGAAATCGTACAACGGCGTCGCCATATTCTCCAAAATGCCGCTTGACGTTGCCGAGACCTGCCTGCCCGGCGACGACGGCGACGAACAGGCGCGCTATATCGAGGCTGTCACGGAAACCGACGCCGGCGTTCTGCGCGTCGCCAGCATCTACCTGCCCAATGGCAACCCGGTGGCCTCCGACAAGTTCGGCTACAAGCTCGCCTGGATGGAGCGGCTGATCGCCCACGCGAGTGGACTTCTGGAACTGGAAGAGCCGGTCGTCCTGGGCGGCGACTACAACGTGATCCCGCAGGACGAGGACTGCCACGATCCGGCGGCCTGGCAGGGCGACGCCCTGTTCCGGCCGGAGAGCCGCGCCGCCTTCCGCCGGCTGCTCGCCCTCGGCTACACCGAGGCGTTCCGGACGTTGAAGCCGCACGCCCGGGCCTACACCTTCTGGGATTATCAGGGCGGCGCCTGGCAGAACGACCGCGGCATCCGCATCGATCATCTGCTGCTTTCGCCGCAGGCGGCCGACCTGCTCACCGATTGCCGGATCGACCAGAAACCGCGCGGCCGGCCGAAAGCCTCGGACCACACGCCGATCTGGTGCGAACTGGACGCCGCCTGATCGGCCGGCGCCGGACAGAGTTTCGGAAAGACCATGTTCAAGATCACTTTCTGCCTGCGCCGGCGGCCGGACCTGACGCCGGAACAGTTCGATGCCTACTGGCGGGACGAGCACGCCCCGCTGGTGCGCCGCCATGCTGCAGCCCTCGGCATCCGGCGCTATGTCCAGAGCACGCGCTTCGACAGCGACCTCGCCGATGTGGCCGCGAAGGTACGCGGTGCGCCCGAACCGTTCGACGGCGTCGCCGAGCTCTGGTTCGATAGCCGGGAAGCCATGGAAGCCGGTTTCTCGACGAAAGCCGGCCGCGCCGCCGGACGGGCGCTGCTGGAAGACGAGGCCCGCTTCATCGATTTCGAGAACTCGCCGATCTGGTTCGCCACCGAGCGCCGGATCGTCGGAGGCGAAGGGTGAGCGACGCCGCAGCCGGTCCGGACGGGTCCGGACTCCGACCCTCGCCTTTCGGCAGCCTGGTCGGCTCGGAACTGAAATTCTGGCGCGACGGCGAGGCGGAGGTCCATCTGCCCTTCCGGGACGACCTGCTGCAGCGCGGCGGCTTCGTCCATGGCGCCGTGCTGAGCTATCTGGCCGATACCGCCTGCGCCCGGGCGGCGGCGTCTCTCGTCGGCGAATGCCGGACCGCCGAATACAAGATCAACTTTCTGGCGCCGGGTGCGGGCGAGATGTTCATCGGCCGCGGCCATGTCGTGAAGGCAACCCGGCGCACCGCGATCGCCCGGGCCGACGTGTTTGCGGTAAAGGAAGGCGCGGAAAAGCTGATCGCGATCGCGACGGCAACGCTGATGCGCGTGTGACGCTATCGCCCGCTTCCCCGCCCGTTCGTTGATCGCCATCTGCAATCCTTTAGTCTTCCCCTTCGTCATGCCGGCCGCCTGAACCCGGCCCGTACGGATTTCAGCTATTTCCAGCCCTTTGCCCGACAGCGCCGCGCCGCCCAAAATCGGCGTCGAGTTCATCCTGCTGATCGCCCTGATGATGGGGATCACGGCGCTGACCATCGACATCATGCTGCCGGCCCTGCCGGCCATCGAGGCGCATTACGACCTTGTCGACACCAACGACCAGCAGCTGGTCATCGTCAGCTACATGGTCGGCTTCGGCATCGGCCAGCTGATCTTCGGCCCCTTCTCCGACCGCTACGGGCGCAAGCCGGTGCTGTATTTCGGCATGGCCCTCTACATGGTTGCGACCGTCCTGGCGGTGTTCGCCCCGGACTTCGACAGCCATCTGGCCGGCCGTCTGCTCCAGGGCGTGGCGGCCGGTGCGGCGCGGGTGATTTCGGTGGCGATCGTGCGCGACCGCTTCGCCGGCCGGGCGATGGCGCGGGCGATGTCCTTCATCATGATGATCTTCATCATGGTGCCCGTGGTCGCGCCGGCGATCGGCGCCGGCATCCTGCTGTTCGGGCCGTGGCAGGACATCTTCTGGTTCCTGCTCGGCGTCGGGGCGATCCTGACGTTCTGGCTCTGGCTGCGCCTCGAAGAAACCCGCCCGAAGGAAGCGCGCACGCCGCTCACCGTCCGGAGCCTCGCAAGCGCCACGGCGGCCACCCTGACCGACCGCCAGACCCTGTGCTACACAGCGGTCGTCAGCCTGACCTTCGGGCCGCTGCTCGCCTACATCGCGGCCTCGCACCAGATTTTCGTCGGCCTTTACCGGATCGACGCTTGGTTCCCGGTCGCCTTCGGCGGGATTGCGCTGTTCAGCATCGCCTCCGCCTTCGTCAACGCCCGGCTGGTGCCGCGGCTCGGCATGCGCCGCCTGTCCCACAGCGCGCTGCTGATCCAGCTTGCCCTCGCGCTCGCGATCTCGGCCGTCGCCCTGGCGGGCCAGCCGTCGCTCCTCGCGCTGCTGGTCTTCCTGTCGCTTTCCATGTTCATGGTCGGCCTGTGCTTCCCGAACTTCAACGCGCTGGCGATGGAACCCCACGGCGCAATCGCCGGCACGGCCTCGTCGATCGTCGGATTCGCCTCGACCGCCGTCGGTTCGGTCATCGGCTGGGCGATCGGCGACGCCTTCGAAGGCACTGTCCTGCCGCTCACCCTCGGCTTCGCCGCCTGCGCCGGCCTCAGCATCCTGATCGTGCTGATCGCCGAGCCGGGGCGCTTCATGCGGACGACGGCGTAGCCGGCGCCAGGCCCCCGGCCGGCGGTCTCCCCAATTCTTCAAGTGCCGCCCCGGTCCGCGCGATGAACCGTTCCCGCTCATGTCGGGAAGCGTCTCCGGCCCGGGCGGCAATTCCCGGTTCACGAATTCAGCCCAATCGACGGATCGGCTGACCGGCAATCCATGCTGGACAGCATCTCTTCCTTCCCGCGATATAGTCCGAAGCGGATAGCGAGCGATTTTCGGGTGCGTCGGCGCCGAAACGGGACGGACGCCGGTCGGCCTCGCAAGGGACTCTTCGATGATGGAACGCGATATTTCCGTGGAACCGGCCTCGGCGCCGGCGAGCGAGCGAACGGGATCGGATCGGGAGGACACCTCCGGCAACGAGCCGATCGCCATCGTCGGCATGGCGTGCCGATTCCCCGGCGCGGCCGGCCTCGACGCGTTCTGGCGTCTGCTGGACGGCGGTGTGAACGCGGTCACGGAGGGGGAGCCCGGCTCCGGCATCGGGCGTGTCGGCGAACTGTTCCCCGAAGGGGCGGAGCTGCGCCGGGCCTGCCGTTTCGGCGCCTATCTCGACGAACTCGACCTGTTCGACGCCGCCTTCTTCCGCATCTCGCCGGTCGAGGCGCAGATGCTCGATCCGCAGCAGCGGCTGATGCTCGAGACCAGCTGGCGCGCGCTCGAAGACGCCGGCATGGACCCGGACCGGCTCAAGGGCAGCCGGACGGGAGTCTACGCCGGGATCAGCAACAACGAATACCGTGGCCTGATCCTCGATGTCAGCGAGACGACCGAGCCCGCCGCCAGCCTCTACGCCGTCACCGGAACCTCCTTCAACACGGCGATCGGCCGGGTCGCCTACGCGCTGGGCCTGGAAGGGCCGGCGCTGGCGCTGGACACCGCCTGCTCGTCCTCCCTGGTCGCGATCCACCAGGCGGTCTCGAGCCTGCACCGGGGCGAGGCGGACCTCGCGCTCGCCGGCGGGGTCCACACCATCCTGTCGGGCCGGTTGCTGGAGCTGCGCGCCAACGCCGGGATGCTCTCGCCGGACGGGCGTTGCGCGACCTTCGATGCGGCAGCGAACGGCTATGTCCGCGGCGAAGGCTGCGGCATCGTCGTGCTCAAGCGGCTCGCCGAGGCGGAGGCGGACGGCGACCGCATCTGGGGCACGATCCGCGGCTCGGCCCTGAACCAGGACGGCGCCAGCCCCGGACTGACCGTGCCGAGCGGGCCGGCCCAGGAAAAGGTGATCGAAGCCGCGCTGCAGTCGGCGCGCCTTGCGCCTGCCGATGTCGACTATGTCGAGGCGCACGGCACGGGCACGGAAGTCGGCGACCCGGTCGAAGCCCGGGCGACCGGAACGGCCTACGGCCGCGGCCGCGACCCGGACCGGCCGTTGCTGATCGGCTCGGTGAAGACGAATATCGGCCATCTGGAGTCGGCGGCCGGCGTCGCCGGCGTCATCAAGGTCATGCTGGCGATGAACCGGGGGATCATCCCCAGGCATCTCCATTTCACAACGCCGAACCCGGAGATGGACTGGGACCGGCTGCGGTTGCAGGTGACCGCAGAGCCGACGGCATGGCCGGACACCGGCGGGCGGGCGGTGCGCGCGGGCGTGAGCGGTTTCGGCTGGTCGGGCACCAACGCCCATGTCGTGCTGGAACGATACGGCGCGGCTGACGGGACAGGCTCGGCTGCCGGCGCGGCGCGGCCGGTTGCGGTTCGCCTGCCGGACTCGGTCGCAGCGGCGGCGGAACCGGCGCCGGCCGGGCGCAGGGCCCGGCTCCTGCCGCTCTCCGGCCGGTCGGAGGCGGCACTGCGCGACGTCGCGGAACGCTATCTGTCCTGGCTCGACGACCGGGCGGACGATCTGGTGGGCGATCCGGCCGCCGAGGCGGCGCTGCTGGCCGACATGGCGTGGACGGCAGCCGCAGGGCGCAGTCATTTCGACCGCCGGGCGGGGGTCGTTTTCCGCGACGCCGGCTCGTTGCGCGAGGGTTTGGCGGCGCTTTCCGGGGCTGAAGGGCCTGACGCACCGCAGACCGCGACGAAGGTGGCGTTCGCCTACACCGGACAGGCGAGCCAATGGGTCGGCATGGGCGAAACGCTCTACGAGAGCGAGTCGGTCGTCCGGGCGGTGCTCGACCGCTGCGACGCCCTGCTGCGCGCAGACCGCGGCGGATCGCTGCTCGACGTCATGTTCGGCCGGCCCGGCGCGCCCGGCAGCCTCGACGATCCGCAATGGAAGCAGCCGGCGATCTACGCCCTGGAATGCGCGCTCACCGCGCTGTGGTCCAATATCGGCATCCGGCCGGATATCGTGTTCGGTCACAGCCTCGGCGAAATTGCGGCTGCCCACACCGCCGGCGTGTTCGGACTGGAGGACGGGCTGCGATTCGCGGCGGCGCGCGGCGGGCTGATCGGGGCGCTGCCCGGCGAAGGCGCGATGGCGGCCGTATTCGCCTCCCCGTCGCAGGTGGAGGCGGCCGTATCCGCGCACAATGCGGCATCGGACGAGGTCGACATAAGCATCGCCGCCGACAACGGGGCTCATCAGGTGTTGAGCGGCCCGCTGGCGGCGATCGAGGCGATCGAACAGCGCTTCGAGGCCGACGACGTCCGGGTCCGGCGGCTGAGGAAGAGCCCGGCCTACCACAGCGCGATGGTGGAACCGGCGCTGGACGATCTTGAAGCGGCGATCCGGGATATCGATTTTGCGCCGCCTTCGCTGCCCTTCGTCAGCAACCTGACGGGCCGCGCAATCGCGCCGGGCGAAACGCTGGACGCAGCCTATTGGAAACGCCAGGCGCGCGAACCGGTGGCGTTTCGCGCCTGTATCGAGACCGTGGCGGCGCTGGGCGTGGATGCGATCGTGGAGATCGGGCCGCAATCGGTGCTCGGCCCGATGGCGCTTCTGGCCTGGCCGGACCCGGCAGAGGGCGGCGCGCCGGTTTCGATTTCGAGCCTGCGGCGTCCCGGGACGGACATCCCGGAGTCCGAGGTCGAGGACGCGTTCGCCGCCGCCGCCGCGGCAGTCTACGGGGCCCGGCTTCCGCTGCGCTTCGAGGGCTTGTTCGAAGGCGAGGTGCGGCGCCGGATCGCGCTGCCGGGCTATCCGTTCCAGCGCGAACGTCACTGGGTCGAGGGGTCGAAGCGCCGCCGCGCGGGCGTCGGCCACCCGTTGCTGGGCGACCGCCACGAATCCGCCCGCGGCGACATCGTGTTCGAGACCGAGGTGTTTCCGTCCGAACCGACGTGGCTGAACGATCACCGGGTGTTCGGCCGGCTGATCGCTCCGGGCGCACTCTACGGCGCCATGGCGGCCTACGCGTCGACCGGCGAGGGCGCAGGCCCGATCTCCGTCGACGACATGCAATTGCACAATGCGCTGGTCTTCCCGGAGGCGGATTCCGATGAGGATGGCGGCGCCGGCGCCGGGCGGAATTTGCAGGTCCTGCTCGACGCCCCGGCAGACGGATCGACGCGCCGGGTCCAGATTCTCAGCAAGGGCGACGCCGACGACGAATGGACGCTGCACGCGGAATGCCGGGTCCCGTCGTCGCCCGGCGCCGGCCCGCCGGAGCCGCTGCAGCGCATCGATCCGGCCGGTCTGAAGGCAGGTCTGTCGCCGGTCGACCTGCCGGCCTTCTACCGGGCCAAGGCCGGGGTCGGAATCGATCTCGGCCCGTCGTTCCGGACCCTTGAGGCGGTCTGGGGCCGGCCGGGCGAAGCGCTCGCCGAAATCGCGTTTCCCGCGGCGCTCGGTTCGAACGCGCTCGAAATCCACCCGCTGCTGCTCGACGGCTGCTTCCAGGTCGTGGGCGCGGCGCGCAACCCCGAGCCCGAGGATGAGGCGGTTACATACCTGCCGTTTGCGTGGGAGCGGCTGTGGCTGCGCGACCGGCTGCCGGACCGGCTGATCTGCCATCTCGAGTTGAGAGAGCGCCCGGCGGCTGCCGCGGAAGAATCGGAGCACGGCGATCCGCGGGAAATCATGGCCGCCGATCTCCGCCTCTACGACCGGAGCGGCGAACCCGTCGGCGAACTGGCCGGCTTTGCCGTGAAGCGGGCGACGCGGGCGGCGCTGCTCGCGGCCGTCGAAGGGGTCGAAGACCTGCTCTACGAGGTCGTGTGGCGCGACAGCGCTCTCCCGCCGGGCATGCCGTCAGCCGACTTCCTCGCCACACCTTCCGCCATTGCCGAAAGCGCAGACCTCTTTGCAGAGTATCTGGCCGTCGAAGACGTCGAAGCCGGCAGCCGGGCCGCCCTCCTGGCGGACCTGGAAACGCTGGCGCAGGGCTTTGCGTTGCAGACCCTGGACCGGCTGGGCTGGCAGCGCACCGCCGGCGAAACGGTCGAGTCCCCCAGGCTTCGGCAGCAGCTCAAGGTCGGGCCGGAGCATGAGCGCGTGTTCCGCCGGATGCTGGAGATGCTGGCGCGGGCCGGCGTGCTGGAAACGGCGGACGGCGGATTCGTCGTCAAAGTCGCGTCCGGCGATCCGCTGCCGGACGGGCTGCCGGCCGATCCCGACGCCTTCGCAGCCGGGATGGCGGAGAAATATACCCACGGTTCGGTCGAGGTCGGCCTGTTCCGGCGCAGCGCGGACGCCCTGCCCGACGTGCTGCTCGGCGGCATGGACCCGCTGACCCTGCTGTTCAGCAGCGGCGAGCCGACTGCCGCGGACCTCTACAAGAAAGCGCCGGTCGCCCGCGCCGCGAACCGCATGCTGGCGGACGCGACGGCGGCGCTCCTCAAGAATTTGCCGGCCGGCCGGAAGCTGCGGATTATCGAGGTCGGCGCCGGCACGGGTTCGGCGACCGCGGTCGTGCTCCCGGAACTGCCCGAGGGCGGTTACGACTACACCTACACCGACATTTCCGCCGGCTTCTTCTCCGAGGCGGAATCGCTGTTCGGCGGTGCGGAAGCGTCGATCGACTACCGGGTGCTCGACATCGAGGTCGACCCGATCGAACAGGGCTTCGACCGCCACGGCTACGACCTGGTGATCGCCTCCAACGTGCTCCACGCGACGCGCTATCTGGACGAAACGCTCGACCATTGCTGCAAGCTTCTGGCGCCCTCGGGGCAGTTGCTGGCGCTGGAAAACCTGCGCGGCCAGGGCTGGCTCGACCTGACTTTCGGCCAGCTGGACGGCTGGTGGCGCTTCGCTGACGATTACCGCCCGAACCACGCGCTCGCCGAGCCCGCAGTATGGCGCCGGGCGCTGACGGATACGGGCTACGGCGATATTGCGATCCTGGGATTCGATGCGTCCGACCCTGACGCCCGGCCGGACCGCGGCGTGATCATGGCCCAGGGACCGGCGGACGTGACCGAGACACCCGGCCTGTGGGTGCTGGCGGCAGACCGTGGCGGGGCAGCGGCCGAACTGGCGAAGGAACTGGCGGCCCATAACCAGACGGTCGTTATCGCCGGCGCCGCGCCGGCCGAAGACGGCAACGGGACAATCGGTGCGTTCGTGGAGCCGGAGCGGCGCGAGTCCTGGAAATCCCTGTTCGAAGACCTGCCCTCAAACGTGCCGCTGCGCGGAGTCGTCCATCTCGCCGCGCTCGACGGCCACGGGGCCGAGGCGACGACCGGGGAAATGGCCGATAATGCCCGGCAGGCGGCGGCGAGCGGACTGGCGCTGGGCCAGGGCCTGCTGGACGCCGACACCGCGCCGGAAAGCGGCGTGTGGTTCGTCACCCGGGGCGCGCAGGTGCTGGAGCAGGAGCGCAATGGCCAGCTTGCCGGCGCCACGCTCTGGGGCCTCGGCAAGGTGATGGCGCGCGAGGCGGTCCATCTGCAGCCGCGGATGATCGATCTGGATCCGGCCGACGAAATGCCGCTGGCCGAGCTCGCAAACGATCTGTTGTATCCCGACGCCGAGACCCATATCGCCTACCGGTTCGGCCGCCGGCAGGGCGCCCGGCTGGTCCGGGCCGCAGCCGTCACGGACCGTCTGGCCCTGCCGGACGAGCCCGGATGGGAGTTGGAGCCCGATGCCGGCGGCTCCCTCGACGCTATCGGGGTGGCGCCTGTACCTGCGCGCCGGCTTGCGCCGGGAGAGGTCCGCGCTGCGATCGAGGCCTTCGGCCTCAACTTCCGCGACGTGTTTATTGCCATCGGCCTGGTCGACGATTCCATGGGCGGAGAATTCTGCGGCCGGGTGCTGGAAGTCGGGGAGGGCGTCTCCAGCGTCGCCGTCGGAGACCGCGTCGTCGGCATGACGTTCCGCAACTACGGGTCGGAGACGGTGACCCTGGAAAAAATGATTGTGCCTGCGCCGCCGGGATTCTCGGTCACCGAGCTTGCGACGATCCCGACGGCGTTCGTGTCTGCCGCGCTGTCATTCGAGCTTTCGGGGCTGAACGCCGGCGACCGGGTGCTGATCCACGCCGGCGCGGGCGGGGTCGGGCTCGCGGCGATCCAGTTGGCCCAGGCGGCGGGCGCGGAGGTCTTCGCCACCGCGAGCGCGCGGAAACGGGACTATCTGCGCTCCCTCGGCGTCAAGCATGTGTTCGACAGCCGAACGACGGCGTTCGGCCAGGACATCCTCGATGCCACGGGCGGCGTCGGCGTCGACATGGTGCTGAACAGCCTGACCGGCGAGGGCTTCATCGAGGCGAGCCTCTTGTGCCTCGCGAAGGGCGGCCGTTTCGTGGAAATGGGCCGGGTCGACATCCTGAGCGAGGAGGAGATGGCGGCGGCGCGCCCGGACGTGTCCTACGCCATCCTCATGATCGACGTGCTCAAGGAGGAAGAGCCCGAAAAGGCCGGAGAGATCCTGCGGCGGCTGATGGCGCGGCTCGAGTCCGGCGAACTGACTCCGCTCGTCCATGCCAGATGCCCCGTGTCCGAAACGGCGCGCGCGATGAAATGCATGCAGGGCGCGCGGCACATCGGCAAGATCGTCTTGACCAATTCGGCGCTTGCCAGGGGCCGGCTGCGCGACGACCGGATCTATCTGGTAACCGGCGGCCTGGGCGGCATCGGCTGCGCGGTTGCCGGGTGGCTGGCAGAGCGCGGCGCCGGGACGATCGTGCTCAACGGCCGCCGTCCCCCGGACCCGGAAATCGAGGAAGAAATCGAGGCGCTGCGCCGGCGCGGCGCTACGGTGCAAGTCGAACTCGCCGACGTCACGGAGGCCGCCGCGATGGACGCGATGCTGGCGCGGATGGATGCCGCTCTGCCGCCGCTCGGCGGCGTCATCCACAGCGTCGGCGTGCTGGCGGACGCCGCCCTCGGCAACCAGAGCTGGGAGAGCTTCGAAACGGTATTGTGGCCGAAGATGCTGGGCGCCTGGCACTTGCACCGGGCGACGATGGATCGCGATCTGGACCTGTTCATCCTGTTTTCGAGCGCCGCCGGTGTGATGGGCAATCCCGGCCAGGCCAACCACGCAGCGGCCAACGCGTTTCTCGACCAGCTTGCGGCACATCGCCGGGCGCTGGGATTGCCCGGCCAGGCCATCGCCTGGGGCGCGTGGTCGGGACTCGGCGAAGCCGAAGAACAGCGCGAGCGCATCGCCCGGCGGCTCGAGGCGCGAGGCGCCGGCTGGATCAGCCCGCAGCAGGGCCTCAAGGCGTTCGACCGGCTGGTCCGGCAGGATCCCGCGACCTCCACGGTGGTGGCGATTGACTGGCCGGTGTTCGCCGAGGCGGTCGAGTACCATCCACCGCTGCTCGAAAATCTCCTGTCCGCCGCAACGGACGATGAGGACGATGCAGCGGAGGGGCCGGACGACCTGATGTCCCGATTCCGCGTGGCGCTGCCTTCGGAGCGCGACGCCCTGCTGATCTCCTTCCTCCAGCGTGAGGTTCAGGCGGTGCTGCGATTGCCGTCGGCGCCGCCGCCGGCGGTCGGCTTCTTCGACCTGGGCATGGATTCGCTGATAGCGGTGGAGTTGCGCAACCGCCTGAACCGCACATTCGCCGGAGAATACGCGGCGCCCAACACGCTGGTGTTCGACTATCCGGACATCGCCGCCCTCGCCGGTCATCTGGCCGGCGAACTCGGCGACGCCGGCTCTGCTGCTGCGCCGGAGGCTGTGACGGAGGCTGTCCCGCCGCAAGCGGCGCCACGCGATGACGACGGTATCGCGATCGTGGGCATGGCCGGCCGGTTCCCCGGCGCGCCGGACATCGAGACCTTCTGGCAGCGGCTCGAAGCGGGCCACGATGCCGTAACCGACGGGCGGACGGATACGGGTTCCTGGGCGGGCATAATCGGCGATCCCGAGGCTGAAAACGTCGCCAACCGGCGCGGCGGCTTTGTCGACGGGATCGATCTCTTCGATGCCCGCTTCTTCGGTATCCGGCCGATCGAGGCGCGTTCAATGGACCCGCAGCAGCGCATGTTGCTGGAGACGAGCTGGCTGGCGCTCGAGGATGCCGGGATCGACCCCGAAGGGCTGAAGGGCAGCCTCACCGGCGTCTATGCCGGAGTCAGCGGCTGCGAGTATCGCGACCTCATGAGCGCCGGCGGCGTCGCCGTGAACTATCTCGGCACCACCGGGAGCGTGGCAGCCGGCCGGATCGCCTTCGCGTTCGGCCTGATGGGGCCGGCAATCCCGCTCGACATGACCTGTGCGTCGTCGCTGGTTGCGATTCACGAAGCCGTCATGGCGCTGCAGCGGGGCGAGGTGAAGCTTGCCCTCGCCGGCGGCGTCAAGACCATCCTGTCGCCCGAGACCGCGAAATACATGGTCGATCTGGGTTTGCTTTCGGCGAGCGGGCGCTGCAGCAGTTTCGACGCGTCGGCGGACGGTCACGTCCGGGGCGAAGGCTGTGGAATCGTCGTGCTCAAACGGCTTGCCGATGCCGAGGCGGACGGCGACCGGATCTGGGCCACGATCCGCGGGACGGCAGTCAATCAGAACGGTGCGAGCGCCGGCCTGACGGTGCCAAACGGGCCGGCCCAGGAGCAGGTGATCGAGACGGCGCTGACCCGCGCCGGAATCGCGCCGGCGGATGTCGACTACCTGGAAGCGCACGGCACCGGATCGGCGCTGGGCGATCCTATTGAGGTGCAGGCGGCGGCATCGGTGTATGGCCGCGGCCGGGAGGCCGGCCGACCGCTTCTGATCGGTACCGCGAAGTCGAATATCGGCCATCTGGAAGCCGCGGCGGGCGTCGCCGGGCTGATCAAGGCCGTGCTGGCGGTGCGCCGCGGCACGATCCCGAAACAACTTCATTTCCGCAATCCGAATCCGCAGATCGAGTGGGACAGGCTGCCGGTAAAGGTCGTTTCGGAAGCGACGGAGTGGCCGGCCGCGGCGGGCCGGCCGCGGCGGGCCGGCGTAAGCGCATTTGCGGTTTCGGGCACGAATGCACACGTCATGGTCGAGGAATACGGCGCACCGGACCGTGCTGGCGCCGGGGAAGAATTCTCGCCGGCGGGGGCCGCGCAACAAGTCGCGGTCAATCCGGGAGAGGCTGTACCGGAACCCGCGCCGGCCGAACGCAGCCGCCGCGTGCTGCCGCTCTCGGGCAAATCCGATGCAGCGCTCCGGGATCTGGCCAAACAGTATCTGACCTGGCTCGACGAGCGCGCCGGCGGTCTCGCCGCCGACAAATCTGCCGGGGAAGGGCTACTCGCCGACATGGCCTGGACGGCCGGCACGGGACGAAGCCACTTCGCGCATCGGGCGGGCATCGTGTTTCACGACGCGCCGTCGTTGCGCGAAGCGCTGCGGACGTTCGCCGCGGCGGACGCAAGGCCGGAACCGCGGACGGCGGTGAAGGCGGCCTTCGCCTACACCGGGGCAGGCAGCCAGTGGACCGGGATGGGCGCGGCGCTCTACGAGAGCGAGCCGGCATTCCGCGCGGTGCTCGACCGGTGCGAGGCAGCCCTTCGCACAGATCGGAGCGGATCGCTGCTTGACGCCATGTTCGGCCGCGCCGGCGCCGGCGGAAGCCTGGACGATCCGCTGTGGATGCAGCCGGCCGTCTATACGCTCCAGTGCGCGCTTACGGCGTTGTGGTCGACGCTCGGGATCCGCCCCGGCGCGGTGTTCGGGCACGGTCCCGGTGAGCTGGCGGCAGCCCGGGCGGCCGGCGTGTTCGGCCTCGAAGACGGGTTGCGCATTGCGGCGGCAAGGCGCGCGGCGGTCGCGGCGATGCCCGGAGAGAGGGCGATCGAGGCCGCGTTCGACGATGTCGATTTTGCGCCTCCGGCCTGTACCCTGGTGAGCGGGATTACGGGCCGCGCGTTCGGTTCGGGCGAAGCGCCCGACGCGGCGTACTGGCAACGGCAGGGGCGCGAGCCGTTTGCGCTCCAGGCTGTTGCCGAGACGCTTGCGGGCCTGCAGGTCGACGCGGTGCTGGAAATCGGCCCTGAGGCGGCGCTCGGTCCGGCGATGCGCGAGGCCTGGCCGGCCGGTGCGGAAAGCGGGATGCCGCCCGTTCTCGCCGGCATCGGGCGGCCGGCCGCCGAAACTGTGGAATTCGGGGACGAAGATGCGTTCGCCGCCGCGGTCGGCGGCGCGTACGAAGCGGGGCTGTCCGTCGATTGGGCAGGCATGTTTGCCGGCGAGCGCCGCCGCCGCATTTCGCTGCCATCCTACCCGTTCCAGCGACAGCGCTTCTGGATAAAGGCCGCAAAGCGGTAGTCCCGCTCCGAACGGCGGAGCGATCTAGCCGAGCTGTTGACGCTTGAGGAATTCGCGGACGACGGCAACGCATTCCCCGGGTTCTTCCAAGGGAAGCAGATGCGTCGCCTCGGGGATGAAATCGTAGTCGACCGACATGACGCTGCTGAGGTCGAATGTCGGCAGATAGGCATAGGGTAGCGTCGGATCGCCGCCGATGACCTTCGTCGGGCAGGTGAGCAATTCGAGGTCCAGCAACGGGAAGAAACTCCGCCCGTAATTCATCAGCTGCGCTTCGTACTCCCGGGGGCAGCGAAGCTCATAGGCCTGGCCGTCGGCGGATTGCCGAAGCGTCGTCCGCGCCATCAGGTCCAGCACGCCGGGAACGACCCGCGAGAAGGTCGGAAAATAGCCGAGAAAAGTGGCAAATTCCTCGCGTGACTCAAAGCGATACCCGCGGCGCTCGATCATGGCGGCGGCGCGTTCGGCGGCATCGTGCAACTCTATCTGGTTCGCGCCGGGCTTGCACAGCGGCGGGTCGAACAGAATCAAGGCCGCATAGCTGCTGCTGAACGACAGAAGGGGCATGAGCGTGGACAGCGAGTGATAGACCCCGACGGTCGGTTTGGTTCCGAAGGTGCGATCGATGGTTTTGAGGACGAGGTCGTGATCGTGAATCAGGGTCGGGATGTTGTGCTCCTGCCGGCGTCCGACGTGGTTCCAGCCATGGTTCCTGATGTCGTAGACCACCAGGTCGAATTCGTCGGCGAGCCGGGACCAGAACGGATAATAGAGATCGATGGCGAGGCCGTTGCCGTGGCTCAACACGAGCCGGACGCCGGCATCCGGGTTGCCGTGCCGGCGTACGACGGTCGCCGTCCGTTCATCGATGGCGACCTCGCACACAGAATGCGGTTCGGGGATGGTCCAGACGGTATCCGCCGACATTTCAACGGACACGACTGGTTTCTGCCGGCGTCCGCGGAACGCGCCGCTTCGATGCCGGCGATGACGATTGTGCGGTTTCCACGAAGGGACAATTCCGGAAATGAAAGGGACGTCGACCGCAGGGCAGCGGCGGGACATTGCCGATTCGGGATCGATCGCAGGGCTGTCGCATCGAAACGCTTCGCCTCGTTCAGGTGCAATTCCGAGGTGCGGCGCCCTACCGCAAATCCCGGATTACCGGATTTTAGCAATGCGCACGGCATTATAGCCGTGCGCCGGCAGAATCGACGCCGAAACCTAAAGGACTATCCCGAACGCAACAAGCCGCCCGCGGGCGAAGGAGGGAACTTGAGCGCCATTGCATCCGGGTGCTACCGTCGAAATTGCAGACACAGCAGATCGGATCGGGCGATGTGCGACCGGTGGCGGAGAGTCGGCCGATGAAAACCGATATGCGCGAAAGGCGGTGGGCGGAGAAATTTCCCCACCTGGGAACCGGCCCGCTGCCCACCGAGCCGTATGTTTCGGAAGAATATTTCGCGCTGGAGAGCGAGCGCGTCTTCCGCCGGTCGTGGCTCCATGTCGGCCGGGTCGAGGAAATCCCGGACGCGGGCGACTATCTCGTCCGCGACATCGCGGTTTGCAACGCCTCGGTGCTGGTTATCCGCGGCTCGGACGGGGTCGTGCGCGGCTTCCACAATGTCTGCTCGCACCGCAGCAACACGCTGGTCGCGGCGGAACGGGGCAATTGCCGGAGAACATTGCATTGCCGCTTCCACAACTGGGCGTACAGCGACAGCGGCGAACTGCTTCACGTTCCCGACGAAGAGAATTTTCACGGCCTCGACAAGCGCGACCACGGATTGACACCGGTCGAAACCGGGATCTGGGAAGGCTTCATCTTCATCCATCTGGACGCCGATCCCGCGGAATCGCTGCGCGACTATCTTGGCGGCGTGGCCGGGCGGCTCGACGGGTGCCCCTTCGGCGAAATGAAGCTGCTGCAATCCTACAAGGTGGAGGAGCGGGCGAACTGGAAGGTCGGGCTCGATGCGCAGAACGAGCTGTATCATTTTCCGATGCTGCACGGACGGGCCCTGGGCAACCTGTTCGCAATGAACGAGAAGCAGCAGTGCCGATACCTGGACGTCGCGCTCTACGACCGTCACAGCATGTGGTCGTCCGAGTACAATGCGGAACGCGAAGCGACTCCGCTGACGACCAAGCTCTTCGCGTTCGACGGCTTCGTGCGCGCCTTCGAAATCCCGCAGATGACCGGCGGGACCGATTTCTTCACCCTGTTTCCGAATTTCGCGATCCTGCTCTACAACCTCGGCACCTCGGCAGCCTATATGACCTACCAGTTCTGGCCGCTCGCCGTCGACCGGACGGTGTGGGAAACGCGCCTCTATTTCCGGGAGCCGCTCACCGTGCGCGAGCGGCTCCGGCAGGAATATTTCAAGTGCATCTCCCTGGATACGCTGCAGGAGGATGCGGCCGTGCACGAGAGCGTGCAGGCCGGCCTGGCCTCGCGCGTCAAGCCGCATATCCTGTTGCAGGACAACGAGATCCCGATCCGGCATTTCCACAGGGTGCTGGAGGAGCGCGTCGCCTTTTACCGGCAGGCCTGAACGGGACCGGTCGGTTTCGGGCCTGCCGTCGCGCCGCCCTCAATACCGCGGAACGAACCGCAGCGGGTCGCAGGCGTGGACAGACTCTCGCCGCTTGTAGAGCTCGACGAGGGTGGCGACCTCGACCAGCGACAACGACATCAGGTAGAGCCGATGCGCCTCGGCCGGCATGTCGCTGCCGAAATGCTCCTCCAGATACGCGAAAATCTCGTCGATCCGCAGCATCATCGCGTCGTAGAAGGCGCGGATCTCCTCCATCGAGGCCGCCATCTTTTTCTCGGTCCGGGCGCGCTCCGGCTCCAGCGCCCAGTCCACGAACGGGGCCAGGTCCCCGAAAGCATCGGGCAATGACGGCTCATTCATCGCGTGTTCTCCGTCGGCTCCCGGCCACGCCGGTCATGCACGTCCGCCGTACCCGGCATAGTCGCCCAGGACCTTGTGGAAATGGCGAATCGGCAGTTCGTTGTCCTGCAGGATGAGATGGGTCCGCACGCGCGAGGCGATGCCCGCATGGACGCTTTCGTGCGCCGCCGTATCCTCCTGAAGCGTATCCCGAAGCAGGCATTTGAAATATTCCTGCTGGAGCCGTTCGCGCCGGGTCGGGGGCGCACTGAAATGCATCCGAATCTCCCAGATCGTCCGATCGATCGCGACGGGCCACAACGTGTATGTGATGCACCCCGTCCAGCGACCGACTTCGAACAGCGAAATGATGCTGTTCGGAAACAGCAGATAATGGTCCATGTCGCCGGTCATGTTCGGAAGCCGGAAAGCCCCGTCGTTCTCTCCACGGACAAAGAGTGCGATTTTCAGCGGCGTCAGATCCTGGAACGACCGGTAATCGACCGACCAGAAACTGTGATAATTGTAGAGAATAACCTCCTTGAAGCGGCAATTCCCGGTATCGTTCTTCGCGAACGTATCGCCGAGTGTCCAGCGATGCTGGTACGGCAAATGATACAGTTCGTTCTGGGCATCGAGGGCGACCTTCCAGTTGGCGCGCTCTTCGACCCTGTAGGCCTGTAGCAGTTTCATTTCGTGGAACGGGCAGCCGTCGAGCCGGTCGGCGGCGCCGCCGAGATAGTCCCGCAGCGTCTCGGCCGGATCCGGGTCCAGGTGGACGAAGATGAAGCCTTGCCAGATGTCGGTATCGACCGGCGTCAGTCCGTGGTCCCGCTTGTCCAGGCCGTAGAAATTCTCTTCGTCGGGAACGCGGACCAGGTCGCCCCTGTCGCTGTAGGCCCAGTTGTGGAAGCGGCAGAAGAGTGCGCCGCGGCACGAGCCCCGTTCGTCCGCCACCAGCCGGTTGCTCCGGTGGGAGCAGACATTGTGAAAGCCGCGCACGATGCCGTCCGTGCCCCGGATGACCAGCACCGAGGCGCTGGAGATCGCGATATCGCGGACGAAATAGTCGCCCGCTTGGGGAATTTCCTCGACACGGCCGACATTGAGCCATGACCTGCGGAAGACCCGTTCGCGCTCGAGGGCGAAATGCTCTTCAGAAATGTAGGGCTCAGTGGGCAGCGAATTTGTGCCCAGTTCCGGATATTTCTCCGCCCACTGCTTTGCTCGCAGGTTGGTCTTCAAACAGCAGAGCTCCCCCGGTAAGGCTGGCGCCGGTTCGCAATGGCCACCGGCGCGCATGCCCTTGGAATTCCACGATTTTCATTCATTCGATTATGCCGGCGACGCAAGGATGGTGTGAAGGGGTGATCTGGCGCCGCTCTCCTTCGCTCCGGCTTCGCCGCCCGGTTGGCGGTCATTGGATTTCGGGCCGGCCCCGAACTCCGATCGGGGACAATGCCCGGCGCAGGGGAAGGACCAAATCCCGCCCCTGCGATGACCGCCGGGTGTCGATGCGCCGGGGAACAGCCGATCTCCTGCCGGGAACCTGAAGTCCCCGACTCACAAATCCGCATAAACATGCCCTTCGGCGCGGGCGCCCGGGTGGCAGACGGCGCCGTGGCGCGCCGGGCCGACGGTCTGGGCGTAGCGCCAGATCGCGCCGGACCCGTAGATGTTTTCCCGCGGCTGCCAGGCCTTGCGGCGCGCTTCCAGTTCGGCGTCGCTCAGATCGACCGAGATCGTGCCGCCCGGCGCGTCGATGGTGATGCGGTCGCGGTCCTGCAGCAGGCCGATCGGCCCGCCGACAGCGGCTTCGGGGCCGATATGGCCGACGCACAGGCCGCGGGTGCCGCCGGAGAAGCGGCCGTCGGTGATCAGCGCGACATTTTCGATGCCCAGGCCGTAGAGCGCCGCCGTGGTCGACAGCATCTCGCGCATGCCGGGGCCGCCCTTCGGCCCCTCGTAGCGGATGACCAGGCAATCGCCCTCGCGGACGCCGCCCTTGGTGACATAGTCGAAACAGTCCTCCTCGCACTCGAAGACCCGGGCCGCGCCGGTGAATGTCTGGCCTTCCGGCGCGATGCCGGCGACCTTCACGATGGCGCCCTCCGGCGCCAGGTTGCCTTTCAGGCCGACGACGCCGCCGGTCGGCGCAATCGCGTTCTTGACCCGGTAGACGACGTCCTGCCCCTCGGGGAATGTGGCGTCCGCGCAGTTCTCGGCCAGTGTCCTGCCGGAAACCGTTATGCAGTCGCCGTGCAGATAGCCGGCGTCGAGCAGTTCCTTGATGACGACCTGCACGCCGCCGACCTCGTAAAGATCCTTGGCGACGTATTTGCCGCCCGGCTTCATGTCCGCGATGTAGGGCGTCTTGCGGAAAATCTCGGCGACGTCGTAGAGGTCGAAGTCGATACCGCATTCGTTGGCGATCGCCGGCAGGTGCAGGCCGGCGTTGGTCGAGCCGCCGGTCGCCGCGACCACCGCCGCGGCATTCTCCAGCGCCGGACGGGTGACGATATCGCGCGGCCGCAGGTTGAGCCGCAGCAGCTCCATCACCGCCTCGCCGGATTTCTCGCACAGCTGGTCGCGCGATTCGAAGGCCGCCGGCGCGCCCGCCGAACCGGGCAGCGCCAGGCCGATGGCTTCGGAGACGCAGGCCATGGTGTTGGCGGTGAACTGGCCGCCGCAGGAGCCGGCCGACGGGCAGGCGATCAGCTCCAATTCGCGCAGATCCGCGTCGTCCCAGTGGCCGGCGGCGTGCTGGCCGACCCCTTCGAAGACATCGACGATGGTCACATCCTTGCCGCGGAAACGGCCGGGCAGGATCGAGCCGCCATAGATGAACACCGCCGGCACGTTGAGCCGGCACATCGCCATCATCATGCCCGGCAGGCTCTTGTCGCAGCCGGCGAGCGTGACCAGCGCGTCGTAGCCGTGGCCGCGCATGGTCAGCTCGACCGAATCGGCGATGATCTCGCGGCTGACCAGCGAGGCCTTCATGCCCTCGTGGCCCATGGCGATGCCGTCGGTCACGGTGATGGTGGCGAATTCGCGCGGCGTGCCCCTCGCCGCCGCCACGCCGTGCTTCACGGCCTGGGCCTGGCGGTGCAGGGAGATGTTGCAGGGCGCGGCCTCGTTCCATGCCGCGGCGACGCCGACCAGGGGCTGGGCGACCTCTTCCTCGGTCACGCCCATGGCATAGAGGAACGCCCGGTGGGGCGCGCGCTCCGGCCCGACCGTGGTGTAGCGGGAAGGCATTCTGGACTTGTCGAAGGCGCCGTTCGTGGTCATGGGACGGTCTCGCGGATCGGTGTCGGTCTAGCGGGTGCTGAAACTAGCGCCGCCGTCCGCCGGCGGACAAGCGGCAGCGGTGGCGCAGGGAGCGGGATAACAGGACGTGTCAGGGAATGGCATGATGCGCTCTTCCTTCGGCGCGGGAGGGGTGTCGGAATGTCATGACATGTCATGATCCGTCATATTCCGTCCTTCCGACGTCCCGATCGTGTCTCCCGGACGGCCGCTCCCCGGATCGGGGTCCGGGGCAGGCCGCTCCATCCGGAGCGACAAAAGAGGGGGCCGGATGTGTCATGAAGTGTCATGATTCGCTTCCGGGAAAAATATCAGAGTATCGGGAATATATAAGGAATAAATCAACAATACAAGGAAAATAACCGTTAATGACGGTTGCTTCTCGGCCGGCCGTTCGGCCGTCCCGCCCGTTTGCGGCGTGGACCGGCGTCCGGGCATGGCCTATCGTCCGGCGCGCATCGACCGGCCGGCGTGGCGGAGCGAAAGGCGGCGGCATGGACCGGAAGAAAACTCTCTATCTCGCCAATCCCTACGGGTTTTCGGAACAGCAGCGCTCCGGGCCGCTGATCGAACTCGCCGCCGCGCTCGAAGCCCTCGGCGCCGAGGTCTGGGAGCCGTTCGCGCGCAACAACCAGGTCGACAAGCTGGCGACCGGCTGGGCCTACAGGATCGGCCAGGCCGACCTGCGCGACGTGCGCGACAGCGACGGCATTTTCGCCGTGGTCAACGGCTGCCCGCCGGACGAGGGCGTGATGGTCGAGCTCGGCATGGCGATCGCCTGGGACAAGCCGGTCTTCCTGTTCCGCGACGACTTCCGCCGCTGCACCGACAGCGAGGCCTATCCCCTCAACCTGATGGTGTTCACCGGCCTGCCGGAGCGGGGCTGGGAGGACCACTGGTACGATTCGCTCGACGGCCTCGCCGACCCGGACAAGGCGCTCGCCCGCTGGCTGGCCGCCTGATATCCTCTTGATAATCCGGGCCGGCGGGCCGACATCGCCGGGCAAGCGCAGCGCCGCAATAGCTCAGCCGGTAGAGCATCTGATTTGTAATCAGGGGGTCGGGGGTTCGAGTCCCTCTTGCGGCACCAAATAAATCAATGAGTTAGCGGAATTTCGGCAAATTTTCGAAAGGCGACGGTCACCAAGCGGTCACCGATTTCGCAAATTTGCAGGCACCGCGGCGGCTATGTTACAGGACGCGGTCGGCCGCGGTTTCGATAGGCATGGAATGGGTCGGCATTAAGCCGGTATACATGCTGGCGAAGGGGAGGCCACCGGCCGCACCAGCTACCGAATACTTGACAGCTATTCGGCATTTCGGAGCGAAACGCATGCTGACTATACGCTGGGATGTGTCAATTATTATGACAGTAGTTGGCTTGGTTCTAGTTGTTTCAATATCCACCAATCCTCGTGCAGAACCCGGTCCTATTGGACGATGGCTGATGAACGAACCCCTTACATTGTGGGACAGGGGAATGATGCGTGCGCAGGAAGTGGCTGACAGGGCCGGAAAGCAAGTCGTAAGAAAAGTAGGGGCACGCGGGTTTGCCGTAGCACACTACAATTGGGAAAATAATGAAATTAATATCAGCTTGTTTGTGTTCGGATTTCACGGCAAGTTGTCGCATGATATTTGCAACCAAACACGCCGTTCTTTTATTAGTAAATTGGCTGGATATTCCATTAAACAAGACGCGGAACGGGTAAGGAAAGAAATTCCTGAACTAGTCAGCAGATGGTTTTCTCATATAGGTTTCGAATCTAAATCTCGTGACAAAAAGTTGGGGGAAAAAATGGCAAGAATTATATTTGTCGGCGTTTTTCTAAATGGTAAGCAAAAGAGCATCACGTGCAAGGAGCGGATCAGATCGTTCGATGCTCCATCGAAACCGCTCTAATCGTGTCGCTGTCAGGCTACTGCAAACACTTCCCGCGCCGCCAAGCCCACGGGGCGACATTCTCCCCGGCGCGCATCCCGCGCCCTTCGGCCTTGGCCTGCGCCTCATCCTGCACATACCGCTTGGAGTAGCGCCGATATGCGAGCGCATGGCATTGCCGGACCAGCCAAATGAGAATATCCCGCTCGCGCTCGGAGACGACGAATGACGCTTGAAACATGGGACGAAGCGGTATTGCGGATCGTCAGGGCAAAAGCCGGGCCGATTTTGGCGCGGGAAATCTATCAAGAGATGGAGCGGCACCCGTTAGTCACCCCTCATCACAGGGAGATATGGGGTAGCCAGCCCCGTTATCACCATTGGATTCGTTCTGCGTTGGCGAGGCTCAAGAACGACCGCAAAGTTCGCCATGTTGGGCGAAGCCTTTACGAATCGGCTTGACCCATGACCGATTTAACGCCGGCTGCTATTTGTACCTTAAATGTTTCAATCGCGGGATTGCTTGGCACCGGATTTGCTCTCTGAATGGAATATCCGACGATCCTGACCGTGATTGCCACCGCGCTGGCCATTCTCGGCTTCATGTGGCGGGTCGATGCGCGCTGGCAGGACCGCTTCAACGACATGCAGAGGGAACTGAGCGCGATCAAGGAACGCGTCGCCCATGTCGAGGGCATGCTGTCCGGCGCGCCGGGCCGGGATAAGCGGCCGTAGCTCCGGCGGGTCAGGTTCCCCCGGCCGCGTGCTTCAATGCCCGGCCGATCCAGGCCATCAGGGCGATCGACAGGGCCGCGGCGGCGGTGAAGACGTAGATGCCGCTGTGCACGCCGACATCGGCGACCAGCGAGACCTTCACCGCGACGACGATCAGCGCGACGACGAAGACGTCGATCATCGACCACCGGCCCAGCGCCTCCATCAGGCGCACGGCCCGGCTGCCGCCCGGGCTGGCGGCGTCGACCCGGGCCCAGACCCATCCCGCCGTGAGCAGCTTGGCGGCCGGGAACACCATCGAGAAGCCGGCGACGATCGCGAACAGCAGGATCTCGCCCTGTTGCAGCAGGCCGGCGGCCGTCTCCCAGAGCGACACCCGGTCGCTCCAGAACCAGAATTTGGTCAGCGTCATGATCGGCAGGAACCAGGCCGCGACCAGCAGGGCCAGGTTGGCCATCGCCAGCGGCCCGATCCAGAAGGCGCCCGCCCGGCCCGCCAGCGCGTACGGATGGCGCCAGCGGCGTACGGCCCCGATGCGTTCGTTCCCAGGCATGAGGCTGATTAGGCGCGCCCGGCCGCGGTTTGCAAGGGCGTGGCGCCGCGTGTGGCGAACCGTGTGGCGTCCCGTGTCACTGGCACGCCCGGCCTGCCACCCTATATTGCCGCGATTCCGCCCTTCCAGCCCGGAGACCTTCATGTCCGCACCCGACCGCCATGCCGCCAATTCCCCGGCAGCCCGCGATATCGCCGCCGTCATCCATCCCTACACCAACCTGAAGCTGCATCAGGAGGAAGGGCCGCTGATGATCCGGCGCGGCGAGGGTATCTTCGTCTACGACGATGACGGCAAGCAGTATATCGAGGGGATGGCCGGCCTGTGGTGCGCCGCGCTCGGCTTCGACAACGGCCGGCTCGTGGAGGCGGCGGCCGAGGCCCTGCGGACCCTGCCCTTCTACCACCAGTTCACCCACAAGTCGCACATGCCGGGCGTCGAACTGGCGGAGATCCTGCTCGAGATGGCGCCGGCGCCGATGGCGAAGGCCCTGTTCTCCAATTCGGGCTCCGAGGCCAACGACACGGCCATGAAGCTGATCTGGTACTACTGGAACGCGATGGGCAAGCCGGAGAAGAAGAAGCTCATTTCGCGCCGCCGCGCCTATCACGGCGTCACCATCGCCTCGGCCAGCCTGACCGGCCTGCCGCCCAACCATATGGACTTCGATCTGCCGATCGACCGGATCGTCCACACGACCTGCCCGCACCATTATTTCGAGGCGCAGGACGGCGAGGACGAGGATGCCTTCGCCACCAGATGCGCGGAAGACCTGGAAAAACTGATTTTGAATGAGGGCCCGGAAACAATCGGCGGCATGTTCGCCGAGCCGATCATGGGGGCCGGCGGCGTGGTCGTGCCGCCGCGCGGCTATTTCCCGAAAATCCAGGCGGTGCTGAAGAAATACGACATCCTGTTCGTCGCCGACGAGGTGATCTGCGGCTTCCACCGCACCGGCAATCCCTGGGGCTGCCAGACCTTCGATATCGAGCCGGACATGATCTCCATGGCGAAGGCGCTGTCGGCCTCCTACCTGCCGATCTCGGCCCTGCTGGTGAACGAGAAGATCTGGGTCGCCATGGTCGAGGCGAGCGCGCGGATCGGCACGTTCGGCCACGGCTACACCTATTCCGGCCATCCGGTCGCCGCGTCCGTCGCGATCGAGACCCAGAAAATCTACCGCGAGACCGATATCGGCGCCCACGTCCGCAGCGTCCAGGACCGCTTCCAGGCGCGTCTGCGCCAGTTCGCGGGCAGCGACCTGGTCGGCGAGGTCCGGGGTGTCGGCCTGATTGCCGGCGTCGAGCTGGTCCGGGACAAGGCCGCGCACAAGGGCTTCGCCAAGCCGGGCGTGGTCGGGACCGTGTTCCGCAAGAATGCCGAGAAGCACGGCCTGATCCTGCGCAACATCGTCGACGCGATCGCCCTGTGCCCGCCGCTCGTGATCGACGAAGCGGGCATCGACGACCTGGCCGACCGGTTCGGGGCGGCGCTGGAAGACACCGAAGCCTGGGTGCGGGAAAACGATCCGGCCTAGGCGGCGGATCGTTCTGTTCGATCCAGATTCGTCTTGCGGGCAAGTGCAATGCCCTTCGAGCTTCGGGCATTCCTGCAGCGGCGGCCCTTTCTGTTTCATCTGACTGCTTGCCGTAACGTGCCCCGGATTCGGCAAATGGGCTGTCTGGAGAGCGCGGCCAGCTTATTTTCCGCTGCCCGGCGCTCTGACCTCATGTGGGAGCGCCGCCGCAAGTGCTGTCTGTTGAAAATCGGCACAGACGAAATTCATGTGCGGGACCAAGCGCCTCTCCATGAAGGGAATATGGCGCTCTGCGATCTGTCGTTTGAGGACTTCGTTCAGAAGCTCAACGAGAACGTCTTTTTCTGGCCCGGCACGGAAGCTGGCCCGAACGAGTATGGAAAACGACACTTCGGGCGATACAGGGACGAGCGCCCTTTACTGATTCGGCTCCGCACCGAAGCCCTTCTGAATGCGAACCGCGATGCGGCTCCTCTTTTCTCCCGTTGCAATTCCGGGGCGCCCCGCTGGTCGCACGGAAAACCCAGCCCGCGCGGATCGAGGACATTTCTCGATGCGAATTCCGCTCCATACTCCCCGTCGGCGGTGGTCGAGCTCGTTTACAAGGGGCGGGCGTACCTACCCGAAGATGCAGAGATCGGCCCTTCGCCCGAAGGCCCGTGGGAGCGGCTTTTTTTGACCCGATGCGAGCTGCCGCCGCACGATCTGCACTCGCACCTGACCCGCGGCGGCCTGACCGTTGATCCGCCGGCGCTGCTGCGCCGATTGCTCGACGAAGCCGTCGCGGTCGCCCGGCCGGAGCATTGCCTGCCGCAGGCCCTCGCGGAACTGGACGCGCAACAGGGCGCGAAACCGGCAAGCCGGACCCTCGTTCTCGGCGCGGGCAAGGCTGCCGCCGCCATGGCGCGGACGGTCGAGGATACCTGGCCGGAGCGCCCGGTCGAAGGGCTGGCCGTCACCCGTTACGGCCATGCGGTGCCGTGCCGGTCGATCCGCGTGATCGAGGCGGCGCATCCGGTGCCCGACCGGGCCGGCGCCGGGGCGGCTGCGGACATTCTGGACAGGGCGCGCGCCGCCGGGCCGGACGACCTGGTGCTGTTCCTGCTGTCCGGCGGGGCGTCCGCCCTGCTCAGCCTGCCGGCGCCGGGCCTGACGCTGGCCGACAAGCAGGCCGTGACCCGCGCCCTGCTGGCGGCGGGCGCCGACATTCACGAGATCAATGCGGTGCGCAAGCATCTGTCGGCGGTCAAGGGCGGGCGGCTTGCCGCCGCCGCGGCGCCGGCCCGGCTGGCGACCCTCGCCATTTCGGACGTGGCGGGCGACGATCCGGCGACCATCGGATCCGGGCCGACGGCGGCGGATCCGACGACCCTGGCCGACGCCCGCGGCGTTCTGCGCCGTTTCGGGATCGCACCGCCGCCCGCCGTGGCGAACGCGCTGGACGACCCGTCGAACGAAACCCTGAAGCCGGACGACCCGCGGCTCGCGACAACGCAATACCGCCTGATCGCAACGCCTGCGCAGTCGCTTGCCGCTGCCGCCCGGCGGGCGGAAGCCGAAGGACTCGCCGTCGAGATACTGGGCGACGATCTGACCGGCGAAGCGCGCGATCTGGGCCGCGCCCATGCCGCGCTGGCGCGGGAGCGCGCCGCCCAACGGCAGGCCGACCAACCGGTGCTGCTGCTTTCAGGCGGCGAAACGACCGTGACCCTCGCCGGCCACGGCCGCGGCGGGCCGAACGCGGAATACCTGCTCGGTCTCGCCGAGGCGCTGGACGGCATGCCGGGCGTGTGGGCGCTGGCGGCCGATACCGACGGCGCCGACGGCAGCGAGGACAATGCCGGCGCGCTGATCGGCCCGGACACGCTTGAACGCGCGCGGCAACGGGGCTTGCGCCCGGCCGGCTTTCTGGCCGACAACGATGCCTGGACCTTCTTCGACGCCCTGGGCGACCTCGTCGTCACGGGACCGACGTACACCAATGTCAACGATTTCCGGGCGGTCCTGATCGCCTGACCGACCCGGCCGGCGGCCGGCGGGTTTCACCGGGTCGGAGAACGCGAGACGCGATGCCGAGATTACGCGCCAACGCCAAGATCGTCGCGACGCTGGGCCCGGCGAGCAGCGACCCGGAGACCGTGCGCGAACTGTACGAGGCCGGTGCCGCGGTGTTCCGGATCAATTTCAGCCATGGCGGCCGGGAGGATCACCGTGCGCGCATTCGTGCGGTCCGGGCGGTCGAACGGGAAGTGCGCCGCCCGATCGGCATCATGGCCGATCTGCAGGGCCCGAAAATCCGCATCGGCGATTTTGCGTCCGGGCCGGCCGTACTGACCGAAGGCGCGGCCTTCCAGTTCGACCTGGACGACACGCCCGGCGACGCCGCACGGGTCTGCCTGCCCCATCCCGAGGTTTACCGCGCCGTGGCGCCGGGCCAGCATCTTCTGGTCGATGACGGCCGGCTGCGGCTGGAGATCACCGGCTGTTCGGATCGGCATATCGCGGCGGCCGTGCTGGCCGGCGGCCCGATCGGCGACCGCAAGGGCGTCAACCTGCCCGGCGCGGTGCTGCCCGTGTCGGCGATGACGGAAAAGGACCGCAAGGACCTGTCCTTCGCCCTCGACCAGGGGGCGGACTGGATCGCGCTCTCCTTCGTGCAGCGGCCGGACGATGTCGCCGAACTGCGCAATCTGGCCGGCAGCCGGGCAAGCGTGCTGGCCAAGATCGAGAAGCCGGCGGCGCTCGACAACCTGGCCCAGATCGTTGACCTGTCCGACGCCGTCATGGTGGCCCGGGGCGACCTGGGCGTAGAGTTGCCGCCAGAGGAAGTGCCAAGCGTCCAAAAAAGGATCGTGCGGGCCTGCCGGGCGGCCGGCAAGCCGGTGATCGTGGCCACCCAGATGCTGGAGTCGATGGTCGCCTCGCCCACGCCGACCCGCGCCGAGGCCTCCGACGTCGCCAACGCGGTCTACGAAGGGGCCGATGCGGTGATGCTCTCAGCCGAAACGGCGGTCGGGCGCCATCCGGTCGGTTCGGTCGATGTCATGAGCCGGATCGTCCGCCGGACCGAGGCCGACCCGACCTTGCGCCATGTGATCGATGCCGGCGCGGCGATGCCGGACCCGACGGCCTCGGACGCGATCACGGCGGCGGCCCGCCAGGTCGCCGACACGGTCGGCGCCGCGGCGATCGTCACCTACACCATGTCCGGCTCGACGGCGCTGCGCGCGTCGCGGGCCCGCCCGGCGGCGCCGATCCTGTGCCTGACCGGCAGCGACCGGACCGCGCGCAAGCTGGTGCTGGCCTGGGGCGTGTCCTGTTTTTTTTCCCACGACGCCAACAGCGTCGAGGAAATGGTCGATTACGCCGTCGAAATGGCGCAAACCAACGGATTCGCCGCAGAGGGCGAGCCCATCGTCATCACCGCCGGCATGCCCTTCGGCACGCCCGGCGCCACCAACCTGCTGCGCATCGCCTGGGTCGGCAGCTAGTCCGGCGCGCTTCTTGCGCTTTGCCGGCGGTTTCCGGAAAAAATGAGCGTTCCTTCAACAATAATCGAGACGAGACCGTGCCTATGACTGCCCCGACGAAAGCCCGACGCAACCCGCCGTTCCGCGCAGAACATATCGGCAGCCTGCTGCGCCCCCGGGAATTGAAGGACGCCTTCAAGGCCCACAGCGCCGGCGAGATCGGCGACGAGGCCTTCGAAGCCGCCAAGCGGGCGGCGATCCGCGATGTCGTGGCGATGCAGGAGGGCCTGGGCCTGGATATGGTGACCGACGGCGAGTTCCGCCGCAAATCCTACTGGGGCCACTGGGTCGACGCTATTGACGGCTTCGATGTCGCCCCGTCGCTGTTCACGTTCCACGACGAGACCGGCGAAGAGCAGACGTTTATCGCCGCCGACTGCGTCGGCCCGTTGAACAAGGTGGCGCCGATCTCGACGGACGAGTTCGCCTTCCTCAAGACGGCAGTCGAATCCGCCGAACCCAAGATCACCATGCCGTCGCCTTCGACGCTGCATTTCTGGCGGATGTCGGACACGATCACGGGCTCCGGCTACGCAACCGACGAGGCTTTTTTCGACGATCTGTGCGCGATTTTTCGGCAGGAAACTGCCGATTTGGCCGCCCTGGGCTGCCGCTATGTCCAGCTCGACGAGGTGCCGCTCATCATGCTCGGCAGCCCTGCGGTGTGCGAACGGGTGCGCGCCCTCGGCGGCGATCCGGACCGGCTGTTCGACCTGTACATCGAGGCGATGAACGCCGCGGTGCGCGGCCGCGGCGACGTGGTGGCCGGCATGCATATGTGCCGGGGCAATTTTCGCGGCAAATGGCTCTCCGAAGGCGGTTACGACCTGATATCCGAGCAGGTTTTCCAGCGCGTCGACGTCGACGCCTTCATGCTGGAGTACGATACCGGGCGGGCCGGCGGTTTCGAGCCGCTGCGTCATGTGCCGGACGACAAGAGCGTCGTGTTGGGTCTCGTCAGTTCGAAAGATCCGGATCTGGAGGCGGCGGAGGACCTGAAACGCCGGATCGACGAGGCCGCGCGGTATGTCGGCCGCGAACGCCTGTCGCTCAGTCCGCAATGCGGCTTCGCCTCCACGGTTGCCGGCAATCCGGTCGCCGAGGAAGACGAGAGGGCGAAGCTGGAAACCATCGTAAGGGTTGCAGAAGACGTCTGGACCTGACGCGGCGCGGCGCCGGCCGGGTTGTACACAATGGAACATCCATCTTTATTGGGTGCTGTATACTGTATAATGAGGAAATCGGCGCGATGTATGCTGCACGGCAAGGCTGAGCCATCCGGCAGCGCTGACGGGCAAGTCGTCTCCCGAACCGCATGACTGCCGCGCTGACCTCACGATAGACCCGGTTCTCCGCGATTTCATGGGATGCAATGTCAAATCGGCGCCGGTGCCGGGCCCTGTCCAGGAGATTCCGGCCGAAACCAGCCGAGTCCTCGGCTGTCAAAGAAAATTCACGATCCTCGCCGGCCGATTCGGGCGTCCGGCTTTTTCGAAACGCCGCCCCTGAGAATTCCGCATGATGTATACAGGAATTCGTATGCCGCCTGGAGGGCGGCACGCCGGCAGGGTTGAGGGGGAGGCTCAGACGCCGGCGGCCCGATCGGCAAGAAACGGGCGCACCGCCGCGATCAGGCCGGCCGGGTTGTCGCCGGGGACGTTGTGGCCGCCTTCGACCTCGACCAGCGCGACGTTGGCGTTCGTCGCCGCGACCTTTTCCGCCGTTTCAGGCGCGAACATGTCGGACTGCCGGCCGCGCAGCACGAGAATCGGACAGGCGACCCTGCCCAGGCATGCCCACAGGTCGGCGCCGTGGTCGGGCTTGACGCCCTCGTCGCGGGCCTTGCGAAACACCTCCCTGAAATAGGGATCGCGGGACACGGTGTAGTTGCCGTCGAAGGTTCCGAGATAGGCCTCGAAGCGCGCGCGCCTGCCCGGATCCAAAACCGCCGGGTCCAGCCCGAAAAAGCGCAGCGCCTCGTCCAGTCCGCCGAAGGATGCGGGCATGTCGATCGACTGGTTCATCACCCGCATCGCCCCCGCCTTCGCGTTGGTTGGTGAATAATCGATCAAAATCAATCTCTCGACCCGGTCGGGATGGGCCGCAGCGGTGTAGGTGGCGTTGCGCCCGCCCATCGAGTGGCCGGCAAGGACGAAGCGGTCCCAGCCCTGCCGGTCGGCGACCGCCAGCACATCGGCGGCGAAATCCTGCACCTTGTAGGCGTGGCTTGCGCTCCAGCCGGAACTGCCGAAGCCGCGCATGTCCATGGCGATTATCTCGCGGCCGCCGTCCGGCCCGCCGTCCGTATCGCGCGCCAGTTCGTCGGCGATCCCGACCCAGTCGTAGGAAAAATATGACTGGCCGTGCAGGACGATCATCGGCGTACCGCCCCCGGCGTCAGAACGGGGCGCGCCGAAGTGCCGGTAGAAAATAGTGACGTCGCCGGACTCGACGGTGCCGGTCCGGTGGTCCGGCAGGGTGACGGGTGCGTTCACGGGTTCGCCTCCTGAAGGATTGCTGTGCATGGCTACCCGGCCGCGCCGAAATCGACCAGCCGGCTCTTGTATTCGCTGCGCGGCAGCGTTTGGTGGGGCACCAGTTCGATCTCGGTCGCGACGATGAGTTCGCTGCGGATCGCCGCCCGGATGCGCTCGGCAAGGTCGGGCGGCGGATCGGCGCCGGCGGCCAGTTCGATCGCCACCGGCAACGGCGGTTCCTGCATCACGCCGCGCTGCTTCGGGCGGATCATCACGACCTCGCCGACATGGGGCGCAAACCGGTTCACGACCGCCCGCAGCGCCGACGGGAACAGGTTGACGCCGCGCACGATCAGCATGTCGTCGGTCCGCCCGATGCAACGCACGCGCACGCTCGTCCGGCCGCAGGCGCAGGGCCGGGCGTTGACCGCGACATGGTCGCGGCTGCGGAAGCGCAGCAGCGGCATCGCCTCGCGCCGCAGCGCCGTATAGACCAGTTCGCCCTCGGCGCCGTCCTCGAAGGGCAGCGCAGCGCCGCTCTCCGGGTCGATCAACTCGACATGGACGAAGTCCCGGCCGCTGAAATGCATGCCGCCCTGCTCTTCGCACTCGCCCCACAGGGTGATCGAGACGTCGCCGATGCCCATGGCTTCGTTGGCCGTGCAGCCGAACGCCGTTTCGATCCGGCTGCGGATGACCGGGTCGCCGCCGCCGGGTTCGCCGGCAACCGCCATGCGCTCGATGCCGAGCGACCGGGGCGCGATGCCGCGTTCTTCCAGCCAGTCGATCAGGTACAGGGCGAAAGAGGGCGTGCCCATGATCGCCGTTGCGCCCATTTTGCAGATGCCGGCGACATAGCGTTCGGTATTGCCCGTGCCGACCGGGATGTGCGCGATGCGGTTGCGGGTCAGCATGTCCGTGGCCGCTGCGGCGACGAAGGGGCCGGCGCCGTAATTGTGCACCACGCGGCGCCCGCGGTGGATGCCGCACGCGGCATAGCTGCGCGCCGAAATTTCCGTCCAGACGTCGAGGTCGGCCGGCGTGATCGCGATGTAGCAGGGGTCGCCGCTGGTCCCGCTGGTCGAATAGACCCGGATTATCTCGTCCCACGACGCGGCGGCATGGCTGCCGAGCGGCGGATGGTCCGCCTGGCTCCGGCGCAGTTCGTCCTTTTCCGTGAACGGCAGGCCGGCGATCGCGTCGAGACCGCCGGCGTCTTCGACGCTGAAAATTCCTGCCTCGGCCAGCTTGGCTCGGTAAAAGTCCGACCTTTCGAGCAGATAGCCGATCTGCTCGGGATAGCGCGCCGCGTCTTGCAACGCCTGTTCCGCCGGATCCCGGGTCTCGACCGCAGGATTGTGCAGGAAGCCCGTCACGGGCCGGTCACTCCTGCTCTGACGGCGGCGGCTCGCCGTCGTATTCTACCGCCGCCTCGGCGTGGTGGGCGAGCAGGAAGCCCATCGGCCGCTGGGTCTCCTCGTACAGATGGCCGAGCAGGCTGGCGGTCCGCGCCAGAATCGGCACGCCGCGCAACGCCTCCATCGGAAAATCCAGGTCCAGCATGATGGCGGCGATGGCGCCGTTGATATTGACCGGCAGAGTGCGCTGCCAGATGTCGTTCACGACCGGGGCCAGAACCTCCAGAAAACGGGTGTGATCGCCGACAATACCGCGGTCGTGCGCGAGCGCGAGCAGGCGTGTCGCGCGGGGATCGTCGGGCTTGTGCAGCGGGTGGCCGAAGCCCGGGATCGGCCGGCGCGCCGCGCGGATTTCCGTTGCGATGCGCCGGGCGGCGGTCTCGAACGAGGCCGCGTTTCCGCCAGCCTCGGCGACGCCGCGCGCCAGCAGCCGGCCGGCCTCTTCCGCCGCGCCGAGGACGACCGAGCCGGCGCCGGCGATCCCGGCCGCCACCGCGCCCTGCAGCGATTCCGGGGCGGCGGCCAGGGTCATGCGCGCCGCCTGCACGCTGGGAGTCACGCCGTGTTCGGCAAGCCCGACCAGCATGGCGTCGAGGAAGAAGGCCTGGTCCGCGGTCGGCGCCCGGCCGGTCAGGTGCAGCAGGAAAAAGTCCGTGAAGGACAGGCCGCCCATCAGGTCGCCGCACAGGTCGCGCCCGCGCACCGCGATGCTGGTCTCGTCCGCCGTGCAGATCGCGCTCTTGAGCGCGCCGGCCTTGCCGATCAACATGGTGTTCCTTTCCGTTGGCGCCTTTTGCCGGCCCCATCCCCCGGCTCATCGCCCTGCCGACGCCCTGCCGACGCCCGGTATCGTCAGTCCGGCCGATTTCGCAGGACGTATCATGAAACGGCAGAGCCATTTGACTGAATTCGCCGGGACTCCTACGCTTTCGCCGATCTACCGTAAGCGCAAGCCGGATTGCCGGCCATAGGACAGGTCAGGAAAATGGACGGAACACCGCAATCGGTTCAGGACACCGGGGACACAGGCACGTCCGCCGGCATGCCGCTGCGCGGCATCGACCATCTGGCGATCGTCACCGACGATCTCGAAGGCACGCTGGATTTCTATACACGGGTGCTGTGCATGCCGCTGGTGCATGTGCGCCGGGTGCCCTATGCGGCGGACCGCGGCCAGCCGCCCTACGACCAGCTCCGCCATTACTTCTTCGACATGGGCAACGATTCGCTGTTCGCCGTGTTCGAGTATCCGAAAGGGGTGCCGAAGGCCGACCGGGACCATATCGGCGGCATGCAGCATGTTGCGTTTCATACGCCCCACCAACGCTTCGACGAAATCCGCGCCCATGTCCGGGCCAGCGGTGTGGAGATCACCGGGCCGATCGACCTGGGCGACGGTTTCCTCTCGGTCTACTTCTACGACAACAACGGTATCCGGCTTGAAATCAGCACGAGGGTGGAAGGCTTCGACCCTTCTGTAGTACAGTCGGCAAGACAGACCCGGTCCACAGCGAAAGCGGAACTGGAAACCCTGTTCGACGATCCGGCGGACGTTGAAAAATGGCTGGATCGCATGCCTTTGCTGGACGGTTGAGTGCAGGCGGCGTTCCGGTATCCGGACTGGTGCCGGCTCCCGACCGAGGTTTGCAATGCGCCTGTGCGGGCACGGTGCCCCGGCGCAACGGGAGGAAACACATGCACCATCTGAAAACAGCAGCCGCCGCTGCGGCCCTCGCCGGCGCGGTGTTCTGGTCTGCATCGGCCAACGCCAAGATTGAGATGAAGCTGGCGCATTTCGTGACGCCGAAACACTCGTTCTCCCAGTGGCTCGCCCGCTGGGCCAAGGAGGTCGAGCAGAAATCGGGCGGCGAGATTACCTTCAAGATCTTCCCCGGCGCCCAGATGGGCCCGCCGCCGAAATACTACGACATCGCCCGCACCGGCCGGGCCGACGTGACCTGGTCGGTCCACGGCTTCACGCCGGGCCGCTTCCCGCTGACCGAGATGTCCAACATGCCGTTCCTGATCGGCAGCGCGGAGATCGGCACCAAGGTGCTGAACGATTCGGGATTGCGCAGCAAGTATCTCGACAAGGAGCACAAGGGCGTGAAGGTGCTCGTGCTGCTGACCCACCAGCCGGGCAACATCCACACGGCCAAGAAGCCGATACGGACGACCGCGGACATGAAGGGGATGCGCCTGCGCTTCGCGTCCCAGACGATCCGGGACTTCATCCGCGCCCTGGGCGCGACGCCGCGCGGCCTGCCGCCGACCCAGATCGTCGATCAGATGCAGAAGGGCACGCTGGACGGGGCGTTTATCGACTATGGCGGCGCCGGCATCGCCTTCCGCATGGGCCCGGTGACCAAATACACCACCGAAATGTACAGCTACGTCGCCAGCTTCTCGGTCAACATGAACGCCAAGCGGTACGATTCGCTGTCGCCCAAGCTCAAGAAGGTCATCGACGACACCGTGACCGGCCGGGAAAAGGAAATCGGCCATGAATGGGACAAGCTGGACGCGATCGGCAAGAAGATCATGATGAAGGCCGGCATGACGCCGATCCGGCTGTCCGATGCAGAGGCGAAGAAGTTCCGCGAGGTCGGCGCGAAGGTGACCGAGGCCCGGATCGCCGCCCTCCAGAAGAAGGGCCTGCCGGCGCGCGCGGTCTACACCATGATGAAATCGCTGGCGGCGAAGCACGAGAAGACGTCGCGGAATTTCCTGCGGCAATAGCTCCGGCGACGGTTTCCGCACGAAAAGGGCGGAATCCGGCCGTTGACCCGGCCTCCGACCGGACTGGACCGGGCGGCGGGGGTCTTCTCCCTCGCCGCCGCCCTGTTCCTGCTGTTCATGATGCTGTTCACCGCGGTGTCGGTGACGTTGCGCTACGTCGCGAACTGGACCGGGGAGAACGATGTCGACATCATGGTGTGGGCGTTCGCGACCTGCATCTTCATCGCCCTGCCGGCGGTCACCCTGCGCGATGAGCATGTTGCGGTCGACCTGATCGACCAGGTCGCGCCGGCCCGGCCGATCCGCGCGATGCGCTGGTTCGGGCTGTTTCTGATCGTCGTTTTCCTGTCGGTTTCCTTTTTCCAGGCGCTGCCGGTCGCGCTGGAAAAGCTGGAATTCGGCGAAAACACCATGTCGCTGGACATCAACCGTTTCTGGTTCTGGCTGCCCATGCTGATCGGCCTCGGCAGCGCCGCGCTGGCCGGCGTGGCCGTCGCCCTCCTGTGGCTGCGCCGCGGGCCGCCCGAGCAGGGCGGTGGCGCGCCGCTGTGACCGTTCATTGACGGTCAATCGTTCAAAAACCGGAAACCCGCGGGTTCGGGCGATTCCCGATGCCGGATGAGGTCTATGGCGCCCTCGGCCTGCTGGCGGTTTTCGGGCTGATCCTGATCCGGGTGCCGGTCGGCGCCGCCCTCGGTATCACCGGCCTGCTCGGCTACACCGTCATGGACGGCTGGCGCAACGCCGGCCTGGCGGCGGGCGAAACCTCCTCCTACCTGGTCGGCGAAGGCGCCTATGGCTTGACCGTCGTGCCCCTGTTCATCCTCATGGGCGTCGTCGCGACCCGGTCCGGCATGTCGGGCGACCTGTACCGCGCCGCCAACGCCCTGTTCAGCGGCCTGCGCGGCGCGCTCGCCATGGGCACGATCGGCGCCTGCGCCGGCTTCGGCGCGATCTGCGGCTCGTCGCTGGCGACCGCCGCCACCATGTCGCGCGTCTCGATCCCGGAAATGCGCAAGTTCGGCTACGACGAAAAGCTGGCGACCGGCACGGTGGCGTCCGGCGGCACGCTGGGCATCCTGATCCCGCCGTCGGTCATCCTGATCTTTTACGCGATCATCGCCGAGGCCGGCGTGCCGGAATTGTTCGCCGCCGCGCTGTTGCCGGGAATCGCGCTCGCCGCCCTGCACGTCGTCACGATCGCGATCATCGGCTGGGTCGCGCCGGGCCGGGTGCCGAAAATGCCGGGGCTGGGGCTGGCCGAGCGGCTGCTGCCCCTGTTCGGCCTGTGGAAGATCGCCCTGCTGTTCGGCATCGCCGTCGGCGGCATCTATCTCGGCGTATTCAGCCCGACCGAGGCGGCCGCGGTGAGCGCGCTGGTCGCCATCCTGATCGCCGCGGCGACCCGGACCCTCGACTGGGCCGGTTTCCGGACCAGCCTGGCCGAAACGGTTTCGACCACGGCGATGCTGTTCTTCATCGTGCTGGGCGCGTTCCTGTTCAAGGAGTTCATCGTCCTGACCCAGCTTCCGAAGGCGGTGACCGATCTGTTCGGCGCCGGCTCGCTGCATCCCTGGCTGGTCGTTCTGCTGATGCTGGCGGTCTATCTGGTGCTCGGCTGCTTTCTCGATACCCTCAGCATGATCCTGATTACCGTGCCGGTGTTCCTGCCGCTCGCCGAGGGCATCGGCTACGACAAGGTCTGGTTCGGCATCTTCGTCGTGGTCGTCGCGGAGGTCGGCCTGATCACGCCGCCGGTCGGCATGAACATTTTCGTCATCCGGGCGCAGATGCCCGATATCGAGCTCGGCGCCGTCTATCGCGGCATCGTGCCGTTCCTGTTTGCCGATACCGCGCTGGTCGTCCTGCTCGTGCTGATCCCCGGCCTCGCCCTGTGGCTGCCGGGGCTGTTGTATTGACGCCCAACGCCACAAGCGCCGGCCGCAATCTCGGTCCGGAAATTTTCTAAGAAATTGCGAATGACCGGATAATGACCGGATTCCCTGGCGTTTCGGCCGCCAATCTTTTTCGCTCATTGAAAATATGAACGATTGTTTAAATACCGACACTCTTCCAGGTCGAACCGGGCGGGAGAACCGGGGATCGGCGTAAATGTAGCTATATCGGACGATTTCGGCGGCGGAAGATCGCGCCGCCGCGCGCCCTCTACTCCGCCGCTTCGGCGCGGACTCCCATCAGTTGCGCCAGCGCCGCCAGGGTCTCCTCGCAGGTCAGCAGGTCGCCGTATTTCTGGCCCATGTCGAACAGGTTAGCCTCGTGCGGGCCGATGGCGCGGTCGCCGACGCAGTCGGTCACGACGATGTTGCGGTAGTTGTAGCTGAGCGCATCGATCACCGAGGCGCGCACGCAGCCGGAGGTCGTGCAGCCGGTCTGGATGATCGTATCGACGCCGCGCATCGTCAGCCAGGAATGCAAATTGGTGCCGAAGAAGGCCGAGGGCTGTTGCTTGCGCGCGATCAGTTCGCCGTCGCGCGGCTTGAGCGCGTCGACGACATGGCTCTCCGGATTGTCCTCGGTCAGCGTCACGAGGCTCGGCGCCTTGAGGCAGAACACGCCGGCGTCCGCGCCGTCGTCGGCATAGATCACCCGGGTGAACACGATCGGCAGCCCATAGCTGCGGCAGGCGTCGAGCAGGACCGCCGTGTTGGCGATCGCCTCCTGGATGTTGCCGCCGCCGAAGCGCGCCGGATCGGTGAAGCCGTTGACGAAATCGACGATCAGCAGGGCCGGCGCCCGGCCCCATCCGCTGCTGTTGCCGAAATTCTGGGTCTTGTAGATATCGACATCGCTCATCGGACCGGTCCTCCCCCTCATTTTGCAGCAAACGCTTTCGCCTGCCGTCCTTTCATACAGCTTCGGCAGCCGCCCGTCAGCCTTGCTATCGCCAAGGCGGTGCGCCCAGCGTCAGCTTACGGGCCGCTGCCGCGCGAGGGCGGCGTCGCGGATCTGGCTGATCGAGCGGGACGTCGAGCCGGCGTCGGGGCTGACCTCGAGGTCGATCAGCGACGACCGGCCGGCCGCCAGGCAGCGCTCGAAGGCCGGCGCGAAATCGTCGGTCGTGCGCACGGTCTCGCCGTGCAGGCCGTAGGCTTCGGCCAAGGCGACGAAATCCGGGTTGCGCAGGGCGGTGGCGGAGACGCGGGTCGGATAGTCCCGCTCCTGGTGAATCCGGATGCTGCCGAGCATGCCGTTGTTGACCACGATGTTGACCACCTTCGCGCCATACTGCATGGCGGTCGCCAACTCCTGGCCGTGCATCAGGAAACAGCCGTCGCCGGTCCAGTTGACGACGATCCGCTCCGGTTCGGCCATGGCGACCGCGATCGCCGCCGGGGTGCCGTAGCCCATCGAGCCGGAGGTTGCGCCGATCTGCGTCCGGTAGCCCTTGAAGACGAAATTCCGATGCAGCCAGCTGTTGTAGTTGCCGGCGCCGTTGCACAGGATGGCGTCTGCGGGCAGCCGGTCGCTCAGCCAGGCGACGATCTCGCCGGTCTGGACGTCGCCGGGAACCGGATGGGGCCGGAGGAAAGCGAGATAGTCGCTGCGGGCGGCCTGGCGCCATGCGCCCCAGGGCACCGATCGCGGCGCGTCCAGCGCGGCAGCCGCCGCCGCGAAATGCTTCATCCCGGCATTGATGCCGAGGGTGGGCTGGAAAACCCGGCCGAGTTCTTCCGCACCGGGATGGATATGGATCAGCGTCTGGTCCGGCACCGGCGGCCGGACGATGGTGTAGCCGCCGGTCGTCGCTTCGCCGAGGCGGGGGGCGGGGGCGCGGAGCCGGGCCGCCGCCCCGCTCCGCCCCCCGCGCGCCCGCGCCGCGCCGCGGGGGCGGCCGCGGGCGACGAGCGGCAGGCCCGCCGCCGCGATCCGCCCGTTGAGCGCCGGATCGGTGGCGACCCCGGTATGGCCGGCGTACCGGTCGAGCCGGTTGTCGAAATAGGCCTGGCAGCGGAACGAAACCGCGGTCGGCAGGTCGAACGCTTCGGCAAAGGCCTCGAAGCCGGCCACGGCCTGCCGGTCCCATCCGCCGCCGCCGAGCAGCGCCATCGGCCGCTCGGCCTGCAACAGCAGGGCGCGCAGCCGGGCCATATCGGCCGGCGGGGGCGCCGGCTGCATCTCCTGGAACCGGCGCGCGTCGCCGACTCCGGCGCGCTCGACCAGCATGTCTTCCGGCAGCGCCAGGACGACCGGGCCGGGCCGGCCGTTGACCGCGGTGTGGAAGGCGCGGGAGACCATCTCCGGAATCCGCTCCGGATCCTCGATCTGGCCGACCCATTTCGCCATCTGGCCGTACATCCGCCGGTAGTCGATTTCCTGGAACGCTTCCCGGTCCGCGGTGGCGCGGGCGACCTGGCCGACGAACAGGATCATCGGCGTCGAATCCTGGAAGCCGATATGCAGCCCCGCGCTGGCGTTGGTCGCGCCCGGCCCGCGGGTGACGAAGCAGACGCCGGGCGCGCCGGTCAGCTTGCCGTGCGCTTCCGCCATCATGGCGGCGCCGCCTTCCTGGCGCGCCGTCACGACCTGGATTTCCGGGACGTCGACAAAGGCGTCGAGCGCGGCGAGATAGCTTTCGCCCGGGACGCAGAAGACCCGCTCCACGCCGTGGATGCGCAGCTGGTCGATCAGGATCTGCCCGCCGGTCCTGAGATTATCGGTCCGGGTGCCGTCGGTGCGGGCGGGCGCGGCGTCGTTCATGATGTCTCCGCTTTCGGCTGGCGTTCTCCGTTAGCACCCTTCGCCCGTGCTGCGGAAGCGTCAGTCCGTCCCGGTCTTGCCGGGCGACGCGATTCCCCATAGGTGACGGCGGCGAACGATCCCTCAAGCCCGGAGCGAACATATGAACCTTCTCGGCATCGCCGGCAGCCTGCGCGCCGGATCCTTCAACGCCAGCCTGATCCGGGCGGCCGGCGCCGTTGCGCCCGACGGCGCGGCCGTCACCCTGTTCGACCGGCTGGGCGAAATTCCGCCCTACAACGACGACGAGAAGCAGAAGGCGATCCCGGACGCGGTAACGGCGCTGGCCGGGCAGATCCGGGCGGCCGACGGCCTGCTGATCGCGACCCCGGAATACAATTACGGCGTCTCGGGCGTGCTGAAGAACGCCATAGACTGGATTTCCCGCGTACCGGACCAGCCCTTCAAGGACAAGCCGATCGGCGTCATGGGCGCGGCGATGGGCGGCCTGGGCACTTCCCGGGCGCAATACGATCTGCGCCGCTCCTTCATCTTTCTCGACGGCCTGGTGATGAACCGCCCGGAAATCTTTGTCGGCGCCGCGCACACGAAATTCGACGATAACGGCGTCCTGACCGATGCGCCGACACGGGAAATCCTGACGGACTACATGAAGGCCTTCGCGGGCTGGATCGAGCGGGTGGGATAACCCCGGCCCGACAGCGCCGCCGCCGGCACGGTCGGCCGCCCTGTGCATTTGCCCACGCCCGTGCCGGCGGGCTATACCGGCCGCAGTGCAACCCTTGCCGGCGCTGCCTTGACCCGCCCTGCCCTCACCCTCGCCGAGAAACTGTGCGCCCGCGCCGCGGGAGCGGCGGTTGTGCGGGCCGGGGAGATCGTGACGGCGGCGGTCGATCTGGCGATGATCCACGATTCCGGCGGGCCGCGCCGGGTCGGGCCGATGCTGGCCGAACTCGGCGTCGGCCTGTGGGATCCGTCGAAGGTCGTGCTGATTAGCGATCACTTTGTCCCGGCGGCCGATGCCGGGAGCGCCGCGATCCTGGACCTCACCCGCAAATGGGCGGCCGATAACGGCGTCGGCGCCTTTCACGATATGCAGGGCATCTGCCATGTCGTGCTGCCGGAGCGCGGCCATCTGAAGCCGGGGATGTTCGTGGTCGGCGGCGACAGCCATTCGACGACCGGCGGTGCGTTCGGCGCTTTCATGATCGGCATCGGCGCGACCGAAATGGCCGGCGTGCTGGCGACCGGTGAAATCTGGGTGCGCGTGCCGCCGACGATCCGGCTGGAATGGCGCGGCGCGCTCGGCCCCGGCGTCGTCGCCAAGGACATGATGCTCGCCCTGTGCACCCGTCTCGGCATGGATGCCGGCAACTACAGGGCCATCGAATATGCCGGGCCGGCGATCGACGCGATGACCATGGACGCGCGCATGACGCTCGCCAACATGGCGGCCGAACTCGGCGGCAAGGCCGGCCTGATCGCGCCGGACGAAACGACGGTGCGTTGGCTCGCCGCCCATGGCACGGCGCCTGCGGACGGCTGGCGGGATTGGCGCACCGACGACGGCGCGGACATCGAGGCGGCGCATGTCCTCGATGCCGGTGAGCTGTCGCCCCAGGTCGCCGCGCCGCACAGCCCGGCCAATGCCGACGACGCCGGCGCGTTCCGCAGCGTGCGCTTCGACCAGGCCTATATCGGCGCCTGCACCGGCGCGAAGCTGACCGACCTGCGAATGGCGGCGGAAGTGCTGCGCGGCCGGCAGGTCGCGCGCGGCATCCGGCTGCTGGTGGCCCCGGCCTCGACCCGCACGACGGCGGCTGCGGCGGCCGATGGCACGCTGGCTGCATTGACGGAAGCCGGCGCCATCCTGATGCCGAGCGGCTGCGGCGCCTGCGCCGGCTACGGCGCGGGCGTGCTGGCCGACGGCGAAGTCTGCCTGTCCTCCACCGCCCGCAACTTCAAGGGCCGGATGGGGCATCCGGGTTCCCGCGTCTATCTGGCCTCGCCCTATACCGTCGCGGCCTCCGCCGTGGCCGGCGAGATCGCCGATCCGCGCGAATTCCTGCGGGAGACAGCGGCATGAGCGCGGCCGTTACGGGCCGCGCCTGGGTGTTCGGCGACGATGTCGATACCGATGCGCTTGCGCCCGGCCAGCACATGAAGGACGGCATCGAAGCGCTGGCGGCGCACTGCCTGGAATCCCTCGATCCCGATTTCGCCGGCCGGGTCGCGCCGGGCGATATCGTCGTGGCCGGGCGCAATTTCGGCATGGGCTCGTCGCGCGAACAGGCCGCGATGGCGCTGAAGGAACTCCAGGTCGGCGCGGTCGTGGCGGAGAGCTTTGCCCGCATCTTCTTCCGCAATGCGATCAACCTCGCCCTGCCGGTGCTGGCATGCCGCGAAGCCCGCACCGTCGCGCCCGGAGACCGGCTGCGGCTCGATCCGCCGACCGGCGCCCTGGTTAACGAAACCCGGGGCCGGACGCTGGCCTGCGACCCGCTCCCGGAGCATCTGCTCGCCATGATCGCCGACGGCGGCCTGCTGCCGCATCTGAAAAAGCGGCTGAAGGCGGCAGCAGCATGAACGGCCTGCGCGCTCTGGTCGAGGCGCCGGAGATTCTGGTGGCGCCGGGCATCTACGACGCCCTGTCCGGCCATATGGCGGAGCGCGCCGGGTTCCGGGCGGCCTATCTCAGCGGCGCCTCCGTCGCCTACACGCGCTTCGGCCGGCCGGACCTCGGCCTCGTCGCGATGAGCGAGGTGGCGGATACGCTGAGCGCCTGCCGCGAACGCATATCGATTCCGCTCATGGTCGATGCCGACACCGGCTTCGGCAACGCCCTCAACGTCATCCGCACCGTCAAACTGTTTGCCCGCTGCGGCGCCGACGCGATCCAGCTCGAAGACCAGAGCCTGCCGAAACGCTGCGGGCACCTGGATGAAAAGCGGCTCGTCTCCGCCGGGGAAATGACCGGCAAGATCAAGGCGGCGCTGGACGCCCGGCCTTCGGAAGACGTGCTGATCATCGCGCGGACCGACGCCGTCGCCGTCGAGGGGCTGGCGCCGGCCCTGGAGCGGGTCGAAGCCTATCGCGAAGCCGGGGCCGATATCCTGTTCGTCGAGGCCCTGCGCTCCGACCGGGAGATCGCGGCGGCCATGACCCGGCTCGGCGGCACGGCGCCGCTGCTCGCCAACATGGTGGAAGGCGGCAAGACGCCGGTGAAGCCCGCAGCGGAACTGCAGCGGCTGGGCTTCAGCGCGGCGATCTTTCCCGGCGGGCTGGTCCGGGCGCTGACCCACACGATGGCGGCCTGGTTCGCCAGCCTGGCCGAAACCGGTACGACCGATCCGTTCCGCGACCGGATGCTGGACTTCGACGCGCTCAATGACATCGTCGGCACCGGCGACATGCTCGACCTGGGGAAACGCTATGAGTGACGTCCCGGCGGCGGCCGGCCGCGCGGCCCGGGATACGGCGTCGGCGCTCGACCCGGTCACCCTGGCCGTGCTCAAGGGCCGGCTGGAGCAGATCGCTGACGAAATGGACGCCACGCTGTTCCGCAGCGCCTTCAATCCGATCATCGCCGAGGCCCACGACGCCTCCCACGGCATCTACGATCCCGGCACCGGCGACACGCTGATCCAGGGCAAGCTCGGCCTGCCGATCTTCGTCGGTGCGATGGCCTTCGCGGTCAAGCTGGTGATCGGCAAGCTGGCGCAGAGCGGTGTTGCGCCTGAGGACGGGGACGTCTGGATTTTCAACGATCCCTACGAGGGCGGGACGCATCTGTCGGATTTCAAGCTGGTCCGGCCGTTCCGGTATCGCGGCGACCTGTTCTGCTATCTGGCCTCGGTCGGCCACTGGCACGATGTCGGCGGCAACGTGCCGGGCAACTACAACCCCTCGGCGACGGAATGCTATCAGGAAGGCATGCTGATCCCGCCAGTGCGCCTGTTCCGCGGCGGCGCGCTGCAGCAGGATATCGTCGATATCTGCCTCGCCAATTCGCGCCAGCCGAAAAGCGCCTACGGCGACCTGTTCGGCCAGATCAATGCGCTGGACCTGGGCGTGGAGCGGCTGACCGCGCTGCTCGACGAATACGGCGCCGGGACGGTGCGGCGGGCGCTGGGGGAGCTCAAGGAACGCGCCGCCGCGCTGATGCGCGCCAACATCGCCGCCGTCCCGGATGGCCGCTATTCCGCCGACGACTGGCTGGACAACGACGGCATCGCGGACACGCCGCTCCCGATCGCGCTCGACATCGCGGTGTCGGGAGACCGGATGACGCTGGATTTCTCGCGCTCCGCCGACCAGTGCGCCGGGCCGGTCAACATCTCGCGCCCGACCGCCATCGCCTGCTGCTACGTCGCGCTCAAGCATGTCTTTAACGATGTGCCGGCCAACGCCGGCTGCCTCGAGCCGATCGATTTCATCATCCCGGCCGGGTCGATCCTGTCCGCCGGCCGGCCGAAACCGGTCGGCGGCTACACGGAAACCATCCTGCGGGTGATCGATACGGTGTTCAGCGCGCTCGCCCAGGCGGTGCCGGACCGGGTGAACGGCTGCGCCTACGGCACCATCAATGCCCTGTCGCTGGCCGGCCACCGGCGCGACGGCAGCCGCTGGGTCATGTTCTCCTTTTTCGGCGGCGGCCATGGCGGCCATCCGGAGGGCGACGGGCTCAGCCACGGCAACGCGCCGATTTCCATGGCAACCATCCCGCCGGTCGAGATTCTCGAGAGCGCTTATCCGGTGATGTTTACCCGATGGGCCTTGCGGCCGGACAGCGGCGGCCCCGGCCGCCACCGCGGCGGCCTGGGCGCGATCTACGAACTCGAACTGCTCGAAGAACAGGCGGACGTGTTCCTGTTCGGCGAGCGCGGCCGCTATGCGCCGCCCGGTGTCCTGGGCGGCGATGGCGGCGCGACCAACCGCTTCGTCTATCAACAGGACGATGGCGAACGCAGCCCGCCGATGGCCAGCAAGATGACCGGCATAAGCATCCGCAGGGGCCAGCGCGTGCGCATCGAATCGCCGGGCGGCGGCGGCTACAGCCCGGCGCGGGAGCGGTCGCCCGGGGCCGTCGCGCGCGATGTCCGCCTCGGTTACGTCAGCGCCGGACAGGCGCGGGAGGCCTACGGCGTTGCGGTCGGCGACTCGGGTGCGGTCGACAGTGCCGGAACTGACGAACTGAGGGCGAAGCCGGCCGGCGGGGCGGGCAACCGGCAGCGCGGGTGACGCCATGGACCGGTTGCATGGGTGACAGTGTTTGCGGTTCGTTTCGTTTGCCGGCACCCGGGCCCGGGCCGGCGGGCCGGTCCACCCGGCGGAAGGCAGGACAACATGTCGGTCGCCGGCAACGGCAAACCATGTTCAAATAGCAAGCGATCAGAACGGTAAATGAAATGCCCGCTCGCGTCGGCTCGGCGGCAGGGTCATGGCAGAGGACTTCCGATGAAAATTGAAATCGAATGGCAGGATTATGACGTGATCGTGGTCGGCTCCGGTGGCTCCGGCGGCCAGGCGGCCCGGGCGGCGGCAGACGCCGGCGCGAATGTGCTGTCGGTCTCGAAGGACCCGGTCGGCGCTTCCGACACGAAGATTTCGGAAGGCATCGCGACGGTGCGCGGATCGGGCGCCGAGGACGATACCGAAGACGTGCTCTCGGAAAATCTCAAGATGGCCGGCGGCGATCTGCCCGTGCGGGCGATTACCGACGCGTTCGCCAAGGACAGCACATCGGCCTACGACCGTTACCGCACCCAGGGCCTGCGCCCGACAATCAAGGAAGACGGCTCCGGTCCGGAAGCCCGGCCCCTGCCCTTCGGCGGACACACGCGGCGGCGCTCGGTCGGGCACAAGAACAGCGGCATCGCGTTCGGCCACGCCAACTGGAACGCGATCGTCCAGGGCAATCGCGTCGACTATATCGAGGATGCCTGGTTCCTCGACCTGGTCACCGAAGACGTGTCCAACGGGTCGGGACCCAAGAAGAAAATCGTCGGCGGCCTGATCTACGACGCGGCGCGCGGCGTGCTGATCGCGGTGCGCGCGCCCTCGGTGGTGATCGCCGCCGGCGGCCTGTCCAGCCTCTACTTCCCCAACACCGACACCATGCGCGGCAATACCGGCGACGGTTACGCCATCGCCGCGCGCGCCGGCGCCGACCTGGTGGATATGGAGCAGGTCCAGTTCCTGCCCTTCTGCCTCGCCTCGCCGCCGGCCTACGAGGGCCTGTGCGCCGGCGAGCCGGTGATGGCCAGCTATCTCGGCGTTTTGCGCGACAAGAACGGCAAGATCATCCTCGACAGCGTCTTCCTGCGGACCCGCGCCGAATGCGCCGCGGCGATCCTTCGCGCGGTCGAGGATGGCCGCGGCAGCCCCAACGGCGGCGCCTATCTGGACATGACCGCCAACAAGGAACTGCCGCTCTCCGGTCCCTATTTTCAGCGCTTCGGGGAAACCTGCCTGCCAAGTTCCTACAACACCGCCCGCCAGGCGCTGGGCAAGAAGGCCGCAAAGTTCGAGGAACCCTGGGAAGTGCGCCCGGGCGCCCACTATCACATGGGCGGCATCCGGGCGGACGCCAACGGCGCCTCGGCCGGCGGCGAGGGCGATGGCGACGCGGCGCACGGCATTGCCGGCCTCTTCACCGCCGGGGGGGCCATGGGCGGCGTCTTCGGTGCGAACCGGCTCGGCTCGACGTCCCTGACGGAAGGCGCGGTCTTCGGCGGGCGCTCCGGCCAGGCGGCGGCGGCCCATGCGCGCGAAACCTGGGGCCGGAATCGGGATGCCGCGTTCCAGCCCGCGATCGATCAGGTCAACAGGCGCTTCGGCCAGAAAGGCACACTGGCGGCGGCAACCCTCAAGCTTGAGTTGCAGCAGGAGGCCTGGAAGAATATCGGGCCGGTGCGGACGGCGGAAAAGCTGGACCGGATGGACGGGCTGATCGCCGAGTGTACAGCCAGGCTCGACGAGGTGGCGATTCCGGCTTACGGCATGTGGAACCAGGCGTTTATCGAGTTCCAGGAACTGCGTAACCTGCTGGATTGCGCCAAGGCGGTCGCCGACGCGGCACGGGAGCGCGACGGCAGCCTGGGCGGCCATGTGCGCTTCGACAGGAAGACTATCTCCGCCTTCTCAAAACCCTACTCCACGGTGGTCCGCCTCAACGACGATGGCTGGCAGGTCGCCCGTCTCGAACGGGAGCGCACACCGATGAAACGCCTGATCTCTTACAAGGTCGAGGACACCAAGCGGAAAATTCAGTTGAAATGGCTGCGCATGTTGCCCAAGGGCGTGAAGGACAGGAAGCTGCTGGCACGCTATCAGGCGATCATGGGCAAGGGCGCGGTGGAAAAAGTCAGCGCGCCTGCAATTTCGATCGGCAGCGCAGAAGCCGCGACCGGCGAAAGCACACGAGCGTAAGGGCGGGGTCATGAAAGTAGAAATCGTCACCGTCCGGGACGGCGAGGAGGCCGTCGTCGAGTTCGACTATGCCCGCCGCTCGGAGGACGAGAGGCCTATGGTGCTCGACGTCCTCCTCCAGGCCCAGGCGACAACCATGCCGGACCTCGCCTTCCGCTACGGCTGCCGGGCGCGCAACTGCGGCGTCTGCACCATCGACGTCAACGGCCGGCCGATCATCGCCTGCCGCGCCCGTGCGCGGGAGGGCGACCGATTGAGCCCGATGGCGACGCTGCCGGCGGTCGCCGACCTGGTGGTGCGCCGCGACGGCATCGCCCGGCAGATGCGCGGCCGCCTGCAGACCGCCCAGGGCAACGACCTGAACGTCGAGGCGCCGGAGGAGTATCACGAGCTCACGTCGTGCATCGAATGCTACGCCTGCCTGAACAAGTGCCCGATGCACATGCGCAACTTCGAAGGCGGCCTGCCCGGCGACATGGACCCGGCCGACCGGCCGGACCCGGCGGAAGGTTATCGCTGGGGCAATCCCTTCTCGCTGCTGAAGCTGCAGATGATCCGCCTGGATCCGTTGACCGCCGAGTCCGGCCGCGAGGCGGCGCTGGACAACGCCATCGACCTCGGTCTCGACGCATGCGTCGGCTGTCCCGGCTGCAAATGCGGCGTCGGCATCGATCTGAAGGGCCTGGTGGTCAAGGCGCTGGTCGACGCCGCCGGAGACCGGCTGCCGTCGCCTGCCGAAAAGGCGCTCAAGCGCGCTTCCTAGGCAATCCTGCCGGATAGCCGCCCGACACCGCCCGGGTCGGCGTTGCTTTTGCAGTTGCTTCCCGGTCGGCGCGCCGGTCGTGCGCCTGGCCGGGCATCGGTCTTGCAGCGAATCCGCTTGCGGATTGCTTGCGTCGATTGTCCGGTGTCTCGGGGCAGTGGATCAAAGATGAATTTTTTGTCCAGAAAAATCCATTAGCTATGGAACAACCGAGAACCGGCTGGCGCCTTGGCGTCGATGTCGGAGGCACCTTCACGGACCTGTTCTTTTTCGACGTAGCGACCGGTGCCTGCGATATCGCCAAGGTGCCGTCGACGCCGGTCGACCAGGCCGTCGGGCTGATGGAGGGCATCGCCCGGAGCGTCGACGATCTGGGCGCGGTCGTCACGGTGGTTCACGGCACCACGGTCGGCACCAACGCGCTGCTCGAGCGCAAGATGGCGCCGACCGGGATCGTCACCACCCAGGGTTTCCGCGACGTGCTGGAGATGCGCCGGCGCGACCGGCCGCACACCTGGGGCCTGTGGGGCACCTACGAGCCGGTCGTGCCGCGCGACCGCCGCCTGGAGGTGCAGGAACGGACATTGGCCGATGGCACGATCCACACGCCGGTCGATGTCGCCGCGGTCCGGCAGGCGGCGCGGACCCTGGCCGAACGGGGCGCCGAGGCCCTGGCGATCTTCTTCATCAACGCCTACGCCAACCCGGCGAACGAGCTAGCGGCGCTGGAAGCGGTCCGGGACATCTGGCCCAACGGCCACATCGTCGGGTCGAGCGAAATCCTGCCGGAGATCCGCGAGTTCGAACGCGCCTCGACGACAGCGCTGAACGCCGGCCTCCAGCCGGTCGTCGGCGCCTATATCGCGTCGCTGGAAGAGCGGCTGCGCGCGGGCGGCTTTGCCGGACAGCTCTTGATCGTGCAGTCGAACGGCGGCGTCATGACGGTGGAAACCGCAAAGCGCCGGCCGATCCGCACGGCGCTGTCCGGCCCGGCGGCAGGGGTGATCGCCGCCGGCCGTATCGCGCGCGCTGCGGGATTTCCCAACATCATCACCGGAGACATGGGCGGCACCAGTTTCGACGTCGCCCTGATCGTCGATGGCGAGAGCGCGCTGGCGGCGCAAACCACGGTCGACTTTGGCCTGGTGGTGCGCTCGCCGATGATCGAGATCACGACCATCGGCGCCGGCGGCGGTTCGATAGCCTGGGTCGACCGCGGCGGCCTGCTGCAGGTCGGCCCCGAGAGCGCGGGCGCCGATCCGGGTCCGGTCTGCTACGGGCTGGGCAACGACCGGCCGACCGTGACCGACGCCAATGTCGTGCTGGGACGGATCGATGCCGGGCGGCCGATCGGCGGCAAGCTGGACCGCCTGGATGCGGACGCTGCAAGGGCAGCTCTCGCCAGCCATGTCGGCGGGCCGCTGGGGCTGGACGTTGAGGCCGCCGCCGAAGCCGTAATCCGCGTCGCCAACGCGGCGATGGCCGGCGCGATCCGGCTGGTTTCCATCGAACGCGGGCACGACCCGGCCGCCTTCGCCCTGATGTCGTTCGGCGGCGGCGGCGCGCTCCATGCCGGCGCGCTCATCCGCGATGTCGGCCTGGCGCAGGCGCTGGTGCCGCGCTTTCCCGGCGTAACCAGCGCGCTCGGCTGCACCATTGCCGACATGCGCCACGATTTCGTCCGCACCCTGAACCGGCCGCTGGACGCGGTGGATCTTGCCGCGCTGGACCGCGAGATCGTCGACATCGCCGCCGCGGGCGCCGCCCTGCTCGACGCCGCGGGTACACGCTTCGAATTGCAACGGACGCTGGTGGAATTCGACATGTCCTATGTCGGCCAGACCCATACAGTCGCCGCGCCGCTCCGGCTGGACATCGGGAAGGAGACCGCGGGCATTACGGCAGCGGGACTGCGCGACGCCTTCGAGCGCACCTACCGCCGGCTCTATGGCCGGCTGCTGGAGGATGTGCCGATCCGGGTTCTCAACCTGCGCATGGCGGCGATCGGCAAACGGCCTGGGTTCGACCTGGCGTCGCTGCGGCCGGAGGACGGGCTGACGGTCGATGCCGCCCTGACCGGCCGGCGCCCGGTCCGGGCGGACGGAGAGTGGCGCGACACGCCGATATTCGACCGGCTCAGGCTGCCGGCCGGCGCGCGGATCGCCGGACCTGCGGTTCTGGAGCAGGCAGATACGACCGTCTTCGTCGATCCCGGCCTTCAGGCCCGGGTGGACGAATTCGGCAATGTCGTGCTGGAACGGGTCGCATGACCGGATCGCTCGACCCTGCCGCGACGGCGCTTCTGCTGGTCGATATGCAAAACGATTTCCTGCACCCGGAAGGCGCCTACGGGCGGGCCGGCGCTGCCGCGCCGGACATCGCCGCCCTGCCGGACCGCCTTGCCCGCGTCGCCGATGCCGTGCGGGCATGGGGCGGCTGGATCGCGGCGACGCAGTTCACCCTGGTGCCCGGCAAGGCCGGCGAACCCTTCATCGCGCCGCATCTGGAACGGCTGCGGCCATTTCTCGGCAAGGGCGATTTCGCGCCGGGCAGCTTCGGGCAGGCGGTGATCGCCCGTCTGCAGCCGGTCGACCTGGCGGTGGAGAAGGTCGCATTCGACGCCTTCTATCAATCCCGGCTCGAGTTCACGCTGCGCAAGGCCGGCATCCGGACCCTGGCGGTCGCCGGCATCGTGACCGGCGGGGGCGTCGCTTCCACCCTGCGCGGCGCCCATGTCCGCGATTTCGAGACCGTCCTGCTGAGCGACGGCTGCGCCGCCTTCGACCGCAAGACCCACGAGGCGGCGGTCGCCGCACTGTCGTCGGTCTCGCCGGTCGCGACCTGCGCCGGCTTCGTCGACTCGCTCGCTGCGGGCAAGGGATAGCGCCGCAACCATGGCCGCCGAGAACAACCCGGTCCGCGGCATCGCGATCATGTGCCTGTCGATGTTTTTCTTCGTCGCGGTCGACACGCTCGCCCGGGAACTGACCCAGCGCCTGCCGGTCAGCCAGATTCTCTGGGTCCGATTCCTGATCTTCGCCGCAATCGTGATCGCGATCATCGGGCCGCGCACCGTCCGCACCAAACTGCGGAGCCGCAACCCCTGGCTCCAGCTCGGCCGCAGCCTGGTGCTGGTGGCCGAGATCGCTGTCTTCGTGCTGTGCTTCCGCTACCTGCCCGTCGCCGACGTTCACGCGGTCGCCGCTGCCGTTCCGCTGATCGTCACCGCGCTGGCCGTGCCGATGCTGGGCGAACGGGTCGGCTGGCGGCGCTGGATCGCGGTCGGAGTCGGGTTCGTCGCGGTTCTGGTGATCGTCCGGCCCGGTTTCCTGGACCTCGACTGGTACCACCTGCTGCCGGTCGCCGGGGCGTTGATCTGGGCGTTCTACCAGGTGCTGATCCGCCTGACCGCCTACTATGACGGGCAGGATACGACGCTGCTGTGGACCGTGCTGGCCGGCGCGGCGATCACCAGTTGCTTCGGCTGGGTCGACTGGGTCTGGCCGAGTCCGCAGACCTGGCTGTTGCTGGTTGCGGCCGGGTTCATGGGCACCGCGGCGCACTACACGCTGATCCTGGCGCTCAATGCCGCGCCGGCCTCGCTGTTGCAGCCCTTCGTTTACACGACCTTCCCCTGGGCCGTCCTACTCGGGCTGATCTTTTTCGGCGAGTTTCCCGATGCGGTGACGATCGCGGGCGCCGCCGTGCTGATCGCCGTCGGCGTCTATGTCATGCGCCGCGAGGCGATATCCGCAAGCTGATCCGGCATCGGCCCGCCGGCGCGCCCTACGCCGCGTCGGCCGAGATCCGCTGGTAGGCCGGCAGGGTCAGGAATTCCAGGAACTCGTCTGACACCGTCATGTCCCAGAACAGGGCGCGGGCGGTGTCGAGCGCTTCGGACGCGCCGGCATCCTCGCCCCGCTCCTCCCTGATCCTCTCCGTTTCCTCCTCGACCAGGCGGGACAGGAGATCGTCGTCGATCGCCGGTCCGTCGGCGATCGCCGCGCCGTGCTTGCGCCATTGCCAGAGCTGGGAGCGGCAGATTTCCGCCGTCGCAGCGTCTTCCATCAGATTGTTGATCGGCACGCAGCCGTTCCCGCGCAGCCAGGCCTCCGTGTACTGAATGCCGACCGAGATGTTGTTGCGTACGCCCTTCTCGGTGATCGAGCCGCCCGGAACGGCCAGCAGGTCGGCGGCCTTCGTATGTACGTCCTGCCGTTGGCGCGCCAGCTGGTTTCGGCCCGGCATCAGCCGGTCGAACGCTTCCAGCGCAATCGGCACCAGGCCCGGATGCGCGACCCAGGTGCCGTCATGGCCGTCGCCGGCCTCGCGCTCCTTGTCGGCCCGCACCATGCCGATGGCGGCCTCGTTGGCCTCGGGATCGTTCTTGATCGGGATTTGCGCCGCCATGCCGCCCATGGCGAAGGCGCCGCGCCGGTGGCAGGTGCGGATCAGTTCCAGCGAATAGCTGCGCAGGAAGCCGACCGTCATCGTCACCTGGGCCCGGTCCGGCAGGGTGAAATCCGCCCGGTTCCGGAAACGCTTGATATAGCTGAAGATATAGTCCCAGCGGCCGCAGTTCAGGCCGGCGATGTGGTCCTTCAACTCGTAGAGGATCTCGTCCATCTCGAAGACGGCCATGATCGTTTCGATCAGGACGGTCGCCTTGATGGAACCGACCGGCAGGCCGAGCCTTTGCTGGGCGTGGACGAAGACATCGTTCCACAGCCGCGCCTCGAGATGGTTTTCGAGCTTGGGCAGATAGAAATACGGGCCGAGGCCGCGCTCGATCTGGGCCTTTGCATTGTGGAAGAACATCAGGCCGAAATCGGCCAGGCTGGCGGAGATTGGCGCGCCGTCGACCCGGATGTAGTTGTCCGGCAGGTGCCAGCCGCGCGGCCGGACGATCAGGACGGCGGTCTTGTCGCCGAGTTCATAGTGTTTGCCGCTGTTGGGATCGTCGAAGGCGATCGTCCCGCGCACGGCGTCGCGCATGTTGATGTGGCCCTGGATGTTGTTGTCCCAGGTCGGCGCGTTGGAATCCTCGAAATCCGCCATGAAGACCCGCGCGCCGGAATTCAGCGCATTGATCGTCATCTTGCGGTCCACCGGGCCGGTGATCTCGACCCGCCGGTCGAGCAGCGGCTCGGGGATCGGCGCGACCTTCCAGTCGCCCTCGCGGACCGCCTTCGTCTCGGGCAGGAAATCCGGCAGCCAGCCGCCGTCCAGCCTCTCTTGAATCTCTTCCCGGCGCGCCAGCAGTTCCGCCCGGCGCGGCCCGAAGGTGCGTTGCAGGCCCGCGATGAAATCCAGCGCCTCCGGCGTCAGGATTTCGTCGTAGCCCGGTTTCATCTCGCCGTGCAGGGTCACGCCCGCCGCTGCCGTCATGATCGGTGTCTCCCGAAATTACGATCCGGCAATGCAATTCCGCTCTATCATCTGGGCCGGATCCGTGGCGGTTCAACGGCAATTGGCCGGAAGGGTCAAGGGCGGCTTTCCCGCACCGTGCCTTTGCCGGCGACCCGCCATCCGGCCAGCGTAACAATTTTGACGCAAAACTGTAGTATTTCGGAAGCCAGCCGCCGCTAGCGTTCGGAGCGCCGGCAGCGCCCTCCCTTACGATCGGGGTTGCTGCGGTATGCGGTGAGGAGAAAACGCATGGGGCCGCGCAACCGGATTCCGGTCGCGAATTGCCTGTGCCGCGATCCCTTTCCGACTTGGCTCTAATCGCGCTGCGTATTCCGGCTGGTTCCTGTACGCGGCCTTCAAGACTGGAGAAAAATCCGTGAAACACACCGTCACGTTCGCAACGGTCGGGGCGCTGGCCCTGGCCGGCGCGGCCGGCCAGGCCGCGGCCCGCGACCAGGTTCGCATCGTCGGCTCGTCAACGGTCTATCCGTTCGCGACCGTCGTCGCCGAGCGGTTCGGCAAGAGCAGCAAGTTCAAGACCCCGGTCATCGAATCGACCGGTTCGGGCGGTGGCCTCAAGCTGTTCTGCGCCGGGCTGGGCGTGAAGACTCCCGACATCACCAACGCCTCGCGCCGCATCAAGAAGAGCGAATACGAGCGCTGTACCAAGAACGGTATCAAGGTCGCCGAGTTCAAGATCGGCTATGACGGCATCGTGATGGCCAATTCGAAGAAGAGCGGCCGGATCGAGCTGAGCCGTCGCGACATCTTCCTGGCGCTCGCCAAGCAGGTCCCCGAAGGCCACAAGGACGGCGGCAAGCTGGTGCCGAACCCGAACAAGACCTGGAAGGATGTCAACCCGGCCCTGCCGAACCTCGCCATCAAGGTGCTTGGCCCGCCGCCGACCTCCGGCACCCGCGACGCCTTCAACGAACTCGCCATGGAAGGCGGCTGCAAGACCTTCAAGAGCCTGAAGGCCATGAAGAAGGTGGACAAGAAGCGCTACAAGGGCGTCTGCCGCGGCATCCGCGAGGACGGCGCCTGGGTCGAAGCCGGCGAGAACGACAACCTGATCGTCCAGAAGCTGGAAGCCGATCCGAACGCGCTGGGCGTCTTCGGCTTCTCCTTCCTCGACCAGAACCGCGACAAGGTCCAGGGTTCGATCGTCGACGGCGTCCCGCCGACTTTCGAGAACATTTCCGCCCAGAAATACCCGGTCAGCCGCTCGCTGTTCTTCTATGTCAAGAAAAACCATGTCGGCCAGATTCCGGGTATCCAGGAGTATGTCCGCGCTTTCATGAGCCGCAAGGCGATCGGCAAGCGCGGCTACCTGGTTGGCAAGGGCCTGATTCCGCTGCCGCCCGCCGAAATGAAGGACTATATCTCGGCCGGTAAATCCCTGCCCGACCTGACCATGTAGAGGAGTTTCCGGGCCGGGGCACCGGTCGGCGCTCCGGCCCGGACCTTCTTTTGACGATTCGTTAACTGAAATGGCGCGCGCAGCCGGCCGGGTATCGGGCCCGGTGAATCCGCAACGGCTGCCATATTCTTTCGGCGGGGAGCTATGAACTACGGCGCCATACTGGCGACCTTGCTGGTGTTGACGGTCATCGGCTTCTATTTGGGCCGCGGTCGCGCCCGGGCCGCCGCCGGCGCACCGACCCGCCTGCATTCGCTGCCCGGATATTACGGCGCCCACGTCGCCATCTGGATGGCCCTGCCCGCCTTTGCGCTGTTCCTGTTCTGGATCTCGTTCCAGAGCGCGATCGTCGAGGGCATGGTCTGGAACGGCCTGCCCGACAGGGTCGCCGTGCTGGGCGAGGCGAAGCCCAAGAATGCGCTGCCGGCCGCGCAGAAGCAGCTTCTGATCAACAATATCCGGAACTACGCCTCCGGCGATATCGTGAGCGGTGAAATTACCGACCTGGTGAAACAGGGCGCGGCGGCGTACCGGCGTCTGGAAGTCCTGTCTTCCTGGATCATGGCGGCGGCCATGGCCCTGCTGGCCGCGATCGGACTGCTGGTGACCTACCGCAGCATTTCGCCCGCCATGCGGGCACGCAACCGGGTCGAACGGGTGCTCCTGCTGCTGCTGATGGTGGCCTCGACGATCGCCATCCTGACGACCGTCGGCATCGTTCTTTCCCTGCTGTTCGAGGCGCTGGCCTTCTTCACCAAGGTTTCGCCCGTCGACTTCCTGTTCGGCCTGGAATGGAGCCCGCAGACCGCAATCCGCGCGGACCAGGTCGGCGCGTCCGGCGCGTTCGGCGCAATTCCGGTGTTTACCGGCACGTTGCTGATCACGGTGATCGCGATGATCGTCGCCGTGCCGGTCGGCCTGTTCGCGGCGATCTACCTGTCGGAATACGCCTCGCGCCGGGTCCGGGCGACGGTCAAGCCGGTCCTGGAGGTGCTGGCCGGCATCCCGACGGTGGTCTACGGCTTTTTCGCGGCCCTTACTGTGGCGCCGCTGATCCGGGACGCCGGCGCCGCCATCGGCCTGACGGTCGCCTCCGAAAGCGCGCTCGCCGCCGGCCTGATCATGGGCATCATGATCATCCCGTTCGTCAGTTCGCTGTCGGACGACATCATCATCGCCGTGCCGCAGGCGCTGCGCGACGGCTCCTACGGCCTGGGCGCCACCCGGTCGGAAACCGTCCGCCAGGTGGTCCTGCCGGCGGCCCTGCCGGGCATTGTCGGCGCAGTGCTGCTCGGCGTCTCGCGCGCTATCGGCGAAACCATGATCGTGGTGATGGCGGCCGGCCTTTCGGCCAGGCTGACGGTCAATCCCTTCGACGCGGTAACGACCGTGACGGTGCAGATTGTCACCAATCTCACCGGCGATCCGGAATTCGACAGCCCCAAGACCCTGTCCGCCTTCGCCCTGGGCCTGGTGCTGCTTCTGGTCACCCTGTGCCTCAACGTGATCGCCCTGCGGGTGGTCCAGAAATATCGCGAAAAATATGACTGATTCGGCCCAAAGCGTGCTGATTGCAGGCCAGAAGGAGAAGGTCCGGCGCGGCCTCGACCGGCGATTGCGGTCCGAACGGCGCTTCAGGGCCTACGGAATCGTGGCGATCGTCCTCGCCATCCTGATGCTGTTGTTCCTGGTCGGCACGATCGTGTCGAACGGCTATTCGGCCTTCACGCAGACCTGGATCAAGGTCGATGTCCTGCTGGACGAGGAACTGATCGCCCCCGACGGCGAGACGGATCCCGAAACCCTGCGCGAGGACGGCGATTTCCGCGGCGCGCTGATCGAGACGCTGGTCGCCGACTACAAGCCGGAAGGGCGCGCCCAGGAAGACCTGCTCGTCGCCATGTTCAGCACGGAGGCCGAGTGGACGCTGCAGCGCCATGTCATTGCGAACCCGGACCTGATCGGCAGGAAAATCACGATCTGGGTCAAGTCGTCGTCCGATATCGACCAGTTGACCAAGGGCGCCGTCCGCCGCGACTCGCCCGAATCGGGGCGGAAACTGAAAGACCTGCAATTGCGCTGGTACGACCGGATGACGGCGGAGAACCGGATCGAAACGCGCTTCAACAGCGGCTTTTTCTCCAGCGGGGATTCACGCGAACCGGAACAGGCCGGCATCTGGGGCGCGATCGTCGGCTCTTTCCTGACCATGCTCGTGACCCTGGTCCTTGCTTTCCCGGTCGGCCTCGCGGCGGCGGTCTATCTCGAGGAATTCGCGCCGAAGAACCGGCTGACCGACCTGATCGAGGTCAACGTCAACAATCTGGCCGCCGTGCCGTCGATCGTGTTCGGCCTGCTCGGCCTCGCGGTCTTCCTGAACTTCTTCGAGTTGCCGCGCTCGGCGCCGCTGGTCGGCGGCATGGTGCTGGCACTGATGACGCTGCCGACCATCATCATTTCGGGGCGCGCCTCGCTGCTGGCCGTGCCGCCGTCGGTGCGCGAAGCCGCGCTGGGCCTCGGAGCGTCGCGGATGCAGGTCGTCTCGCACCATGTCCTGCCATTGGCGATGCCCGGAATTCTGACCGGGACGATCATCGGCATGGCTCGGGCGCTCGGCGAAACGGCGCCACTGCTGATGATCGGCATGGTGGCCTTCATCGTCGACATCCCCGGCGGGCCGACCGATGCGTCGACGGTGATGCCGGTCCAGATCTATCTGTGGGCGGACAGCCCGGAACGCGGTTTTGTCGAGAAGACGTCCGGCGCGGTCATGGTCCTGCTGGTCTTCCTGATCGTCATGAATGCGTCGGCCGTATATCTTCGCAAGAAGTTCGAGCGCCGCTGGTAGGAGACCGTCATGGACGAGAATATCGCGGAAGCCATTGTGGCCGCACCGGAGGCAGACGCGTCCGACGCAGTCGACGCAGAGACTTTTCGGGTCAAGATGACGACACGGAACGTCAACGTCCATTACGCCGAGAAGCACGCCCTGCGCGATGTCACGCTCGATATCGGCGAGCGCGAGGTCACGGCGCTGATCGGGCCGTCGGGCTGCGGCAAGTCCACCTACCTGCGCTGCCTGAACCGGATGAACGATACGATCGATATCTGCCGGGTCACCGGCCGGCTGGAACTGGACGGCCAGGATATCTATGACGACAGCGTGGACGTGGTGCAACTGCGCGCCAGCATCGGCATGGTGTTCCAGAAGCCGAACCCGTTCCCGAAGTCGATCTTCGACAATGTCGCCTACGGCCCGCGGATCCACGGCCTGGTTTCCGACCGGGCCGATCTCGATCAGCTCGTCGAGCAAAGCCTGCGCAAGGCCGGCCTGTTCGACGAGGTGAAGGACCGGCTCGGCGACCCCGGCACCAGCCTGTCCGGCGGCCAGCAGCAGCGCCTGTGCATCGCGCGGGCCATCGCCGTGGGCCCGGAAGTGATCCTGATGGACGAGCCCTGTTCCTCCCTCGACCCGATCGCCACGGCGCGGATCGAGGAGCTGATCGACGAACTGCGCCAGAACTACACGATCGTCATCGTGACCCACTCGATGCAGCAGGCGGCCCGGGTTTCGCAGAAAACGGCGTTCTTCCATCTGGGCGACCTGATCGAGCAGGGCGAGACGCCCCAGATTTTCACCAATCCGCGGGACGAAAAGACCCAGGGATACATCACCGGCCGGTTCGGCTAGGGCGGCGGACCGGCGCCGGATCGGAGTGCAAGCGACAGACGGCTGAGGAAATTCCAGGATGGCATCGGAACATATCGTCAGCTCGTTCGACCAGGAGTTGAACGAACTGAAAAACAAGGTCTCCGAGATGGGGGGCCTCGCCGAAGCGCAGCTGGTCAATGCGCTGGAAGCGATGCAGCGTCGCGACACCGAACTGGCGAGCCGCACCATCGAGGCCGATGCCCGGGTCGACGAGATGGAGCGCGAGATCGACGCGTTCGTCGTGCAGTTGCTGGCCCTGCGGCAGCCGATGGCGAGCGACTTGCGGGAAATCATCGTCGCGCTCAAGATTTCCAGCGACCTCGAGCGCATCGCCGACTACGCGACCAATGTCGCGAAACGGACGATGAGCCTGGCCCAAAGCCCGCAGGTCCGTCCGGCCCATGCCATCCCGCGCATGGTGCGGCTGGCGCTGTCCATGATCTACGATGTGCTCGATTCCTATTCGGACCGGGACACCCAGAAAGCGATCGCCGTGTGGCGCCGCGACGAAGAACTGGACGAAATGTATATCAGCCTGTTCCGCGAACTGCTGACCTACATGATGGAGGATGCGCGCAGCATTTCCTCCTGCACCCATCTGCTGTTCATCGCCAAGAATATCGAGCGGGTCGGTGACCACGCGACGAATATCGCCGAATCCATCTATTATCTGGTCGAGGGCCGCCCGCTGCTGCAGTCGCGGCCGAAGGGCGGGGACGAGGAATACGGCCAGGTGGAAGCACCTCCGAGCCAATAGACCGGCGCCGGGAGCGAGGAGGCCGATGAGACCCTATATTCTTGTCGTCGAGGACGAAGCGCCGCTGATCACGCTGCTGCGCTACAATCTCGAGGAAGCAGGGTTCGATGTCGACGAGGCGACCAACGGGGAGGAAGCGCTGATCTCGGTGCGCGAGCGCCGGCCGGACCTGGTGGTCCTGGACTGGATGCTGCCCGCAGTCTCCGGCATCGAGGTGTGCCGGCAACTGCGCCGCCGCCGCGAGACCCGCGACGTCCCGGTGATCATGCTGACGGCCAGGTCGGAGGAAACCGACCGTGTCCGCGGGCTGGACAGCGGCGCCGACGATTACATCTCCAAGCCCTTCTCGCCCAAGGAGCTGATCGCCCGAATTCGCGCCGTCCTGCGCCGGACGCGGCCGTCGATGTCGGCCGAGCAGCTTACTTTCGCCGATATCGAAATGGACCTGACCGCCCACAAGGTGACGCGCGGCGGCAGGGCGACCCACCTGGGTCCGACCGAGTTCCGCCTGCTGCGCCATTTCATGGAGCATCCGGGCCGGGTCTTCTCGCGCGAGCAATTGCTCGATTCGGTCTGGGGCCACGATGTCTATGTCGAGCCGCGCACGGTCGATGTCCACATAAGGCGCCTGCGCAAGGCGCTGGATGTCGGCCGCTCGCCCGACGTGATCCGCACGGTCCGCTCGGCCGGCTACGCGATGGAGTTGCAATAGGCAAAAGGCGTCAGCCGCCGGACTGCGTCGCGCAGGGCGGCTCCGTTAGGCCGAGCCGGGAGCCGGGCGGGCGGCAGCGTCCCCGGCCGCTTCCTCTTTTCCGTTGCGCTTGCGGCGAATGATTCCCAGGCGCTCCAGACGGACCAATACCAGGATCAGGATGACAGCCGGGGCGCCCAGCGCCGAGGCATAGGCGAAAAACAGCACATAGCCCGCGGCATCGACGACGACGCCGGAAAAGCCGGCGACCAGCTTGCCGGGCAGCAGCATGATCGAGGTCAGCAGGGCATATTGCGTCGCCGTGTACTGGACATTGGTGAGCGACGACAGGTAGGCGATGAAGGCCGAGCCGGCCATGCCGGCGGCGATGCTGTCCGCGCTGACGATTGTCGTGAGCAGCCAGAAGCTGTCGGTCTGGATCAGCGCCATGAAGCCGAACAGCAGGTTGGTCGCGATCACCGTCAGCGCGGCGGTCATGAGCGCCGGGAGCACGCCGACGCGAGCCACGACGAAGCCGCCGAACAAGGCCCCGCCGATCGCCGCGAACAGGCCGAACAGCTTGGTTGCGTTGGCGATCTCGGTCTTGGAGAAGCCCAGGTCGATATAGAAAGGCCCCGCCATGACGCCCAGCGTGATGTCGGACAGGCGGTAGACCCCGATCAGCAGCAGGATCAGCAGGGTCCAGCTGCCGTTGCGGGTGAAGAACTCGGTGAACGGCCCGATCACGGCGGTGCTGAACCATGTCGCGATCCCGGTGAGAGCAGTCTGGCGGCCGCCCCGCAGTCCGGCCGCCGCCTGGATCTTCGCCAGCAGCTCGTCGGTCGCCTCGGTCCGGGCCGCCGTGGGCTCGGGCCGGATCAAAATGGTGACGATGCCGATGAGCATGAAGGCGGCCATGACGGCATAGGCCGTACCCCAATCGATATATTCGGCGAGATAGAGCGCAAGCGCGCCGCCGACGATCTTGACCGCCAGCATGTAGCCGGCCTGGTAGGCGCCGGCCGTTGCGCCCTGCATGTGCTCCGGCGCGCTTTCGATCCGGAATGCGTCGAGCGCGATATCCTGGGTTGCGCTGCTGAACGCCACGACGAAGGCGAACAGCGCCATCTGCCACAGGTCGCTCTTCGGGTCGGTGAGCGCCATGCCGATCAGCCCGGCGATCACGCCCAGGATGGCGAGCAGGATCCAGCTTCGCCGGCGCCCCAGCCGCCCGAGCGGTTGGGGGAGCTGCAACCGGTCGACAAGCGGCGACCACAGGAACTTGAAACCGTAGGTTGCCGCGACCCAGCTGAAAAAGCCGATGGCGGTGCGGCTGACCCCGACATCGCGCAGCCAGACCGACAGGGTGGTGAAGACCAGAATCAACGGCAGGCCGGCCGAAATGCCCATGAAAAACATGGTGACGACGCGCGGATCGCGATAGGCGCCGAGCGCCTGCCGCCATGTCGGCGCCGGCCTGTCCGCAGCGTTTGTCATTCTCTGTCCCTCAACGGTGCGGCCGGCCCGGCCCGCAGCCCTGCTTCCGGCCGCAACCGGAAAGTGTCAACCCGTCTTTTCCGCCACCAGGTCCTTGAGCGATACCGCCGGCCGCGCGCCGAAATGGCCGATGACCTCGGCGGCGCAGATGCTGCCGAGGCGGCCGCATTCGGCAAGGCTGCGCCCGTGCGAGACGCCGTGGAGGAATCCGGCGGCGTAGAGATCGCCGGCGCCGGTCGTGTCCACCACCTTGTCGACTGGCTTCGCGCCGACGTCTACCGCCTCGCTGCCGGAAACGATCACCGAGCCCTTTTCGCTGCGGGTCAGCGCCGCGATCTCGCACCGGCCGCGCACGGCATCCAGCGCGGCGGCGAAATCGGCCACCTCGTAGAGCGAGACGATCTCCTCCTCGTTGGCGAAAAGGATATCGATATAGCCGTCGACAAGCTCTCGGATTTCCGTCCTGTGCCGGTCGACGCAAAATGAATCCGACAGGCTGAGTGCAACCTTGCGGCCGGCGGCGTGTGCAGTCTGCGCGGCCTTGTAGAAAGCTGCCCTGGCCGGCGCCGGATCGAACAGATAGCCCTCCAGATAGGTGATTCCGGCATCGCGGACGACGGCATCGTCGATATCCTCCGGGCCGAACTGCGCCGATGCGCCCAGGAAAGTCTGCATGGTGCGCTCGGCATCCTCGGTCACCAGGATCAGGCAGCGGCCGGTCGGTTCGCCGTTCCGCGCCGGCGGAGTATCATAGCCGACCCCGATGGCGCGGATGTCGTGGGTGAACACCTCGCCGAGTTGGTCGTCGCGCACCCGGCCGAAAAAGACCGGCCGGCCGCCGAGGGATGCAATCCCGGCCATGGTGTTGGCCGCCGAGCCGCCGGACATTTCCGTCGCCGGCCCCATGGCGCCGTAGAGCGCCTCGGACGCCGCCGTGTCCGCCAGCGTCATGCCGCCCTTGCGGAGGCCGTGCTGCGCGATAAAGGTCTCGCCGGCCGGCGCGATCACGTCGACGATGGCGTTGCCGAGGCCGACAACATCGAAAGCGGCGTCATTCATCGGGAAGTTGTCCGGACTGGTGGAAAATTGAGGGCCCGTCCCCAACTATAGCCCCAACTGCAGCCCCAACTACAGGCGGTGCGCCGCGGCGGCAAGTGCGGCGGTACGCATGGCCCGGGCCACCCGCGCACTGCATCGTTTTTGCGTGGCGGTATTCGGCGAAAGGGAGCGCCCATGGCATCGAACGAAACCGTCCATACCGCCGGGTCGCTCGCCCGGGCGTTCGGCGCCCTGCTCAACCCGCGGATCGGTTGGGTCGTGCTGGTCAGCATTCTGCTTACCGTGGCGGCGCTGGCCGGGCTGTGGACGGTCGTGGACTGGCTGCTGACCGGCTTCGAGATTTTCCGCTGGGGCTGGGCCAACTGGATCGTCGACACCTTCACCGGGCTGGCGATCTTCTTCGCCGTGCTGCTGGTGGCGCCGGCGGTCCTGCTGATGATCACCGGCTTTTTCCTGTCTTATGTCGTCGCGGCGGTCGAGCGGCGGCACTATCCGCACCTGCCGCCCGTGCGGGACATACCGATCGGCGAAGATATCGTCGGCGTGCTCCGTTTCACCGGACTGCTGCTGCTTCTGAACTTGCTGGTCCTGCCGCTCTATCTGCTGCTGCCGGGCGTCAACTTCCTGATTTCATGGACCCTGAACGGCTATCTGGCCGGCCGGGAATATTACGACCTGGTGGCCATGCGCCGGCTGGAAAAGGATGAGCGCACCGCGCTCCGCCGCGCCAATGGCGGGCGGGTTTTCCGCGCCGGCTTCGTCATCGCCATGCTGATGACCGTGCCGGTCCTCAACCTGGTCATGCCCGTCGTCGCCGCCGCCTATATGACCCACAGGTTCCACGCGATCCGGGAAGGGACGGCCTGAAGCGTATACGTCTTGGTTGGGAGCCGAGCGGCGTGGCGTCCCTCGATACGCCCGGACGAAATCCGGGGCTGTTCGGGATGAGGAAAAATTGAAGAAATTCCGAACCGCAACTCCACTTTACCCCTCACCCTGAGTAGCCGCGAAGCGGCGTATCGAAGGGCGTCCTCGAATGCGTCGGCGGTTTCGATGGAAACGGACACACTCCAGGCCGCCCTATCCCCGGGCCAGTTCCTGCTCGACCAGGGTGGCCCAGTAGCTGGCGCCGAGCGGCAGGATTTCGTCGCTGAAATCGTAGTGCGGGTTATGCACCATGCAGCCGCCTTCCTCGCCGACGCCGTTGCCGATCCAGACATAGCTGCCGGGCTTGGCCTGGAGCATGAAGGCGAAATCCTCCGAGCCCATGACCGGCGGATCGTCGACCGCGACGTTGGCCTCGCCGACCACCTTCGCCGCGGCGCGGGCGGCCTTCTGCGTCTCCTCGGCCGTGTTGACCA